>JAQBGU010000029.1:0-6915 GCA_032128375.1 Deltaproteobacteria bacterium | reverse complement strand
ACAGAAGGGCCAGGCGATCCGGTCGCAGGCCCACCCGAAGGAGAGCGAAGCAGCGATGCCCGTAATCAAGGTCAGGGACAACGAGCCCTTCGAAGTCGCGATGAAGCGCTTCAAGAAACAATGCGAGAAAGCCGGGATCCTGAGTGAACTAAAGCGACGCGAATACTACGACAAACCGAGCACGCGCAAGAAGAAGAAAGCCGCGGCGGCCCGGAAACGCGCTCTCAAGAAACTGAGGCGCGCGGTTACTTGAAATCGCCATGACATTGCCATGATATTGCCATGACATAGAGGCGTGCTTTGGGTCGGATTCGCGACGAGATCATTCAGCAAGTGCTCGACCGCGTAGACATTGTCGACCTCGTAGGTCGTCATCTGTCACTGAAGAAGTCGGGCCGAAACTACCTCGGTCTGTGTCCGTTCCACGGCGAAAAAACGCCTTCGTTCAATGTGAATCCCGACCGCAAGAGCTTCTACTGCTTCGGGTGTCAGAAGGGTGGCAGCGCTTTTACCTTTCTGATGGAAATGGAAAACCTGACGTTCCCCGAAGCTGTACGAACGCTCGGGCGCGAATGCGGCGTCGAAATCCCGGAGGACGACAGCCCGCGACGCGGAGATACCGAGCAGTTATACCGCGCCAACGAAATTGCTCAGGCACAGTACCGAGCTGGTTTGGCTGCACCGGGCAACCCCGGACTCAGCTATCTCGAAGGGCGTGGGATCAACGCTGACGAGATCGCTCGGTTCGAGATTGGCTTCGTGCCGGATCGGTGGGACACGGTCGCCGACGCGCTCGCGGCCGAGGGAATTTCGGCCGAGATCGGCACGCGTGTTGGACTGCTCGCCGAGCGGCAATCGGGCGGCGGAAAACCCCACGGGCCCTCGAACGGATACTACGACCGTTTTCGCGGCCGCATAACATTTCCGATCCGCGATGTGCGGGGCCGTATCATCGGTTTCGGCGGCCGAGCGATCGGCGAAGACCAGCAACCCAAATACCTCAACACGCCAGAGACACCGCTGTTTCGCAAGCGCGAGGCCTTGTTCGGCTATCCGGGCGCGCTCGGGGCGATGCGCAGTGAAGACCGGGCGGTCATCGTCGAAGGCTATTTCGACCAGATCGCGCTGTGTCGTGCGGGTGTAGGCAGTGCGCTAGCGACCTGTGGCACCGCACTGACGTCCGACCACGCTCGCGACCTGAAACGCCGCACGCGCGAAGTGGTATTGCTGTTCGACGGCGATAGCGCGGGCCAGAACGCGCTGATCAAGGCGTTGACGGTTCTGCTTCCGCAGGGATTGCGGGTTCGCGCTGTCACGCTGCCCGAAAGCGACGACCCCGACACGTTTCTGATTCGCGAAGGCCCGGAGGCGCTCCGCGCCCTGGTGGCAGCCGCTCCCGAAGCGCTCAATCGGGTGATCGAGCGCGCCACGGCGCGAGGCCACAATACTGCCTGGGAGAAAGTCGATGCTGTGACCGAAGTCGCAGAACTGCTGTCGCTGGTTGTCAACGCGGTCGAGCGCAGTGACTACGTGGCACGACTCGCGCTGGCGGTGGGAGCCGATGTCCAGAGTGTCAACGCGGCCATTCGAGCGCAACGCAGCGGCGGAGACCCGCGCGAGGCGCTGCCGATCGTCGCGCGAAAGATGTCCGCCGCCGAGGCATCAACCGACCGCAACCTGGCCAATCTGATCTGGTCGTTGCTCGAGTACCCGAGCCTGATGGATCGCGTGCCGCCAGACGAAATCAACGCATTGCTTCCGGTGGGTGGCGCGCAGGAAGTGTTCGCGGCGCTACGGATGCGCACGGGCGTCAGCGCAATCGATCTCGAATCGCTGTGCGAGGGGTTGTCAGAGCCAGCCGTCAATCTGGTTCGAAGGCTCACTGTCAAGAGCGACGAACTCGACGAGCCGCGCGCAACCCAGATCTTCGATGACATGCTGCGCTGGTTGCGCAAACGACAGCGTCGCCGGCAAGGCGCTGAATTCAAGGATCAGCTGCGCCGCGCGGGCGACGCATGGCGGCCCGTGCTCGAGAAGCACCCATATTTCGTCCAGCACGAGCCTCACCAGGAACTCGATTCGCTGGACAGAACTCAGCCAACCGCGCGACCGAACTCATCATGAACTCGTGAATATTGAACCTGTTGCTCGATAGACAAGGAGCCCCCCCCATGGCCCCGAGCCTCTCCGAAGACACCAAAGGCACCAACAAGCCAGCAGCGCAGACGGAATCCAGTTCAGACGAAATTCGTCGAGGTGGTGTCAGCCAAGCGAGAGAATCGCTGCGCGGCGTTGCGGGCAGTGCCGAACAAGTCGCGCCCAAAGCGAACTCGTCGATAGCCAGACCCAGTGCGAAACGCGAGTTGACTGGTGTGTTGATCGCGAAGCTCCTCGCGCAGGGCCGCCGCCAGGGCTTCCTGACGGTCGAAGAAGTGGCGGACGCGCTGGGCACGTCGAGACTCGAAGCGACTCGGGTAGAAGAGGTCAAAGCGATCTTCGGTGAGGAGGGGATTTCGGTCGTGCCCGCAGCAACCCAGCCGGTCGATCGCAAGCGGCCGTCGAGTTCGAACCGATCCGCCGCCGACGAGAGCAGTGCAAATGATCCGGTGCGAGTCTACCTGCGCGAGATGGGACAGGTATCGCTGCTGAATCGCGACGGCGAAGTCGAAATCGCCAAGCGCATCGAGGCAGCCCTGCACGATCGCGAGCTGGCCGCCCTCGGAACACCGTTTGGGATTCGTATGGTCCTGGTGTTGGCGGATCAACTCAAGAAAGGTGAGGTGCCGCTCAAACGGGTCGTCACAGGACTCGACGCGCCAGAGCCGCTTCATTCACCGCAAGAGTGGCGCAAGGATTTCATGTTGCGGATCGGTCGCGTACGCCGCCTCGAAGCGGAGGTCACGCGAAAACTTCCCTCGATTGCCAACTCGCGCACCAATCAGAAAACGCGGATGCGTCTGCGCAGTGAAGTCGCTGAGCTGTATGCGAAGATGGTCGTGCAGCTTCGCGAGACGCGCTTTGCGAAACCCCGTATCGAAGAGATCATCGAAGCCTACCGGGCGCTCGGGCCCATCATCTTCCGCGCCAATTCCGAAGCCCGCAAGGTCGTCAAGCCCTACACGATGACACCCACCCAGTACCGAGAAGCCGCAGTCTTGGCAGGACGCCGCAGCCTGCGCGGAAAAGAAGCGCTGCGTCGCCTCGGCGGAGATCCGAACCAGATCGCTGCGACCGTAACGCGCCTCGAAGCGATCGATTCGAAGATCCGAGCCGTCGAAACCGACCTGCGAATGAACCGCACGGAGATACGCTCATCGCTCGACTTCCTGGCGGCAGCCACCGAGAGGGCCCAGCAGGCCAAGTGCGAACTCGTCGAGGCCAACCTGCGTCTGGTGGTATCGATTGCAAAGAAATATTCGAACCGCGGTCTGCAGTTCCTGGATCTGATCCAGGAGGGCAACATCGGTCTGATGAAGGCCGTCGACAAATTCGAATACCAACGAGGCTACAAATTCTCGACCTACGCGACCTGGTGGATTCGCCAGGCGATTACCCGTGCAATTGCCGACCAGGCGCGAACGATCCGCATTCCCGTGCACATGATCGAGACGATCAACAAGCTGGTACGGGCCACCCGGTATCTCGTGCAGACGCTGGGTCGCGAGCCCACAGCGGAAGAGCTGTCGCAGCGGATGGATTTGCCGGTCGAAAAGGTTCGCATGGTTCTGAAGATCGCGAAGGAACCGGTCAGCCTCGAAGCGCCGATCGGCGAAGAAGATGCGAGCCACCTGGGGGACTTCATCGAAGACAAGACTGCCTTGAACCCACAGGAAGCCATTCTCGACAACAACCTCGCCGAGAACACCCGCCGGGTGCTCGCGACCTTACCGCCCCGCGAAGAACTGGTGTTGAAGATGCGCTTCGGGATCGGCGAAGTGTCCAACCACACACTCGAAGAGGTCGGTCAGGATTTCGACGTCACCCGCGAGCGGATCCGCCAGATCGAAGCCAAAGCACTTCGCAAGCTGCGCCACCCGAGCCGCAGCCGGCTGTTGGAAGGGTTCATAGGCGAAGACGACTAGCGCGGTGCCCGGTGGGCGGGCGCTTTGTCTATGCGGAATTTTTGATCCACGCTTGGAAGTCGCCGGTGTAGCCGACTTCTCGTTGGCGTTTGGCGGTGCGTTCGCGGATGGAGGAGAGCGTTTCGGGGGCGATTGCGGGTCGTGCGGTGATTGCGTCGGTGATTGCGTCCGCCGCTTCGGCTGGTCGACCGTCTTCGTTTGAATCCGGGATGCCCAGAAACGACTCGATCATCGTCTCGGTCACCATGCGTGCGTGCTTGCGAGACGCAATGATATTGCCCTTGCCGGTGACGATGTTGCCGGCGGAGAACACCGACGGGAATCCGTCCAGGCGGCCGAGGTCCCAATCGGTGAACGCAAAGAGTTCCCCCTGCGTCGGGATTCCTTCGATGGGCAGCGGAATGCTGCCGATGGAACTGATGACACAGGGACCGCGTACATCGAAAACTTCGTCGGTCGCGATCACACGACCGTTCTCCGCACGCGTGCGACGGAATTTCAAGCCGACCAACTGATCGCCTTCGACGATGAGTTCGTCTGGCACGCACAGTTCTTCGATTCGAAAACCGTACTTCTGCGTGGCCTTCTCCAGAACCTTGCGCCGGCTGGCCCGAACTTTCTGTTCGCGCTCGGTCGTGGCGCCGTCCGGTATTTCGACCAGCGGCATGTCCTCTTGGCGCCTTCGGTAGTAGATCGTGCAGCCCTCGAGACCGAGGTCTTCGAACACCAGGTCGTGTTTATCGAGCGTCTTCGGGATGCCCTTCACCTCGAGCTCGACCATGTCGACCTCGATACCCCGTTCGCGCAACACCGCGCGGGTGGTTTCGAGCATCAAGACCTTCGCGACGTCGATCGAAGCCAGCCCGCCGCCGACCACGATCGCGCCGTCTTGCGGCTCGAAGCGCGGCCCGTCGTAGGCGCTGTCATCCATGTGGTTGAACCAGATGATGAACGGGTTCTGGTAGATGAGGCCACGTCCGACGTAGTCGTCGGCGCCATCGACGGGCAACCGCCGATCGCGCCAGGCGCCGTTCGCGAGCACGACGCCGGAAAAGCCCCAGTCGTCGATCAGAGCGCGAAAGCCGATGTCAGCGCCGATTCGGGTCAGCGGGACGAAATGAACCCCCGGCTGCGTGAGCCGTTCTCCGATGGCCGAATACTCCTTGTTGCGAAGCGCAACGTGCCAGCGGGGAAGCCCATCTTCGATCTTCCCGTAGGGCCTCGGGTTCTGATCGAAGACGACCACCTCGCAGCCCGCCTCGGCGAGTTTTCCAGCGACTTCGGCCCCGGCCACCGCGCCCCCGATGACCGCAATACAGTGAGAAGGATTGCTGTTCGACATGGCGAGATTCTAGGGCGCATTGCGAGAAATTCTCAGAACTCGGCAGAAGCTTTTCCCCGTGCTGGCCCGGTCCGGACAGTCCTGGCCGCGAACACCCCCAGGACTGCCCCGGAACTGTCCCGGTACTACCCTCGCTGCGGTGTTCGGGATTCGCGGGTCTAGAACGCTCGAGGGAAGGGCTCGCCGAGCTCGGAGCCGGCGAACCCGGTTCGCGGCGCCGCATACCCGAAGCTTTGGCCGCCTCGATCCAGGCCCTTCGGCTCGCACGCCAGAACGGCCCGGATCTGATCGAATGCCGGGGTCGCAAACAGGAGCTCCCAGTGATTCGCTCCGCCGACCTCCTCATTGCCGTGTCCCGGGCGCGTCACGACCGTTGTGAAGCCTCGGGGTACGAGGGAGTCCTCCGCCCCCGCGATGGAAACGAGGTCGCAACCTTCCGGCAGAGGGGCCTGTTCGAGTTCTCGAATCAGCCGAGAGCCCGGGAGCATCTGCCAGACCGCTCGGTTGAAAAGACCGAGCAACACGACGCCGGCCACCGCGCTGGGTGTTCCCCGGTGAGGCGTGCCTAACGTGACGACCCGACGAATGCACTTTCCCCGATCCAGGAACTTCAGCAGGTATGCGGCGACCAGACCCCCCATCGAATGTCCGACCACGTCGGCGAACTCGAAGTCCGGCGAGGCCGATAGCTGTTCGAGGAGCTGATTGACCACGCGCGCCGACTTGCGGATGTCCTGGGTGTGCAGCGGAATCAAACCGCCCAGATTGACGCGCAAGACCGTCCTGCCAAGGGATCGCTCGAGCCGGCGTTGCAGGGGAAGGAAAACCCTGCTCGTACTCGCGAACCCGTGTACGAGAATGATGGGACGGCGAAAACGGCAAGATGGGAGAGCAGGATCGTCTTCGCGTTGGAGGGACAGGATCGCGAGCTGCACGGCCTTGCGGAGTCCGGGACGCTCTGGACACGCACTCCTTCGGCTGCGGGTCGATGCGGCGCGGCTGCCGGTCGATGCGGCGACGAGCGGGGTTGCTGACATGCGATTTCCTCCGAAAACCCCTCGAACGGACGCAATTGCAATGCATGTGCCAGCCAGCCTGCGTCGAGGCTCGGCCTGGCGCGATCAGGCGCGTGATATCGCGCAGCCGGTGGCAGATCCCTCAGCGTTGCAGCCGCTTCGCGTTGCGAATCGGCGCGGGGCAGCGAAGCCAGCCACGCCGGCACGCAGGTGACGCTCGACGCCCAGTGCTGCGGAACCGGCATGCAGTGGAAGCTGGCGGCTCCGCAGATCGGTTTCGCGATGATGCAATCCGACTCTGGCCAGCTCGACGCACGAGCGCGCAATCGAGGACTGAACGAATCCCAGGAGTTGGACTCGCCCGAGCTAGCGCTCGACGAGTCCAACTCCTAGGCTAGCCACTGCGGGCCCTTAGCTCAGTTGGTTAGAGCAACCGGCTCATAACCGGACGGTCCCAGGTTCGAGTCCTGGAGGG
>JAQBGU010000028.1:0-20014 GCA_032128375.1 Deltaproteobacteria bacterium | reverse complement strand
CTCGATGGTCTCGCGCATGCGTCCCAAGGGCTTGCGGAAACTCTGTCCCTGCAGCCCCTCGACCACCTGCGGGCCCGAGGCACCGAGGCCGAGGATGAAGCGATCGCCGGTGATGGCCGCCATCGACAGCGCGGTCATCGCCGTCATGCTGGGAGTGCGCCCACTGATCTGCATGATGCCGGTGCCGAGCGTCATCGTCTGGGTACGCGCAGCGAGGTAGGCGAGTGTCGAGATTGCGTCGTATCCCCAGGCTTCCGCGCTCCACGCCTGGTCGACCCCGAGCTTTTCTGCCTCGACGGCGAACGAGAACATTTTCTCGAAGTCGCCCTTCTGACCCGAGGCCGCGCCTCCGATGCCGATGGCTGTCTTCATGGGGGATTCCTTTTGCCTGGGCAGGCCCGAGGTCAAGCGATGAGATTACCACGACAAGGACGACCGCAACCGAGAACGGAGAACGAATCGGGGCCGGAGCCACTTGTGAGATGTTCCGCTGGGAAACGGATCGTGTCTTGAAACGGTTCCGACAGCAATTCCAGTACGCTGTCGAAATCGAAGCCGAGCGCTCGCGGGCCGCGCACGCTTGTGGGGTCTCCTAGCCGGAAATTTTCGAGATCGTCGAGGTCGACAGCCGCCGGGGCTGCATTTACTCGCGCGTCGACGGAGCCACGCTGATGTCGCATGTGGGCGAGATCCGAGTGGCCACTGTCGCCCGCGTGCTGGCCCAGTAACACGCGTCGGTTCACGAAACCCCGGCCGTGGGGCTTCCTACGTTGTGCGCTCAGGCCGAATCGGCGCCCGGGCGCGACCAGGAAGAGCGCCGTGCGAGTCTTGCGCGAATCGATCGGATGCCGGACGGCGAAGTCCTGTGTCATGGAGACTTTCATCCCGGCAACGTCGTGGTCTCCGCTAGTGGGGCTGTCATCCTCGATTCGAGCGGCGCGCCTGCCGCAGCCGATGTCGCGCGCACGTTGATGCTGATCGGTTATCAGCGCAGGTCGGATCAGACGACAGCAACCATCCGCCAGGCGCGCAGAGCAATGACGGACGCCTATCTCGCTTTGTACCGAGAATTCACATCTATGACGTGCGAGGACGTGGCGAGATGCGAGCCTGCGATGGCGGCGGCGGTGTTACGTGCGGAACCGGACGATATCGATAGCGCTGCACTGGGGAGCTGATCGATTCATAAAATCACTTTTTTGCCCGATTTCGGGTAAAATTATGGACTTTCGTACCGATATGCCGCTCTATACAGCCATGGGCGATGCTGAAGAGCTGACCGAATTGGTCGAGCACCTGTGCGGCATGACCCGGCTGGCGCCGTTCGAGGCCCGCCGGGTCGTGGAAGAAGTGCTCGCGCATCTGTCGGAATCCCCGGCTGAGTTCATCACTCGGCGGCACGCCGAGCTGCAGCGAGAAGGTTGCGCGAACGCTGAGATCTTCCGGCGGCTCGCGAGCGAACTCGGCAATCGGCGCTTCACAGCACCTCCGCTGTCAGAGCGGCAGATCCGGCGGCTCGTGTACGGCTGACGCTGGTACCGAACCGAAAACACCACTCGAATACCCAGGAGCGAACCTCATGTGCGGAATCATTGGCTATATCGGCAAGCAACCCGCCGGTCCCATCTTGATGAGCGGCCTGCGTCGGCTCGAGTATCGGGGCTACGACTCATCGGGCCTCGCGTTGGTGAGCCGCAGCGGGCTGAAGGTCTACAAGGCAGCTGGCAAACTGACTCAGCTCGAGAAGCTGTTGCCGAAACGCCTGGCCGGCACGCTGGGCATCGGGCACACGCGCTGGGCGACTCACGGTGAACCGACCGAAGCAAACGCGCACCCCCATTGTGACCCCAGCGGTCGAATCGCGGTGATCCACAACGGAATCATCGAGAATGCTCCGCAGCTGCGCGCGCGGCTCGAGGCTGAAGGACACGAGTTTGCTTCGGAGACCGACACTGAAGTGCTCGCACATTTGATCGCCGCGTCGAACGAGGATGCGCTCGAGCAGCGGGTCAGACAGGCACTCTTGGCCGTGCGTGGCACCTACGGGATCGCGGTCGTCGATCGCGACCAATCCGATCGCCTCGTCGTCGCGCGCAACGGCAGCCCGGTGATCCTCGGCATCGGCGAGCGCGAGATGTTCGTTGCGTCGGATGTATCGGCGCTCGTGCGCCACACGCGTCAGGTCGTCCACCTCGACGATCGCGAGATCGCCGTACTCGAATCGGGTGGATTCCGCACGCTGACGCTCGACGACCAGCCGACTGAAAAGCAGCCGCTGACAGTCTCTGCGGAGCAGGAGGTCTACGAAAAAGGCGGCTTCGCCCACTATCTGCTGAAGGAAATTCACGCCCAACCCGAGGCCTGCGAGCGCACGCTGCGCGGCCGGATCGATCGTCAATTCAATACCGCCCACCTCGGCGGTCTCGACCTGCAGCCGCGGGAGCTGCTGGATATCAGAAGAATCAAGATCCTCGGATGTGGTTCTGCCTACTACGCAGGAATGGCCGGAGCGAACATGATCGAGACTCTGACACGAATTCCATGTGACGCCGAACCGGCTGCCGAGTTTCGCTACCGCAACCCGGTGATCGAAAAGGACGTGCTGTACCTGGCCGTGAGTCAATCGGGCGAGACTTTCGACACCTTGGCGGCCGCCCAGGAGGTTCAGCGAAAAGGCGGGCGGGTGCTAGGCGTCATCAATGCAGTCGGCAGTACGATCGCGCGCCAGTGCGACGGCGGCATCTACGTTCACGCAGGCCCGGAAGTTTCGGTGGCCTCGACGAAGACCTTCACCTGCAGCTTGTTGGCGTTCGCGCTTTTCGCGCTGAACCTCGGCCGTATCCGGGACGTGTCACCGGGCGAGGGGCGCCGTTTGTGTGACGCGCTGGCTGCGCTGCCCGAACAGATCCAACTGATCCTGGATCAGAGCGATGTCATCAAAGACATCGCGATCGCGCATCTCGCACGAAGCCACAGTGCATTCTATATCGGACGGGCCGGCAGCTATCCGATTGCGCTCGAGGGAGCGCAGAAGATGAAGGAAATTTCGTACGTGCACGCTGAGGCCTATCCCGCGTCGGAGCTCAAGCACGGCCCCCTGGCCTTGGTATCGCCCGAAACACCGACTGTGGCGATGATTCCGCACGATGATCTGCTGGAGAAGTCGCTGTCCACCATCGAAGAAATTCGCGCGCGTCGAGGCCCGGTAATCGCGGTAACACACGCCGGAGACACACGCATCGCAGAACTGGCGGACGCGGTGATCGAGGTTCCGAAATCCGAACCTGTGCTCGATCCGGTGCTGCTATCGATTCCGCTGCAATTGCTCGCCTACCACACGGCGGTCGCGCTTGGGCGCGATGTCGACCAGCCGCGCAACCTGGCAAAGAGCGTGACGGTGGAGTGATCGAGTGTCACGCTGTGCCGGTTCCGCGCACGCCGGATCGCCACAGCACGGCACTGGCGATGCAAACGAGCATCAGCCCGAGGAACTCGCGCTCTTCTTCCGTTGCGGTGAAAGCCGCTTCCATCAGTACGCCCGGCAATAGCGTCGCCGCCCAGCTACCCGCCACGCAAGCGAGGGTCATCAATATGGATCTGGGAATCGAGCCGAACACAGAAGCCGCCGACACGACAGCAGCACAGGAGTAGATCGCGATCCATCGAATCGGATCGGGATCGTTGATTTGAACGAACGCCGAGTAGGCAAAGAGCAGTGCAGCCAGGCCGGCGAATACCTTCATGTCAGAGCGCGATCAGCCCAGACAGCCCGTATGTGACGCAGCACTGCGGGATAGATGATGAACCGGCGGAAGGGGTCGATGAGTCGCATGTACACCGAAGTGACTCGGCCCAACGGGCGAACGTAGATCGCCCAGTAGAGGCGATAGCCAGCAGAACGTTCCAACAACGCAAAGACCGAAAATGCATGCACGGTGGAGTTGTGGATTTCTGATATCGCCTCCCGTGCAGAGACGAAGAGTACCTGGAAAGGCCCTTCGGCTGTGCCGGGTGTCACCAGAGATTGTTCGCGATCGGCAGCCGAGAGTCTTTGAAGGAAGCTATCTCCGAACGATCGGCGCGACTTGCGGTCCCATCCCAACAGTCCGCCGAGCCAACCCCGAAGCGCGAATAGAAATCGGACTGCGACGTTCGTTTCACGGAAAGTTTCGAACGCCAGAAGTTCTCGCAGATCCACCATGCTGGCGCCCGGGCCGCCGCCAACAAGCTCGACCATCCACACATCGTGCAGAGGCACGTCCGCCAGCAGCGAATGCGCTCTGAGATCGAGTTCCTCGAATTCCTTCGCAGTTATCCGCATCGCGTCACGTAGAATCTCGAGGTTGTCGTCACTTCGAAAGCACCTCCTCGATCCGTTGACGCAGGGACGGCAGCAGATCCGTCTCGAACCACGGATTCTTGCGCAGCCAGAAGTTATTCCTTGGACTCGGATGTGGCAGCGGAACCATGGATGGCCAGTACTCGCGCCAGTTTCGCACGGTTTCAGTCAATGATTTTCTCGCATCTTTCAGATGATACGCCTGTGCGTACTGTCCGATCACGAGTGTGACGTCCAGGTGTCGGAGCCGGCGCAGCAGCTGTTCGCGCCACGCCGGCGCACACTCCGGCCTTGGCGGCAGGTCGCCACTCTTGCCGGTACCCGGGTAGCAAAAGCCCATCGGTAGAATCGCCACGAGCTGGCGGTCGTAGAACTCATCGCGCGTTACACCCATCCACTGGCGCAGTCTTTCGCCGCTGGCATCATCGAACGGTGTACCTGTCTCGTGAACTTTGCGTCCAGGCGCCTGACCCGCAATCAACAGCCGAGCCTTCGGGTGCAGCTGGACAACGGGCCGTGTCCCGTGCGGCAGGTCTGGCGCGCAAATCGCGCAAGCTCGGACCTCGCCGATCAACGATTCGAAGCTCTTCATCGGCTCTTCCCTCCATTTTGTGGCGGATCGTGAAAACGGGTCGTGGCTCAGCGGCAAGCCTCGATCGGGCGGCGTGGCTCAGCCCACTCGGTCGAGCCTACCGCGAGCAGTTCGACGAGTGCACGCTCAAAGCACGCCGGTGTCGGCATTTTGTGCCCGAGCTGCGGAATGTCGATGAGCCTGGCGAATGAGAAACCGTCTGCCAGATAGGCGCGGCTGACATCTTGAACCAACGTCCTGTTGGAGTCATCGGTACCCGTCACGAACACGTAGCGGCCGCGCGCTTTCGCCAGCCGGAGAAGCTTCGCCGCAGCAGGCGGAAACGTGGGCGCCCAGGCCGCCCAGCGTGGGTCAGACGATTCTACGAACCGAAAGTAGTCGGCGGCACCCGCGAGCAGCGCGCCTGAAAAAATGTCGGGATACAGAAGTGCGGCCTCGGATGCGATGCGCGCACCCCCGGAGAACCCTCCCACGAAGACGCGCGCCCGAGTGTGTCCGAGCAGGCCGCGTAGATGTTGCGCCGCATCCAGGGCCAGGTTGATCCGGTCCGGCGGGGAGCGCTGGTTGCCGGCCGCGTTGGCGCCGATCCAGTGCACGTCATATCGATCGAGCACCGAGGCCCAGTTGGCTGGCGGAGCGCCAGATTTGCCCGCACTCACCCAGACCAGACCGATCGCTTCGCCGGAGAATTCTCTGGGCGCGGGAACGTACAACTCGAACGACTCGGATGGCAGCTGATAGGAGAGTATGGCCAGCTCATCTGGCAGCAGACGAATCCCCCGCCGCGCGGCGAACTCGTCCGGGTTCGACACTGCACTGGGTTCAGCCAACTGCAGCCGCTGGGTCGTAGCGTTGCAGCCAACGGCGACAATCCCAATGCACCCGACAACAGCCAGAATGATTGCCTGGACGTTGATTCGAACACGAGATCCCTCTTGGAGATCGTTGATTCTCCCGGGGCTCACGCTGCGCCCAACGGATGCTTGTCCACTACTTGCCCACTACTTGTCCACTACAAGCTGCTCGAGCAGAGCGACGGCACGGGCCGGTTCAGGAAGCGCGGCGATCTCGTCTCGCACGCGTTCCGCATTTCGCCGATAGCCGTGATCATCGAGCACCTCCGACACGGAATCACGTACGTCCTGAGGCGTCAACTCCACCGCATCGAGGAGCTTCGCGACACCGAGCTCCACACATCGGTTCGCGTTCAGCGGCTGATCGGCCCCCAGCGGGATCAGCACCGACGGCAGGCCGTGTGCCAGTGCGCCGATGACGCTGCCGGATCCGGCGTGCGAGACCACCAGATCGCAGTGTGGCAGCACGGACGATTGTGGGATGTACCGCTCGATCAGAACATGATCCGGTTGCGGTCCGAACTCCGCGGGGTCGATGTCATGTCCCACCGTGACGACGAGGTTGACTGATAACCCGCGCAATCCAGCGAGCGCACGAGCGAACAGATCACCGGACTCCAGGTTGAAGACGCTTCCGAGCGTAAAATACACGGTCGGTGCGCCCGGTAGTACAAGGGACCAGGAGGGTTTGGAGCCCTGGGCGGGAGCAGCCCGCAGCGTCGGGCGAAAGCCGTGTGCGGTAGCCGGCAGGGGGTAGGCGGGGTCGCGGAAACTGCGTGGGAAGGGCGACAGCACCAGATAGCGGCTGAGCATACCCAGTTCGGGGTCCGGCGGCAGACCGTGCTCGGCGCGCAGCTCGCTCAGTGCGGCGCCCACGACCTCGGGCCGCACGAAGGATCCGGCGGCGATGACTAGCACCGTCGCATACAACAGTCCGAGTCGCTCGGCCGCAACCATGGCGCCGAAATCCGTCTCATCACACACCAGGACGTCGGGCTGCCACTCTGCCAACAACGCAATGACATGCGGCACCCGGCTCCGCGCGGCGCGACGCGCGAAGCGATCGCGGAGGTCTCGGTCTTCCCGGTCAGGGTCGACGGGGCGCAGAGGTATCCGTACGCGTGGGCTGCTCGGGCCCGTGTCCATCACGAGGACGCTGAAATTCGCTGCCTCAACCATCGATACCAGCGACGGACCGCATCCGAAAATGACACTGTGGCCCGCCTCGGCAGCGGCGCGAGCGACCGGAATGAGTGGCTCGAAGTGACCGCGACCACCCGCAAAGGTAAAGAAGATGCGCATTCAGCTACAGTTCGTTGTCGTTGTCGACATCCGTTGCTTCGACGTGCCACACCCGAGATCGCGCCTCACCCATCTGCAACGTCTTCCACGCAGTCGCCAGCTGCTCGGCCAGCGGCATATGTACGACTTCGAATTTGACGCGCTTCGGACCACGGAAATACACCGCCAGCGGGGAGGCGAGCCAATCCTCCGGATCAGGGATTCATCACTCCCCATTGCGTTCCCAGCGCTACCGACGGGTCTCCGCTGCTGGTGGCGGCACTGGCATCGAGCAGATCGCCATCGGTGAAATGCTCGACGACGTGGCCCCATGGGTCCCTCCAGTAGTCGTAGACCTGCGATCCCAGAATGTGTCGACCGACACCCATCTTGTGTTCGTAGCCGGCGGCCTTCAGGTGCTCGTGACCGACCATGACCGCATCCCAATCCTCGACTTCGAACGAGATGTGGTCGAGTCCGGGCTCGGCGCCCGGAGGGGCGAAGCAGACGAGTGAGTGGTGATCGACAAACTCCTGTCCGCGATCGCAGCGCATGAAGGCGCCAATGACCTGCTCAGGCGCTCCGAGGTAGATCTCGTCAGAGGACAGGAATCCAAAACGGCTCTGGTACCAATCCTGGCTGCGCCGGAAGTCGCTGACCATGAGTCCCGCGTGACCGATCCGCTTGACGCTGGAGGGTCCGGCTTGGACACGCTGCAGTCGCCCCTTGCGGCGTCGATCGCTTCCGAAATTCAACGGCGCTGCACGGCGAACCGGAAGAGCGGGAAGCGGCTGGCGGCCGTGAACCACCTCGACCTCGAATCCATCGGGGTCGACGAAACGGACACTTCGTCCTCCCCCGGGTGCGTCGAGTTTCTCGACCGCAGATGCACCCTCGAGCTTTGCAGCCGCATCGAGATCGCTCGCGTTCTCCGCTTCGAACGCCATTCCCTTGAAACCCGGCTCACCGCGCAGCGTGACATGGATATACGCAGCAGGGTCGGTGCCCCGCGTGTAGAGCCGATCGTCGTCGCGGTGAACCGTCACGAGACCGAAGTCGGCGGTGAAGCGTTCCATCTGGTCGAGATCCGGTGCGCCGAAGCGTGCGTATGCGATGTCCTTCACTTTGATCATTGGAATTCCTCAGTCGTCGACACCACCCATGGTACTACCCCATGGTACTGCCAACGGTACTCCCCGCGGTACTACCCGCGGTACTACGCGATGAAAGCAGTGTCGGCCGGCTCGTCGACGAACACATTCTCGATCGCGCCGATGCCTTCGATTTCGATGCGCACACTGTCGCCCGCTTTCAGGAGCTTGGGCGGCTTCATGCCGATCCCGACGCCCGACGGGGTTCCGGTTGCGATCACGTCACCCGGTTCGAGCGTAAACGCAGTGGAAAGATGTTCGACGAGGGTGAAACAATCGAAGATGAGTTCTTTTGTATTCGATTCCTGGCGCAGCTCGCCGTTCACCCAGGTGCGCAGCGCCAGCTGGTGGGGGTCGGGGAGATCATCGGCTGTCACGATGCAGGGGCCGATCGGGCCGTGGGTGTCGAAGGACTTTCCAATCGTCCAGGTGGGAATGCGTAGCTGCCAATCGCGGACCGTCACATCGTTGACGACGGTGTAGCCCGCGATGACTTCGCGTGCGTCTTGTCGGGAGACGTGACGACAGCGGCGCCCGATCACGAAGCCGAGTTCGCCCTCGTAGTCGACGACATGGGAGGCGCGGGGTATGTGGACCTCGTCGTACGGTCCTACGACGCAGGTGCTCTGCTTATTGAACACGGTCGGGTGCGCGGGCACCTCCATTCCCGACTCCGCGACGTGATCGGCGTAGTTCAAGCCGATTCCGAAGAACTTGGGAGGTCGGGCGATCGGTGCTTCGAGGCGAACATCGGCGAGGGGAATGCGCGCACCGCCACGACTCGCGGCCTGCACGTCTTCGAGCGCAGCTGTGCCCGCTTCCAGCAAGGACAGCATGTCCTTCGGGAGATTCGAGTCGTTGGCACAGACATCGACGACTTCGTCTCCATCGATGACACCCAATCGCATTGTATCTTGATAACTGAAAGTGACGAGTTTCATGGCTTCTCCTGATCCGGTGGCCCGAGGAAGAGGTACTCGACCGCTCGCGCGTGCTCTTCGACGATGGCTTCGTCGAAGGGGTCGGCGCCGATGAGTCGCTTGCATTCCTCGGCCTGGTGAAAGATGAGCCCGACGGAGCCCGCCAGGATGTAGTGAAAGTGAATGGGAAAATGGAACCCGCATATCGGATCTCTGTCGGTTCTCGTCGTGCAGATTCCGATGAGCGGTGCGTCATCGTGTAACGATCGATCTATCACTCGCGCATGTTCGCGAGAAGTATTCTCACTCGCTGGGGGCATCGCCCGGTTCCACACTTGCGCGATCAATAGTGCGCCTTCATGAACGCGATGCCGGGCGACATCACCACGCGCCAGGCCAGGCCGACTTCATCGCTGTACTCGGGGTCCGATTCCCGGACCGTCTCGACGAGCATGTCGAGCCAGACTTCGTAGAGAGCCGGGGCTACGTCAATTCCCCGCCGGCTGTGGCGCTCGGCCAGGCGTTCGAGCGGGTCGGTCTTGGTCAGAAATGCGGCGAACTCAGACATGTATGCCAGTGATGCCTCGATAATTTTTCGTTGTCTCTTCATATCGACGCCTTCGAAAAGTGCCGTGACCTCCGGACTCGAGGGAATGAAGCGGTCGTAGAATTGGGAAAAGAACCGATCCGGGTCCGCTGCGACCGCGCGGGTGAGACTCCGACTGAAAACCCTGCTGTAGTTACCCATGGAATGAACACTCCCGTGTGAGCCCAAATGATTGTTGGCGCGATCGATCGGGTGGGGGCCGCGCTCCTCGAAGTGGTGCCGCCACTGGATTGCCCTATCAGCCGGCCCACCGTAGAGCAGCTTGGGCGACGCGGCGTCCGAGATGGCGACCCGTTTCGAGGTCGGAACTCGGTGGCGCGACGTCGGGTGGCGCGTCGGCGTCGGACTGAGCCATGGCTCCGAGTGACGCACCGAGCCGATTGAGGTCGTCGGGGGAACCCTGCGTCGAGTTGTTCCCCGGCGGGAGTCCCAGGCTGACCCAGATCATTCCGTGTTGAGCGGCGAAGACGCCGAGTTGGCTCAACGTGCTGAGCTTGTCGCCGTTGTAGGCGGCCGAGTTGGTAAAACCCGCCGCGAGCTTGTCCCGCCAGCCCATGCCGGCAAAGATGATGCTGGTCGAGTCCATGAAGGCCTTGAAGGGTGCCGACGCGCTTCCCATGTAGGTGGGCGTGCCGAAAATGATCGCGTCCGCGGCGTTCAGCTCCGCAAGCCGCTCCGGCAGTTCTTCTACTCGGATCAGCGCTGCGCTCACGCCGTCGATCGCTTTCGCTCCTTCAAAGACACTCGTGGCCAGACGCGCGGTGTGGCCGTAGCCGCTGTGATAGATGATTGCGACTTTGGCCATCAATCGGTCCTCTGGCGGATCCAGCCCGCGATCAAGTCGGCCACGTGCTCGCGATCGCGCAGATCGGTTTCGAAGTAGTGGGCACCCGGAATCAACTCGAGTTGTTTGTCTTCCGAACCCAGCAGCTGGTAGAGGATCTTCGCATCGCTGGGGAATACACCGGTATCGGCCATCGATTGCACAACGAGCGCGGGCTCGCGGATCTTCGGAAGATGGAGTTCCGCGCGCGCCTCGCTGTGCTGGAGACTCCACATCGAGAGCCATGTACGCAGCGTGTTTGCGCGGCCCAGACCGAAGGGTCCGCGGTTTGCCCGCGCCGGATCGCCCGAATAACACGCAGGACACTTCCGATCGGAGCGGTCGATCGCCGGGTCCATGAAGCGCAAATCAGCCCAGCACCGAAACAGCGGAAAGATTCGGTCGGGCACATTGGATTTCGCGAGCCGTTCGAGCTCGCGCTGCGCCCAACGGGTGATGCGGTGATTGCGCTCGACCTGCGCGAGCCTGTAGCGCGCGATGAATTCAGCCGAGTAGGGCGGACCATTGCTCGGGTCGAATGCGTCGAGGGCGGGATCGGTCGCGGTCGGGTCGGTTTCGTCGGTCACGGACGGGTCGAGCCACTTGGTGATCACGTCGGGTCTGCCTGGGTGCGAGTTGACCGATACGTAGAGATCTGCGGCGCGCAGTGCAGCCAGCGCCTCCGCATCCCGACCGGGTGCGGAAAGGTCGACAGCGAGCGACTGCGACTGATAGGCACCCATCAGCGAGCCGCCCCCGGAGTTCCCCAATACGACGACCACCTCGGCGCCCGCTTGCTCGTACAACCATCGAACACCCACACCGATGTCGATCAGCGCGCTGGCGAGTAGGAACATGTCCTCCGCGCCGCGAAAGCGCGTGTTCCAACCGAGGAACCCAAAACCGCGCTTCGCCAGATACTCGGCCAGATAGTGCTCGGAGAAATCGCCGTTGTAGTGGGTGGCGATGAAAGCGATTCGCGGACGCGCGCCTCGCGGCTTCCAATACAGCCCCTGGCACGGATGGGATCCATGACTCGCGCGTGGCATCGTGGGCGAGGGCAAGCCGACGAATTCGCGATCGACGCCATTTGCGCCGTTCATCGCGCCCCGCCGAGCACAGCGTTCTTCTCAGCCTCACCGCTGTTCAGATCCGCGCGAAGTTGGTCAGTCGGCATCGATTAGAGATTATGCCTCTCCCGAACTAACTTCCATGATCAGCGGCAGCCCCTATTCGACAACTTTCCCATCTGTCCATACGCTGCGGATAGCTCCGTTTTCGACACGATCTACAACACCTTCTACCCAGAACGAGGCTCTACGTGGATCCGCTCCCCCGCATTTCATTTCAGCAGCTGCCCGCCGAACTCGCGGATCTACTTGGCCCGCGCGTGGAGCGCCTGGGGTACCTGGGTGAATTTTTTCAGGTCGCAGCCCATCAGCCCGAGGCGCTCGGCCACTTCATCCGCTTCACCGACGCTTTGAAGCGAGAGCTGCCCGATCGTTTGATGGAACTCGTCGCGCTCACCGTGTCGACCCGGCTCGACAATGACTACGAGCGGCGGCAGCACGAACATCTCAGTTTGAAGCTCGGCTTCTCACAGGCGTGGGTTCGCGCGGTAGAGCGGCTCGATCCCCCAACCGCCGTGGAACTCGAGCCGTTCGAACGCGCCGCGCAAGTCCTGGTACTGTCGGTCGTCGATTCGATGGGTCGGGAATCGAGCGAGCCGGCCGAGCGGTTCGCCGCTGTTTCGAGCCCCGCGATGCTCGTTGGTGTGCTGCTCGCTACGGGTCGCTACCTCGCACACGCGGCGGTCTGCAATACGATCGGGATCGAGCCGCCCGTGGGTTCGCCGATCGGGGTCGTAGGGCTAGTAGACAATGAGTGACCCCGTGAGCGGGCCGCGCTGGATTGGCGAACGCGACGTAGAGGCACTCTCGATCGCCGACGCCATCGATGCCTTGCGCGGTGGTCTCCAACAGGAAGCGACTGCCGGCGCTGTGAACCTCGAAAAGACGCACCTGCGTGTCGAGGGCGGCGCGGGCATCCACGCCATCGGCGCGGCATTTCCAGGCGATGGCGTCTGCGGGGTCAAGACCTGGGTACACACCAAGGGGGGAGCAAACCCGGTCGAGATCCTGTGGAGCAGCGAAACAGGCCAGCTGCTGGCGGTGATCGAAGCGTTCGCGCTCGGGCAGTTGCGAACCGCCGCGATCGCCGGGATCGCGACCGACCTGCTGGCTGCACAAGACGCGCGTGAGATGACGCTGTGCGGAACGGGCAAGCAGGCTCTCGCGCAAGTGGCGGCGATTTGCGCGGTACGCCCGCTCGAAGGCGTGCGTGTGTTCGGCCGCGATCGCGACCGCCGAGACGCGATGGTCGCCAGAATCGGCGACGAGTTGGGGTTGTCCGCGACGGGTTTCGGCGCAGTCGGACCCGCGATCGACGCGTCGCCCATCGTCACACTGGTCACCCGCGCGAGCAAGCCGTTCATACGAGCGGATGCCATCGCTCGGGGTGCGCACGTAAACGCGATGGGCGCGATTACACCCGAACGTTGCGAATTCGACCCTGAACTGCTCGCGCGCTGCGCTGTGGTGGCGGTCGACAACCTGCCCTCGGCCAAACGGCTCGCCAGTGAATTGCGCGCGTTCTATTCGGACGACGAAAGCTTTCGAAGCGTGACGCCGCTGTCTGAGCTGGTCGCCTCGCAAGGCGGCCGGCCCGCGGGCGCAGACTTGACGCTGTTCAAGTCGCTCGGCATGGGAATCTCCGACCTGGCACTCGCAACCGAGATCTACCGACGAGCGGTAGAATCCGGCACCGGATCACCGCTCCCTATCCCAGAACCCAGACCGTTGGTCTTCGGGCCGGCGGCCACACGAGATCCGTCGTAGAAGTCGCAGAAAAGAGAGATGGACGTTGACCGACACCGATACCGACACGAAAGCCCGATTCCTCGATTCCACGAGTGCACCCGCGCCAGGCAACGAGAAATGGCCGCCCATCGTGATCGCACGAAAGCAAATCGATGCCGAAATCGAGCGGCTCGCAGAAATCGCTCATCCTGTTGGTGGCCGTCGCGAAGCACGCATCGTGCACCCTCTGGCCGACAACGACGGGCTCGGGTTGGCGCCCGGTATCGAGGTGCGCCTCTCGGTACTCCGACCGGGTGAGCGCACCGAGCCGCATCGCCACAACGCAACGGAAGTGAATTTCTGCATCGCGGGCTCGGGCCGCAGCCAGGTCGCCGGTCGAGAAGTCGCGTTCGAACAGTACGACGTGTGGAACCATCCGGGTTGGACTTCCCACGTGTACAGCAATCCGAGCCGCGATCTGCAGGTGCGCCTCACCTATTCGAATGCCGCTGCACTGAGACTGTTGAACGTCTATCAGGTCGATGATTCGCCGCCGCCACCCGACCAGCAGCACATCAAAAACGCAAATGAAAATGCCGACAAAGGCCCGCCAGACGTCGATCCACTCGTCAATCCGTTCGGGTCATTCAGCGTCGGCGACGGCGAAGCGTGGCTGATGCCATACGAGCGACTCATCAATCCACCCGCGATCGCTTCGCCCGCGCTGCATTGGCCGTGGCGTGAAGTCGTCGAACAACTCGACAAGCTCAATGCGCTCGGCCCGAAGTACCGCGGTCGGCGCTTGTATCTGCTCTACAACCCGATGACCGGTCGCACAAACGGCACGACGCCCAGCTTTTTCGCGACGATGACCGTGCGCCCGCCCGGCATCGTCGACCGCCCTCACCGACACGTCTCTGCGGCAATCAACTATTACTTCTCGGGCTCGGGCTTCAGTCGCGTCGATGGCGAACGCTACGATTGGTCGGCCGGTGACCTGATGTTCTCGGCCCCGGGGTGGGCGATCCACAACCACGCATCGAACGACGACGGGCCTGTCTACGAACTCACTGTGCAGGACCAGCCGTTTCACATCCAGCTCGAATCGCTGTTGTGGCAAGAGAATCTCGAGGAGCCGCCGCTTCTACTCGGTGTCGATTCGGGCTTTGCGACCAACCGCGGAGAACTTGCGAAATGACCGAGAGGCTGGCGCGATTGCGAGGCTCGTTTCCGCCACTCGTGACGCTGTTTCGCGGTGATGCGATCGACCTCGATGGTTACGCGCGACTCATCGAACATCACATAGCGGGTGGCAGCCACGGGATTCTGGTCAACGGCACGACCGCCGAACCCAGTACGTTGAGTGTCGATGAAAGAAACCAGATTGTGACCTTGGCCGTCGCGACCGCAGCCGCGCGCGTGCCGGTGATCGCCGCGACCGGATCGCAGTCTCTCGCCGAGACGTTGGTCTTGTCGAAGCACGCCGCACGTGCCGGTGCCGACGCACTGTTGGTCGTTACCCCGTACTACATCAAGCCTCCCCAAGCCGGCTTGATCGAGTACTTCGTCAAGGTGTGCGAGCAAGTCGAGATACCTGTGCTCATCTATCACATTCCGGGTCGCACCGCGGTCTCGATGGAAGTCGATTCGTTCGTCCGGGTTCGCGAGCGGTGCGAGAACCTGGCGGGTGTGAAGCACGCCTCGACCGATCTTTCATTCGTAACCGACTTGTTGCTCGCTCTCGGGGACGATTTTCGGATCTTCGTCGGGCTCGAGTCGCTGTCGTTTCCGATGCTGATGATGGGGGCAGCCGGCTTGATGAACGCGGTGGGCAACCTCGATCCGGGTCGGGTGGCATCGCTGTGCGAAGCCGTCGATGCTGGAGACCTGAAGCGCGCGCGTGAGCTCCACAACGCGCTCGTCGAACTGTCGCAGGCGATTTTCTTCGAGACGAACCCGATTCCGCTGAAGTACATGTTGAAGCGAATCGGCGCGATCGATCGCAACGAACACCGGCTGCCGATGGTTGCGGCGTCCGCCGTCTTGGAAGCGCGTCTCGACGCTGTGCTCGATCGGGCGGGTTTGTTGTGACTGAATGTCGTGTCCGAGTCTGCGCGAGAAAACGGGTGTGAGCGAAGCCGAATGGACCGACGCCTCGTCGCTCTGGCAGAGCAGCGGAACGCATCGCGTCCCGTATAGGGTCTACACTGATGCCGGCCTGTACGCACGAGAGCTCGAGCGGATTTTTCATGGACCGGGCTGGAGCTATGTCGGTCTCGAAGCAGAAATTCCCGAGGCCGGTGATTTCAAACTCACTCGCGTTGGAAAGATCTCGGTCATCGTCGTGCGCGGCCGCGCTGGCGCGGTCGCTGTGCTGCAGAATCAATGTGCGCATCGCGGCCTCGAGGTGTGTCGCCATGCATTTGGAAACGCGCGGTCTTTTCAGTGCCCGTATCACCAGTGGAACTACGCGTTGGATGGTCGGCTGCTCGCTGTCCCGTTCGCAAAGGGAATCGCCGGCAGCGGTGGGATGCCGGACGATTTCGATGCGAAAGCGCATAGCCTGACACCGCTTCGGGTCGCCACCCGCAATGGCGTGATCTTCGCTGGCTTTGACAACGGCGGCATGGCCGGCGAACCCCTGGAAAGCTATCTCGGCGAGAAGATGCTGCGCTGGTTCGATCGCGTGTTCGACGGACGCGCGCTGCGCATACTGGGTGTATCGCGGCAGCGGGTTCCGGCCAACTGGAAGTTGATGTTCGAGAACATCAAGGACCCGTATCACGCCAGTCTCCTGCACGTGTTCCTGGTGACCTTCGGCTTGTTCCGCGCCGACAATCCATCGCGAACGGAGATGGACGAAACGGGACGGCACAGCGTCTTGACATCCTGTCGGGGCGGCGCTCGAGCTGCCAGCGACGCGACCTCACAGATGTCTTCGTTTCGAGAAGACCTGGTGCTCAAGGATCCGAAGCTCCTTGATATCGTCAAGGAATTCGACGGCCCCGAGACGGTCGTGATGCAGACGATCTGGCCGAATCTGATCGTCCAGCAGCAGGCCAATACGCTGGCGACCCGGCAGCTGATCCCACGTGGTGTCGCGTCGTTCGATCTGGTCTGGACTTTCTTCGGCTACGCGGACGACGACGAACCGATGCGCGCTCGGCGCTTGCGGCACGCGAATTTCATGGGACCCGCGGGCCTGGTTTCGATCGACGACAGCGAGGTGATGGACATCGCTCAACGCGGGATCGAAGCGGACCCGAGTGGCGCGGCGGTGCTCGAGATGGGCGGGCGCGGTGTCGACGACCAGGACCACATCGTAACCGAAAGCGCGATCCGTGCGTTCTACGGCTACTACCGCCGGGTGATGGAGCTGTGACGGACGGCGCCCGGCGATCGGAAGCGGCGCCCGAACTCTCGCGGACCGAACTCGAGGATCTCTACGCCGAGTACGCGGAATACCTCGATGAGGGGCCGCTCGAACGGTGGCCGACGTTGTTCGCCGAACAGGCCATCTACCGCATCGTGACACGCGATAATTTCGAGCGCGATCTGCCGCTGGCGATGATCCTGTGTGAGGGACGTTCGTCGATCGAAGATCGCGTCTACGCGATCGCAAACACCGCCTTCACGTTGCCACGTCGCACGCGACACCTGATCTCCGGGATTCGGGCGAATCGGGATCCAGCTGAAGCGACGGTCGATTGGATGGTGACGGCGAATTTCGCGGTGTTCGAAACACTCGAAGAGCGCCACACCGCATGTCACGCGACCGGACGCTACCAGGACCGCGTGACGAGAAGTGCCGAAGGAAGGCTGCTGTTCCTGTCCAAACTGGCGATCTGCGATTCGGCGCTCGTTCCGAACTCGTTGGTCACGCCTCTATAGCCGGTATGAGTCTTCATCGCAGCCATCTACGTAACTGCGTGTTTCACGTAAACGTACTTGGGAGGGCGGAGAGGATGACTCGATCAACTGTGGCGCGACTCACACGATTCGGATTCATCTGGTCTCGCTGCGCCGACATCAGCGGGTTTTTGCGTCGAGAAAGCCGAGTTGCTCGAGTTGGATGACTTCGTCGTCGCTCAGCCCGTCGTGGGCAAGACTCACCTGGGCCCCTTTGGGTGGTCTCGGTTCCAGTTGGCCAGTGCGGCTCGAAACCGGCGCACCCGTTCGACGTTCCGCTTTGCGACGTCCGTCTCCGCTCCGTTTTGTCTCGCATTTGCCGGGTGTCGTGCGGTCGGGTTAGCGCCGCGGTGGTCGATAGCCGCCCGCCTGGCCTCGACATCGCTCGCAGCCCGGGTTGGTTCGCATGTCAATGCGCGTGCTCTTGCCGGATCCCGGGTTCTGGGAAAGTCTACGACAGAACCTTCGGGTGGGTCTGACCCGCTGCGGACACCGACGGATGCGGCCGGATGATCGAGCGCGAACTGCAAGCGTGGGTGAGGGCGGAGATGGGGGGCGCGATCGTAGGCTCGCAACGGGTCGGGTCGGGAGCGTCTCGCGCGACTTGGCTTCTCGAAATCGAGCGCGCTGGAGGCGAGCCGCAACCGCTGGTGCTCAGAGTCGATACCGGCGACGGTCCGCTCAGTGGCACGGTCCTCGACCTCGCTCGCGAGGCGGTCATCTACCATGCGCTGTGCGACTCGCCGGTACGCGCGCCGCGCCTGCTGGCCGCTCACCCCGCCGGCCAGGCGCTGCTGATCGAGCGCGCGACTGGCTCTGATGCCTTCTTGCTGGCTGTAGCCGATGCGCAGCGTGAGATCGCTTGCGACTACATGGCAGCGCTCGCCGACCTGCATCGACTCGACGTCGAGCGCCTCGAGCTTCCGGGCATCGATCGCCCGCGCGATTCGGCGGATTGTGCAGGCCCCGACCTGGCGCTGTGGCGCCGCATACTGAATGAGCGCGTAGCGGTTTCGGACCCGCTGTTCGATTTTGGCGGCCAATGGCTTGCCGAGAACGCTCCGGAAAACGGCGAGAGGATCAGTCTTTGTCACGGCGATGCGGGTCCGGGGAACTTCCTGTTCGAAGGGGAACGAGTCACGGCATTGCTCGATTGGGAGTTTGCACACCTCGGTGATCCTCTCGATGACCTCGCGTGGGTCGCGGTGCGAGGGCAGCTACTCGGCGGCTTTGGCGAATGGTCGGCGAACCTGGCCCGCTGGAGCGAGCGAAGCGGACTACAAGTCGACCTCGCACGAATCGAGTACTACAGAGCGCTGGTCCTGCTGCGAATGGCAATTTCGTGCCTTGCGGCTCTGGCTCACGCCGGTGAGAGGACCATGAATACGACTGTGTACGCAATCCTGCTCCTGTATCTTCGGTTCCTGATGCCGGAGGCGTTGGCTCGAGCGAAATGTGACGACCCGAGGCTCGCCGAATTCATGCGGGCGGGTAGCGAGGCGATCGCCGCGTCGCCGGTGCTGCGCGACCACGCGCGTACCCTGATGGTGCTGGATGCGCCGTGACTGAAGTCAGCGCGGACGATGATCGCCTGCACCCGGTCGGCGAAGATCACCCGTCGTGGAGCGAGACCGCCTGGTTCGGCTTCTCTGTCCCTGAACTCGGCCTCGGTGGCACGGTGTACCCGTTGTTTCGCCCGGTACTGGGAGTCTGTTCGTTGGGGGTGTTCGTCTGGGACGCGAGCGGCCACGAGCCCTGGCGAGTGCGGTACGGACGTTGCCAGTGGCATCTGCCGATGCCAGAGGGTGACCTCACCGATATGGAATTCGGTGGTCTCGAGCTGAGCTGCCTCGAGTCGCTGACGCGCTATCGCGTTCAGTATGCCGACGGCGACCAGATTTCACTGGACCTGACCTACACCGGACTGATGGCACCGCATGCGGTTGGGATCGTCGGCGGGCGCGGCCACCTCGATCAGCCCTGCCATGTGACGGGGACGCTGCGGCTGCGCGGCGAGAATATCTGCGTCGACGGCTTCGACATGCGCGATCGCTCGTGGCACGTCCGCGATGATGCCCGGACGACCCGAGCCAGCTACTCGTATGCGATTGCCTCGGGCCGCGATATGTTCCTGGCCGGTGGTTTTCAAGTGGGCGCGAGCAGTACGATCGTCGCCGGGTTTCTGGTTCGCGACGGAGAGAAGGCGGCTCTCGTTTCGGGTACGCGACGCATCCTGGAGAGCGAAGCCGGCTACCCCACGCGTGTTCGGGTCGATGCAAAAGACGCGCTCGGCCGGGACATCGAGGCCGAGGGTCGCTGCACGAGCCGACTCGCCAACCAGGCGACACCGGGAATGTTCGCGTGGATGAGCCTCACCGACTGGAAGTTTGCCGGACACACAGCCAGCGGCTGCGATCAGGACGTCTGGTCCCCAGATCTGCTGGGCCATTGAAGCTGTTGAAAGAGATCACTGGAGTCGGGCGTGGACTCCTAGAAGCTGTACTTGATTTCGAAGAAAAACCGATCGTTTTGGGAGATCGTGTTGAATGGAATCCGATCACCGTCTTGGAACAGCAGTATCCCAGCTCCGAGCACCAGTGAATCCCGGAGGTCGTAGCCAAGATCGAATCGGACGATGCTGCCGTCCTGTGCGTGGTTGCCGAAAGCGATCGCGACAAGC
>JAQBGU010000027.1:0-4047 GCA_032128375.1 Deltaproteobacteria bacterium | reverse complement strand
GGAGCGCGCCTTTCTGCTCGCGATCTGGCGAAACTTCGTCAAGGCACGGACGGAACGGCGGCCCAGCCGCGAGACCCCGGCGATGCGCATCGGCCTGGCTTCGGCTCCCTGGCGCTGGAGTCAGGTGCTGGCGCAGCGACTGTTTCCATGGCGCATCCCCGTCCCTCCGTCATGGGAGTTGGTCTATCGACGCGACCTCACGACCGAGGCGGTGGGACGAAACCGTCGGCACCGGTTGCGAAACGCCTACTGACCCGACGAGAGCAGTCCGCATCCACCTGTCGAGTCACGCTGGAGCGATCCCGCAAATCCCAAGTCCGCCCCAAGCCCGGTTTCATGCCTACGAAAGCAACAATGTTCGAGCCACGTTGGGCAGGATCCGCCGTAGGGCCGCTAGGTCCGGGCCAGGCTAACCCGATTGGCTTCGGGTCCTTCTTTGAAACTTTGGGCGTCGAGGGATGAACTGGCGATCTCGGGAACTTTGCACTCGGCGTAG
Source organism: Deltaproteobacteria bacterium (assembly GCA_032128375.1). Taxonomy (GTDB): domain Bacteria; phylum Myxococcota_A; class UBA9160; order UBA9160; family SMWR01; genus JAJDAM01. The sequence continues at coordinate 3,551 of JAQBGU010000027.1, read as the reverse complement.
AGAGATCCGACAAGCCGACGTTCGTCGTCAAGTGCCGGGTCAAACTCGCGGCGCCGGATCTGAGCAAAGCCGGCGTTCTTCAACACCTTCGAAAGCGTCTCGAAGTCGTAGCAAAAACGGTGTTCATCGTTCTGTCGAAAAATGTGGTTCACGTGTTCCATCTGAGTCTCGCACCAGGACGGGTTGTACCTGTCTTGTTGGGCATAGTACTCATCGGTGCCGCCGAGAACCGTCGAACGCAGCACGAGCTCGATATCCGGCACGACGACACTGAAGACCCCTCCGGGCCGTAGCACGCGGACACACTCTTCAAGAAATCGGTCAGCGGCGCCAGGATGGTCGAGATGTTCGAAGAAGTGCTCGGAATAGATCATGACACAGGAGTTGTCGGGTAGCGGTAGCGGGCGACGCAGGTCCAGCATCATGTCGGCCTTTCGCCGCATGTCGCAGTTGACCCAGCCTTCCTTGGTGTTGTTCCCGCAGCCCATATTCAACTTCAGGTCGGTGCGACCGTGAAATTTGCCCGCCTGGCGCATACCTCGGCCGTGCAGCAGGTGGAGTTTGATCTCGAGAATGACACCCCTGATGGCCTGTCCGATTCCCACCGTGCGCGGTTGGGAGTCGACTTTAACGAAATTCTCGATCATGTTTCTGGCCTCCAGGACAGGCAGAGCTGCTGCTGGCTAACACAAATCGCAATATAAGGTTCGCCAGGCCCCCGAGGCAAACCGGCACCCCGGCGCGAAAGGAACGGCCCTAGACGGGACACGCGAAGATCGGGGCCTCCCCGTCAGATGGCTTTCGACAGGGCGCTTCAGGCGTCGAACTTGCCGGCCAGTTCGTCACAGACGAGGACAGCAACCTCATCGGCCTCGCATCCCAGCCCGGCCGTCACAGTGCGAGCGTCGTGTTCCACGAGTATCTCCACTACTTCCTGAACAACCCCATGCCCGAGATTCCGACGTGGCTCGATGACGAGATCGCCGAGTACTACAGTAGGTTTGGGCGGCTCGAGAGCGTACTCACCATCGGCCGGCCCTTCATGACTCACTCGCAAACGCGCGTGACCAAGGGTTACCTACCGATACCGGAGCTGCTGCGCACGACAACCAATTCCTCGGCCTACCAACGAATCGGAACACCGCAGCGTATTCTACGCCCAGTCGTGGCTCATGCAGCACTACATCTACGGCGCCGAGCCCGGACTGCGTGAGAAGCTGAACTGGTACCTGGAAAGGCTCGGCATGGGCGAGTCAACCGAGCGAGCGTTCACGGCCGGTTTCGAGATCGACATCGCCAAAGTTCGGAAACAGCTCGAGAGCTATCCGACCATTACCGCGCCGGCCGCGTGGACGCCCTATCACAGGCCTTCTAATCGGTGTTTTTTCAATAATTTCGGGAGTTTCTGTATCAACCCCCGTCGGTCCAACTCCTCTGCTGCGTTACAAGACACCAGCCGGAGCGACCGTGAAAGCCCTTTTTTACAGCCCAGATTCCTACGGCCTTGGACACGTCAGAAGAAGCACCTCGGTTGCCGAAGCGCTGCTCAACGACGAACCTGGCGCGTCCGCCCTGCTGCTGACCGGTGCCCCGCTGGCGGGCTACTTCGACTATCCACGCGCTTGCAATTATCTGACGCTCCCGCCGGTTACCAAGGACTCCGGAGGCCAGTACGTTTCTCGCAACCCCGAGCTTCACATCGACACCACGGTGGGCATCCGAACTCGAATGATCGAGCAGGCGACCGCGCTCTATCGGCCCGAAATCATGGTCGTCGACCATTCTCCGCTCGGACTGCGCGGAGAGATTCTCCCGACCCTGCAGCAGCTCGGTCAACGAACCGATCGCTGCTATCGCGTTCTGGGCATGCGCGACGTCATCGACGAACCGACGGCTGTCAGGGCCGCCTGGAAGCAAGACGGCGTGATCGAGGCGCTGCGGCGCTACTACGACGAGATATTTGTCTACGGCCAACAAGATGTCTTCGATCCGATCGAGGCCTATGAAATCCCCGCGGATGTGGCAAGCAAGGTCCACTTCGTCGGATACATTCCACGTCACGGAAACGCCGACGCCTCGCGCTACCTCAAGCAACGCTTTGCTCCGCGAACCGGACGACTCGTTGCCTTGACTCTTGGTGGTGGCGGCGACGGTGACTCGGTGATGGAACGGTTCTGCGAAGCTTATGAACGACTCGGCGCACGTCTTCCCTTCGAGGTTGTCGCTGTCACCGGGCCGCTGATGAGCGCGTCCAGCCGGAAGCGCTTTCTGTCGTGGGCCGAGCCACTGCCAGGCCTATCGATGCTTGAATACATGCCGGAGATGCCCGACCTGTTCGAGGCGGCCGACTTCGTCGTCGCCATGGGTGGGTACAACACGGTTTGCGAATTGGCGTCGGCGGGTGCCAAGGCGTTGATCATACCGAGAACGTTTCCGCGCAAGGAACAGCAGGTACGGGCGCAAGTCCTTGCCGAGCGCGGAGTGATGCGCTATCTCGAAGCTGAAAAGGCGACTCCCGACACGTTGATCGGCGAGATCCTCGAGGGCCTCGAGCGTCCGGCACCGGCCCGCGGATGGGGGCTGGACTTCAACGGTCTGACCCGCACGGCAGCTGCACTACGGAACCTGGTTCGCGACCGAGTTCGCGAACCTCAAGCCGCATAACCCGGACCGCCCGCGCCGAGTTCTTCTGGCGACTCACCACGAATAACTCGTGAGTTTTGTCAGAGTTGAAATTCGGTAGTGACTGCGGTCTTCACCGAGTTGGCGATGTAGCACTGCTCATGCGATTGGTGGTGCATTTTTTCAAGCTGCGCGTAGGTGGGCTGCCTCTCGCCGATGAATTCGACCTGCGGATGCAGCGTCACCCTGGTCATCGACATTTTTCGATCGCCGTCGATCTCCATCACACCGACTGCGTGATCGACATACTTATTGATGACGAACTTTCGTCTGGCTGCGATAGCCAAGAAAAACAGCATGTGACAGCTGGAAATCGAGGCGACGAACGCCTCTTCCGGGTCGACGTTTTCTTCGACGGAGTACGGTAACTGCACCACGTGCGCTGACGAGGATGCGGGAACCGTGAGACCTCCGTCAAAACTCCACTGGTGGCCCCGGCTGTATTTGTTGTCCACAAACAACTCGTCAGGGTCTTTGCGCCAACGCACGGTTGCGGTGTATTCGGACATCACCCAGCCTTTCGTCTGTTCCTTCGATCATCGTCGAGGAAGGACTCGATGTTGCCACCCTACTTTACACCGGATTTGGCAACATCGAGGGTGGGCGAGGCAAACTTGGTGACCGGTGATCGGCTCGTCACTCTTGTTCGATCAGCTCGAGCAAGCGCTCTGCCGGGACGGGGCGAGAGTAGAGATAGCCCTGGACCTCATCGCACCCTTCAGCCAGCAGAATTCGCGCCTGCTCTTCGGTCTCGACGCCCTCGGCCAGTACCTTGAGCCCCAATGCGTGGCCCATGGTGACGATCGCCGTCAGAATCGTTGCGTCGGTTTTGCGATTCGCACAGTTCTTCACGAAGGACTGGTCGATCT
>JAQBGU010000026.1:0-20717 GCA_032128375.1 Deltaproteobacteria bacterium | reverse complement strand
CAAGTCCATCGAATCGGAAAGCGCGGTCAATCAGCGTTTGATGACCCTGGGGCTGCTGCCGGGGATGGAGGTGCGCGTGATTCAGGTGGCGCCCCTTGGCGATCCCATTGCGCGTATCGACTGCAACCGGCTGGCCCCGTGCGACGTCTCTCGCGAGTGTCTCTGGAATTTCGAGGATCGCCTTGAGCCTTCCAGATTCGGCGACTTTGGCGAGCAGCTCCCCCGGCTGGACCCATTGGCCGACTTCGAGTTCGGTGTGCTGAAGGGTTCCACTCGCACCGGCGAGGACCGTCATCGAATCGACGCGCGCCTGGTGGAAATCCGCGATCTCCTCCAATCGGGCCACCTGCACCTGCTGCAGAGATCGTTTCTGGTCGGCTGTCGACGCGTACAGTTCTTCGCGCTGCAGCTCGGATTGGAAGCGCGCATCCATTTCGACCGCACGATCCCGGCGGCGACCCGCTTCGATCGCCGAGATCAGGTCTTTGTCGACCAGCCCTTCCGACGCGCGATCGAGACGCTGCGCCTGCGCGAATGCTGCCCGGGCGCTGGCGACCACGGCCCGCTGGTTCAGCCGCTCTTCATCGAGTCGCGTCGAAAGTGCCAGCAGCTCGGCGCGAGCCGCCGTGAGTGCACGCCGCGCATCGAGGAACTCGAGTTCGACGTCCGGGTTGCTGAGTTCGACGATGACGGTATGGACCTCGACATGCTGGCCCGGGTCGACGAGGCGTTGTTCGACCCGGCCCGCGGTCAGCGTCGTGATCCAGCGCATCTGTTCGGGAACGAGCAGCCCCGGACCGCGCACCGCGACCGCCAGATCGCCCAATTCCGCGCGATCGATCAGCAGCGTCCGGGCATCGACGCGGGGCGCCGCAGGCTCGAGGCCCAGGAACGCGGCCGCGCCGGCGAAGATCGCGATGAAACCCGCGATTCCCGCCAGCCAATGGCGGCCTGGTCTGTGCCGGATGTCGAGCGGAATGTCCACGTAAAAGTGCCATTCCAAGAATCGTGCCAGCGATGGGTTTGGCAGTGCGCATCGCGAAACCGTCCATTCCGCCCGAATCGGCGGGTGATCGGCGACTCAACACTTGCCGCGTATGTGCGGATGTGGGATTGGGTGTTCGGATCCGGCACACTTTCCCGACCCGGAAAGGAGCGAACGAATCGAAGATCGATCGCTGGAATCCACGACGCGATTCGCAAACTGCGAAGCTGCGCGCCGCCGCCACCTGTGGTTCAGACTCCCCGAGTATCTCGCAGCGTGAGGGGCTTCACGTCGGGCCACACTTCCTTGCCGTTGGTCTGCATCATCTCGACTGCGGCTGGAGCCAGCCAGGCTTCCACCGCCGTCGAGTAGATCCGCAACGCTTTTGTTCGATTCAACCATTCCGATACGCGGGGTCGGACGGACGCATCGAACAGCGGACTCATCGCCAGATGCTCGAGGCGCAGCACATACGGCAGGAGCGTGGCGTCGACCAGACCGAACCGGTCGCCGCACAGCCAATCGCGACGAGCGAGGTCTGCCTCCATCCGATCGAGCGTGTCGAGGAAGACCCGGAAGGCGCCGGCGAATTCCGGCGCTCGAACGCCGTGGTCGATCACACTGCGCCGGGTGGCGCGTTCGATCGGGTCCTGGATGCCGGCGATGTTGGCTTCGCGGACCTCGGCGGGCTGCTGGAGGATCGCTTTGCGCGGCCCGACCGCGAAGGTCACGGTGGGGGCGGCAGGATGCAGTGATTCATCGGCGTGCTTCAGCCATGAATCCACCGCATAGCGTCCGGCCGGATCGGCCGGGCGCATCATCGGTTCCTGAAAGACGTCGTCCAGGTATTTGATGATCAGCGAAGATTCGATCAGAACGCGCGTGTCGTGAACCAGTGTCGGCACCACGTGGTGCGGATTGAGCTTCACGTATTCAGGGTCGTGCTGCGCGCCCGTCATCAGGTTGACCTCGTGAGACTCGAATTCGAGTCCTTTGGCTGCGAGTACGAGGCGGACTTTCTGTGAGCAAGTGGAGAATCCGAGCGGATCTCCGTTCCATACACAGAAGAACAGCACAATGAATTCAATCAGTTGGGCTCTTGTGGCGTATCACCAAGGGCACCATCCGCGCGCTGAAACTGCTGAGTGTGTGCGATGAGCGATGCCCGCTGCAGAACACCAGCCGACGGCCGGCTGGATTCGATTCCACTGCACGACTTGGCGCGACTCGTGATAGTGTGAGTATCGATACGAACGGTTCGCCGACCGAGCGCAGAGGCGGAACGGTTCACCGATCGAGCGCAGTGGAGGCACGTCGGTGCAACGCGGCGTGCGCGCTCGCGAAAGTGGCCCACCGGACCGCCCGCGCACTATGGATCGAGCGATGAGAACGAGGGTTCGCTTGACTACAAGCCCGCGCACGCGCAACGGAGCCGAGTTCGAGAGCCTACTGGACGGGATCTACGAAACCGTCATCGATCGGGTCAGTGGGAAACCACTCTCCGCGTTCTCGGCGACTCGCTGGGCGCCGTTGGGCCTGGCATTACCGTCTTCTCGATGGCTAGACAGTGGTCCCTGGTTTTCATCGACTCGCGCACGCTGCCCCGGAGCTATCGGATCGATGCGGACGTCTGCATCATCGGAAGTGGTGCGGCGGGTCCGAGGCCGGTGTGTGCGACGGAAACCGAGTCCCAATACGAGCGACCCTCGGCGGGCGCGCGGCGTTTCGTATCGACCCATGCCGTCAAATCAACCAAGAATGTCCGACGCATCGAGGCCTTTTCGGTTCCGGCACCGACACCGGCGGCAACCGGAGGCACCGTCCAGCGCGTGGCAACCATCAATATGAGGAAACCCACCGCGAAGAGAACCTCCGCACTGGGCTCCGGGACGGCCGGCTCCGGGCCAACGGCAGCCGAGAAGCTGAAGTATGCCTCGACGGTTGCGCTCGGTCCGCCGAACGGATCGGCGAACGTCCCGATCTCGACACCCGATAGCGTTACCCCGACTCCTCCTTCCGAGAAGTGCAACAGGCCATTCGGATCCGATGGCGACGAGTAGTTGGTGGCCTGGACCCAGCCTCCCCCCAGAGCGGCGCTCAATTCCATATCGAGTGTGTCGACCGCGATCTCGCCCGCAGCGCCGGAGAACGGCCGCACGTTCGCACCAGATCCGAGGGCGCTGGTGCCGGTGAAACTGAAGCTCGTCCCGGTGAACAGAACCGTTTCATACCCGTTCACGCCCGCCATCGCAATTTCTCCGGTACCGTAGACTGCAATCTGCAGATCGAGCAACTCGCCCGTCTCTTGGTCCAGCGTGATGGATGCGGAGTCGATCGTCATGGATGAGAGCAGACAGTTGCCACCGATACTGCCGGCGCAATTGTCCATGAGATTTCCTTCCGAGAAGAGAAAAACCGAATCGAGTGATCCGGACACCAATTGATAGGTGACTGGTACCGCCCGGGCTGCATTCGGCACGATCGAAAGGAATGCGGCAACCATGAGACAGTTACGCGAGACTCGACGCATCGTGATGACCCTCCTCTGGCATCGACTCCGTCGAGTATCTCACGTCTCGCGACGAGTGTCACCAGAAAGTTTAGAATCAGTACACGATTTCTATTCACTCGTTCGGATGAATCAACCATGTGTCTCCCCTGTGATCAGTAGGTGAAATCGCAGCGGCGGATCACTCGTTTGGGGTATGTGATCGGTTCACCATCCGTGAACTGATGCGCGATCGTCCCAATGGATCACCCATTTGGGCTACGGGTGCGAGAATCGAGTTCCGATCGAAGGATCTCCGTCGGTGGCTCTCGATCATCGCCACCGGTCGTCTCGTAGCGCCGACCCTGCGCGGGCAGGCCCAACCCCCGGTGCCTGTGGATCGGTCAGCCATGAGCGAACGGACTGCTCGAAGCGTGGACGCAAGCGCGAAGCGGCCGAGCGACAAAGATCCGTGCTGTCCCTGAGCCCGCGAGCTGTCGCGCTGCTCTGCAGCCTGCCCGTCGGTGCTCGGATTTCAGTGGGAGGGGCCTGCCGAGGAGCGCTATCGGGTTCGCCAGCAGCCCCGCGGAGCTACGCAATCGAGTGACGAGAGAGTCTCTGGGGGGCTCATTCGACATTTCCCCACCTCTTCGTTCCTGCTCCGACCGCCCTATCAGAAAGCGCACCGGCATAGCCCATTTGGGACACGACAGCGACGTTGGCCCTGCGGTACCAAAAGGAACGGAGCCGGTCCACGAGAACGAGGACCTTGCTCTGGAGGGCCGTGTGGCGATCTACCGAGCCCAGATTCTCGCCCCTTACGGTGCCCCGGAGGAGGCTCGTCGACCGGTGAGTGACGCAGCACACACAACGGCGTGTCGATCCTGGCTCTAGCCGTCCCCCCATCGAGTGACCACAACTACGAGGTATTGCAATGATAGCTCGGTGAAGACGTGTCTGAGGTATGCGTAGGGCTCGATTCCGTTCGCCTTCGCGGTTTCGACCAGGCTATACAGGTTGGCGCTCGCCTGGGCATCGCGAATGGTGTCGGAAAACAGCCACGCCTTTCTTCCTACAACAAAAGGACGAATCGCGTTTTCCACCAGATTGTTGTCGATGCGAAGTCGACCGTCGTCGATGTAGCGAATCAGCCGGTCCCATTGATTGTCGAGATAGGCGAGCGCTCTTCCCGTCAAGCTCTGCGGCGGAACGCTGCCCAGTGCCCGTCCAACCACTCGCGGATCTTTTCGAGCTGAGGCTTCGCGTGCTGCTGGCGAACCCGGTAGCGCTCCTCGGCAGGCTCGTCGGCGATCTGTCGCTCGATTTGATACAGCACCCGGATCAGGTCGAGGCCCTGCTGGGCCTTCGTCACCTTCGCCGAGCGTTTCTTGCCGGTCTTCATGCCTTTGCGCTGCGCCTTCAGCGCCTCGTCGAACTTCCTACGCGCATGCGCGAAGCACCCCACGCGAACGAGACCGTTCGCCTCACACACTTTGTTGTAGCCCTCGTAGCCATCGACCTGTAGGTACCCCCGAAAACCCTCTAGCAGGCGCTTGGGAACCTCTCCCCCTCGAGACGGCGCGTAGTCGTAGAGCACAAGAGGGTGGTCTCCTGATCCCCCGCGCCACACCCACAAGTACGACAAGGGCAACCCGTCGCCGTACTTCGAGATCGCGACGTGGGCCAACAGGCCCGGAGCCGCCAAGCTCTTGGGAATCGGCTGCGGGGGCAGCGGCGCAATCTGAACGCCGCTCTTGCAGTGGGGGCACGCATACTTGGGGCGCACATGGCGCAGCACCTGGATCGTGGCCGGAATGATCTCGGGCTGTTCGCAGATTTCTCGCCCGATCTCTTGGAGACGGTGACCGTCGGAAGTGCAGACCTTCTCGTCTTCGGACAGGTCGTGGAGGATCTCGACACGCGGGATGTGGACCGGGATCGGTCGTCGTCCGCACTTGCGGCGCTGGTGGGCGGGGACCCCGATCGTCTCGTCGTCTTCCCCCTCTTCAGCGTCCGGGAGGTCATCGGCGTCCGCCGCGCATTCCGCCTCGTGGAAGAGTCCCATACGCTTGGCGAGACCCGCCTGTCTCGAAAACACTCATGCGTGTGGCGGTTTGGTCGCAGCGCGGTCCGCGATGATCTCGGCGGACGCGCAAGCGTGAACGATGCTCGCTGGCCAAGCTGCATGGAACTCGACGTCTGCGAGCGTGCGTTCCAGCACGGTGCGCTTGCCGGCCGCTGAGGGGTCGTCGACGATTCTGACCTTCACGGTCCCAATCGGCTCCGCAACGGCGAGCAGGCAGCCGTGCTGGGCGGCCGAGTGCGAGCGTGCGCTCGCGACGCCGCCTGTCCTTTGCATGGTCATCTTGATTGGTCATCGTTCACTTTTGGCTCCGCCGTCAAGCGCCGAAGTTCCGAACGCGGGACGCCGAGCAGCAGAGGTTCTGCATGGCCTTTCAGCAGCAAACCCGAAGCTCGCCGGGCTTCCGCGTTCTAATGGCTGGCCAACAAGTGCCCCGCACTGATTCGCCGAACGCGTGCTTCCGACAGAGCAGTCAGCGAAGCGCTGCCCCGGCGAGAGAAGAATTCCGATGCTGAGGCATTTCGAACAGGATCCGACGCCGGCCGAAATCATGCGCAACCGCGCACGCGCCGTCTGTGAAAGGGTAGCGTGAATGTGAAATGCGAAACCTGGCTCCCGCAAGGCCATCGGCTGCGTGTCGACGGCGTTGCAGACTCGGACTCGCGGCCGAGTCCGCCACGCGGGCAGACTAGCGATGTCGCCCGAGGAACCCGAGGATCGCCTCGTTGGTCGCCGGCGGGTTGTCCTCCTGCATCACGTGGGAGGCGTCAGGGATCTCGACGCGCTCGACGTTCGGCAACAGTTCTTCGAGCCGGTCGGTCATGCGGAGTAGCCACGGGGGGCTGTGCTCCCCGGTCACGAGCAGGACCGGCGCGCGAATCCCCCGAACGTCGTCGTCGACGAGCTTCGGGAACTCCACATCGTTGAGGATGAACGCACGCAGGGTGCTGAAGTTCTCTCGCGTCCGCGCCAGGCTCTCCTCCGGCAACCGCTCGTAGAACTCCTTACCCAGCACTGAGATGAGAAAGAGCCTGAGTGCTTCTTCATCGTCGCCTCGCTCCAAGGCCTTCTTTACGGGCCCCAGGGTCCCGCTCACGAACCCGACCAGGGCGATCGCGGTGCGTGGACGGGTCACGAACAGACGCAGGATCTCCATTGGTCGGGGCGGCACACTCAGGAAGAGCGGGATGACGGGCGGCTCTTCCAGCACGAGGCTGCGCACTACATCCGGATACCGCAGGGCCGTCAGCAGGCAGATGAAGGCGCCTTGGGAGTTGCCTACGAGGTGCGCGGGCGCGGCTCCGATCTCCTGAAGGAAGGCGGCGACGTCGTCCACGTGCGGCTCCCACGGATCAGGCTCTCCGGCAGCGATATCTTCGTTGGGCCTCGCATAGCGGCGGCTATAGCTGATGGCCCGGTACGATTGCCCGACGGCCGGAAGCTGCTGATCCCAGACGCGCAGGTCGCTGATTCCGCCGTGGAGAAAAACGACGGGCTCGCCCACGCCCTGTTCCCGGTAGGCCAGCGTCGTTCCGTTGACTTTGGCCCTCTTCACACCTTCGAACGGGTCGATCGTCATTCTAACCCCTCCTATTTCGCGCCTCGGCTCTTCAGTAAGCAGAAGCTTCCAACGGCGTCTTCGCAATCATCTCCGACTACCGCGACGATCACAACAAGAAAGGTTGCAGGGCGCGGCGAGGAGCGGCACAGAGCGGCACGTGCGACGGCCCCGGCGGCGTTTTTGCCCGATCCGTGCGACGGCGGCCTTTCGGTTGGCGGCGCGTGTACGGCCGGCCCGGACAACTGCCCGCAGTCCTCGGTGCGGCGACGTCACGGTCATCCGATGCCGCGATCCTGCTCATCGGTCTTCCTGACCTCAATCGGTCATGCGGATCGAGACTAGTCGGCGGGAGCTGCTCCCTGGTAGGCAGCGTCGAGATCCTCCTTCCGACACGCTGCGCCCTCGGCTCTCGGGATCCGTGAGCGCCGTAGCTCGTAATCGGCGCGGAACTCCTCCCGAACGTCGCCCGTTTCGGAATCGATCAACCAGTCCATCGCAAAGCGCTCGGGCACCCGCACGACTCCAGGCTTCCGGTGGGTTGCAAAGGCGAGGTCGAACAGGGGGCTCGTGACTCCGTGGTTGCTCTCGGGACTGACGAAGTGATGAAAGAAGTGGTTCTTCCGCACCCACCGGGAGTAGGGACCCCTGGGCGGAACGACGTGCGCGCGGCGATGCGTCACTTCGTAGAAGAGGTACGACACGACGAAGCCGAAAGTGAGGGCGGCGCCATTCGCCCACCCGGCCGCGAGCCCACACAGAAGGAAGCTGGTCGCAAAGACGGGCACCCCCGCAAGGGCTTTTTTGGAGGCCGGCGCGAAGAAGTCCTTCACGGCGTGGTGCTTCAGATGTTCCCGAGAAAAAGCGTTGGCCCCGCGCGCAACGTGCCCAAGCCAGCTGTGCAGCGCGTACTCCAGAAAGGGCCAGAGGAGGAGCCCGAGGAGAAAGTTTCCTGAGACGGACGTCATGCTCTACAACCTCCGATTTCGCGCCGCGCTGGCCAGACTCTCTTCGAATCGCGATCGACCGGGAAGTTACTCCGTACCGGATCTCCGTCCCACCCGCGACATTCGGCTGATCGGTGAAAGAAGCTGCGTTTCAGCGTGCCCGGCCAGGTAGCGGGTGGCAAGGCGCCGGAATTCACGGGCGTTCTTGCCCGATCCGTGCGTGTCGCGTGTGGGAGACCACGATCAGGATATCGACGTGATTTCCCATACGATTCATGCACCAACGCCCAACTTCGTAGATGAGGAGCGCGACCAAGCGCGATCACCAGCCCATGGTTACTATCGCGTCGTTGGATCGGTCTCGAACAACGTGGCCGTTTTCTCATGTGTTTGATGGCCGGCTGCGGAATCGACGGACAAATCACTGTGTCAGCGAACCGGGTCGTTGTTCGTGAGTGAGTTCGAGTTCTATTCGATCGCGATCTCGATCGTGCTTGCGCTTGCGTTGGGCAAGCTCGTTTCGAGCATCCCGAGCGTGTTCTCCAGGGCTCGCTTCGATTGGGTATTCGGTCTGTTCTACGTTTTCGCGCTGCTCGTGGAACCGCTTGGAGTCCCAGCGGCCGCGCAGCGGATCTTGATCCTCCCTCGATGTGCGCGCAAATCGTCGCCCGGTATCCACCTCCCGGCGACATCTCCGTCGTTTCGCAGAGTGGCAACCTGGTCTCGTCGTTTCTGAACTGCGCGGTCGAAACCGGCGTTGGCATCAGCAAGGCGATCTCGTGTGGCAACCAGGCCCAGACGAGCCTGGCCGACTTCCTCGAGTACTTTGCCGCCGACCCCGAAACGCGCGTCGCGCTCGCCTACCTCGAAGGGCTTTTGGACGGCCCGCGTTTCATCGACGTCGTGCGACGCCTGACTGCGACCAAGCCGCTGGTGCTGATCAAAGCGGTTTGGCGGCCGAAGGCAAACGCGCCGCGGCCAGCCACACCGGATCGCTGGCCACCGACGATCGGATTTTCGACGGGATCTGCCGACAACTCGGCGTGCTGCGCGCGCCCACGATCGAAGACGCCTTCGAATGGGCGGCTGCGCTGGCCACGCAACCGCTACCGCGCGGGCGTCGCGTCGTCGTATTCACCACGGCGGGGGTTGGGGGGTGCTGGCCGCGGACGCGTGTGCAGCGGCAGGGCTCGAGTTGATCCCGCGACACCATTGCCGAAGTGCTCGACCTGATCTGTGGCCACCCCGACGTCGACGCGATCGTCCACCTCGGAATCGGCATCCAGGCGGCGTCGGCGAGCAATCTGAAGAGCGGCGAGTTCTACCCCGACTACGGGCTCGAGCGTATCGTCGCGTTCCACGAGCGTCAGGATCGCCGCTACGCGGAGGCGGCTCGCGAGTGCTCGGAGCGTCAGGAGAAACCGATCCTGTCCTGCACCGAGTTGGTCCACACCGATATGTTGCGCGAGAACCCCGGGCCGGCCGGCATTCGTGAAGAAGGGCGCATCTGCTATGCGAGCGCGCATCGGGCCGTTCGCGCGCTGCGCGCGCTGATCGATTACATCGGAGTTTCGCGGCATCGCCCGCTGAACCGAGGCCTGGCCGCCGGCGGGTCGAGTCAACGACCGCCGAGCTTCAGTCGTTCGGCGTGATCGCGAACCAGATGGGCGCTCAATTCGCGGGCCGCCAGGCTCGCGCCGGCGGCGTTCCAGTGTTCGACGAAGCGCCCGTGCAGCGGCCCCTGGGTTGGCTCGGATCGCTCGAAGGCGGGCGTCAGATCGACGACGTCGAGCGCTGGAAGCTGACTCCGAAAGAATTCGGCCGCGCGCTCGTATTCGGCGCGCTGGCCGCGCGAAAAGCCGTAACCTGGGAACAGCGCGACGACCAGGGGCGCACCGAGTTGGCGTGCCTCCGCTTCGACTTCGAGGAGCAGTCGGCGCGTGATCGCGTGGCCGGCGGATCTGCCAGCAGAGGGTTCTGCGTCTGTGAGGTTGGCTTCGGCATCCGCTTCAGGGTCCGACCCGTGGCGGTGCGTTTGCGGCGAGCGGTGGGTGAGGGATCGGGCCAGGTTCGCGAGGACGCTGTGCTTTCGCAGCTGCGCGGGCAGAGACGACGGCACCCCGGTTCGCGTCTCCGGCTGCGGTTCGTCTTCGGGTACGGGCACGTTGTGCAACACGAGTTCGTCGGTCCTGTCGCGTGTGAAATAGGGTTTGGCTCGGCCGCCCCTCCACCGCGAAGTCGCCCGTGCATTGTCCTCGAAATCGTTCGAGTAGAAGAACGCGAGCACGACGAGCGATGGGTCGAGGCGCGGTCCGAACTCGCGCAGCACCAACAGCTCCTGATCGGTCCCGAACCCGGCCATGCCGTAATTCATCACGTCGACTTCGTAACCGGCGCCGGCGAGTTCGCGCTGCAGCCGCTGGGGCATCAGCTCGTCGTTGTCGAGGAACAGGCCCCAGACGAAGGAATCTCCCAGTACCAGGATCCGACGGCGCGACGCGGCTGTCTGCTCGGGATCGCCATTGCGGAAGCCGTCCGCGTTCGTCTGTACCGTGAAGTAGCCGTCGTAGCCCCAGATCCGGCGCGTCAGGTTCGGCGAGGACGTCCACCCCAACAGTGGATGGTGTCGAAAGGTGTCGCTGGGCCGGTGATGAACCTGTGGCTCGTCGCGGTGCGTGAAGTCCAGCCAGGATCGATGGTTCTGGTTCGCGATCCGCTGGGCGAGGTATTCGTGGCGCTCGGGCAGCAGCGAAGGGAAGGCCTGAACGACGACTTCGAACAGCACCGAGGCCAGCATCGATGCCGCAATCGCGAGTGTGAGGTTCCGGATCAGGGCTGCATCCTTCGCCAGCCGGGCCGACGGGTCATGCGGTTTCAATCTCCGAAAATCGCGGAGTCGACCTCGACTCCGACCGGACAGTGATCCGAGCCTATCACCTTCGGGTAGATCATCGCGTCGCGGACGAACCTCATCGCCGAGGCGACGCGAGTACGTAGTCGAGCCGCCAGCCGATGTTCTTCATGCGGACTTCGAAACGCTGACTCCACCAGGTGTACCGGTCGGGGCCAGGGTCGAAGTGGCGGTACGTGTCGGTCCAACCGGCCTGGACCCAGCGGTCGATCTCGCAGCACTCCTCGGGCAGGAATCCGCTCGTGTTGCGATTGTCCTTGGGCCGGGCGAGGTCGATCTCGCGATGAGCGGTGTTGAAATCACCCATCACGAGCACGCGCGCGCCTCCCCGACACAGCGACGAGCATGCTGGCGGACTCGCGCGCGTCGACCACAGGCAGAGCGTGCGACCGCGTTCGCGCGGATCCGCCGATCACGGGTTGACAATCGCGGACCGCCTCGGCCGCGTCGTCCGACACGATCGCCCGCTCGAGAATATCGGTCGATCCGGGGGCTCTTCGCTCCGCTTCGTAGCTGGGAAATTCGGATGTCCGAACGAGATAGGGCCTCAAGCCCATCGTCTTCATCGCGCGGGCGACGGCACCGATGTTTCCGGAGTGCTGGGGATCGATCAGAACGATCCGAATCTCATCGACGGACACGAGACCTCTTCAACCGCCCAGTTGATCCGGGAGTCGGCTGATCCCCATCGCGCGGTACAGGCGGCGCGCCTCTTCGAGATGTCTCTCTTTCGTGTCAGTGTCGCCGCTTCGCCTGGCGAGTTCGGCGCGTTCGATCGCAATGATCGGCGCCAGCAAGCGGGTTCCGGTGCGCTCGACGAGTTCGGCGGCTTCGTCGAGCAGGCGCCTTGTGTCGGCGCCGGTGTCGCCGGATCGCAGCCGTACCCGCGCCATCGCGATGCGCGCTTCGATCTGTGGGAGCAGGAGTTCCGGAAAATCTGCGGAGACCGCTGCTGCGGCCTCGGCGGCGCGCATCGCTCCGGCCAGATCGTTCGTCTCCAGCAGCGCGCGCGACAGCCCCGCCAGCGATTGCGCCTCCCAGAGCGGAAGCCTCGCGCTCTGGAACTCGCGGACCCCGGCCCCGTAGGCGTCGACCGCGGCATCCCAATCGCCGGCGAGTTCCGACACCTGGCCGAGCCGCTGTTGAGCTCCCCCCCGATACGCCGCGTTCCCGATGCGTTCGGCGCATTCGAGGTATTCGTGCACCGTGGTTCGCGCGGCCGGCAGATCACCCAATGCGCACAACCGTTCCGTCGAGTATCCGGCGGTGATCGCGAGACCTTCCTCGTCTCCGGCTGCGATCGAAAGTCGGCGGCCCTCCGCGAACAGCTGCTCCGCCCGGTCCAGTTCGCCGGCGAGCACGCACTGCCACCCGAAGTTCCCCAGATAGATCAGCGTGGGGCTGAACCCGCCGACTTCGCGCCCGATATCGACGTTCCCTCCGGTGAGTTCGATGCAGCGCTCCAACAATTCTGTCGCCCGGTCGTAGTCACCGGCCATGAATGCATTGTTACCCAGTTGCCCGACCGCCGAGACGTGGAGGCCCTGATTCCCCAACCGTTCCGCGATGGCCAGCGCGGCCTCGAGTTGTTCGTTCGACTCTGACAGATCGCCTCCGTTGCTCAGCGCCATCCCGGCGACTGTCGCCAACTGCGCCTTCGCGGTGTCGTCACCGCTGCGCGTCGTCAGGTCGCTCGCGCGATCCCGGACGCGTCGGATCTCCTCGCGCGAGATACCGACCCGCCACCCCCAACCGAGCATCCAGTGCGCGGTCGCCAGCTCCAATTGGCGGGTCTCTTCCGTTTCCGGGACATGCGCGAGCAACTCCGAGACCCGGCTCCAGTGCCGCGCGGCCTGGGCGGTTGCGCGAAGCCCCATCCACGCCGCCGCACGGGCGTGCCAGCGCGCAGCCGGCATCGGTTGCCCCGCATCTTCCCAATGCTGTGCGATCAGGTTGGCGCGCTCGTCCAGCCGCTCGGTGTGAATCTCCTCGAGAGCAGCGGCGACCCTGGCGTGCGTAGCGCGGCGTCGATCGCTGAGCTGCGATCCGTAGGCGACCTCCTGCGTCAACGCGTGCTTGAAGATGTACTCCGCCTCGGGGTACAGGGAGCGCGCGACGATGAACTCGCCGTTCGCGAGCCGATCGAGTGACGCAGCCAGTCGTTCACCGCCGATCTCGCAGATCCGGGCGAGCAGCGAATCGGTGAAGTCGCGACCGACCACAGCAGCCGATTGCAGCACCAGCTTGTCCTGCTCCGGGATCCGGTCGATGCGCGCCGCGAGAATGTTCTGGACCGTCGCCGGGATCGCCAGCCGAGTGGAGCTGCGGGTCATCCGATAGGCGCCGGGTTCGCCTTCGAGCGTGCCGTCTTCGACGAGCGATAGCACCAGCTCTTCGACGAAGAAGGGATTCCCGCTCGCTCGCGCCGCGATGTCCGGCTTCACCTGCTCGAGCGAGGGATCGTCGCCCAACAGCTCCGCCAGCAAATCGCTGATCCCGTCGGGGCCGAACGGAAGCAGCGAGATCTGGCTGTAGCTCGAGCGCTGCATCCAGCTCGCATCGTACTCGGGGCGGAAATTCAACAACAGCAATGTTCTCGATGTCGGGAGCATGTCTGCATACTGTTTCAAGAAGTCCTCACTGCCCGGGTCGACCCAATGCAGGTCGTCGAACAACGTGATGCTCACCTCCTGTTCGGCGCGCATCTGACTCACCTCGCGAAACAGCGCCATCAGCTGACGCTGGCGCGTTTCGGGATCCATCGCGGCGACCGGGCGCTGCGGGTCGGGGATGCCGAGAAAATCGAACATCAGCGGCAACGACGCGTGGAAGCGCTCGTCGAGCAGCACGAGCATGCCGGCCACCTTCTGCCTGGCTTCAGCCGGACCGTCGTGCTCGCCGATTCCGAACATCGCCCGCAGGATCTGCAGGCTCGCGGCAAACGGGACGGTCTGCCCGTGCGCGGGGCAGTGCGCCTCCAACACGACGATCCCCCGTGCGCGGCAGCGCTCGACGAACTCCGAGCACAGGCGGCTCTTGCCGACACCCGCCTCGCCCATCACGCCCACGATCTGGCCGCCGCCCTCGGCGACCTGATCGAGCACGCCTTCGAGCGTTCTCATCTCGTTGATGCGCCCGACGAACCGCGTGAATCCGCGCGCGCGCGAAACATCGAGCCGCGTGCGCAGCCGCCCCGGCCCTTCGAGGTCGAACACGCGCACCGGCTGCTCGACGCCCTTGATCTGCATCGGCCCGAGCGCGCGGAACGCGAAATAGCCGAACGCGAGCGCCTGGGTGTGTTCGGTCAGGTAGATGTGGCCCGGTTCGGCGATCTCCTCCATGCGCGCCGCGAGCCCGGACGTATGCCCTTGCGCGGTGTAGTCCATCCGCAGGTCGTCGCCGATCTTCGCAACGACGACGTCACCCGAATTGAGCCCCATCCGCACCGAAAAGCTGATGCCGTGGCTGAGCCGCAGTTCGTCCGCGTAGGGACGCAGGTGCTGTTGGAGGTAGAGGGTTGCATAACACGCGCGCTGCGCGTGGTTGCACGTTTCAGTGAGCGATCGGCGCGCCGAAGATCGCCATCACGCCGTCGCCGCGGAACTGGTTGATGGTCCCCTCGAAGCGATGCACACCGTCGGACAGGATCGCGAAGAAGCGATCCATGATCCGATGCCACTGCTCCGCGTCGATCCGCTCGGAGATCGCCATCGAACTGCGGACGTCGGCGAACAGCACGGTGACCTGTTTGCGCTCGCCCTCGATCGCGGACTTGGAGCGCAGAATCCGATCGGCGAGGTGCTTGGGCGTGTAGTCGCGCGGCGAGCGTTCGGGACCGGCCCGGGCTCGACCCGGCTTCCGATCGCCGCGCCGCATTCGCCGCAGAACTTGAAGCCGGGCGGGTTCTCGAATCCACAACTCGCGCAACCCGAGCGGATCGCGGCGCCGCAATCGCCACAAAACTTCATGCCGGCCGGATTGTCGAATCCGCACGCGGAGCAGTTCACGAGCTGCGCCTCCCGGATCGATCGCGGCGGGGTGCCGAAGAAAGGGCGTTCACCATCTTACCGCCGCCAGCTTGTGCTCGCCCGAGATTCCCTTCAACGTGACGGACCGCTCGTCGGCGAATTCGAAACTGCCGACCGATCGAATTTCGCGCCGCACGTATCTGGTGTTTCTTCCAGTCGGTGGTTGCGATCGTATTGCAACCGGAGCCCGTCTGCTCGAAGAGGTTTGCCCGTTCGATCATCGGTCGGAGGGCCGACTCGAATCGGGCGTGGTCACGTGAATCTCGCCGGTTGAGCACCAGCTCCCGGTACCTGGTGGGCGTGAGAGCAGGAGAGAGACTCATTTTTTCGCGACCGGGTCTCCAGTCGGACGCGCTCGATTTCATTCAGGAATCGCCCACGCGCACAGAAAGCCCCAGCGATCCAGTCGCGACAACCGTGACAGTCGGTTCGCTGCATTCAAGAGCACCTGGAAGGTGTACCTGATTTGAGTCGAGCCGTGTCTACGACAATCAAGCACGGTGACTGCGCCCCGGTCAACCCATCCGACGAAAGCGCCGTGCTGACCTCCGTCGGTGTCACGCCACCTCGAGGCATCGAGGGTTCGACTTCTTGATCATTTCATGATCGTGTTTACCAAAATTTGATTTGCGGTTGCAACAAACTACTGAGAACATCCGGCCGACAATTTCGTCAAGGAGTACCCCCCAATGAGCGGCCATCTGGTTGCTGGCAACAAGTTCATTTGTCTAACGGTCGCATTGCTTTGCTTGTCTGTCGCATCGGCGTCGAGCGCGAAGGTTCGCGAATACTGGATCGCGGCCGATGAGGTCGACTGGAACTACGTCCCGAGCGGGATCAACCTGATGTCCGGAATGCCCTTTACCGACGACCAGCTCGTGTTCGTCGGCGACAGTTCAGACGTCGGTGTGCCCGTGGTCGGGCCGATCTACCGAAAGGCTCTCTACCAATCCTACGACCCGACTTTCTCGACCGTGCTCGACGGTGCGACGGTCCGGTCTCCCGCTTCCGGCGCCCCCAATGCACACCTCGGTGCGATGGGACCGACGATTCGAGCCGAGGTCGGCGACCGGATCGTCGTGCATTTTCGCAACAATTCGTCGTTTCCGACGTCGATCCATCCACACGGAGTTCTCTACACGGCGGCTGGCGAAGGCGCTCCCTACGCGAACTCGGGTACGAACGGTGACGAGACCAACTCGGATCCCGATGACGACGCCGTCCCGCCGGGAGGTTCCTATACCTACGATTGGGGCGTCCCGGACCGTGCGGGACCTGCGCAACACGATGCGTCCTCGATCGGGTGGCTGTACCACGGACACACGCATGAAACGGGCGATACCAACGCAGGTCTGGTCGGCGCGATAATCATCTACCGATCGGGCGAGCTGCGGGGCAACGGCCTGCCAAGCGGCGTGGATCGGGAGTTCGTCACGCTGTTCACCGTCTTCAACGAAAATGCGAGTTCGCTTGCAGATTTCAATCTCGCTCGCGCAGGAATCGACCCCGACTCGCATCCGGATCCCGACCTGCTCGAAGAGAGCAACTTGATGCACGGCATGAACGGCCTGCTTTGGGGCCACAACCGCGGCTACAACGCCAAGCGGGGCGAGAGGATCCGCTGGTACGTGTTCGCGATGGGAACCGAGGTCGACCTCCACACGCCGCACTGGCACGGCTTGACGCTCGTCGAATCTGGCAACCGGGTTGACGTGACCGAAGTGCTCCCCGCGTCCGGAAAGGTCCTGGACATGAGGGCGGACAATCGCGGTACGTGGATGTATCACTGCCACGTCAACGATCACCTCGATGCCGGGATGATGACGAAGTTCACCATCGAGTAGACGGTGGACGAGCAATGGGTTGGAGGCGGCCTCATCCGAGGCCGCCTCTGCATCCGTTCTGGAGGATGCTTCACCGAAGGTTCGGCCACGGGTCTTTACGGGGGCTTGTATGGACCAGAGGCTCGTGCGGCAGATGCTGCGGCGAGGCTGGAACGCTGCGCTTCGAACCATTTCCGACAGTTCGGATACTGACAGCGATTCTCGATGATCGTGATCTAGCGGTGGACCACTCGGACGTGAGCGTGACAGCCCGACATTACGCGCGATGGATCGACGGCGACGGCCATCGCGAACCGATGAATATTCAGCCGGGCGAAGTTCCCGCCGACCTCCTCACCCGGCTTGGCGGCGAAAGGAGTGCCCCCACAAGTGACCACAGTACACATACTCGAGTCGGTATCGGTGACGACGAAACGCCGCAAGTGCCGGTCCAACCTTCGGAATCCATGGCACGCCGGGAGGGATTCGCGATCCGGCTTTGCCGGATTGCGCAGCCAAGCGAAGCTTGGCCGCGAACCCCCGTTCCCTGCGCGGCGCTGATACGATCTGCTCCCTGATCGGTCACAGATCGCCCTCAGGTTCGAAGAACGATTCAAGGTTCGAAAACGGCCCAAGAATCAATGAGATACGCGGAGGGCTGCCAAATGACCGGTTCTTTCCGGGCATTTCGTGCCAAAGTGACCCCAGTGTGGCCCCACCTATTATACGGAAAACGCTAGCGGAGCCGAGGTGTATCCCTCTGTTGGCATTGGTTTTGGGGGGTCTGTATCGCCGCGGTATTGCCATCGTCGGGTGAAGGGCAGCGGGCGCTTGCGATCGGTTCTACGATCCCCTCCAATTGCCCCGTGCAATATTCCACCCGGTTCCGACTGGGTCCCGTGGCAGAGTACGAGCACCACCAGCCGGAGCAGACGCTGCTCCACTGCGCCGTGTAGGCATCGGGAATGGCAGCATCGACCTCCACCCTGAAACCCTCCCCGTCGTACACCGGAGAGTGCACGGTCACGTGAGCCTGTCCCCGCTCGATCCAATCGCGGCTCCCCGTGCGCGGAGCCGGCGCCACTCGGTCAGGTGCGAGGAGTTCAGCCCCTCACGGCGCAACAGCGCGCCGATCTGCCCCGAGCCGGCGCCAGGCCTCCGCCTCGCGCGGGATACGCGCCTTGTACGCGGCCGAGAACTGCCGCCGCCGGGCCTTCGCCACTACCTCGACCGGGGCGACCGCCGCGGCGCCGCCGACCCTCCGGGCCACCGGCTAGTCGAAGGGTTGCTGACTTCGTCACCAGACTCAGTACGCAAGGCCCATCCATCTCGGTCTCCTGGTCCGTGCGTCCGGGGCGAGTTCGCCTGCAAAAGCGCTGTACCGACTTCGAGGCGCGGCCGCTCTTTCCGATCCATCTACCGCGCCTCTGCCGCATCACAGTCTGCGCACGGCGATCCCCTGGCTTCAGCGCCTGACACAACACCCTGAGAGCGAAGTCTCCCGATTTGCGCGCGAATCCCAGGCTGCTCGGATGGCTCGACGTCTTCGAGAGCACGCTCGAGCGCGATCAGCGCAAGATCGTTTCGCCCCACTTCGGCATACGCGCGCGTCAACATCGCCAGCGCCTCCGAGTAGCCGGGTTCGATTTCAAGAGCACGCTTCAGAGCTGCGATGGCCTCGTTTCGTGCATCGGCCAAAGAAGCGGACGATTCGAGCTCGAGCAATGCTTCGGCGCGCCTGAAGTGAGCGCCGAAGAACTCTGGGTTGAGCGCGACCGCTGCTTCGAAGGCGTTCAGTGCGGCCTCCCAATCGCCTAGCCAGCGATACTCGACGCCCAGCCCTGCCCACGCTCGCCCCGTCGGGAAGAGCTCGACGCTCCGGCGATAGTGCTCGATGGCTTTTTCGTGGTGTCCCACCGCCGCATAGCGCTCAGCGATCTGGAGCTGCATCTCCGTGGTTTCCCGACCGATCCACTTGAGCGTCCGAAGCGCCCGATCGACCTGGTCGGATTGCGTACTCGACTGGATCGCATTCAGTTCAACGATGCTCAAGATCGGGATCAGGATGCTGGCCGCCGCGACCGCCCAAACCAGCTGGCGGAGCCAGGGTCGGCGCCGCGGCAGGAAGAGGGGCTCGACGTCGGCACCAGTCGTCGGAGCTCGCAGCAAGACGCGAGCGACACGGCCGTCCCGTAGCTTCCAGATTGCTCCATCGAGGATGAAATGATGGATGTTGACGATCGAGAAGAGTGCCGCTGCCAGCCCCGCATCCAATGGGGTCGCGCCCAAGAGATTCGGGGCGAGGATCAGACCGGGTAATGTGACCACTGCAGTGCCGGCTACGAAGGACTTCAGCAAGAAGCTGCGCAGCGAGGTGTCGGTCCCTGAGCTCCGTGCATAGTAGGACGTCACCCAGAGGTACTGGAGCGAGTGCGCCACGTTGACCCAGACCGCGGCAAAGGCGAGCGATGTCCCTGACATCTCATTTCCGTTTGCGAGGATCGCTGGGATCGTGAACCAGAGCGCTTGATTCAATACGAGGAGCGTCGCGGGTACGAGGTCACGAAATCGCGCACGGAGCCGCAGCCGCCACGCCGCCGCGAAGAGACATCCCAGGTACGCGGCGAACGCAAGTATCCCAGCGGTGTCCGTGAACATCGCTGGAAGATTCCAATGCATGACCCTCGGCGTGTTGGCCACTGGCAGCGTCTCTGGAGCGAACACGGACGCCTCGTTCCCACCCTGGATCGCGATGATCGCGAGCCCCGCCGAAAGCACGAAGGACGCGTAGAGCAGGCGCTTCGTGGTGGGGTCGACGTCGATTCCGCGTCGGCGCAGGAACATCAGCATCAGGCCGTAGTTCTGACCCGAAAAGTGCCAGGGGCTCCAGACCACGTATGCCGTGATCAACACAGACGCGATCCAGACATTCCATGAAGACGCTGCGAAGAGCGCCGCCAGCGCGATCGTGACGTAGACGGCGAAGAAGGCGTACTTCTTGCGATCCGCTCCCGTGTCGTAGACCCGCACGATCGTGGCGCCATAGTGGGGCGCATTGATGAGCAAGGCCACGAGGGCCGCAAACGCACGAGGGAAAGCGGTGACGCCCGTCATCTGACTCGTCAGAAAGAGGACAGGGACGGACAGGAGATAGGCGAGCCCGCAGCCGATGAACAGATCCGCAGCGCGACCGAGAAGCCACGACTGCCTCGTCGGTAGGGACCCGGGCTGCGCGGAAGTCGCCATTCTGCTCCTCGTTCGAATTGAATTCCGAGGATTCACGCGGACGTTCGAGCGAAGCCCAGGATCAGGCGCTGCGCGATGCGCTAACAGGCGTGCCAAATAGGCTGGCTTGCGATGGGCGCATCACGCAGGAGTATGGCCGCTGGAAACGGTTCCAGCCGCCGATGGTGCTGATGCTCTGGGATGTCGATGACTTCAAGGGTGTGAATGATCGGTTTGGGCATGTGGCCCGTGAAAGGGTGTTGATCAAGATAACCGAAGTTATGGCAATAAATCTGCGTGAAACTGATTTCATTGCACGCTATGGCGGGGAAGAGTTTGCCGTTCTGCTCGCCGGTACCGAGATTGAGATGTCAAGACCCCTGTACCACACCTGACTATTCCCCAGTCGTGAGACCGGGGGTGCGCCGTATCGTTAGGTCCAATTGGCGCCCTGCATCGAGTCCAGGGCAGGCACCAAACGCGGCACTGATGCGAACTCCTCCATACTTCGGCCGTCGTCAGCACCGTCGCGGAGAGCGGTTCGATTCCGGTCCATCCGGGCGGGGTACGCGCTGCTGAGCCCTCGGACGGTTCGACGATTTCGCGGAAGGTGAGTCGAGGCCGATCTCAACGCGACAGAGGAAGGCCCGCACCATTACTATGGGTCGG
>JAQBGU010000025.1:0-6791 GCA_032128375.1 Deltaproteobacteria bacterium | reverse complement strand
CTCCCGCAGGCGCTCACGGGTGGCGAAACGAACGCGGCCTCCGCGACGCTCGATGTCGAGAGCGCACAGGCACCCGTTGCTCGACAAGAACCAGCCCCCGAGAGCGACGTGCGCGAAGATCTGCCAAACGCCGATCCTGCGCCCGCCGGGGATCCGCCGAAATCGTGGGATTTCGCGATCGACCAATTCGAACTGAACGCGACGGACTTCGCATTGCAGCGAGTCGGGAGCGAGGGCGCATCCGTACAGTTGACACTCTCTCGGTTCGAGCTGAACGCATTCACGCTGGGCCCCGAAGGTACCGGCGTCGGTCACATCGACTTCGATGGGCCAGATCTACGCGTCGAGCGGGATTGGCTGCTGGGTGAGGCCAGCGCTCCTGAAAAAGTGGCAGACGATTCGGCGGACACAACACCTGCGTTCCGACTCGAACACTTCGCACTGAAAGACGGTCAATTCCAGATTCACACGCTCCAGGGACCCTTGGAAGTCGGTGTGTGGGCCGAGGTGAGCGATCTGAGTACCGCCGTGGGACACGCATTTCCCATCGAGCTCGTGCTGCGCTCGAAAGAAGGGAGCGTGGCGGTCAAGGGCCAGCTCACGCTATCGCCGTTGGCCTATCAGGGTCAGCTTTCTTGGAGCGGCCTGAACGCGCCTCCCTACCTGCTGATTACCAACCCAGGACTCGTTCCGTGGATCCAGTCGGCTGACGCCTTCGGAGATTTCGAGGTGACCTTTCGCTTGGAGGACAGCGACGCCGGACTCGCCGGTCTCAGGCTGCGCGGCCGAACCGGATTCGAGAACCTCACGCTGAAGGACCCCGACAGCGA
The DNA here is from genome assembly GCA_032128375.1 of Deltaproteobacteria bacterium. Lineage (GTDB taxonomy): Bacteria > Myxococcota_A > UBA9160 > UBA9160 > SMWR01 > JAJDAM01. The sequence goes on along the minus strand of JAQBGU010000025.1, from coordinate 5,961 downwards.
CGACCTTTCATTGTACGCGAAGCGGTTCGACGTGGAGGTGCGCGAAGCGATCTACCCGCTCGAACCGTCGGTCGCCCAGCCACGACGCATCGATGTCACTCGGCTGGTGGTCGAATCTCCACGGGTCGTATTCACGAATCCTCCCGAAGCCCTCGATCGGTTTCTCGCGCTGTACACGGGCGTCAAAGCCGAACCTGACCGAGATCTCATCGACACAAGCGCTGGCAAAACGGTTCCGGCAGACGACATTTCGGTGGCGGAGCTGCCCGAGCAGATCGCGGAACCGCAGTCGCTCTTCATATCAGTCGACAAATTCGAACTCAGCGGAGGCCAACTCCACGTAATCGACCGTACCGTGTCACCAACCCACGAGACCCGGCTCGGGGATCTGCTCATCAACGCCGGCGGTGTCGCGTTGAGCCCGGTTCTCGGAGCCGAAGCGTTGAAGATCGAGGGCTTGATCCAGAAAACGGGAGCCTTCACGCTGCGTGGAAGTCTTCCGAATGGTCGGGGAAAGCTTCAGTTCGAACTGCGTCGTCTCGATCTGGTCAGCTACGACTCCTTCGCCAAGCAGGCCGGTTGGCATGTCGACTCCGGTTCCGCATCTGTCGAATCCGCAATTCGCATCGGCAACAATGAATACGCGGCGGACAACGAACTCGTGCTCCACGATCTGCGTGTTGACACGGACGAATCAAGCGAGTTCTCATCCAGCTTCGGGCACTCCCTCGATTTCGCTCTCGCACTGCTTCGCGGCCCCAGCGGCGACATCGAGCTCTCCATTCCGTTGGCGTGGAACTCAGACGGCCTCGGCGTCGGTCTGCGCCGTACGCTGATCAGTGCCTTCAGGGGCGCGTTGGTTGGCGCCATCGCCTCGCCGCTCAAGCTCGCCGGCGGGCTGCTGACAGGCAGCGATCGACCCGCATCGCTCGAGCCGATTGGCTTCCAACCGGGCTCGAGCGCACTCACCACCGAGAGCCTGGAACGCGTCGAATCGCTGGCCGCGCTGCTCGTCGCTCGGCCGCGGCTGGCTCTCGAAATTCGTGGCCAGCTCTCCCCCGCGGACGGTCCGATCCTGGCTGCCAGGCTGATTCAGGAAGATGCGCTCGAGGGACGTTCTTTTCCAGACGTCGACGAAGCCGGTCTGCTCGCCAGTCGTCGCGTGGCAAACGCACTCCGAGATCGAGCCGCGGGGAACGACGGGGCGCTGAACGACGAGGACGTCGCGCTGCTCGCGCGCTTCGTCGTCGCACGGGTGGTGCCTCGCGAGGCCGCAGAGGCGCTCGCGCGCGCCAGAGAGTCGTCTGTCGGAGATGCTCTTGCGGCAGCTGGAGTGCCGCCCGGTTCGGTGAATCCCGCCGGCTCAATCGACGCGGAGGCACCTGGCGTCTCGCTGGAACTTCGCCTGCGCCCGCAGTCCGACGATGACGCTTCCGAGAACGCCCGAGAACGCCCCAGAATAGCGGCAAGTCGCGCGCTGGTATCCGTTTCGTCATATCGTTCTCACTGAAACTCGAGAAGTTCGAGCAGGATGCGTCTCAACTCCTGAATCGTTTCCGGATTCGACTGGGTCGAATGCGTCGAATGGAAAACGACGTACTCGCTGACCGACTCAGGTATGTGTGCGCTGGAATATTCGACCACGCCGTCGTTTTGGCCATCCGGCGGCGAGCTGCCGCGAACGGGAATGATCGAGTGGGCCCGCACTGAAGATGCGACCGGAATGGCTTGCAGGGTGTGGATGAATGGTGAATTCGGATCCATGTTGTCGACGCTACTCGATGGGCTCGCGATCTTTCGTTGCAGTTCGGCGTCTGCATCTTCGCGAAACCGGCGAAGGAACGAGCCGGCTCGCGCGACCGCTGCTTGACCGGTGATCAACACCCCGGAGCGCGCGAGATCGAGACTGAGATCCATCAGCGCCTGTGGAGCCGTGAACAATTTCGACGCCAGCCGACCCATCCAGCGCCCGGCGAGGAAGCTACCGCGGTGGGGGGTCGAGATGAACACCACGGTCTCGACGAATGGCAGTGGTTCGAAAAATACGGCTTTTCGCAGCATTTCCCGCGTCTCGGGTCGCACTTCGATCTCATCGAAGGGAATATCGGTTGCATTGTCCCAAAACTGCGTACCACTCGAGATCGCCTGGAGCTTGGTGAGCAGACCCCCCTGGCTGTGGCCGGCGATCACCATGCGACGGAGCGCCGGGTCTTTTCCGTATGGGTCGACATCGGCCAGCGTGTTCTGGAGCGCTTCGCGCAGCAGACTGCCGGAGTAGAGTATGGGGTTTCCCGTGGCGTACATGAAGATCCAGAACTGGTAGTTGGCGCGCAGGACCGGATCACTCTGATACTCGTTGAGCATTTCCGCCCAGCGTGCCGGGCTGGATGCGGTGCCGTGGACCAGTACGACGGGGATCTTTCCCGGCCGATAGGGCGCGAGCATCATCAACCCATCAGCGATCCCCAACTCGTCACCATGTCGGAACCCGGCGATCTCGAATTTCCACACATCTGAATGTTCGAGGCTGTAAGCGAGCGCCGCTGACGTCTCGTACTCCAGCGGAACGCGCTTGCCGGCCACCTCGATCTCAGTCGCGCGACTCTCGGCGTAGATTTCGATGCGTCCGTGTATCTCGCCAGTACGAAGGCCCTCAGTCAGATTCTCGTATCGGATGAACGCAGTGATCGGGACTCGAATCTTCGCAGCGACCCTTGCACTGCTCAGTGACAGCGCGACACCTTCCTTCTCGATCGCGTTCGCCATGAATGGCGCGCCGATTCCCGCGTGTCGATACCGGTTGCGCAGCCCGCGGACTCCCACCTGCGCGGCCGGAACGAAATTGGCAAGCGTGCGATCGGCATAGTCGAGGCTTTGGGGATCGAAATCGAGCGTGAGGTTCCCAAGGTGGAAAGAGAAGGAGCGGCCCGCGGGGTTGATCGCTCCGGCTCTCTGTCCGACCGCAGATGGTATCGCCATGTTGTAGAGGTCCGCCGCGGATCTCAGACGTGGGTCCAGTCCGCTGGGTGGATTGCGAAACCCGTCAGGAAACAAAAATGCGTAAGCGTACATCGAAGCCGCTGTGTAGTACGACCGGGCCTCCTCGCACGCGGGCTCACCCGCGCCGGTGTTCCTGCGCTTGCGGTAATCGCGGGTCTCCTTCGGGCGCCGGCAGGCTCTCTTCAAGTCTGACGCATGCAGGTAGGAATACTCGGCTAGTGCAAAGAGGCGATCACTCGCCGTCTCTCCATCGAGCGGCAACTCGTCAAGGGTTCGTTTGTGAAGCTCTGCAAGTACAACCTCCGGCTCATCGCTCATCCGGTCGGCCAGGCCCAACCGCAGCAGTACGTGACGCGACGCGATACTCGGCTGATCGGCCGAGACTGCGTCCGTTGACAGCACGCGGCTCACATCCCGGCGATCCATCGGACGAACACCGATCGGCGTCGCACAGCTGGTCGCCATGCAGACGATGAGCGAAAGCAGGCCGACTCGAATTGCGCGATTCATCGCTTCATCCCCTCGGTCGTCGCAGCGTCGAGTCCCCGCAATCGGGCGTGCTCGCCAGGTAGCCCCTCTCGGATGCGATGGGGGAAATTGGGGGAACTTGCCGCTGCACGTGCGCGCTCGGTGACGTTGCTTCGTTTCCGCAACTCTTCGAACGGCAAGCTGGTGTCGATCGTTCCGCGCTCGTACCCGAGCTCATCGAGACTGCCATTGACCAGGATTCTCCAGTCCCAGGGGTTGGCAGCGGCGATGTTTCGAGTGTGGCCGAAGATGGCGGTAGTACAATTGTGCGTTGCCGCGTTGTACCACTCGGGATTCGCTGCGAGTCGATTGATTTCCTCTAGATAGTCGAGCAGCAGGGCTCGAGCAGTTTCGACAGTCGTCTGAAGGCGATAGAGGTACACTTGCTCACCACGAAAGCCGGTCCGGACGCCGACGACATCGCGCTCATCTGCTACCACATAATAGAGTTCGAATTGGCGAAAGAAGCCGAGCACGGCGGAATAGGCCTCGCCCTTCTCCTTGCGCGTTTCGATCGAGACCGCGAGATGCTGGCCATCGTCGAACTCCCAACTGACGATCGTGTGCGCGATCCAGGGTGAGCCCCAGTACGACATGAACATGTCTATGCCGCTCAACTTGGACAGGTCGTAGGTTCGCTCGTCCCAGCGCTCGTCGAAATCGGTCTCGCTCCGGTAGTGGAAATTTCGAACATTCCGGATCGTAACGAGATCACCGTCGATCTCGGCTGTGGGTACGCGGGCGACATCGGCGAGCCAATCGCGATCGTTGCTGGGCTCGATCGCGGACCACCAGGCAAACACCGCGACGCACATTCCCACGACGCAGAGCATCGCGCGACGATAGGGCCTCATCCAGAGCAGCAGCGCGACCACGACGGCCGCGAATCCGAATGCGCCAGCGCCGAGCCCGTCGATCCACAAGGCGGCTAGAGCCCACGAAACACCGGCCAGGACGGGAACCGTCGCAGCGAGGCGCAATGCGAGTTCGCGCGCGCCGTTCAAGTTGTTCTCCCAATCGGGGCGTCAGCGTTCATGCAGGAGATGTTTCCCGAGCCGGTGAAGTGCCGCCGTACTTCGCAAATACTCTGCATCAATGCCCGTCAGGCGGATGGGGTGCGTACCGCGATGCGCGGCGGCTCGGATGGCGCGTAATCTAGCATCCCCTTGCGAAGGTCTATATACAAGAGTTCTGGCAGGCTGAACGCCGCTCCCTTCAAGCCCCACCATGCGGTTCGTCCTCGATCGAACGGTGCCTTCGACAGACCCAGCGCCAACTTCCCGGCAGCTGCTGCCAGATGATGTACGGCTTCAAGCGCAAGGACCGATCGTCGGGCCCCTCGGGAGACGGTGTGCTCCCCGCAAGAGCATGACCCGCATCGAAGCCATCACGGCAGCCGACTACCGTGCGCTGCCCCTCGAATGTCACCACAAGAGTATCCTGCACAGCGGGGAAGCCGTAGACCGCCTCAATGTCATCCTCAGCGACGGCTTCGAAGGACGAACCCTGTTAGTCACGATTCGGCGGAATCGTCCGGGCAGCCAGCCAGGTCGTCGAGCAATGAAGATCGGTTTGCTGTGACCTCAGCCCCACTCGCCCGATCGTTCTGATGGCAGTATCGTTGACGATCGAACAGTTCGCGTTCTGGGACGTCCAGGATGTCGCGGGCTCGGTACACATCGACATCGGGAATCACATCGTCGCGCCCTTCGCAAATGCCCCGGAAATGAAGCAGCGATTGCTGGGAGCGGTCGAACACCCGCTCCAGAGCTGGTGGCGAACTCGCCCACTGTCATTGGTTCGCGTCGCATGGCATTCTGTATGACTACGGCAACCGTACTGGGATCACCCAGTAGCAGGCCTTCGTCAACTGCACCGATAGCACCACTCAACGACGTTGTGATCGCGTCCTTACTCGCCGACATCGAGCGCAGCGTCGGCGCACCACACTGAACCATGACCCATTCCCACCAACAGCCCGAGCGGCGGGCGAGTTCAGTGAGCGGTCTCGAGGGGATTCGGGTACTCGAGTTGGGCGAGCTCGTTTCGGCGCCGTTTGCCGGGAAGCTGCTGGCCGACCTCGGCGCGGACGTAGTCAAAGTCGAACACAGCGGCGGCGATTGCGCGCGCCGACGCGGCCCGTTCCCGGGCGACATCCCCCACCTGGAAAAAAGCGGCACGTTCCTGACGCTCAACACGAATAAGCGCGGGATCGAACTCGACCTCGCGTCTCGAGCGGGACAGCGCGAGTTTCGACGGCTGCTCACCGGAGCCGACATTCTGGTCCACAATTTCACGCCGCGCAAAGTCGAAGCGTTCGCGCTCGAGTTCGACACCTTGCAGCCGCTGCGACCCTCGTTGGTGATGTGTTCGATCACACCGTTCGGGATGACCGGGCCCTACCGCGACTACCGGGCCGAGGAGATCACCCTG
>JAQBGU010000024.1:0-68811 GCA_032128375.1 Deltaproteobacteria bacterium | reverse complement strand
GTGCGATCAACACTCGAACCGGGTTCGCGTTCGGGCCAACTATGAGTAGGCCATGGGCGCGCGTGCGGGTGAGGGCGAAGTGCGATCAGTTCAGGCAATGCTTCTCTGTCCTTGCGCATGAGAGGTTCCGTTGGAAGCCGGGTGGACGCCTGTATTGGCTTGCGTCCGCTTGTGCTTCGAAAAAGTGAACCCAAAATTGGATCAGCACGGGCGCGACGGCAAGTGCGCGTGTCTTGCGCGGTATTCGGGGGGCGCCATTCCGGTTCCGCGCTTTGAAGGCGCAATAGAATGAGCTCGGGTCCGCAAAACCGGCGACCTCTGCCTGTATTCCTGCTTGTCGTGTCCACGGTCTGATAGCTTGGGGGCGGATAACAGCCAGGAATCAGGGAAGCCGACAATGGCCAGCAAACTCACCGGCAAGACCGCTGTAATCACGGGCGGCGCGAGCGGGCTCGGCGAGGCGACCGTACGATTGTTCACGCAACAGGGTGCGCGCGTCGTCATCGCCGATGTACAGGACGAACGCGGCGAAGCACTCGCCCAAGAATTGGGCGAAGGCGTTGTCTATCAACGTACTGATGTGACCATTGAGAACGACATAGCGGAACTGGTGGACCGAGCCGTTTCAGAGTTTGGCCGACTCGATACCATGTTCAACAATGCGGGGATCGTTGGCGCGATCGGACCGATCGACGAGACGCCGGCCGAAGAATACGACGCGACGATGGCAATTCTGCTGCGCGGTGTCTTCCTGGGGATGAAGCACGCGGCGCGCGTAATGAAACCACAGCGCTCGGGTACGATCTTGTGTACATCGAGCATCGCGGGCCTACAGGGTGGCCTCGGCCCCCACGTCTACGCGACTGCGAAGGCGGCGTTGATTGGCCTGACCCGAAACGTCGCAGCCGAACTGGCCCACTTCAACGTGCGGGTCAACTGCATCGCGCCCGGAAACATGGCTACGCCAATGGTGGCCGACGTGATGAGCGGCGATCCCGATGCCGTCGGTGCGGCGGTCGAATCGCTCGCCAGCTACTCGCCGATCAGGGGACGCGCGGGGCTCGCGACCGACATCGCACATGCGGCACTCTGGCTTGCCAGCGACGATTCGGGATACGTGACCGGTCAAACCCTCGCTGTCGACGGCGGCTTGACGGTCGGCACCGGAAACTCGATACCCCCGTTGTTCCGGAAGCACTCGCCAATGATCCGCGAGCGCGGAAAACGCGGCGTCTAGCCATTGCGCGCACTCGATTGGCTTTCCCCTCGAGCCGAAACTCCTGAAACACCTGGAGCTGTTGCCGCAACAGGGCTGTTCCGGATCAGCGCAGCGTTCGCCATCGCGCTCCACGTCTTCCTGATCTTCGGGCGAGACGGAATCTGGGGGGGCGGCGACCTCATCCCACACCTTCATGTGATGGACGCGATGCGAGAGGAGCTGGCGTTGTACAACACCTACGCGCCCGGTTACTCAATGCTCGGCGCGTTGGCGACTCCAATCTTGGGCATCGAGAAATACGTGAAATTTTTCGCTCTTGCAGCCTCGCTGTTGCTGATGACGGGGTTCCGCTTCTTTCAGCGTGCTGCAAATCTGCCGGATACCGCGTCTGCGGTATTCGTATTCACCCCTTCCTTGCTGGCATTGTCTTCTTGTACGCCTAAGGTCGAAGCCCTGGGATATGGACTGCTTCTGTTCTGTCTTGGGCTGTTATTGAACAAGCGCTATGTCGGAGCCGCGCTCGCGCTGGCGGCGGGCTTCTATTGGCACACAGCGTCTGCACTGCTGCTGGGCCTCGTGGGCGGTGTACTGTGTTTGGCCCGACGCGACCTCCGCGGACTCGCCGCACTCGCGTTCGGTTCAGCCCTGGCGGCACCGCTCGTGGCGGCTCATCTCGAAGCGGGCTGCAGCTTCGCCGAGAGTCTGATGTTGGCGCGCGGCGGATTTTCGCCAGTGGCCGGGACACCGGTCGCGCCGCCGAATTGGCCCTGGCTGCTTCCTCTTGCGAACCCCGTCTCGCTCGTGGCCGCAGGTCTCGGGGCGGCGTCCACCTGGCGTCGCAATCGCCCGATCGCGATTCTGTGCTGCGTGTTCGTGTTTCTGTATTTCAACAACGTCTGGCTCGCCCCGTTCGAGGTTCGAACGCTGGTGACGCTGCTGCGCGGATTACCGATGCTGGCCATCCCGATCGCGATCGCCGCCGGTGTTTTTGCGTCTCGTTCGGCACGTACAGCGGTTTGCGTGGTTGGACTGGCGGCCGCTTTCGCTGTCGCGAGCGTGCCAACGGCGATTCCGGAAGCTTGCTTCACCAAGCGAATCGATCTCACCCAGATCGCAAGCACCTCGATCGATCGCTGCATCTTCCGCTGGCAGATCCGGGAGGGTGGTCGACCCCAGTCGTTTCGCGAAGCGCCGCCTCGCGAAATGCGGCCTCGGGAGTAGGCGTTTTTCGCGGCTTGCGCGGTACGCCACTCCCGCCGCCGAATCCGCGCTATATCATCTGCCGCCATGTCGACCCCGCTCATACTCGATGGAAAGACGCTCGCAAAGAACACGGAGGCCGAACTCTCGCGCCGGGTAGCTCACATCAAGGCGAAAAACGGCGATCGCACGCCGATCCTCGCGACGATCTTGGTGGGGAGTGACCCCGCTTCCGCGACGTACGTTCGGATGAAGGGAAACGCCTGCCGCCGTGTTGGTATGGACTCGATGAAAGTCGAGATGTCACACGAGACGACGACCGGGGAACTGCTCGCGAAGATCGACGAACTCAATGACAATCAAGACGTTCACGGCATTTTGCTTCAGCATCCCGTTCCCGAGCAGATCGACGAACGACGCTGCTTCGACCGGATCAGGGTCTCAAAAGACGTCGATGGGGTGACGGCGCTCGGGTTTGGGCTCATGGCGATGGGCGAACGCGCATTCGGAAGCGCGACACCTGCTGGAATCATCTGCACACTCGATCACTACAAGATCGACATCGAGGGCAAGCACGCGGTGGTAATCGGCCGTAGCCCGATCCTCGGCAAGCCGGTGGCTATGATGCTGCTCAACCGAAATGCGACCGTCACGATTTGTCACTCACGAACCCAGAAGCTTCCAGACGTCGTGCGCACGGCCGACATCATCGTCGCCGCAGTCGGACGGCCGCGGTTCGTTCAGGCCGATTGGGTCAAGCCGGGCGCTGTCATCGTCGACGCCGGCTTTCACCCAGCAGGGTGTGGAGACGTAGACCTCGAAGCCGCAGCCCCATTGTCGAGCGCCTACACACCCGTACCCGGCGGAATCGGCCCGATGACGATCTCGATGCTAATCCAACAAACCGTCCTCGCCGCCGAAAGGGCCGCCGGTATCTCGCAGTAAGGCAGCAGCGCGCGCGCGCGCGCGAGAGAGAGAGAGAGAGAGAGAGAGAGAGAGAGAGAGAAAGAGAGAACCAGAGCTGCGAGAAGCTCTATCAGCCTTTCGCTGTTCGGACCTTCGCTCGGCGTCGTTGTCGCAGCCATAGGATCGGCGGCAGGACGAATGCCAGTTCGAAGCCGATCCCGCATTGAACGTCCGAAATCAACGCTCGAAAGATCAGCAGATCGCGGTCTTCTGGGAGCAGGAAACCTTGTGCGACCAACGCAGCGGCATGGTTGGCAACCGATGACACGTAGATCTGGTGATTGGGGTAGAAGAAGTTCAGGATGCCGGGTCCGAAGGGCGCGACTGACCCAGCAAGGCGGCAGACCAGCTGCGCGATGCTGTGCAGAAAAGCCGGCAGGCCCGCGATGTTGGCTTCGTTGTTCGGAGAGTAGGTCGCTAGCGGTACGTCCATGTCGGTTGTGCGCACCCCGCCCTCGGCATTGCCAAGCACGTTTCGCGCGATGACGCCGCCCACCTCGTCGAGCACGAGGCTGTCAGGCATCGGCGTGCCGTTCTGGACGAACTCGTCGAGGTTCTTCCACATCGCGCGCTGTGGCATCGAGCCCAGCACCGGCCCATCGGCGAGCGTGTTCATCGGATTCAGGCAGAAGCTCTGGAGTGAAATTCCGGGGATTACATCGACGTTCTTGTGGATGGTCACGTGCGTTGCGCCGGCGATTTCGTAGTAGCGGAAAGTCGCTGTGTCGGTTTGACGCGTGCCGCCGGTGAGTACCCCAGCCACATCCGTTTCCGTCATCGCGCGCACGACCGGCACCGGCAGATTCGTGTCGACGAGTCGGTCCGCGCCGCTGAGTGCCGGCGTGCACTCGGGGTAGAGTGGGGCACCGACGCTGCCGCAGACCGGACCGAAGTTGATCGGTCGCGCGCTGCTGGCGGCCTGTACGAAATAGCCGTCGTTCGGGGGGAAGTGAAACGCGCTCGCGTATGTGACCATCGATCCCCCCTGCTGGGATTGTCCGGCGTGGTACAAACGCTCGACCTCGAAACCCGCCGGAAGCGGGTTCTGCGGGTCGGCGCTGTTCTTCAACATATTCGCGATCTGACTGACCATGTCGTACGCGAGCCCGTTTGCCGACATCTCGAGCGCCGCATAGCGGGTCTGGCAATTGGCCACCGGGACGGCCCCGAGCAGCAGGCAACCGGCTTTCAAAAACGCGATCGATGTCGTTGAATTGGTCACACCGACGTAGATCCAGCCCTCTCTCCCAACGAACTCTGCCATCGGGTCATAGACCGGCGCGGTGTCGAAGCCGCCCGTGGAGTTCCACCACTCGATCACCAGCGTCCCGCTGAAATCTGCCATGTCGACCGGTCGCCGAATGATGATCCGAGTCGTGTAGGGAATGTCGACAGTCTGTGGAAAGGTGGCGTTCACCGGCTGAATGATGATCTCGCCGCGAACCGGAACCTCGTTGTAGGTGTAGATGTCCGCCAAGCCGGAGACGAAATACTCCTCATCGACGTAGGGCGTCAGCAAATCAGTGACTTGCCGGAAAGGAGGGGACTGGGTCTCCCCCTGAAGCTCAGGCGCAGGCACCACCGTGACGGCCGAGGTCTGGCTTGCCCAGGCTGGAGCCATGAGACCCATGAGTCCGACGAGCAACAGGCTGGATAGAGTGGCACGGGTGAGCGATCTCATTGTAGAGCTCCTTCCAATAACCCAATAACCCAATAACCCAATAACCGGTTCGATTCATGGGGAATCGGTTTTCGCGGCTGAGGTCGACGATTATACAGAGAGCGCAATTCGAAATGGCAAATTTTCGTCCGGTCTGGTCCTTCCACTGCCTGTTCGCGATTCTCGGCGGTGTCACAACCCGCGGGCGCGCACAGCTTTGGGCTAGTTTCGCCCGGTGACAGCGCCAACTACGCTGAATTCGGGAATCGGGGAGCCTTCCGCTTGCGCAGGGGGAGCAATTCCGAGCAGCTTTGCGATCGTGGGCGCAACGTGGATGTTGTCGACCGCTCCGATGCGGACGCCCTTGGGCACGCCGCGCCCCATCGATAACAAGATCGCACCCATATCGGGATGATCCGTCGCGTAGCCGTGCATCCCCGGCTTCCAATCGAGCAGAATCCCGGCGACGTAGATCCCCACCGACCGAAGCATCCCCGGCTGAAAAAATGTCCTCGGCGGTGTCGTAATCAGCATCAGGTCGCCATTGCGGGTCGGGTGGCGGATGCGGAGTTCGGCCGGCAAATCTTCGGCCGCGTAGACTGCGACTTCCGGGATCTCGCGCAACACACGCAGCGCATCGCGCTTGGTGGCCGGGTCCTTCAGGAAGACCGTTGCCGTCGCTGCCGCCGGGATGACATCGGCATCGATTCCGGCATTTTTCAAGGGATCGCGTACCTCGATGACCTGATTGACTTCGGTCATTCCGTGGTCGCTGACAATCATCAAAGTTGTGTCGTCCCAGATGTTTCGCTCGTCGATCCCGGCCAGCAGTCGAGCGAGGTGCGAGTCCTGTTCCGCGAGCTGCTCCACGATGCCGGGGTGGTTTGGCCCTTTCACGTGTCCGACACCGTCGGTGCCGTGCCACCACGCCATGATCAACCTCGGACGCTGGGCATCCGGCAAATCGAGCCACGCCAGGATCTGGTCGACCTTTGCGGCCTCGCCGATATCCCCATCGAACGGGGTCTTGCGCAGCGTTGCACCGGTACCGTGCCAGTCCGTTTCCGATCCGACCCAGAAAAACGTTGCCGCCCGCACGCCCTGTCGCTCAGCCGCCGACCAGATCGGCTCCGCGTCGAGCCAATCCGCCTCCTTGCTGTAGGAGTACATACCCCGCTTGGAGTCACGAAATACGTTGTTCACGATCCCATGGCGATCGGCGTGCGTGCCAGTGGCCAGAGCGACATGGTTCGGAAACGTGCTCGACGGGAAAACCGGGTTCAGGCGCTCTGCACGAATTCCCTGTTGCTCGATTCGCTTCAACGCGGGGAAGTCGGCACGGTCGAGATAGTCGTGGCGAACACCGTCCCACGACAGCACGATCACGATCGGCTCTTCGGCACGGATGCCGGCCGCGCCACCCAACGTGAGCGCCAACACGACTGCGAACCCAAGCTTTCTCACACCACGCAACGGACTGGTATCCATCTTGCGATCCCTTCCCCTCTCCGTCTACCGATGCCCAGCGTACCCGGCGCGTTTCACTCCAACACTTTTCTCACCCGGATCTGGGTCTAGTCGATTGCCCGCTGAAGCATGCTAGCGTCTCGCATCAGGCGTTCCTTCGACGCGCGAACCGGCTCCAAATGCCCTGCGTCGACGAGCGCACGAAACGCAGGGTCACCGCGGGCGGCGGCGCCCTGGATCCGATCGATACTCGATTGCATGCGAACTGCAATCAGGTCCACGAACCCGCGCCGGTCCTCGAGCCCGTAGGCGTCGACAAAACACCTCAGTCTCGCGGCTCGATCCTGTTGTGCCCACCCGAGTTCGCGACACAGTGCTTCGGCGTGCAAAGGGACGAAATTCCAGGCGGAAAAGGCGAGGTCGAGTGCTCGGGTTCCGGGACCGGCGACATCCCAATCGAACACGCCGACCATGCCCGTTGGGCCCCAGGCCACGTTGTACGGCGCAACGTCATTGTGACAGATGATCTCACCGGGTGCGGCTCGCGCCTCGGTCAGCCGCCAACGCGTACCGGGTGGCTGAACGAAATCGGCAACCGCTCGGTGATAGCGGTTCAGCCAATCGGCTACGTCCAATAGCGTCTGGTCAGAGCGGGTCCACTGGGGCCAGGGCCTTTGCGATCCGACGGTCTCACCGGGCAGGTAGCTGAGAATTTCGCGGCCTTGCTCATCGATCCCATCCGCTCGCGGGCACTCGAGGAACCCCCGTTCTCGAAGGTGCCCGAGCAACGCGTGAACGGCCGGAGTCCAGACGCCGGCGGCCCTACGCACCGTGTCGCCCACGCGGACGACTTGATTGAGGTTGCCACCATCGAGCAGTTTTTCATCATCCAAAACCGCAGCTCCCACCGGGACCTACCGAGCGATCGGCGACGGTACGGGATTTACTGACTGCAACTTGACATCTGCTGTTGAAGCTTGGCATACAACATCACCCCGGTGAAGGACCCCAATGCCCAATATCCGCTGGTTGATCTCGTTCATTACACGTGCACACCGCTTCGTCTTTCTCGCGACAGATGGCCGGCTCGGTTCGTCTATGCTGTGGATGCGCTTCCTGCTGCTCGATCACATCGGCCGCCGATCGGGTATGCGGCGGCAGATTCCTCTTCTGTGCGTCGAAGACGAGAACCGCTGGATCGTCGTCGGCACCAACGGCGGTGACGATCAGCCCCCCGCCTGGTGGCTGAACCTGCAGAGCCATCCGGAAGCCGAGATCTGCTACTACCGCAATCGCATCGCGGTGAAAGCGCGCGAGGCGAGCGCCGCCGAATACGAGGTACTGTGGGCGAAGCTGCAGAGATCCTACCCGTTCTACGACAACTACCGGACGCGAACTGATCGCACGATCCCGGTGGTGATCTTGGAAAGGTGCGAATGAGCGGTTCTGCGCCTTTTGGCCATCAGGCCTTCGGTATGACCGCAGCATGACAGCGAGCGAAGACGGCGCTACTTGAACCGCTCCGCGAAGACGTCCTCGTTGAAGCCGACGATGACGGTCTTTCCGAGACGGATCGTCGGTGCGCGCAAATTGCCCGTCGGTCCGAGCATCGCATCGACCACGTCCTTGCCGGCTTTCCCGCCGGTGAACTCGCTGATCTTCTTGCCCTTCGCAACGATCAAAAGCGACGCGTTCTTTGCGATCTCTGTTGCTTCCGTGCGGCCCAACTTGCGGCTGGCGGGGACGAGTTCTTTGGTCTCGATGCCGTTGGCGTCCAAGAACTTGGACGCTCGGGTGCAAGACGTTCAGCCTTTCCGGGAATAGTGCCAATCGATACTGCGGGCCATCGGGCCTCCGGGTTGGGATTCAGATCTGCGCCTTCGATCCCGAACTGCGGATCGTGTGCGCTGAGTTGTCAGTCGCTCGATACTTCGCGCGACTCGACCGCCTGTCAAGCCCCCATCCCTGATGCCCACGGGCAGCTCGAACTCGGGGAGGTCATCCGGGCCGTCAGCCGGCCGGAGTCGAACGACCGATCCCCAATTCCGTTTCACGCCGCGTTAGTATCTTCGAATACGCGAACCTGACAAGGACCCCATGGCATACGACAACTACGAATTGCTGAAGATCGAGATCTCGCGAGGGGTCGCTCGAGCGGTAGTGGATGCGCCGCCAATCAATGTGATGACGCTGCCCCTGTTCGGTGAGCTGATGCGCTTCGGGGCGCAGGTCGGCGATGACGACGATGTTTCCGTGGTGGTGTTGTCGAGCGCCAACCCCGACTTTTTCATCGCACATTTCGACGTCGAAGCAATCCTGGCATTCCCGATCGATACCGAAGCCGAGCGAACGCCACACAATGTCTTCCACCAGATGTGTGAGCGGTATCGAACCATGCCCAAAGTCAGCATCGCTCAGATCGAGGGTCGCGTCGGCGGGGGCGGTTGCGAGCTGATTCAGGCCTTCGATATGCGATTCGGCGTCACCGGAAGGACCGTGATCAACCAGATGGAAGTTCCGTTGGGAATTTTGCCCGGGGGCGGCGGGACACAGCGTCTACCGCGCTTGGTAGGCCGCGGCCGCGCGCTGGAGATCATCCTCGGCGGCGACGACCTCGACGCGGCGACCGCAGAGAGGTGGGGCTTGCTCAATCGCGCGATGGCAGCCCATGCGATCGCTCCCTTCGTCGACGCGCTCGCTGCCCGTATCGCGTCGTTTCCGCGCGACGCGGTCGAACTGGCCAAGCAATCCGTCAACGCAGCAGAACTCCCGCTGGAAGAGGGCCTCGTCGAAGAGGCCTATCTGTTTCAGCGTCTGCTGCGCAGCAAGAGCGCAAACGAGAACATGCGCCGCTTTCTCGACCTGGGAGGCCAGACGCGAGATGCCGAACTCGAGATGGGCGAACTCTCCGGCAGACTCGGCAAGAAGCCATAGCCGGAGGACCCATGGCCCAGACAATCCTCTACGAAGTCAGCTCGCCGCAAACCGATCGGTTTCACCAGCGGTTCACCACGAGCGCCGGCGAAACGCCAGTCGGGTTTCCCCACAGTCCAAAGTGTACCACGTGTCTCGGCTCCACTTGAAATGCGCGCGCCCACTGCTCATTGTGCTGGTGTGCAGTGCGACCATCGAAACCGCGCTCTGAATCAAACGGGACTCCGACCCGCTGGTAGTAGCGCGCGCAACGGGCGAGGTCGTCCGCTGCTGTCGATCTCAGGTACACGCCGGCGTTGAAATTTTCGAAGACTGGGACCCAGCCGCGTGCGTGTTGCAGCTCTTCGGTCATCCAGCCCCGCGGTACCAGCAGCACGTCGACCCCGTAGGCGTCGAGCTTTTCGAACGCCTGCTCTCCGCGGTGTTCGATCACCAGAGCATCGCGTGCCACGCGCTCGCCGATCGTAACCCAGCGTCCATCGATGAAAATCGGGTACTCGGCGCGCGTCTGGAGCAACACATAACCACCCCAGCGCTCGAGGTTGTAGAGCCTCCCCACGAGCCGGGTCTCGGCGAGGAAGCGCACCGCTCCGGCCGGAAACGTCACGGGTTGAAAATTGCCCGCAGGTCGAATCCAGAGGTGGAGCTGCGCGAAGTCGATCTGCGGTGAGATGGCCAGCTGGGCCAACAACAGCACCAGCGCGCAGGTGGCGATCGATGCGCGACGGCGCGTCACAGCGGAGCTCGTGCGCTGCGCCAACCCGCCGCACCAAACGCTGTGTACAAACGCGATCGGCGCGAAGAAGAAGTCCACGAAGCGTGCGCTCGATAGCGGAAGCAAGGCCAACACACAGACCACCGCGATCATGCCGGGAGAACGGGTTCTGCGCCCAATCCACACCGCGACGACAAAGGCCACAGCCGAAAATAGCAGCGCTTCGAGTTCGAGAGGGAGATTGGCCGGATCTCCCCAGAACGACGCGATCGATGCCCATTCGGAACTCAGCCCGCGATTGATTTGGTTTGATGCGAGTACGTACGGCGCCAGTCGAGCGTGATTCGGGGTCAGCAGGGTCGCGAATGCAGTCGTCGCGCCGAGGAGCGCAACCCGCGCGAGGTTTCCGCCTGCCAGATCCGCGGGCTTCGGCGTCGCCCAACCGATGCGTCGCGAAATCCATTCCGTCGCGACATAAACGCCGATCAATGCCGGAAACAAGATCGCGCCCGAATGGAAATTGGCCCACAGCGCGACAGCGGCGGATATCCCGAAGAGCTGTCGCGGTTCGAGGCGTGGCCGCCGAACGAAGACCGCGTGAAACAGCCACATCATCGCGGCGAGGTTGAACATCTGGGGTCGAAGTTCGAACCGGCTTCGCGCCACGAGCGCGAACAGCAGGACTCCCGCCACGGCCAATGCCGGAGGTCCACGATCCCGGCGCAGCATTCGATAGAAGACCAGCAGCAACGCAACGACCGCCGTTGCGTGCAGCCGGCGCAAGCCCACGATTCCCGTCAGAGTCGTTACCGCGTGCATCACCAGCTGAGCGAGCCACTCGTGGGCCACCATCGGATTTCCGAATGCGGTGTGTGTGAAGGGCTCCGCAGTGGGAACCTCTGCTTGTTGTGCGATGTAACGCCCGAGCGCAAGATGCCAGCCGAAATCGGGATCTCGAATCGGATGCATCGCGGCGGCCCACATCAGCAGGCAGATGTAGCCGAGCACCGCCCAGGCGAACACCGATCGGTCCACCCAGTGCGTGCCAATTGCGAGGTTGTGCCGGACAGTTCCCAGAGGGTCCACCGCGATGTTTTGATCTTACAATCGGTCCGCGGCGCCGGTAGGCCACGGCCTGCCAGGCTTTCGAAACGGGCTAGACAGCTGCTCTCCATCGGAGACGTTCGGGACGTGACGCGGGAAGGTGTTGGTAGAGATCCTCGATGAGCTCCGACCTCGAGGTCTTTCGCGCGGGGTCGTCCCAGAGATTTTCGAACTGGTTCGGGTCGTTGCGCAGATCGTAGAGTTCGCCCTCGCTACCGTCGTAGAGGCTGCTGGGTTCGTAGGCGCTGCACAGCAGTCCGTCGCGGTAGATGCTCCGGATGAACGTGCTCGTACCGCGGTGTTCGCAGTCCCATTCGGTGAGAACGCGTTCGCGGCCCGCGCCTGGTGCTGTCGGCAACGGCGCCCCCTGGTTCCATTCGGGAATCGCGATGCCGGCGATCTCGCAGAACGTTGACGCCAGGTCGACGTGACCCACAGGTTCTTCTACGCAAGCGGGAGCGATTGCCGCAGATGGCGCGGGGCGCCAGAGCAGTGGTACACGCATCAGCGCGTCTACGTGGTACGGCCCCTTGAAGAGCAGACCGAAGTCACCCTGCAGCTCGCCGTGGTCGGTCGTGAAGAAGATGTCAGTATCAGCATCCCAGCCGCGCGCGCCAATGCGATCGATCACGCGGCCGCAGGCCTCATCGATCAACTCGTTTTGGATGTGGGCCATCGCGTTGATCTCCCGGATCTGGTCTGGCGTCATCTGTGCTGGGACGAAACCGGGCGGTGCTTCGACGTTGATGTGACCACCGCGGCCTTCGAACCAATCGAGCCAGTGCCTCGGCTTGCGCTGCAGAATCTCGCGACACTTTTCGGGGCTTCCCGGGTAACCGGATGGCAGCGGTAGATCACGCCAGTCACACCGCGCGATCTCGGAAGCCGGCGGATCCCAGGGATGATGGGGATCGGGGAAACTCATCCAGACAAACCAAGGCTCATCTGCGGCCAGCGAATCCAGATACGCGATGGTCCGATCTGCCACCCAGTCGGTGTGGTAGATCCCGCGAGGAACCGGGTTGTGGTGAACCTGGCAAGCGCCGGTATCACCGCCACCCTCGTGGTTGACGAGCATGTTTCCATCGGGGTCGAAACCGACCTGTGGGTAGAAGGTCCGCACGAAGTCCGGATGCTCTTCCCGCATGAATCTGGGGTAGTGGCCGAAGCCGACAGGGCCGTGCATGACCAGTTCGACGCGATCGAACCCGCGATACGGGCCGGTCGAGCCCTCGCGAGCCAGGCGCCCTTCAGTCCATTCTCCCTTGGGATCGAGCGCAGGTTGGAAATGCGCCTTACCAATCAACGCGGTCTGGTAGCCAGCTTTGCTCTTGAGCTCCTGAGCGATGCTGGGCGCGTCCTCGGGCAACGGAACACCGTTCATCCAGACGCCGTGACTGCGGACGTACTGGCCCGTCACCATCGTGGAGCGCGCCGGCATGCACACCACGTTCTGGTTGTGGGCTCGACGGTAGTTGATCCCTGTAGCCGCAAGCCGGTCGGCAACCGGTGTACGCGCGATGTTCCCGCCGTTGCAGCCAAGCGAGTCGTAACGTTGTTGGTCCGTTGTGATGAACAGAATCTTGCGTCCCATCGTTCGATGGTATCGAAATCGGGTTCGCCGATGCTGCTAATATCGTCATTGCTTGCGCAGAAGCTCGATCGCGACGACATTGGCGTTGCGCCAGGAATCCGCCGCGCGCGATTTGAGGATGGCTCCCGATGAATCACCGCTTCCGAAAGCTGTTGGTATGCGCACTCGCAGCGTCGACGCTCGCAGTCGGACCGTCGACCGTGTACGCCTACCCGCTCGACGGCTACGCGAGTACGGGGATCGGACGCCTCGAATACCAGCGCCTGGTCCAGCTCGGTGAAATCCCGGGGATCAAGCGCGCTGCGGGCGAACTGCTACCGCTGTCGATGGTCGACATCCGTCTCCGAGACCGGGCCGACATGACGCTGCCAGCCCCCGATCCCAAGCTGACTGAGCGGTTGAAAAAGCTGCTGGGCCCCGACGTCGAGCGGTACGGAATCGCGCTACTCGATTGGTCGGATCGCGACAATCCGCGCTACGCAGAGTGGCACGGCAACCAGCAGCAAAACCCGGGCAGCGTTGGCAAGCTCATGGTCGCACTCGCGACCTTCCAAGTGCTTGCAGACCTGTATCCGGACGACATCGAGGCGCGCAAGCGGATCCTGCGCAGCACCATGATCACTGCAGACGTGTTCAGCGTCTCCGACCTACACACCGTGCCCTTCTGGAAGCCGGAAACTCGGACGGTGGAAAAACGACCGCTCCAGCAGGGCGACACCGCTACGCTGTGGACCTACCTGGATTGGATGATGTCGCCGAGTTCGAACTCCGCGGCGGCGATGCTCGAGAAGAACCTGATCACAATGAAACACTTCGGCGCCGGCTATCCTGTTTCGGCCGAGCAGGAAGCCGCCTTCTTCGAACAAACCCCAAAGAAGGAGCTCAGCGCGATCTTCCTCGACGCGATCACCAGCCCGGTCACCCGCAACGGTCTCGATATCGAAGAGCTGCGCCAGGGGAGCTTCTTTACCCATCAGGGCAAAATCCAGGTTCGCGGCACGTCGAGCTATGCGACACCCCGCGCGCTGGCACAGTTCCTGTTGAAGCTCGAACAGGGAAAGCTCGTCGATGAATGGTCGAGCCGTGAAATCAAGCGCCTGATGTACATCACCGAGCGGCGCATCCGCTACGGATCCTCGGGCGTCTTGCGACCCTCTGCGGTGTATTTCAAATCCGGATCCCTGTATCGCTGCGAAAAGGAAGAGGGCTTCGTGTGCGAGAAATATCACGGCAACAAGAGCAACTACATGAACTCGGTTGCGATCATCGAGACCGAAGCCGGCCAACAACGCCTGTTCTATGCAGTGGCCGTGCTTTCCAACGTGTTGCGCAAGAACTCGGCGGAGGATCACCGCGATCTGGCACGCGCCATTCACGAGATGCTGCTCGGCGACCACCCCCCGAAAGCGCTCGCGGCGGGAGAACTCCCGCCGAGCGCCAGCTACGGGCAGGGATTCATCGGCTATGAAGAGGAACGTCGAGAGCTCCAGCTCAAACTCGACACGCAGGAAGCGCTACTGGCGCTCGGTTACGAAATCGGCGATATCGACGGGCAAATCGGATCGAAATCCCGAGATGCGATCCGCGCGTTTCAGAAGGCGCACACGATAGGCGTCGATGGAACGCCCTCCGAAGCGCTGCTCGCAACGATGCGCCAGGTCGCGCAGAGTTCGGGCCGGTCACGTCCGAGTACGGCCCCGTGAACCGACCGCCGAGTGAGAAACAGACGCTGACGGTGCCGTAGAATCCTGACCGTGGAGCTCCTGCCTAGCGCGAAACGGTCCGGCGCGAAGCCGGGAGTCGCTCGTGTGGTCTTCGCGTCGATCCTGCTTGCTTCGACTCTTGCGGCGATCGAACTCGGGGCATGGGCGTTGTTCCAGTTTTCGCCTGGCCGATTTCCCGCTCGCGACGCGACCCAGGCGTCGCTAGCGCAGCGGGAGCCTGCGGTGGACGACCCGGACCAACGTTCGCCGAGCAACGTGCTGCATCCCTACATCGGTTTCGTTCGCAACTCACAACCCGGACGCACGAACCACGTCAATCGCCTTCTCGTCGACGATGAAGTCAACCCGCTGGGCTTCTTCGGGAAGTCTCCGCTCGCGCCCAAAGGCGACGACGTGGTTCGAATCGCGTTTACCGGAGGATCCGTCGCGGAGGAGCTCTTCCTCTACGCGCGCGACACGATGGCATCCGAGCTCGCCGCGAATGGTGCCTTCGGCGACCGGAAGATCGAGATCGTATCGGCCGCGATGGCCGGCTTCAAACAGCCTCAGCAACTGCATGCACTGAGCTATCTGCTGGTTCTCGGCGCTCAGCTCGATGTCGTCATCAACCTCGATGGTTTCAACGAGGTCGTCCTACCGTTCACCGACAATGTTCCACTGAATCTCGCACCCAGCTATCCCTTCCGATGGAGGACGGTTGCAGCGCAAGGGATCGACCCCGCCGCCGCGATCCTGGTCGCCAAGATGGCAGAATCGGAACAGGACTTGCGGGACTGGCGGGGCTTGTTCGACCGTTTTCCGCTGCGACACAGCTCGTTGGTATTGGCAACCTGGCATTTGATACGCGAGCGAAACGAAGCTTCTCGTTCCGAGCTGGAGATAGCCCTACTCGCGCGGCTGGGCACCGACACAACCCCGCAGTCGGGCGGGCCGCTGTTCGACCGAGACGCGCACGCAGGTGCGAAAGATGCACTGTTCGCGCATTCGGCCGCGATCTGGCGACGTTCCTCTGAAGCCCTCGCGAGTTTGTGCGAGTCTCGTGGGATCGAGTATTTCCACTTCTTGCAGCCGAATCAGTATTTCGATGGGAATCCGCGCAACGACGGGGAGCGAAGGACTGCGGCTTCGCCGAGGTTGAATTCGACCCGCTATGGAGCGGAAGCCGGCTATCGGTCGCTGAGCGCCGAACGGGCCCAGCTGCTCGCTGCTGGTGTGCGCTTCGTGGACCTGGCCGGGGTGTTCGCCGGTGAAACCGAGCCGGTCTACCGCGACAATTGCTGTCACTTCTTCGCTCGAGGCTACGAAATCCTCGCACGTCGTATCGCATCGGAGATCGCGACCGCGATGCGAGGTGACGACACGGCATCGATTCCAGCGCCTGCATCCAACTGAATTCGCGGACACACCAATGGCCGTCACCGCCGATCGCCGATTCCGTCCCCGCGTGCTGGCCTGACTGATACAATCGGGTCATGCGACTTCAGATCGATACCCCTCTCGGCCCCATCGCTGGTGTTCAGAGCCCGGGCCACCAATCGTTTCTCGGTATTCCCTTCGCCAAGCCCCCCGTAGGCGGGCTGCGATTTCGCGCGCCGGAGCCGCCCGATTCGTGGAGCGGCGTACTCGAAGCCCGCGGATTTCGGCCAGCGGCACCCCAGGGCGAAAGCGCGCTGCCAGGAATGAGCGTCGCAGAAACGTCCGAAGACTGTCTCTACCTGAACGTGTTCACGCCCCGGGCCGGCGGCGTCGGCGCCAAACCGGTGCTGTTTTGGGTTCACGGAGGCGGGTTCACTGCCGGCTCAGCGAGCCAGGACCTCTACGATGGCGGGCCGCTCGTGACGCGCGGAGATGTCGTGGTGGTCACGATCAACTACCGGCTCGGCGCATTCGGGTACCTGTCACTCGACGGCGTCGATTCGAATATCGGTCAGCGAGATCAGATCGCGGCGCTCGAATGGGTCAGTGACAACATCGAATCGTTCGGTGGCGACCCGGAAAATGTGACGATCTTCGGAGAGTCGGCTGGTGGTATGGCAGTCACCGCCCTGCTCGCGATGCCGGCGGCTCGCGGACTCTTTCGCCGCGCGATTTCTCAAAGCGGAACGACACATCAGGGCTATGGAACAGACTTCGCCGGCAGAGTCGGCGCGATGCTGCTCGAAGAGATGGCTATGAGCGACGTCGCGGGTTTGCGCGCGGCTCCGGCCGAATCGCTCGTAGAGGCGCAGCTGCGATGCATGGCGAAAGCGCGTCGCGAAAACATGCAAATGCCCTTCGTACCCGTCATCGACGTCGAATCCATGCCCAGCCACCCGCTCGAAGCGGTGGCAAGCGGCGATGCGCGAGACATTCCCCTGCTGGTGGGTACCAACCTCGACGAGTTCAAGCTGTTCACGCTGGGCAACCGCAAGGTCACTGGGATGGGAATCGAGGCGCTGGACAGGCGCGCCCAATCCCTGACAGCAGCATGCGGCGGAGACGATTCGGCAGCTCAGGAGTTGGTCGAAACCTATCGAAGCGCGCTCGAGCGGCGCGGTGCGAATTCGCCCTACGAGATTCTGAGCGCCATCGAATCGGATCGGAGTTTCCGAGTTCCGGGAATCCGGATCGCAGAAGCCCAGAGCATCCACCAGCCGCAGACCTTCTCGTACCTGCTCACCTGGAAGTCACCCGCCGCAAGGGGTTTGTTGGGCGCCTGTCATGCGCTGGAGCTGCCGTTTGTGTTTGGCACACTCGGTGCCCCGACCATGGACCGTTTCGCGGGCTCGGGACCCGACGCCGACCGATTGTCCGAGACGATGATGGACTCGTGGTTGTCCTTTGCACGGTCTGGCGATCCGAACTGTGAGGCGCTCCCCAGCTGGGACCGCTACGACTCAGACCGGCGCGCGACGATGATCTTCGATCGCGATTGTATGTTGGTTGACGCCCCCTACGATGCCGAACGTGCGGCTTGGGACCAGATCCTCTAGCGGTCGCCAAGGTCGTTTCGGTCGCCACGACCAGACCGTTGCGGTTCTCCGTGACCACGTGACCCAGGAGGCACAGCTTCGCTTCCTTCCTCTTTCCCTTCTTCAGCAGGTGAGCGTCGCTGTCTGTCGTCGACGCGTGTGTATCGTTCTTGCGACGCTCGCCGTGAAAATGGCGCTCCGTTGAAGAACCGCCGTTCGACCTACCGTCATCCTCACCTTTTGGGGGGAAACGCTTCTGGCCCGCCCAAGCTTTTGTCATCGTGCCATCTACCGTGAAGTGCTCATCGGACAGCAGGCCCGCGTCGCGTGCTTGATCCAGAACCGCTTCGAAAAAAACTCTCCGCGATCTCCCCTTCCAAAAGACGATTGCGATTCTTCGTAAACACCGTCACGTCCCGACACGATCGTCCATCTCGGGGCCTACGAACCCACGGAACAGAAGGTTGTAGTCCAGCTGTTCCATCAGCATACGTTCGCCTCGAATCAAGTAGAGCACCTGGAGCAACAGCGCGCGGAGCAACTGCTCCGGCGCGATCGAACGTTGCCGCAATCAGGACACAGGTGACGAATCCCAGAATCTCTCTCACACAGTTTGAGGTCGATTGCCACAAGCCCCTCCACCACGCGATTGCCAGAGCGATTCGAAGCTCGCGCCGAGATGTTTGAAAAAAGCGATGTCAGGAACAGACCGATCTGCCCAGACCGCCGAAGCACAAGGCCTCACCGAATGATCTCAATTTCGGAGCATGCTCACTCCCCCGTGACGCTTCCATTGGATCTACGGGGGGCCGTTCATGCTTGGATTTCACGCAGGCGTGCCGCGTGCAGTCGAACCCGTCACCCGAGCCTAAGGTGGGCCGGCTTTCCTTGAGTCGGTTGTCCGAAACCTTGTCGGCGGTATCGCTCAGCGGACAGGCTCCGCTAGACATACTCAGAAGCAGCACGGATTCTGAGGGAACAAGGCCCCCCTTTGCAGCACGATATGCAATGGATCGTGAATTCATCCCTCACGTATCTGCGACAATCTGGATCGCCGCATAATCAAGTTACTTGCGCCGGTTGGGCTGCTCGGGGTTGGCATACACCTTGCTTCAAGCGAAGCTGACAGCTTCGCTAATGTCTCTTCGCTCCAGTCTGCCGTGGCACTCCCCCAAAATGCCGTGCGCGGCGTGTCATCAAGAAGCGAGCGTGCTCTCACATACAAGTACCGGCTCAGAAGGCGTCGCACTCGATGCCAAGGTCTGGCGACAGCTCAGGTGCGAGTCGCACCGGCTGGGGGATGCTGTAGCGGGCCAGGATTCGGTCTGTCGCCTCGTCGAATTCTTCCGCATCCAGCACGATCTCCAGCCGTCCGCCGTTCGGTACGAGGCCGATGGTGTGAAACCCTCCGCTCGGCGACCCAAAGGCTTTCTGCACGTCTGCAATCGAGTCGACGGGGATACCGTTCACGCTTTCGACGATGCGGTCCTCCAAGTCGTGGTAGCCGAGGTTGTACGCGTCGGGCAGTACCGAGGTTATGAGCACGACTCGCCTTCGCTCGGCCGTCTGCGGGTGATTATCGAAATAGAAGAGATAGGTCAGGTGGATTGGCGCGCTTTCCTTCCACTTCGTACCCCAAGTGCGAATGAAGTTGCCGTCCAGCTCGCGAAAGACGAAGCCGCCTGCGACGATGTAGGGCGGCGCGGCGTCAGTTCGACGCCACGGTATCGGGTGGCCCAGCGAACGGTCCGAACGGAGCTGAATCCGGAGTTCGGTGATATTCTTGTCCCGCAATACCCGTGCGGTCAGAATGTCACCGGGCCGATGACCGTCGAGCGCGATGTGGGTGAAGCGAATTCTGCCGTATACCGGGTGTTGGTAGTTCCCGACTGCGTCGATCTCGTACCCGTCGAGAGAGAGCAAGACATCGCGGGCCCGAAGCACACCGCAGGCAGAGCCACCGGGCTGCATCGCGCGAATCACGACACCGCGCGGGGGACCCTCCAAACCAAGATAGGTCGACAGAGCCGCGTCTCGGTTGACCTGCCAGTCGACGCCGAGGCTTGCAAAGCCGCGGTAGTCGCCGCCACGAGCGGTCTCAACGTAGGTACGCAGGATCTCGGGGGGAACGATGGAGGCTCGCTGATCCTCCTCCTGCGAAGAGGTCAGGCCGGCGAAAAGGCCGTCGTGGAACACGGGCTCCGACCAACCCCCTCCTTCGACATCAGTGCGAACCCGGAGGAAGGCGTGCTCGATGTTGTTGAAGTGGTTTCGCCTGACCTCGAGGCGGGAAATGCGGCTCTCCGTCGTCTCGAGCTGGGCGTCCTTCCAGCGAACCGAACGGACGAATCCCTCAGTCGGCAGCGCCGGCGCGAAGCGGACCGGACGAAGCCCCTCGAAGAAAGCCGGGTCGTCGACTGTCACGAGGGCCAAGTTGATTTCGGCATCTGAATGGGCGACCCGCGCAGCCCAGCGGCCTCCCCGCCCGAGCCGCATTGCCTGGACGAGGGTCGCGTTCTCCATCATGTGGGCGGAAGTAAGCAGCGCACCGTCGACCACCGCCGCTGCCACCACGCGGGTACTCGGGTTGATCTTTGCCCACGGCCGGTCCTCGTCGAAGCCCTGATGGGTGACGTAGAGCGACGCGACCTGGCCTTCGAAGCTCTCCATCTTGCCGTCCGGTAGGACGTTTGCGCAGGCGATCAGCGCACCGGCCAACCCCACGAATACGAGCGGGGCAACTTTCACAGGTGGCGGTCCACCGAGACCCCGTATCGCTCGAGGATTTCTCTGTGAGCGTTTTCCGCCTCCTCGCGGTCGAGGGCTATGAAGCGCTTGTAGTAGGCGAACTCCAGCAGGTGGTAGCGATCGCGCTGGCTCTCGATGGCCTCGACCAATTGTTCGAGCGACGCAATCGCGCGGCCGTTGACACGCTTGACGACCAGGTTCGACGCCCAGGCGCCGTTGGCGTTGACCGGGTGATCGAGGCGCCGAAGCATCAGCACCGGCTCCTCTGTCAGCGCGGTCGGATCGTGATAGAACCGCTGGAGGTACTCGTATAGGAGATGCTTCTCGTCACTCGAGGCCCAGGACTCTCCCAGCGTTTCGAGTGTGTTGCGGCCAAGGGGGACGAAGACGAGCCCCCCGTACACGTAGTAGCGGGGGAGCACATCGTAGGCCCTCGCGAAGCGGCGAAACTGGCGAGACGGCGGCGCCATCGTGGCTTCAACCAGCAGCCGTACTCCGTCCCGCAGCAGACGCAGCTTGATCACGTCGCCGGTCTGGTGCGCGTCGAAGAGCACACCCAGCCCCAGTCGCATGCCGTCACGGACAATCGTGCCGTCGTTGGCAACGAGGTGGCCATCGACCTCCAAGATCACGTCTTTCGGCTGGACCAGTCCGTCCGCACTGTTTCCGATCAGCACCAAGTCGACGATCACTCCAGACTCGTCGGCCGCGAGACCAGCCTTGCGCCGAGCTGCGGGACTCTCGAGCGACGAGACCGAGATGCCAAATTCCGGGTAGCCGTCGTAAGAGCCATCCGCAACGTCGGTCAGGAAGTGGTCCACCACCTCCGTTGGAATGAAGAAGCCCACGTTCTCAAGGTCTTGCGCTGCTTGGAACGCGACGCCCACTACTGCACCGTCCTGAACGACTGGGCCACCGCTGCTGCCCGGATTGATTGCAGCGTCAGTCTGGATCGCCAAGTGAGAGTCGGCCCCCGAGTGGCTGTAGAGTTGACTTTCGATTCGCGAGACGACCCCGCGCGTCGACGCGATGTGACGGCCTCCCGCCGGATAGCCGTAGGTCACCACCGTCGAGCCCAGTGAAGGGAGCTCGCCGAACTGGAGCACCGGAGCATCGGAAAACAGCTCGGGCTCGAGAGGGCGCACCAGAGCGAGGTCACAGTCGTGCGCAACGTGGAGAACCTCCACACGATGGGGCGACGGATCGCCATTGCGGTGCACGACGAGATGACGCGAGTCGCTCACAACATGCGCGTTGGTCATGATGAGCCCACCAGACACCATGAAGCCACTTCCAGAGCGCTGCGTCGCGCGCAGGGCGTCCCAAGGCGCGTACCAGTTGGGTTGCTGCGCGTAGTTCAGAATTCGAACGATGGACGGTTCGATGCTGTCGAGTTCGGCGGCTGTAGCGGGGCCGGAGGCGACCAGGACGAGGATAAGAGCGCGGCGCAACGCTGTAGCGGTAGTGGCGAAACTATCAATGCAAGTCATTTTCAATGATGAGTCCACGGTTTCGAATTGGTCGGTTGAGTCCGGAATCGACACTTTCAGTCCAATAGGTCGGTCGCGAGTCGGATAATGGATCAGAAACTAGCGAGGCTCCGCCTCAGACCGACAAGGTGTATTGCAGGGTTCTCCAGCGTTTGAAGAGCCCCGATCGAGACCCCACCGTCAGTGGATTGCTCCACGTCATTGACCGCACGAAGCGGAGGTGGCCCAATAGGCCGTGGGGGGCCATACGATCGGAGCCCAGATGAAGGTAGCAGTGAGTGCCGGCGAGGTCTTGGACAAGCACGTCACCCTGGAGCTGGAAGCGATCGATCGGATGTACCTGAATCTCTACGTCCCGATTCTCCAGAGTGAGCGCGGCATTTCGCACTTCTTCCGGGAGCACCGCGGGCATCGCTTCGCTTCCTCGGCCCTCATGGCCCCCATGACACGAGCGTTTGTCGACTCGATCTCACGCTTTTCGAACGAAGAGGGCATCGAGGTCGTGGCCTTTCGCAAGGGAGATCGCAAAGACGACGTGGCGCAGAAATACCTGCGGAAGTTCCGACAGGACGAAGGGGTTCTGTTCATCGGGAAGGCGCAAGAGAAGGCCAAGGTGATCCGCACCGAGCAACGACGCAACGAACACGGCGGGACCTACGCCTGGCTGGTCTCCTCCACAGCGATGGTCAACCAATACTACTTCTACTGTGTCGACGAGGACTTCGGGCCTTTCTTTCTGAAGTTCTGTTCATACTTCCCCTACAACGCCAAGCTGTGCATCAATGGCCACGAGTACGCGAAACGCCAACTCGCCAAGAGAGCCATCCCGTTCGAGGCGCTCGACAACGGCGTGCTCTCCTGCGAGGACCCGAAGGCTCTCCAACGGATCTGCAACGGACTGTCGGCGAACAAGATCGACGCTCTGGCTCGCAAGTGGCTCCGCCGTCTCCCCCATCCGTTCCCGGCCAGCGATCGACGCGCCGGCTTTCGCTACGACATCTCGATTCTCCAGTCCGAGTTCGCTTTGACCCAGGTCCTCGATCGTCCCGTTCAGGGACGCGTCCTGTTCGAGGAGATCCTCCGCGACAACCTCGACCTCGGACGTCCTGATCAGGTGCAGCTGCTCTTCGATCGCAAGATCATCCGTCGCACACCCGGGAGCTTTCGAACGCGTGTGATCACCGACGGCGTGATCCCGTCGCTGCACGTGGATTACAAGCACAGCCGGATCAAGCAGTACCACAAAGAGGGGCGTGCTCTGCGCACCGAGACCGTCATCAACGACACCTACGACTTCGCCATCGGCAGACGGCTTCAGAACCTTCCCGCACTCCGGGAGGTCGGCTTCCAAGCCAACCGACGTCTATTGAACGTCCAACGAATCAGCCACGACTGCACGATCGGAGAAGATGCGTTCCACCAAATCCATCAACCCCAGGTCGTCGACAGGCAACGTGCGTCCGGGCTTCGTTTCGGAGATCCGCGCGTTCAGGCACTGTTCGCCGCGCTGCTCGTCTTCCGACTCGGTCCTCGAGGTTTCACCAATCGAGACCTTCGCGAACACGTGGCCCCACTGCTCGGCCTCCGTCCCGACGAATTCAAGCAGTCCCGCATGACCTACGATCTTAGACGCCTCCGCCTCCATGGTCTCATCGAGCGGATCCCAAAGAGTCACCGATACCAGCTCACCGATCTCGGCTACCGCTGTGCGCTATTGCTTCACCGAACCTACACGAGAACGATTCGACCCACTCTCTCCGTTGCAGCAGATGCCCATACCGCCAAGCCTACCCGTCTGCGCATTGCTCTGGAAAAAGTCGACCATGAGATCGAACGAATCTGGAGGGAAGATCGAATTGCCGCCTAAACTTGACGCATTTGTCAACGTAAACCTTGGTCAAGGACTCTAGCAAGGTTTACTGATCCAGGTCCAGCAGGCGAAAGAGAAGTTCATCGCCGACTACGATGTCTCCGAGAAGAGGCCCGTCGAGCCGGCGTTGCTCGAGCCGGCACTCGTCTCTCATCGATCGTTGTTTGGTAGCGATCCCACCCGCCTCGCTGCAGACAAGGGCTACTTCGAAAGGAGACGATCGAGAAGCTTGCACGGCGCATCGAGACCGTTTCCATCGCCAAGGAAAGCGAACCGCAGATCAGATCGAGCGCGAACACGATCCCATCTTCCGCCACGCCCAGAGCTTCCGCCGGTTTGGAAGGATCGATCTCTTTCTTGAAACGAACGGCCGGGCTCACTTTCAGTCGACGATCGGAACCAGCATCTTTGCCCACAACCTGCCGATCCCCTCAGTCGCTGCTGAATCCGTCCCGCATCGCCAGACTTGAAATGCGCCTCGCGCACGCGGGACGGCGGAACCCGCTCTGAACTCGACGTTCAGCCCGCATATTCACAATTATGTGTTATTCGGAACGAACCAAAGCGACTGCAAATTGTGAATGTTTGCAACAGGAACTAACTACGCGCAAACACCGGAGGGCGACGCTCGGCAGTTGCGCGGATACCTTCTTTGGCATCCTGGGTCTGGATCAATCGCTCCTGCTCGGTGAGTTCGTGTTCCAGGATTTCCTGAACACGATCCGCCAGGCCGCGGCGAAGTGTCGCGCGAATCGACTCGACGGCCAGCGGTGCCGACGCCGCGATTTCGCGCGCCATCTCGAGTGCGCTAGCGCGCACTTCGTCGCGCGAAACCAGTCGGTCAGCCAGTCCGATCGCGAGCGCTTCCTCACCCTTGATCCGACGTCCCGTCAACGCGAGACGCATCGCCTGGCTGCGACCGACCAGCTCGGGCAAGGTGACCGAGAGCCCGAAACCCGGGTGAAAGCCGAGTTGGGCGAAATTCGCCGCGAAGCGCGCCTCGGGGCAGGTCACACGAAAATCGGCCACCAGTGCGAGACCCAATCCGCCACCGATCGCCGCCCCGTGAACGGCTGCCACCACGGGTGTTCGCGCGCGGAACAACCGGATCGCCTCGCGATACAGTCCGCCCGAATCGCGTCGGAAAGCCGTCTCGGACGAAGATTCCTGCCCGACGCTGCCCGTACTGGGCGGGCTTTCGCTTCGGATTCCGCCGCCCGCGAGCCTTGCGCCGGCACAGAATGACTTCCCGTCTGCGGCCAACACGATCGCGCGACAATTCGGATCGTCGTCCAACGCCTCGAAGACATCTGCGATCTCGCGGATCATCGCCTTGTCGAAATAGTTGTGGGGACCGCGCCGAATTTCGACCGTCGCGACGAAATCTTCCAACTGGACTCCGATCGCATCGAATGTTCCGTACTCCGACATCGTTCAACTCCCGTAGCCTGTTCGCTTCTGTCTGTGACACATCGTTATGTACCAGTCTGTTCGTATCACCGTCCGATTTCAAGCAGGCGGCATGAACTCACCGCCATTCACGTCGAGTCCGGCCCCGGTAATGACCCGTGACATGTCCGACGCGAAGAACATGACTGCGTTCGCGCAATCGGAATCATCGGGAATGAAGCCGAGCGGGATCGCCCCGGTGATTTCCGATACCACTTCTTCGGCTGTGATGCCGCGGCTCTTGGCGCTGCCGTTGACAAAGCCTTCGACGGGTGGTCCCCACATCCAACCCATGAAGACCGAGTTCACGCGGATCTTGTAGCGACCGAGCTCCTTGGCGAGCATTTTCGCCGCCGCGCTGAGCGCACCTTTGGATGTCGCGTAACCCGACTGGTAGTCGATCGGCTTTTTCTGGACCATGGAGTTGACCATCACGATCGATCCGCCGCCGCGCTTCTTCATGTGCGGAACGACCTCCTGGCTCAGGTTCAATGAACCGAACAGGTTCACTTCCATCGTCTTGCGCCAGTCGTCGAGATCACTGTCTTCGAAGAGCGCGAACCGACCGGGCGTGTAGGCGCTGTTGATCAATACATCCACACCGCCAAACTTTGCGATCGTCGCGTCGACCAGCGCCTTGCATTGAGCGCGGTCGGCAATATCGGTCGACACCGCGAGTGTTTCGGTATCGGCCTCGCGAAGCTTCGCTTCGATCTCGTCAAGGAAGCCTTGTGTGCGCGCAGCGAGCACGACCCGGGCCCCTTCCCGGGCCGAAGCAAACGCGAGTTCCTGGCCCAGTCCCGGGCCGATGCCGGACACGATCACCACTTTTTCTTTCAACAGCATCACACGTCTCCCAGATCGCCGACTGCGCGGCCGGCCCCGAGGATGCTAGCCCGGACTCCTGGGGAGCGTGCGCCGGCTTGAATGGCCCGGTCAGTGTGGAATGCCGAGCGCTGGTGGGCCGGCGCCCGACTGTTTGTGGGCGCCCTGGAGCAAGATCATCGAGAGTTCGCGGGCGAGCGCGTCGTCATCGGGGTGGCGTTCTCGGGTTTCGCGAACCAGCGCGCCCACCTCTTCCATGGCACCCCTGCGAACCAGATCGTTGGCGCGCTCGATCAGCGACTGGCGATCGCTTCGGATCTCATCGGCGTGTGCCAGGATTAGGTACTCACTCGCAGTCACCCACAAGAGCGGCGACACGCCAGCAAGCACCGCGATGCTCGTGAGTACCGCTCGGAGCCACCCGCT
This sequence comes from Deltaproteobacteria bacterium, assembly GCA_032128375.1. Classification (GTDB taxonomy): domain Bacteria; phylum Myxococcota_A; class UBA9160; order UBA9160; family SMWR01; genus JAJDAM01. The sequence continues at coordinate 42,469 of JAQBGU010000024.1, read as the reverse complement.
CACGAGAACTCCTTGCGACGAATCGACCAGATGAATCCGTCGTACCAGAAGTGCATGATCGAAACGACCAAGAGCGTGGCCTCGAACAACTGCAGAGAGGAATCCGGGCCGAGCCAGTAGCCCGTCGACCAGACTCCGAAGCACGTCGCCGTCAGCACAAAGACCATCATGGCGATGTAACGGCCCAGCGCGAATCTTTCGAGTCCGAGCTTCCTCGTGATATTACCCTCCTCGGTGTACCACACGATGAAGAAATACTGGAGCGCATGAAAGAAATTCATTACGAAGAATGCTTCGGCGTACGAGTTGAACCCCCAACAGACGATCGAGACGGCAGCTAGAATCGCGTATAGCGCGACCTTTTGCGGCGAGATCCGATACCCCTGTTTGGACAGAAGCCAGTAGCTATAGATGAAGTAGACGGTGAAGACGCTTCCGAAACCCATCACCGCGTAGGTCAGATAGCGCGCGTAGCCCAATGCAACCGCTGGCGTGCCAACAAACAGCGAAGACCCCACCCGCTCGAACGTGTAGAAGTCATCGAGATGAATGACCAGCGACGCACCGGCCAAGATCGGTCCAGCGTACAGGAGCAGGCTCCAGATGCGGTCCAGCCGGCGTCCGACTTCGGGATCGTTGCCGGCGCGAAGATCGTAGAGACGCCCTATTCCGAAAGTCTGCATGCTCGAGTGGTAGACGTCCCACCACGTCGCGAGCACTCCCACCAATAGCAACGCCCACGTAGAGGTATAGACGCATGCGAATAACAGGAGCGGCGCCCCCACGAAGCGATATCGGTGCTTGCGAAAGATCGTCGTGTTCAGATGACTGCGAAAGAAGACGAGCCCGAGATGCGCAAAGATCACCGCTGTAATGAACCCATCCGCAACGAACCCGCCGAAGTGAAAATCGGGGATCGGGTAGAAGGCCGCCGGGCTCACCCCAAACGGAATGAACATCACGATGGCGACCAGCGGCGCGCCGATCAAGAAGAATGCGTCGACCCAAGGCCCGGCGATGTAGCCAGACGAGGTTCCAGGCATTCCCGTGCTCTCCATTTGGTTTGGTCCCCCTTTTTTTGGAGTTGAGTGTCTGGCTGAAAAATTTTGAATCGAAAGTGCTGCGTTGAAAGGGTTCATTCGATTGATTTCGAGTGGTTGCGGGCAACCCGCGAAGCGGGTTCGCCCCAGTCAGGTAGTATTTTCCTCATCGGAGTCAAGACGTGAGATCGCGCCGGAAGCCGCGGCGCGCAGGAGGAGGGCCGGGCACGCCCGGTTCGCGAGCATGAAAGAAGACGAGCAGATTTCGGCCGCAGCGCATTGGAACCCAACCAACGCCACGGGAGCATGGGGCCAGAAGCGCCGTCTAGCGGCAGCCATGCGGCTGGTCATCGAGCGTCTCGTCCCCAGTAATGCTCCCGAAGACGAGCTACGCCTTGCCGCCGAGGGGTTGGAGCGATATGCCGATGCGCTGTCCGCACATCCTCGACTGCGGCGCGTCTCCGGTTCGCCGGAGTCCGCGAACGCCGGAGATGTGGGCGCGTTTTTCGATCAGAGCCCATTGATCGGTCTGGCCAACCCACTCGCTCCTCCGATCCGTATCGGCAAGTCGGGCGACATGACCGCTCAGGGTGTCGTGACGTTCGGTTCCGCGTACGAGGGCCCCCCGGGTTGTGTGCACGGGGGGTTCATTGCCGCAGCATTCGACGAGGTGTTGGGGTTCGTTCAATCCCTCGGTGGTAGCCCCGGAATGACAGGCGCGCTCACGGTCAAGTACCTGAAGCCGACACCGCTACGGTTCGAATTGGTCTTCGAGGCGAGACTGCTGCGAATCGAAGGTCGCAAGATATTCACGGAAGGCTGCGTGCGAGCCGGGGATGTCGTCACCGCCGAAGCCACCGGGCTGTTCATCTCGGTCGATCGTTCGAAGATGGAGGCGCTGGCTGCAGCTCGCGATCGCGCCGAGGCGGAGCTTCCGTAGACCTTCACAAGCCCCCGACACTCAAAAAATCTTCGACAACCCCGACAACTTCTACAACCCCAACTACTTCGACAACCCCAACACTACTTCCGACAACCCCGACTACTTTGACAACCCCAACACTACTTCCGACAACCCCGACTACTTTGACAACCCCACCTACTTCGACAACCCCACCTACTTCGACACGGAGATTCGACAATATGGGATTGGGCCTTCCGAAATTCGCCTATCGCAAGGGGCTCACGGATCTCGGCGATGGCGCCTATGCGTATCTGCAACCCGATGGCGGTTGGGGCTGGAGCAATGCTGGACTAGTCGTCGACGGCGACGAATCGCTGCTGGTCGATACGCTGTTCGATCTGCGACTTACCCGCGAGATGCTCGACGCGATGCGCGACGCCGAGCCCGTTGCCGCTGCCAGCTTCGACACGCTCGTCAACACCCACTCGAACGGAGATCATTGCAACGGGAACCAGCTCGTCTATGGCGCCGAGATCGTGGCATCCAGTGCGTGTGCCGAAGAGATGCGGCGTGAGAGTGCTGCGACGATGGCCGCCATGCTGAAGAACGCCGATACCAGCGCGGAGGCGGGGGCCTTCTTCGTGAAGTGCTTTGGACCATTCGAGTTCGACGGAATTCAGCAGACGCTGCCCACGCTGACGTTCGACGATCGATTGACGCACACCGTCGGCGACAAGCGCGTCGAGTTGATCAACGTGGGTCCGGCGCACACCGGAGGCGACGTTCTGGTCTACGTACCATCGGACAAGACTGTATTCACCGGCGACATCCTGTTCATCGAAGGCCACCCCATCATCTGGGCCGGACCAACGCAGAATTGGATCGACGCCTGTCAGCTGATCATCGATCTCGACGTCGAAACCGTGGTTCCCGGGCACGGTCCGATAACCGACAAGAGGGGTGCCGCCGCAGTCCAGTCGTATTTGATGTACATCTCAAAACAGGCACGAGAGCGCTTCGATGCCGGGATGAATTCGTTCGAAGCCGCGCAGGATATTTCGCTGAGCGACTACTCCGCTTGGGGAGATTCCGAACGAATCGCAGTCAATGTCGCGACGTTGTTTCGGGAATTCTCCGGCAGTGACGAACGCGCGAATGTCGGCGAGCTGTTCGCCCAAATGGCGACCCTCGCAAAGCGCCGCACACAGCGGACGCTCGACCGGCGAGGGTCCTGACCCAGCGTTCCAACCGGGACTCATAGCGTCTGAGCGCCAGGGAAAGTTGCATGCACGGGTGGCGAATACGGCGTGCCAAGAAAGGAGAGGGGACCGGCTTCCGGGCGGAAGGGAAATTACGCCGGGAAACCGATCCCCATTTTCGTTGGCTGCACTTGGGAATCGCTGCTGAAGTTTTCGTTGCTCACTTGGCACGACCCGGATCCGCTGAGTCGGAGGAGAACGACCCAACTGATCCGGTAATACAGACGCCACCACTCGGCCTATGGTTCCCAGTGTTTTCGTGAACTCCCCAAAATTCAGCAATTTCACCCCCGCGGGGAATCGATCTTTGCGTTCGACACAGATCGATCGGCAAGCGGAGTTGACGAGCGGCCGTGAACAAGCCACCAGGCCGTCGACATGCGTATTTTCCTTTGATTCAAGGGGGTTGGGGAGTCTGAGAAAGTTTCCACATCACATCGCGTGCATGATATTCTGCACTTGGGACGGGCTGGGCGATTTCGTATGAACCGGCTCTGCTGGGAAATTTTCTGATCCGGAGAATTCATATGAAATGTCGATTCGCACTCACCGCCGCTGCGGTGGCAATGCTACTCGCCGCCCCTGCTCAAGCGGGCACCATCAAGATCGATTTCGACCTGTCGAACAGCATCATTTCGATCTTGGGCGGAATTCTCACGATTCCGCCGGACGGCAGTATCATTGCGTCAACCGCTTCTGTGACCATTCAGGGCAACAGCATTACGACTCCGGTTGCCGGGGCCGCCTCGCTGAGCAATCTGAGTCTTCAGGCAACCGTCAACGGAACGGTCGGCGGCGCCGTATTGCTGACGGGTAACATTACCGGGACCCAGGTTGGAGCTGCGGCCGGTGTGCTCACCGGTGGGCTCGCAAATCTGGCGATCGGCACCTTGACGCTGAACTTGTCGGCACTGATCAACTGTGCGCCAGCGGGTCCTTGCAACATTCTCGGCACCTTCCCGATTTCGGTCATGTCCCTCACACCGATCACTGGCGTGTCAAGCCTGGGTGTCGGTGGCCTCGGCACGTTTGGCAATGGGACCTTGAACGCGATTCTGTCGATAACGATCGGCGGGAATTCGGCCCTGATTACGCTGGTCGGCCAAGAAATCAGTCGCACCTTCACACCGTCGGTGCCCGAGCCCGGCACGTTCGGAATGTTCGGACTCGGCATGCTCGGACTCGCGGCGATGGGCTGGCGACGAAGCCGGAACTGACGCACTCGAGACGCGCATTTTTGCATGCGGAAGGCCGCCGGAAATCGGCGGCCTTCCTGATATGGCTCTACTTTGTGGCTTCCTCGCCTGCTAAACGGTCCACGACCCGCAACGCTTCACTCGTTGCAGCATCGAAGAGCGTGATTCTTGCCCTCACAGCCTGGCATCTGTTAGCTATGGCATGCGGGTCCGAACCAGACCCAGCCCGGGCGCGAATCGATGCACAAACAGCGCTCGCCGCGGGGGACCTATCGGGTGCACGAAGTGCACTGTCCCGGCTGCGCCACAGCGCGCCGGATGATGCTGACGGGGTACTCGTGGTGTCGGCGCTGATGGTTCGCGCCGGTCAAGCGCCAGAGGCGCTTTGGCTGCTCGAAGAGAGCGTTCGGAGTTTTCCCGATCACGCTGGATTGAAGCTGCAACTCGGCGCAACTGCCCTCGTTTTGGGTAACCCGGTCCGGGCCCGCGCGGCCGTCGAATCGGTCGGCCGCGAGTCACCTGAGCATCTCGAAGCGCTGCTGGTTCAGGCTCAGGCGGAACTCTCGCTGGGCAACCTCGAACCTGCGCTCGAGCTGTTGGCAAAGGCGCAAGAGATCTACCCCGACTCGGCTCAGGTGCGCGCGACCCGGATCGGTACGCTGCTTCGAGAGAATCGTCTCGCCGAAGCGGCGGCAGTCATCGAAGCCTCACGGGCAAATGCAGACGAGGCTGAGTCGATTCGTCTGGAACTGATTGCTGCGACCATCGAAAGTTCACAGGGCGAGCTCGCCGCGGCTCACGCCCGACTCGTGGCTCTCAACGAGCGGCAGCCATCCAATGCAGAAATATTGCTGGCGCTCGTCAGCGCGAAACTCCACCTCGAGCGTGCAGACGAGGCTCGAGACTTGATGCGTGCAGAAATCGCACGCGATCCGACGCAAGCGTCGCTGCACGCCATTCTGGCCCGGGTCCTCATCGGTCAGGGCGCATTCGACGCCGCCGAATCGTCTCTGGTGGAGTTCGCTCGCCTTTCGGACACCCCAGCGGCGCTCTCCACGCTGGCCCAGTTCTATCGCGATCGCGGCCAACTCGAACAGGCGCTCGCGACCAACGTGGAGTCCGTTGCTCGCTTTCCAGAGTCCACAACCGCGCGCCTGTATCTTGCGGAGAACCTGATCGAATCGGATCTCGTCGCGGCGGAACGTGAACTTTCGAAATTGGCCGATATTGCACCCGACGATCCGCAGCTGGAATATCTGCACGCGCGCATCTCGCTCGAGAAGGGCGAGGCTGCTGATGCCGTCGAACGGCTCCGACATGTGGTATCGCGCCTAGACGTGGCACACACCCAGTACTGGCTCGGTCGTGCGCTGGAGCAGACGGGCGACGTGGAAAACGCGGAGCGCCGTTACGGGCTCGCACTGCTGCGAGACGGCAACCATGCGGCCGGGGCGATCGAGCTGATGCGCCTGGCGGAGCGCAAGGGAGAGTGGGATGCCGTGGCGACGCATGCACTGTCCTGGGTGCGCCGTGCACCCGCCAACAAGCTGGCATATGGGACGGCGATCACCGCGTTGGTGCGCGCCGGCGATCTGGACGTCGCGGAGCGGTTGGCACGCGAATATCGCCTGCGCGACCCACTGGACGCACTGCCGGCCGCGCTGCTCTCGTTTGTGCTCAGGACCCAGAACCGACTGGACGAGGCCGAGACGGAACTCACCACGGCTCGGCGCGACGCAGGGGAGCACCCGGAGCTCCTGGCCGAATTGGGGATGCTCGCGGCCGCGCGCGGCCAGCTTGCCGCAGGCGAGGCGCTGCTTGTCGAAGCCACACAACAAGCACCCGACGTGGCCCGACACCACGCGTCTCTCGCAGCGCTTCAGTTACTCCGCGGTGACAGCCAGGCCGGCAGTCGCGCTGTCGATCGCGCCCTCGAACTCGATCCCGAACAACTCGCACCCCTGGCATTGCGCGCGCGCTATCGCGCCACGCGAGGAAACCTGCAGGGGGCGCGAAGCGACTGCGAGACCTACTTGCGTGCCCGACCCCGAAACAGCCCGGTCCGCTTCATGTTGGGAGTGGTGCTGACCCAGCTCGGTGAGATCGAACTCGCGATCGCGAGCTATCGTCTCGCGATCGAAGCCGACCCGCGCGAAGTCGCACCCCGCAACAACCTCGCGCTGCTCCTCGCGGAGCAGGGCGATATCGCGGGTGCACTCGAGGTGGCACAGCAGGCCTATGGGGTCGCAGATTCGAACCCGGACGTCATCGATACACTGGGCTGGCTATATCTCGAGAGCGGCCTGCCCGAGCGATCCGTCGGCTTGTTGGAAAGAGCACTCGAATCAGCTCCCACCGACCCAACGATTCAGTACCACCTCGCGCTGGCGTACACCAGAACAGGTCGATCCGCCAATGCACGGGGGCTGCTATCCAGCCTCGTTGCCGAACTGGATTCGCACGATCCCATCGCTGCTCGCGCAAAACAGGAACTGGCGAAGTTCAGCGAGTAGACGACAATGAAACGCCATGACCGCGTCAAACTGCGCTCAGCGGCTAGCGAATCCGCCCGCGCGCTGGGCGTCGGAATGTTCGCGTGGACGATGTTGCTTGGGTTCGCGTGCGAACGCGCCACGCCTATCGATCGAATCGCGCTGGAGTTGGCCTCGCGCGGACCGGTCAATATCGTGTTGATCGTGGTCGATACACTCCGCGCTGACTGGACTACACCCTATGGTGCGGATTCGCGCATCTCACCGGAATTGGGCCGCTGGGCAGAACGCGGGGTCGTGTTCGACAATACGATCGCACAGTCGTCGTGGACGAAGACTTCGATGGCCTCTTTGATGACGTCGCTCTGGCCGCAGAGCCATGGCATTCGCGCGACCCGCGATGCGCTCGCGGCCGGCGCACTCACGGTCGCCGAAGTCTTTTCGAAGGCTGGCTATCAGACCTATGCGGTACAGAGCAACGGCTGGCTCGAGCAGACGTTCGGCTTCCACCAGGGCTTCGATCACTACCTGTTCCCGCGCGGGGGAAACCTCGCAGGAATGAAGCCGATGATCTGGCCCCACGCGGACAACGTCTACCTCGAAGCGGAGAGACTGCTGGAACACCGCGACCCAAGCCGCCCATTCTTCCTCTATCTGCATTTCATGGATGTTCATGAGTACGCGTCTCCCTCCGATCTCGAAGGGTTCGGTTCTGGACACGCCGGTGCGTACCGCGCATCCATCGCATGGGTGGACGAAGTCATCGAGCGATTCCGCATGAAGCTCGACGAATGGGGATCGCTGCAACGCACGGTGTTGGTGCTCGCGAGTGATCACGGCGAAGCGTTCGGAGAAAATGGAAGCAACGGACACGCCCGCGATCTGCACGCGTCGGTGCTGGCCGTTCCACTGGTGATTCGCTTTCCATTCGTCGTCGACCCGATTCGCGTCCCCGCCCAGGTCCGCAATATCGATATCGCACCGACCCTGCTGGATATCGCGGGGCTCGAGATCCCAAACGAATTTCAAGGCGAGTCGCTGCTAACGACGCTCAGCGAGGGACCGGGCCGCGATGATCGGCCCGCGTTCGCATCGCTCGCCGCCCGGCTGTACACCGACTCGAGACTTCAAGAGTCTTTGAACGACGGGCAGTGGACGTTGATTCGCAGTGTCGATGATGCCGGCGGTGAGCTTCTGTTCGATCGAGATGTCGACCCGGGCGAGAACGTGAACCTGATCGACCTCGAACCGCAAGCCGCGACACGCATGCGCGCGCTGCTCGATACCCAGGTCGAGCAGCAACCGCTGCCTGATACCGTCGAGCCGGATGTCCGGATCCATCCAGCGCTCGCCGATAAGCTCCGCGCTCTAGGTTATGGCACGTAGGGGTTGCACGGATGAGGCGGCGTCAACGTATCGAAACCCAGTGAGAGTTCGACCGGGCTCCCCGCGTCGCACAGTTTCCCCGCCCCTTCGCAGGTGTTCGTGATCTGCCCACCCGGCTGTAGGAAATCGATCAACTGTTCTATCGATGCGGGGATCGACGGACGGAAACCGTGCGGATCGCACACGTCGCTCGGAATCCGATTCGACAGCGGCGGGATAACGGGTTCCTGCGCCGGGTCGAGAATATCGAACGAACCGGTATCCCAGATCACCAGCGCCGAGTCCTGAGGCCCGGCGATGTCGGTATCGACGTCGGGTATTCCCTGAAAGCCCTGCGCGATCGACCCGGTGAGGTTCGGGATTCCGAGCGTTCGGGCGGTGACTTCGGTCGCCTGGTTCGACACCTGCTTATCGAGCCACGCCGCGGTCATCAAAATCTTGGACGGTCCACCCGAACCTGGCAGCGGATCCGTGGTGATGTGTCGCGCGTATCCCGCCGGCTCGGCGCTCACCCACAGTTCGTGGAACAACCCGATCCCAAGGATCCGGTCGATCGGATCGGTGAGTCCAATGCCGTTGAGGATCTGCTCGAAGGCAATGAACTGGGTCGAACGCTGGAGCAGAAACGAGAAGTTCATCGACGGAACATCGATTCCAAAGCGCTCGATGTCGGGGGTCAACGCTGAGAAGAATAGCCCCATGACGCCGCCGAGACTGATGCCGTAGTAGTACTCCTCTTCGGCCGTGCCTGGGAACACGCCATTGCCGCCGAGCTGAAACGCGGCGTTGTTGTTGAAAAAACCATCCTTCATCATGCGCGCGAGCACCAATGTATTGAGCATGCCCTGTCGCAGACGGTCCGGGAACGCGGCGAAGTTGTTGAGCTTGTGGGTCCCGATGCCGAGGATCTGGGTGGCCAGCCAAGCGAGGTCTACCGACGACAGACCCCGCCAATCGGTTGCGCCAGCGATATACGAAAATTCCAGCCCAGCCGCGCCGATCAGGCCCGGGATCCCCTCCACCATACTCCTGCCCGTGCCAAACAGGCCGTGACCCAGAATCAGCGGGCGCGCCGGGTCATTGGTGAGGTCGGCATCTTCGAGCGTACAAGGAATGCCGATCGTGTAGGGCGCATTGTGAGTCGGCGTGCCGGGGTTCTGCACCGGCACATCAGCCGCGTCGACATTCATGAACTGCGCACTGCCAGCAGCCAGGTCACCATCGAGAAACAGCGGGCTTTCGAACTTTCCTGCGACGATTCGCCGCAGCACTGTGCCAGCAACGTTGCAATCGAAGTCCGTGACCGCATCGACGGTGAATGTTTCCGTGCCCGAATCGCCCGGGACGAGTTCGGATTCTCGCGCCGCCAACCACGCGTAGGACTGGTCGCGCATCGAGAGCATCTGACGGGTTAGCTGGCCTTCACTCTGGGTCGTGAAGTCGTAGGCGAGGATCAGGTTCCCGCGCGGAACCCCGGTGGCTGCCAGGACTGGGAAGATGTCCGACTCGTAGCGGCCGTACTTGGCCGCCAGCGAAGCAATCGTCGTCCAGCGCTTGTCGCGCAACACCGCAAAGGGTGGCTCCGCCCCGACCGGGTCGCCGACGCCGTCGACCAGGTTGCGGACGGCGACGATGTAGCGGCGATTGGGAACCAAACTTTCTCCCGGTCGAAGGATCAACGACTGCCGCGACACGTCGGCCGTGCGCCCATCGACTTCGGCGAAATGTCGCACGAGGTCGCCTGTCACGGTATCGATCAGCAACGTCGGGCTGGCCGGATGACCCATCAAGTCAACTTCCAGCGAGCGATCGGTGTAGGTCCGCGTGTCGATCCACGGAGGACCGGCCGGTTGGCCGCAGCATTCCGGGTCGAGCAGTCGCGGTGCGTCCGACAATGCGAGGTCCACACCGCCGGGGAAGTGCATCAGGATCTGCGCGGTGGGACTGAAGCCGTCGAGTTGGTTGTACTCGGCCGGGTCGATCGGATCCCCGATGGGTTGGGGAGACGCGCCGGCGGGAATGTTCAGCCGCAAGCCGGTCTCGGTCGTCACGTCCGCGACGGTGAAGTGGTTGCTCGGATACGGGTACATGCAATGAACGTTGTTCAGGATTTCGCACTCCGCTGGGTTCTCGAGTACGACGCTCTCGAAGGTTCGCATCGTGACACTGGGAACACCGCCGACCAGTGCGTTGACCTCGAGCAGGTGCTCCCCCTGACCGAACGCGAACAGGACTTTCTCGATCACCTCGGCAGAACCGCTCAAAGCGGGAAAGAAGCCAGTGATATCGCCGCCGTCCAGAGTTGCGGACAGAGCTGTCGTTCCCGACGGGACGACGATCCTGATCTCGACCACCGACAACTCGTTCGGTCCCACTACCGGGTCCAACTGGCCCTCGATCGGACGGGCGATCTGGATCAGCGATACCGGCGGATTGCATTGGCCGCCGAGACCCAGCAGCGATGCAGTGAGGAGAATCAGCGTGAGCGACCGAGATACCATTGAGCTTCCTCCCGCGAGATCAGCCCCCCGAGGCGAGCCACTCGCGTCAAACAGCAGGCGACGATAGATTTGAAAGTTGGATATGAGCTGTGGCCGATTATCACAGCCATCAGCGGCTCAAATCAAGCAATATTCGCCGAGAGGCTACCCTCTCCACGACAACGACGCTGGCCCCGGTGCAGCGATGCAACTCCTCCCGTCTCGAAGCGGGACGGGACGGTCGAAGTCGAAATCGAGAGCCAGCCAGCCGAGGGGAAAATCCACTCTCCCACCCGCACGACGCTGCGCAGCGCGCGTCCGCGACGTCGCGAACTAACAGCACCCCACATCGGCGCGTTCATCGAGCGAGTCGTGCCAGCATTCTCGGTCGATGAAAAGCCCTCGCTGTGCAGCCAGCCGCAAGGCTTGCCCGACGTCCAGCACGCGTGGGCCTTCGCGGACTACCGAGAGCAGTGCACGCTGTCCGTCGGCCAGCGTGTGTTCCCGGTCTCCATCGAACGCAAGTACGCCCGGACCGCACACTTCCACGACTTCGCCCAATTCGAGCCGGCGCACGCCGGTTACGCTGACTTCCCGATACAACCCGGGTGACACCGGCACCAGGAGTCGTTTCGCGCGCAGGCTGTGGCCCGCGCCGGGCGCGTGCGTGTGGCCCGGCAAGCACTCCACAACGACACCAAAGTCATCTTCGAAGCTGCTCGGCTGGAGCAGGCCACCGATCGGAGAAGTCCCGACAGAGGCCGGCTCTGCGCGCGCCAGAACGACCCGCGCGATATTTTTCGGGTCGAAGGGCAACAGGTTTCCAACCCGATCGTGGACGAGCAGCACCGCGTCGACGAGCGCGAGATCTCGATCGCCTGCTGCCATTTCGACGCTCACGATTTTCGCTCGGCGACTCACTTCATCTGGCGAGATACGGCCCGACGCCACGAGACCACAGGCCGCTCCGGCCAGCGTCGCTTCGACCGAGACCGGAAATACATTGTTGGTTCCGGTCGATAGTGGAACCAGTGGAACATCGGGCCAGGCCTTGGCAACGATCCGGTTCGTGCCGTCACCTCCAAGAACGACCAGCGCGCTGCAGCCAGCCTCGCGCATTGCGATGGCCGCACGCGCCGTATCTTCGGCGTGAAGGGTCGCACCGATATCCAGCACGGTGATCTCTGCACCGACATCGAGGTTCTCGACGGCGCGGGCAGAAATTCGAAACGGCTCAGCAGATACGAATATCCGACTCGCGCCAGCGGCCGCGGCACCGATAGCGGCGCGGGCCACCTGGTCGCGCTTGGTTTCGGGCGTCATCGAAGTGGCGCGGGCCACCAGGCGTCGGACGTCTCGCCCGGCCATCGGATTCGCGATGATTCCTACGCTCGCGTGAGTTCCCATTTGCAGACTCTAACAAGATTGCCCGGGTTCGACGGAATCGCACAGTTTCAAGGAGTGCGACCAGACTCCTGACACACGTGGCCAACGCGCGCCACCGACACGACGGCTGAACGACGCGCTACCCGCATGTCGTCCGGCCGGCTACTCCTGTGGCAGATATCCCAACTCTCGGAGCTGCTGCTCAGTCTCTGCGTCGAGATCGCGAAACGCGCCGGTCGATGACAGAGCGGCGCTGGGTAGTGGCGGTTGGCCTCCACGACGTTCGACGAAATCATCTAGCGAGGTACTCAGCCGGTCCGCAGGTGATTCGACATCGGCGTTCCCGGCCAAATTGACGCTTTCCGTCGGATCTCGCTCTATGTTGTACAGCTCGTGCTTGCCGTCCGACGACCAGAGGAACCGCCAACCGTCTGCCTGAACCGATCGCAGCCTCCGCATATACGGCATCAGCGCCGCGCGGTGACGCTCGTTATCGCGATCGAATAGACCGAGCGCCTGGAGCGGGAAATAGTACTCCGCGAAGATCGGCCCAGCGTCGAGGTTCTTTGCCAAGATGTCACGGCTCTGGTGGTCGCCGCTCAAATCGATGCCGGCCGCAACGAGCAACGTCGCGAACAGGTCGACCAGGCTAACCGGTTGCTGGCGCACCTCGCCGGCTCGCGCGCCATCGGGTAGCAACGCGATCAACGGGACTCGGACGGTATCGTTGTAGAGACTGAAGACGTGTCGAAAGTGTCCGTGACCACCCAGGTTTTCGCCGTGGTCCGACGTGATCACGACCAACGAATTATCGAGGACACCCGCGGCTTCGATCTCATCGACCAGAGCGCCAACCAGTGCATCGACATAACCCACCTCGCCATCGTACAGATCGCTGAGCACCTGGAACTCCGCATCGGAAATCGACTTCTTGTCGAGGTAGTAGCCAACTGCGCCGCGAGTTGCCGCGGACTCAACCAATCCGCTGGGACTCGCAGGCGACAAGAAGAGATCGCGAAACGCTGGGGGAGGGGTATAGGGACCGTGCACCTCGACGAAGTTGACGAACGCGAAGAACGGCTCGTCCGATTCGAGATCGCGCAAGAAATCGCGAACCGCGACCACGTTGGGGTGGTCCTTGGGAACAAACCAGCCGTGTTCCGGGGGCTGCCCTTTGCCACCCGGTTTGCGCCACGCCTCCACGAAGCGGGAAAATCCGCGGGTGAGTCCGCTGTTGCGGTTGATGACACCATTTCCCGAAACGCCTAACGTCGCGTACCCGTCGGCGGTGAACGCCTCTGCCAGTGTCTTCGCCCGACCGTCGAGCTGCGTGCTCTCCTGCGTCGCTCCGTGTTCGATCGGGTACAAACCCGTAAACATCGACGCATGCGCCGGTAGCGTCCAACTCGATGTCGAAAACGCGTTGTCAAAACGCACGCCGCGCGCCGCGAACGCATCGATGCGAGGCGTCGTCGGCTTCGCGTAGCCATAGCTCGAAACGCGGTCCGCGCGCAGCGTGTCGATCACGATCAGCACGACGTTAGGGCGCTCGAGCGCCGGGTAGCAGCCCGCGAGGATCCATGCACAGAGCGCTAGTGCGGACTTGTCTGAAAAAGACACACGCCGATTCTAGCCCGGATTGTTCACGACGGGACGACCCGTCCATCTGATTGCGTTGCTTCAGCCCAACACAGACACGCCACCCGTTAGTCGCTCCCGTAGCCGAGCGCCTCCAGAGCCTGCTGCTCCTCTTCACTGAGCTTCGGCAGTGCGTTCACCAGCGGGTACGCGGCGAGATGCTCGTCGAGTACCGCGGCGAGCCCTTCGACCACTCCGGGTCGCGCATCGTGCAGGTTGTGGTTCTCTTCGCGATCGCTGTTCAGATCGTAGAGTTCGTCCGGGTCGTCGCTGGAGCGAATGTACTTCCAACCATCGACCGCCACCGAAAACTTCGTTCCGAGCTGCTGTTGAAAGCGCCTTGGATAGTGGCGTCGCCTCGACAGCAAGGGTCTTCCCTCGGGCTCGCCGCCCGAGAGCACGGCTGCGGCGATCGAGCGACCATCGTGTGCACCGGGAAACGGGACACCCGCAAGCTCGGCAAGAGTCGGTGCCAGGTCGACCAAGCCCACCGCAGTTCGGATTCTGATTCCGGCAGCAAGTGTGCCGGGCCATCTGAGGACCCACGGAACGCGGATCTGCTCTTCGTACAGGTGTGCCGCGTGATCCAATAGACCGTGCTGACCGAGGCCCTCCCCGTGATCGGCGGTGACAGCGATGAGTGTTCGATCCCGAAACCCGGCGGTGTCGATCGCGCCCACGAGCCGCCCCAGAGCGGAGTCCGTGTAGAGCACCTCAGCGTAGTAGGCCCGAATGAAACGGGACAGATCGGCCGGATCGACGCCCGAATTCGCCGGTGCGAACGCCGCCCAGGTTTGCGCTCGGCTCTGTGCAAACGCCTGGGGGATCCGCTTGATGTTCGCCTGCGCAGGCTGATTCGGCGCGTGGGGATCAAAGTAGTGAACGAAAAGAAAGAACGGCTCGCGCGCACTGCGAAGCCACGGGATCGCAACTGAATTGGTGACCTGCGCGCGGCGGTCGAAGCCCTCGAATTCATGCCTGGACCAGAACCCGCCGCGGTTGTGGACCGTTTCACCGCTGATCGGAAATGTGGCATCGTATTGATCGAATCCCTGGTCCCAGCCAAAACGGGGGTCGAGCACGAAACTCGAAACGAACGCGCCGGTCGAATAGCCCGCTCGGCGAAAGGCTTCGGCCAGTGTGTCGAGTTGGGGAGCGAGAGTCGCCCCGTTCCGATCCACGCTGTGGTGCTGAACATCGAAGCCGGTGAATAGTGTCGCGTGACTCGCGGCCGTCTCCGGTGCAGCGGCAACGGCTCGTTCGAACACGACCCCTTCGTTCGCAAGTTGGTCGAAGCCTGGTGTTGCGGCTGGACCGCCGTAGCTCCCCAGCGCATCCGCGCGTAATGTGTCGACAACCACCACGACGACGTTCGGGAGCCCAGCCGGGGAGTCGCCGCAGCCCAGAATCGGCAGAAGGGCGGCCGCCCCAGCGGCGAAGCTGACGACCCATGCCACGAACCGTCGCGGGGTTCTTCCCGGCGGCCGCGTCAGCCCCACTGTTGCCAATCGATCGGTTCTCCAACCTGGCGTGAATCTCGCTGAGTGAAGGTACGCCGTCATCCGCATTCGCGACACGTGGCGCAGAACAAGCTGCGGCGTGCGCGCGCGAAGCGACCGCGACGCCGCCCGGCTACAGTGGCGGCACCTTTGAATCTTCGAGGAGGCTTCTCAATTCCTATGCCGAAGATCGAGTTCTTCTTCGACTGTTCTAGCCCATGGACCTACCTGGCGTTTCATCGCATCGAGCAAGTGGCCCGCGATGGAAATGCCGAACTCGAGTGGCGCCCGATCCTCGTGGGCGGCGTTTTCAACGCGGTCAACGACAGCGTCTACGAGCAGCGCGCAAACCCGACACCCGCGAAACTGCGCTACTACGGCAAGGACCTGGCCGACTGGGCGCGCAGCTACGGCATCCGCATCGCTTTTCCGTCGGTGTTCCCGGTCAACAGCGTCAAGGCCATGCGCGGCGCCTTCGTTGCGCTGGATCACGACCGACTCGCTCCGTATGCGCGGGCTGTATTCGAGGCGTACTGGGGCGATGACGTCGACATCTCGCAAGATTCTGCGATCGCCAACATCGCGGAAAGCGTCGGGCTCGAAAGTGCCGCGCTGCTCGAGAAGATCCGCGAACCGGCCTGCAAGGCGCGACTCCGCGACAACACCGATGAACTCATCGCGCGAGGCGGATTCGGCTCCCCGACTATGTTTCTCGATACCGACGACATGTATTTCGGCAACGACCGATTGGGACTCCTGGCCGACGCTCTGCAGAACATTTCTTCGAAGCAGCCGAGCTGAATGAATCATGAAGGCGCATCGCGGTGAGTGATCGGAGCAAGCACGGAATCGAGAAGTTGCTGAGTTACCTCGATATCGAAGCACTCGACAGCGACCTGTTCCTCGGCGACCCGGGTGAAGGCAGCGGGCGACTGTTTGGTGGATTGGTTGCCGCTCAATCGGTGATCGCCGCGGGCCGTACGGTCGACCCCGACCGCTCGCTGCATTCGCTCCACGCGTACTTCCTGCGACCGGGTCGACACGGGGTTCCGATCCGATTCGTGGTGGACCGCATCCGAGATGGTCGGTCGTTCACGACGCGACGCGTGAAGGCTCACCAGCGTGGGGAGGCAATCTTCAACCTGTCTGCCAGCTTCGCGAAGCCCGAATCCGGCATCTCACATCAGGACGAGATGCCCGACGCGCCAGACCCGAGCGACGGATTGCCCGAGTGGGAGTCGGCGCGCGCCAAGGCGCTAGGAGACAGCAACGCCAAGCGGGGCGACAGCGCGGTCGAGGTTCGACTGTGCGACCCACTGGAAGCCGGTGAAGCCGGCGAAGCGCGCCAACGCAATTGGCTCCGCGTGGCCGGCACGCTGCCCGACGACCGGCTGATCCACACGGCCATGCTCGTGTACGCGAGTGACCGCACTTTGCTGTCGACGGCCTCACGCCCCCACGGACTGCCGTGGGGCAAACGCATGGCCGCGAGCCTCGACCATGCGGTGTGGATCCACCGTCCCGTCCGCTTCGACAGCTGGCTCTTGTACGCTAGCGAGAGCCCGATCGCGCGCTCTGCGCGTGGGCTCGTGTTCGGCGCTATGTACCAAGAGGATGGCAAGCGCGTGGCGAGCGTCGCGCAAGAGGGTCTTATTCGAGTTCTGCGCGGCTCGTAGCACAACCTGAATCGCCCACCTGGACGCGCACCGGCCCACCGATGCTGGCACGCGTTTCCCGCGGGGTGTGACTCAACAAATCGCCCGGCGGCCTTGCAACCCTGCGTTACCGCGATAGATTCCCGAGTCCCCGCGATTGGGGCAGGAGCGACTCAATTGGCCAAGCTTTCCCAGGTTCTGCGCGACGAGAAGCGCAAGATGCTCATCGCTAAGTACGCTGAGAAGCGGGCCGCATTGAGGAAGCGTCTGAACGACGCCAACGTATCGGTCGAAGAGAAATCCCAGATCCAAGCAGCGTTCGCGAAGCTGCCCCGGAACTCGTGCCCAACGCGGCTGAATAACCGCTGCAAAGTTTCAGGTCGCTCTCGAGCCTATTACCGGAAGTTCGGCGTTTCGCGGATCGCATTTCGCGAGCTCGCGCTGAAAGGCCACCTGCCGGGAGTTCGCAAGTCGAGCTGGTAATTTCCGCTTGTAGCAGGCTTCAGCACTTCCGATACACAGGCAAACCAACACACCAGAAAAGAGAATATCGCGTGAAAGCAGACACTCATCCGGACTATCACAAGGTCTTGTTCGTCGATACCGCCACTGGAGACGAGTGGGTGACTCGTTCGACGCTGATTTCCAAGGAGACCCGAAAGGTCGACGGCGAAGAGATCCCGGTCGTCAAGCTCGAGATCTCTTCCTACAGCCACCCGTTTTGGACAGGCAAGATGCGCGAAGTGGATGCCGACGGAAAGATCGATCGGTTCCGACGCCGCTATGGCAAGAAGTAACGGGCAAGAAGTAACGGCATCCGAGGAAATCATGGCGAGAAGATGTGAGCTCACCGGCAAGGATCCCCAGTTCGGGCACAACGTCTCCCACGCGAACAACAGGACCAACCGGCGTTTCAATCCGAACCTCCAGAAGGTCACACTGCACAGCGATGCGCTGGGTCGCTCCGTGCCGATGCGCATCTCGACACGGGCGTTGCGCTCGGTGCAGCACAACGGCGGTCTCGACCGGTACCTGTTATCCCGCCACGACCACCAGCTGCCCGTTCCCGGACTTCGCCTGAAACGAAAGATCCAAAAGGCGCTGTCGACTCCTTCGAAGAAGTCCAACCAGGCGGCCTGAGGTACCATCTCCGTCTAGATGACGGGGTTTCGGTTTCTGCACCTCGCCGACCTCCACTTGGAAACAAGTTTCGGCGGTCGGCCTTCCACACGTGAACGTCTGCGACGCGCGACCTTCGAGGCCTTCGAGGCCGCTGTAGATTACGCGATCGAAGGCGCGCTTCACGCTGTCGTGGTTGCGGGAGATCTCTACGACGATCCACTGCTATCGATTCGAACCGAACTCATGCTCGACCGCCAGGTCGCCCGGCTCGATGAAGCAGGGGTCTGGTTTGTCGCCGTGTGTGGAAACCACGACCCGGGCGGACCGCGACACCGATCGAGCCGGCTCGGACTCGAGATCGACCGCGATGGAGTGCGCCGCGAGCGGGTTCGGATCCTTCGCGATCGCCACGCAGAGGCCGTCCGAATTACCGACCCCAGCGGAGAGCCGGTCGGCATCGTCGTCGGGGCTGGGCACGCGACCGCAACCGAGTCGACCAATCTAGCCGAAGGGTTCCCGCGTGTCGCCGCGGGACTTCCGGTCGTCGGACTACTCCACAGCCATGTTTCCAGCGCGAGGACAGCTTCGAACCACGACCGCTACGCACCCTCGGGCCAGGCGGACTTCGAACGGCTCGAATACAGCTACTGGGCACTGGGCCACATTCACAAACGTCAGCGTGCGGTACCCGACCTGCCTGTCTACTACGCGGGCAACCTCCAGGGCAGAAATCCGAGTGAGACCGGCGCCAAAGGCGGCCTGGTCGTCGAAGCCAGAGCGGGTATTGCTGCGGAACCGGAGTTCGTGCAGTTCGCGCCCGTCCGTTGGGAGCGGTTAGTCGTCGATCAGCTGCCGGACAGCCACTCCGCGGCGGCACTCGTCAATCATGTGTCCTCCCAGGTCGCCGCACTCGGCGGTCAGTCGGACCAGCTCGCGCTTCGGGTCGAACTCGTAGGCGAAACCCCTTTGGCAGCGACACTGCGCAATCCGGACGAAGTCGAGGCCCTCGAGGCCGAGCTCACTGTGAGAAGCGGCGCGCTCGAAGTCCAGCTGCGCGATGCTGGCGTGACCCGTCCGATCGACCGGTCAGCGCTCTCGTCAGCGCCGACCGTACTCGCTGGTGCATTGGAGCTGATCGAGCGCGCTGCGCGCGAGCCGAAACTGCTCGCTCGGCTGTCGCCCGACGAGCTTGCGGCCGCAACCGAACCCGACGGGCGCGATGTCTACCTGCGCGGCCTGCTCGAAGACCTCTCGGAAGAATTGATCGAGCGCAGCATCGCTGAGGGATCGACAGAGTCGCTGTGAGAGAGGTCGTGAGAAAGCATGGGAGCATCTCCGTGAGTGCGAACCGGCCAGTGTACAGATGAGGTTCGAATGCCTGGACGCTGCGAGTTTCGGGCCGCTTCGCGACCGGCAGTTCGAACTCGACTCGGACATCGTGCTGGTTTACGGACCTAACGAGGCCGGCAAGTCGTCGTTTCGTGCGGCGCTCGAGACCATTCTGTTCGGCTTCAAGCCGGCAGATCGAGACGCTCACCCGCTCGCGCAGTGGGACCCCGATGCAGTCGGCAAGCTCCACCTCGAAGCCCAGCTACGTCTCGACACGGACGAAATCCACAGCGTCGAGCGCGTGCTGCTGCAGACCGGAAAATCTCGATTCGCTAGCGGCCGCGCCTCGTTTGCGGGTCCGCGGCGCGGCAATGTCTGCGTTCCGTGGGTGACGTGGCTGTCGCGAGATGTCTTTGCTTCGCTGTACTCACTGGAAATCTCGCAGCTCGCCGCCTTGAATCCGAGCGTCAGTGCCGATATCGACGAGTTGCTGCTACCGACACCGAACGGTTTGCCATTGCGACCGCTGACGGAGGTGCGCGCAGAGCTGCGTCGCGATCACACCGACCTGTGGCGGCCGGACAACCGCGGCAAACCACTGGCAAAGCAGCTGCGCAAGAATCTCGCCGACGCCCGCGCGGATGCGGGCCGGGCCGCAGAGGCAGAGCGGCAGCTGCGACAGGCGCGCTCAGAACGCGAGGAGCGTGAGGCCAGTCTGGAAAGGCTGCGGCAACACAAGAGAGACCTCGACCGCGAGCACGGCGAGAGCCCGATCCTCGGTGAGCTGTTCGAGCACCGGCGACGCAAGCGCGAACTGGGACCCATGATCGACTTC
Organism: Deltaproteobacteria bacterium; assembly: GCA_032128375.1. Taxonomy (GTDB): domain Bacteria; phylum Myxococcota_A; class UBA9160; order UBA9160; family SMWR01; genus JAJDAM01. Next base: position 22,248 of record JAQBGU010000024.1, on the reverse strand, counting down.
GCTCGGCTCGGCGAATTCCCATTGATGAAGCCGAGCCAGCTGCGCAGTGAGGTCGGCGAACTCGAACAGCGGCTGCACGCCCCGCGTGCGCGACTCGAACAGGCGACACTTCAGCTCGACGCGGCCCAGACCTCCGTGTTGGAGCGGGCTCCGGAGATCGACCTTTTTGTCGCACAACAACCCGGCTGGGAAGCGGATCGCGAGCGTCGCGCGGAGCATCTCGAATCGGCTCGGCATGGCCACCACCGCGCGCTCGAAGAACTCGATAGTGCCCTAGCGACGCGTGCAGACGAGACCGCCCTCGAAGCCGCCAGCTCCATTCCGATCGCGGTGCTGCGCGCGTCGGTCGCGAGTTGGTCCGAACAACGAGAGCATTACGCGGCGATTACTGCGGCAATTACGGGCCGGGTGCGCGGCTGGGCGCTCGCGCTTGGCTTCGCGGGACTCATCGCGGTGGGGCTCTCGACGCTTGGCTTTGTGACCGGTATCGAAGGCCCGACGGGCGAATGGTTGCGCGCTTTGGCGGAAGGCTTGGGGGCGGGCGGGAGCAAGGGCTGGCTCGTCGTGCTCGCCGACCCCCGACTGGCAGCGACGGGAGCCCTGCTGCTGTTTGCGAGTCTGGTGGCCGCGCTGTTCGCGGGGCCGTCGCGTCGAAGCGAGTCACCGGTTAAGCCCGACGCATTGGCTGAACTACTTCGAGCTCTCGATGTTGCGGATCCCCTGCTCGACAATCCCGCTGCGCTCGGAAGGCTGATCTCAGTGCTGGAAACCAGCGTGCGCCATTTTCGCGAAGCACGAAACGCGCACAGAATGGCCGACGAACTCGGGCACTCGATCGAACGACGCGAGCTCAGTTGGGTAGCACTGTGCGACCGATTGGGGCTCGACGCGGATGGCAGCGGCGACCTTCTGGTGGGGCGAATGCGCGCCACACTCGCGGCTGCCCGCGATCAGCAGGCGCGGGTTACCGAAGATCGAGCGCGACGCGACGAAGCGTCCCGCCTGTGCGAGCGCGATGCACCGCTGCTCGCGCGCAAGCGTGAACACACGCGACTGCTCGAACAGACCCTGAGCGGTCTTTCGAGCGGTGCATCGGCCCATCCTGTCGATCCGATCCAACTCGACCCCATCGAACTCGATCAGGCGTTCGACCGGGTCATCGAGCGCCGCGACGAAGAAGCGTTCTTGCAGCGCAGAGAAAGGGAGCTTCGAGCGGAACCTCGCTTCGCAACGCTCGAACACGACCCTCGGATAGGCGACAACCTCGCCGATGCTCCTTGGCTGCCCGCCGCGGTCGCCGCGCGCGAGCACGAGATCAGCGCGCTCGAAGACCAGCTCGGTCGTGAGCAGCGACGCCTCGGTGAGCTCGACGAGCTGTTGGCCAGCGATGTCGGCAGCGGCCTCGCAAGAGCGACCGACCGCGTAAGAGAGATCGAGTCAGAACTGGCGGGCCTCGAACGCAAGCGCGATCGGCTGGCGCTGCTCGAATCCATCCTGGCGTACGCCGAGCGGGAGTTTCGCGAAAATCATCAACCCGACGTGCTGCGACGCGCCAGCCTCTATCTCGAGCGGATCACAAACGGACGATACTGCCGAATCGACCTGATGGATGACGACCAGGGCCGTTTGTGGGTCACCCCGGCGGGACGTGATCAACCGGTCAGTGTCGGAGAACCCATCAGTCAAGGGACGCTCGATCAGATCTTCTTGTGCCTGCGGCTCGGGTTGCTCGATCACCTCGACCAGGACCGCGAGAGGCTTCCGTTGGTCCTCGACGACGCGCTTCTGCGTATGGACGACCGGCGGCGGCAGGCCGTGTATCGCGTACTCGCCGAAATTTCGCCGCGCCGCCAGGTATTCTTGTTGACCTGCCACTCTGCTGTGGCGGACGAAATCGCAGCCGCACTCAAAACAACTCGGATCACGTTGTAGTGCCACGCTATTTCGGGAGACAGAAACAGAAGAGGTACCGATGAATTACCAGACAATCCAAGTACGCAAGGATGGCGCCGCAGCCTGGCTGACGCTGAATCGCCCGGAGCGGCTGAACGCGCTCAATCCGCAGATGGTCAACGAGTTGCGCGACTATTTTGCCGGGTTGTCCGAAGACACCGACACCCGGGTTGTCGTGATCCGCGGCGCGGGTCGCGCCTTCTGCGCCGGCCTCGACCTCAAGGAGCCCGGAACCGGCGACGGCAGCCCGTCGAGTGGTATGCGAGGTCAGCGACACATCAGCGATCTGGCATTGATGATGCACCGCGCACCACAGCCGTTCATCGCGTGCGTACACGGCCCGGCGAGCGGCGGGGGTTTCGCTTTGGCGCTCGCTGCCGACGTGCGACTCGCCGGCGAGTCTGCAAGGATGAACGCCGCGTTTATTCGCATCGGACTTTCGGCATGCGACGTCGGGGTCAGCTACTTCCTGCCCAGGGCCGTCGGTGCCTCGGTCGCGTCGGAATTGATGCTGACGGGTCGATTCATCCATGCGGATCGCGCGCTTGCCACCGGACTGGTATCGGCGGTGGTCCCGGACGATGAATTGGAGAACGAAGCGTCGCTGCTCGTAGCGGACATGCTGGCCACCACGCCGCTGGCGCTTCGCTTGACCAAGGAGTGCCTGGCCGCGAGCGTGGACGCCGGTAGCCTCGAACAGGCCGTCGCGATGGAAGACCGCAACCAGGTGCTCTGCACGCAGAGCAGCGACTTCCGTGAGGGCATCCGCGCCTTCCTTGCCAAGCGCTCCCCGAACTACACCGACAGCTGACACAGACTCTGGTTTCTCGAGGAGCCCGACCCAAGGTGGGTCGGGCGACGACGTGGAAGCTTTCGCCGAGGCAAGACCGAACTCATGGACGCACGGGACAAAGTCTACCTGGTCGTTGGGGCCGCTAGCGGAATCGGCCGGGCCGCCGCGCAACGCTGGGCACAAGCCGGTGGAATCGTGGCGGCAGTCGATATCGACGAAGCCGGGCTGGCACACACCGCGAGCGGATTCCAGCACATCCATGTCCAACGCCTCGACGTCACGGATCGCCATCAAATCGATGCAGTCGTCGGTAAAGTCGAAGCAGAACTCGGTCCGATCGAATGTGTGTACAACGGGGCCGCGATCCAACCCACCGGCCTGCTGCTCGAGCAGGACCCGGACGAAATCAAAATGGTCATGGATATCAACTATGGTGGGCTGGTGAACATCAGCCTTGCGACGCTGCCTCGGCTGCTCGGTCGTGGTCGCGGATCGCTGATCAACTTTGCATCGCTGGCGGGTTGGGTACCCAACATGCATTTCGGCGCCTACAGCGCCTCGAAGTTCGCATCGGTTGCGTTCACAGAGGTCCTATACCACGAAAATCTCCATAAGGGTGTGCACATCGCCTGTGTCTGCCCGCCGCAGGTCGACACCCCACTACGTCAGCAGGCGAAATCGAACCCGAAGGTCATGCAGACCGGTCCCGCCCCGATGAGCCCGGCCAAAGTCATCGACGCCGTCGAGCAAGCGATCGATAAACGCGCATTCTGGGTATTCCCGGGTGCTCACGCACGCGTCGGATGGTGGTTGCGCCGCTTCCTACCGTCAGTGCTGTGGAAGATCGATCACAGAGCCGAGGGCTTTTGACCGAACCGACTGTGGTTGTACACCCATTCATCGAGCAGCCCCACCGGACGCTCGTGGTCCTCTCGCTCCCAGTGCTGGTTGCGCTGGTCGCGGAGCCGGTGACGGGCATCGTCGACACGGCATTCATCTCACGCCTCGGTACCGGCCCGCTGGCAGCGCTGGGTATCGCCACCGCGCTGCTCAGCGGCGTATTTTGGGTCTTCAATTTTCTCGGGATCGGTACCCAGACCGAAGTGGCTCGCGCGGCGGGAACCGGAAGGCTCGCGCGGGGAACAGATGCCGCGGGACTGTCGATATGTCTCGGGGCAGCGATCGGCGCCGCATTGGCAATGATGAGCTGGCCGCTGTTGGATGACGCAGTCGAGTTCATGACGCAAGACCTCGCGATCCATCGCGACGCGGTCGTGTACCTGAAGATTCGCCTCGTGGGTGGACCGGCAATCCTGGTCATGATGGCCGCCTTCGGTGCGCTGCGCGGACTCCAGGAGATGCGCACGCCACTGGTGATCGCGGTCGCGCAAAACGGCCTCAACGTCGTGCTCGACGCAGTCTTGATTTTCGGTTGGGGACCCATCCCAGCGCTCGGAATCGCCGGAGCGGCCTGGGCCAGCGTGGCAAGCCAGTGGCTGGGCGCGATCTGGGCAGTCGAACGGGTGATCCGCAAGCTCGGGCGCCCCGAACGTTTGGAGCTGCGCTCGGCCGGAAGATTGCTCGCAGTCGGGCGCGACTTGTTCATTCGCACCGGTTCGCTGCTTGCCTTCATCATCGTCAGTACGCGCTTCGCAAACATGCTGGGGGCAGATTCCGGGGCCGCACATCAGGTGGTTCGACAATTCTGGATCCTGAACGCGCTGCTACTCGATGCTTTCGGAGCCGCTGCACAGAGCCTGATCGGGTTCTTCCTCGGCGCGGCGCAGGTCGCGCATGCGCGCCAGGTTGCGCGGGTCGCATGCATCTGGGGGCTCGCTGCGGGAGTGGCGACGCTGTGCACGATGCTTGCCGTACAGGGGCGGGTCGCGGAAATGTTCCTGCCGGAGCCGGCTCGAGCGATCTTCGCCGGCGCCTGGATGACCTGCGCATTCGCTCAACCGATCAATGCGCTCGCGTTCGTCACCGATGGCATTCATTGGGGTACCAGCGATTTTCGCTTTCTGCGCAACGCCATGCTCGCCAGCACAGGTGGTGGCCTGATCGCGCTGGTCGCGACGGATCCCGACCTCACTGGCGTCTGGATCATCACCGGGGCGTGGATCACCGTACGCACAGCGTTCGGGCTCGCGCGGATCTGGCCCGGATTCGGACGCGCACCGCTGCGCGAGAAATTCAACGGCCCCGCGTTTGGCGGCTATTCCAGGTCAAGCGGCCGCGCGAGTTCGAGCCACGTGGAGGCATCGGACGATGTCCCCGACGGTGATTAGCTCCGAGATGGTCTCATCGGAGATGGAAACCGAGTACGTCGCTTCGAGGACCTCGAGGAGTTCGAAGCGATCGAATCGATCGAGGTCGAGGTCCGAAGCCAGGGATGCGCAAGGCGTGACCTCTTCGATAGCGACGCCCATGTGCGCGGCGAGCACGGTCTGTAGGGAGCTCCAAAGGTTGAATCGCTCGTCACTCATCGTCGCCTCCTTGAATCCATCAGACCGCGCACGACTACGGATTCGCAGCGCATGGCTGCGACGTCACGGCGCTGCCCAAGAACCTGACCTGACCCGTCTCTGCCATGTGCCGAAGCGTCGCCGTGACTTCCGCGTCGTTCTGGGCGAACGCCTCCACGGCTGCGATCAGCTCGACCAAGGTGGGATTCCCTTGGTCTGTCCAGTCGATCCCGGGATGTGTAGTGAACACTGACATGGGAACCTCCTCGTTGTGTTGCCACGAGAATATTGCAATGTCGGTGCCAACTCTCTAGGCGCTGGTGGCGGCGAACTGGCGACGCCCGCCGGGGCATCCGACCCACTGGCAGGCGATGCCACCCGATTCGGGAACCCGCTACTGCGTACTGATGAGCGCGATCTCCTGGGCGCCGGGGGGCTCGAAGGCCTGTGCGGCCCGTGCCCGAGTGCGTACGCGGCAGAACGCTCGCTCTACCGCGTACGATCTTCAGGCAGAGACCCGAACCGGCTCGGAAGCGCTGAGTGCCGCCGCTCCGAGGTTGTGGGTTCCCGGCTCGAGTTGTTGCTTGAGTTCTGCGAGTTCTCGGCGCGCCGACTCGCCCCGCACCTCGTCGCGAATCGAGCGAATCCGGGTTCGCACCTGGTCCGCTCCGATTTCGCGATCGAGGCTGGATTCGGTTGCGATTCGCGAGATGTGTTCCCGCACGCTTTCGAGCGCGCGCATGTCGGCATCGACCGAAAGGCCGTCGATGGCCTCGCTGATTCGGCGACGCGTCTGCGCGCTGGCCAACGTCGCGAGCATGCGGCTCTTCTCATTGACCAACTCGCGTATTTCCTCACGGAAGCGCACGAGATTGGATTTGGCTTCCTCCGCTTCCATGCGGACACCTTCGAGCTCGCATTCGGCGCGCTCGAGGTCTTCCATCAGTAATTGCTTCTGTGCGATCAGGTGAATCGAGGTATCGTCGTTGCCCGAACGGATCGCACGGCGCACGTCGTCGAACAGGCGCGCAATGTCGGCACGGCGCTCGGCAATATCGGCCTCTAGTTTGTTTCGCATGTAGAGGATGCCAGCGACCGCCTCTTTCAGCTCGCGGTACTGGTGGGTGCGTTCATTGATCGCCTGCTCGTAGACGGCACGGGGGTTGTCCCGTTCCGTATCGCGCAGCCACACCGACATCATCCCGCGCATCAGGTTTCGAATCCGACCGATCACTCCTCTGGATTGTCGTCTCATTGCTTTTCTCCTTGGCTCCAAATCGACATACTACACCATATAGCGTCGAATGACACGTGTCGTACCAGGTACGATTCCTGCAAAAGGGTCCTGCAAAAGGGTCCTGCAAAGGTTCCTGCAACCGTTCCTGCAAAGGTTCCTGCAAAGGTTCCAGTCGCACTTTCTGTCCTACTCCCCGAAGCACTTCGGGTCAGCCGGCGCTGCGGCTAGTCGCTGGTGGCGTCTCCATCGCCGTTGGTCCAATCCTCGGACCGCAGGCCGAGTTCGCGAATCTTCTGTTGGAGACTCTGGCGAACCATGCCGATCGATTCGGCGGCACGAGAAATGTTTCCACTGTTCACCCGCAGCGCACGGAGCAGAAAGCCGCGCTCGAACTGGTTCATCGCGCGCTTCTTCGCATCGGAAAATGGCAGGTCGGATCGATCGGATTCGACGCCTGGTTCGGCTCCGAAGTTTTCGCTCAGCCGCAGATCGGACTCCTCGATGTCACCGGTACTCAGCACGGCGGCTTGTTCGATGACGTTCTGCAATTCGCGCACGTTGCCGGGCCACGGGTAACTCGCGAGTCGCGCGAGTGCATGCTCACCTATGTGTTTCTTGTCGCGACCGAGCCGCTCGGTCACCTTCTCGAGAAACCGCATCGTCAGCGCCGGGATGTCCTCGGGGCGCTCGCGCAAGGGCGGCAACTCGAGTTCGACTACCTTCAGCCGGTAGTACAAGTCCTCACGAAAGCGGTCAGTCTTCACCTCCTCTTCGAGGTTGCGGTGCGTCGCCGCGATGACACGCACATTCACATCGATCGGTTTGACCCCACCGACACGCTCGAAGGAACGTTCCTGCAGCACACGCAAGACCTTCGCCTGGGTTTCCGGCGCCATGTCGCCAATTTCATCGAGGAAAATGGTGCCTCCATCGGCCGCTTCGAATCGCCCCTGACGTCTGGCGTCTGCTCCGGTGAAAGCGCCCTTTTCGTGACCGAACAATTCGCTTTCGACCAGCTCGCGACTGATCGCAGCACAATTGACCGCTACGAATGGGCGCCCCTTTCTACCGCTCCGATTGTGAAGCGCCTGGGCTACGAGTTCTTTACCCGTACCACTTTCGCCGCGGACCAACACCGTCAAGTCGGTCTCGGCGACTTTTTGAATCGTCGAGAAGACCTGCTGCATCTTGTTGCCGGAACCGATCAGGTTTTCGAACCCATACTGGCGCTGCACCTGTTCGATCAGCATCCGATTCTCGCGCTCGAGACGCGTTCGATCCAGACAGCGGTGTACCACCAGCCGAATTTCGTCGTTGTCAAACGGCTTCGGGACGTAGTCGTCCGCGCCGTTCTTCATGGCTTCGACGGCAATCTTCTCGGACCCGTGAGCAGTAATCATCACCACCACTGTCTCCAACCGAAGCGTTTTGGCGGCCTTGAGTACGTCCATTCCGCTGATTCCACGCCCGAGTGCGAGGTCGGTGATCACCAGATCGACCAGGTTTTCTTTCAGGTGCGCGAGGGCCTCTTCACCGGAGCCCGCGACGCTCACCTCGTAACCTTCTCGCTTCAACAGACCCGACAGTGCGATCTGGATGGCGCGCTCGTCCTCGACGACCAGAATGCGGGGCTTCACGCGGACACTCCTGGCTTGTTGCGGGCTTTGGGAAACGTGACGATGAACTCGGCACCGTCGCCTGGCTCCGACGTGACTTCGATCGAACCCGAGTGGGCGTCGACGAGCTTCTTGCAGATCGCAAGGCCCAGACCGGTGCCGTTGACCTTCGACGTGTAGAAGGGGCTGAACATCTTCGCGAGAAGCTCGCGATCGACTCCGGGGCCGTTGTCTCGGACTCGCAGCCAGACCTCGGACCCAGCGAGGTTCTCGCCCATCTGGACGTCGATGTGGGGATCCGGCGTTGCCGACTCGGCCAACGCATCGATCGCGTTGCCAACCAGGTTGATGACGATCCTCCGCAGTTGTTCTGGGTCACCGCGGAGCTCGCCCTCGCAGTCGACCTGTTTTTCGAGTTGAACTCCGCTGCGCGCGAGCCGGTCGCGGAAAGTATCCAGTGCAGAGTCCACGACGTCGGCCATCTTCACCTGTTCGATGCGAGAATTCTCGTCCCTGGCGAATCGCAGCAGGTGCGACACGGACTTCTCGACTCGGTGCAGCTCCTCGAGCGCCACACGCGCGTACTCTACGTTCTCCGAGGCAGTCGGTTCCTCTTCCATCTGTTGGACCAGACTCTTGGCCGCGGTAATCGGGTTGCGAATCTCGTGCGCAATCGACGCCGACAGATGCTCTAGAGAACGGGCGTGACGTCCCTCCTGCGCCTGCCGTTCGCGCGTGATGCCGTCGTAGATGTGCGCTTGCAATTCGTGTTCGATCAGGCGGTCGCGAACCTTCGGTTCGACGATCAGCTGGTAGAATTCTTTGAAGAGTCCGATCCCACACCAGATCAACATGATCGCGCCAACCGGCGGAATGAAGATCAGCAGCGCCAAACCGATCAATCCGATCCGACTCGCGTCGCGCGCGAGCTTGACCTTGCGTTCCGCGATCCGGTGAGCGTCACGATACGCGCGCTCTTCGTCGGTCAACAGACCCTCGTCGAACGACCGCTCCGGCGGTGACGGACGATATCGGCGTCTTTGCCGGTGTCGCGTGCGCGTGCGATGTTGTTGGCTGTCGTCGCGGTGATCGCTCATCAGCGGACCTCCGATAGAATCTTCGAACGACCAGGATTGAAACGCACGGTACCGTCCCACATCAGGCCTGCGTTCGGCGCTTGGCAGCCCGGCCGTCGGCTGCATCGAACGCATCGCCATTGCCGAGCTGTTTTGGGAACGTGAGCAGGAATTCTGTGCCCTCTCCAATCGCAGAAGTCGTTTCGATCGAACCGCCGTGGGCGTCGACGACTTTTTTCGAGAGTGCGAGTCCGAGCCCCGTCCCACTGGCTTTTGAAGTGAAGAATGGATTGAAGATCCGCTCGAGGGTTGCCGGGTCCATACCCGGGCCGTTGTCTTGCACACGCAGCCAGACTTCCGTTCCGGCCAGGTTCTCGCCGGCGCTGATCTGGATGGATGAATCGGGTGTCTTGGCTTCCTCGAGCGCGTCGATCGCGTTTCCGATCAGGTTGATGACCACGCGCCGGAGTTTTTCCGGGTCGCCTCGCATCACACCCTCGCCGTCGATCTCCTGCTCGATGCGAATCCCGGTGCGCTCCAGGCGATCGCGGAAAGTCTCGGTGGCGCTGGCGATGACATCGCGAAGTCGAACCTCACCCATGCGAATTTCCTCTTCGCGAGCAAAACGAAGCAGGTGAGAAATCGAGCGCTCTACACGATCGAGTTCCTGGAGCGCTACGTTCGCGTAGGCGACACTATCTTCCGAGTTCGGGTCTTCGCCCATCTGCTGGACGAGGCTCTTTGCCGCGGTGATCGGGTTGCGAATCTCGTGTGCGATCGATGCGGAAAGTTGTTCGATCTGTCGAGCGTTCTTTTCTTCGATGGAGCGTCTCTCGCGGGACACGCTGACTTCCACTTCGCGGTTCACTTCGCGATCGATCAGTCGCTGTCGCAGCTCGGGTGCTGCGAGCGCGAAGAAATAATGGAATACGATTCCGATCCCCCACGAAAAAGCCACGAAGAAAGCCGGGCGAATACCCGCAATGAAAAGTAGGAAGGTGCAGACCGTCACGTAGGAAACGAAATGCGAAATGAACGACAACTTGCGATTCGCTCGGCGGCGAGCGGCCAGGTAGACCTTCTGCTCATCGGTCATCCGCGCTCGCGAACGCTTGCGCGAGTGACGCGATTCTGTGTCTTGATCCACGTCTCCGTCGCGACTCCGGTTGCGATCCCGGTCTCGGCCACGAGATCGACCCGAGCGCTTACGTCCTCGTCGGGTGCCGGCTACTTCGTCCCAACCGTCGTCCATTTCGAGGCTCCCCTGTGGCTTCCCGAATGAGTCATCCGGGTCCCATGGATTATGAGCGGCTCCCAGTCGAATTCCCATTCCAGGCATGCCCCGCTGTAAAGCAAGCCCCATGCCGAGATATAAATCCCTGCAATTTCACCTACTTACGATGCACGACCGGATGCCGGCAACGCAGGGTCCAAGATGCAGATGCAGCTCGATTACTGCAGTCCTGCATCCGCGTATCGGGCCAGCGCGTCTCGAACCGAGCTGACAGCGGCGGCCGGGGAACCCACAAGTGCGGCCAGCCACTCGGGTCTTTCGTTGGCGCAGACCGTTATCGGTTGGGAAATTTCGGATCCGGCCAAAGCCTGTCTCGCAAAGGTCAACGCATAATCGGCTGGGCGCAGGTCGCGGGCTAGCTCTTGTACAGCGAACGGATCAGGAGTCGCTCGACCCGGTGCGAGATCGGCCCCTGAAACTCTCGAACTCACGATGATGGGGCCTGTCAATCGCCCCGGCGCCGAACCGCCGCCTGCTAGCCCCGGCCCATCGCAGATGATGGCGCCGCGGACCTGCTGTGGTCTCGCGCCGACGAGCATGGCTGCCACGTATCCGCCAAGCCCGCGGCCGAGCACGGTCGCAGCGCCAACCTTCTCGAGGGCCGCATCCCCATCAGCCATCAACAGTTCGGCCGTGTAGCCCCCGCCGCGCGGAACAGTCGATCCACCATGGCCCGTGAAATCCAGTGCGAAAATACTGCCCGGCCAAGACGTGACGTCCTTTGGTGTTTCTCGTGGCGCGCACTGTCCCAACCCGTGCAGCAACAACAGGCGCGGACCTGGGCGGTCCTGCAGCTGGTGGAGCGCTAGCCGGACCTTCGCGTGGATGAGGGTGTGGACAACGGTCATTTCAAAAAACGCAGCACCAGGTCTGCGACCTCCCGCGGCTTTTCGATGTGAATGAAATGGCCCGTGTCGGAGAACGCTTCCAACTGCGCGCCTGGCGGAAGGTGTGGCTGGACCGCGTCGGGCGCTAGCGCTGACCCCATCTCCTCCGCAATGAGACCCAACAGTGCCAGCATCGGCCGCGGAAACTTCGGCATCCGCCGCAACGACCACTCGGGTCGCCACGGACCGAAGCCGCCGAAACGCATCGATGCATCGAGTTTCCAGCGCCAGCCGTCCGGGTCGTGCCGGGCTCCCACACTGACGAGATAGCGCAGCCACTCGAGCGACAACCGCGGGTTCATCCGGCCGCGACGCCTGGCCAGTTCGTCGAGGCTACCGGGCCGACGTGTCTTCGTGGCAACCGCGCGCCTGTGATCGAGCCACGCAGCGGTACTCTCGGCGGCCATTCGGGTGCGCTCGTGATCCGACACGTCGGGTTGGGGTCGCGACGACGGCATGCCGTCGATGTTCACGAAGCGCGAGAAGCGCTCGGGTAGACCGTGGATGAGATCCATCATCAGGCTGGCGCCCTTCGAATGTCCTACCGCGACCACGGCCCCATCGGTCGTCGAGTCGAGCACCGCCAATGCGTCGCGACCGTCGGCATCCCAGCTGTACAGCGCCGCGTGTTCGGAATCGCCGTGGCCGCGCTGGTCCCAAGCGACTACCCGCCAGCCCGCATCTGCGAGCATCGGAGCGAAGACGTCGTATGTGTGCGCAAAATCGAAGCCACCGTGCGCGAGCAGCAGCACGGGCGCGTCCCGGTCGCCCCATTCGTAGACCGCGATCTCGAGCCCAAAACTGTCGACATGGCGTGTGCGGTCTGCAGCACGCGCACCCGGGTAGGTGATCGGCTCTGCATCGACCGCGGCAGCGGCCTGCGAATCGAAATTGGGATCGGTCACATAGCGCCTCGAAAGGGCGCCGAGGATAGATCAATCCGCGCAGCGTGCCGCACACGCAGGCGGTATGGTCTGCTCCCTCGATCGAACTGTATCGGCCGGCCGAGTCCGGGGAGACGGCGTGGTCAGACTTCAAAGCATCGCAATCGCCGGCGCGTCGCTGGCCGGGCTGCGCGCCGCTGAAGCGCTGCGACGCGAGGGCTTCGACGGGCGCCTCGTGCTGATCGGTGCCGAATCTCATCTCCCATATGACCGCCCACCGTTGTCGAAGGAGGTCTTGTCCGGCAAACGCAGCCCCGACGATGTAGGGCTGACCAAGCCAGATCGATTCGACGCGTTGCAACTCGATTTGCGGCTGGGCTGCCGGGCGACCGCGCTGGATCTGGATGACCGCACACTTCGCGTCGAAGCGGTCACTACCGGGGCCGCTGAAGAAGTCGCGTTCGACGGGTTGATCATCGCTACCGGCGCATCTCCGCGGCGGCTGCCGGGCACGCCAGAGCTGGACGGTATCCATACGCTGCGAACACTGGACGACTGCATCGCGATTCGCACCGAGCTGGCGAAAGGTCCCCGCGTTGCGGTGGTGGGTGCCGGTTTCATCGGAGCGGAAGTCGCGGCCACCTGCCGGGCGCGGGGCCTTTCGGTCTCGGTGATCGAGACACTCACTGTCCCGCTCGAGATTGCGTTGGGCAAACAGCTCGGCGGCATGGTCGGAGACGTCCACCGCGATCACGGTGTCGACCTTCGCTGTGGTGTCCGCGTGAGCGGATTCGACGGAACCGAGCGCGTAGAATCGGTTCGTCTGGAAGACGGCAGCCGCATCGATGCGGACCTCGTGGTGGTGGGAATCGGCGTCGTGCCCGAGACCCAATGGCTCGAATCTTCGGGGCTCGATATCGACGACGGGGTTGTCTGCGACGCGACATCCGCCGCGTCGGCGCCCGATGTCGTAGCCGCCGGCGATATCGCTCGCTGGTACAACCCATTATTCGCGGAAACAATGCGCGTCGAGCACTGGACGAACGCGGTCGAGCAAGCAGAAGCCGCCGCCCAGCGCTTGTTGAACGGGCCGGATGGAGCCGAGCCGTTTGCGCCGGTCCCTTTCGTCTGGTCGGATCAGTATGATATGAAGATCCAATGTACGGGCCGGCCGCGCTCGGGTGACGAGGTGCATATCGCTCACGGCTCCATCGAAGAGCGGCGCTTCGTCGCACTGTTTGGCCGCGCGGGTCGCCTCACGGGCGCCGTCGCGTTCAATCGGGTTCGCGCGCTGATGACTTACCGCAAGCTGCTGCGCAGCGGCGCCTCGTGGGATGACGCTTTGGCCGCCGCTGAAAGCTGATCCAGCGTGAGAATTCTCCGCGCGTGAGCGCGGACTCGATCGCGCCGGCGTACTGTCGAGAATGCTTTCTACCGCAGCGCCCCGTGCGCGTCGCGTACTTTGATCTCCAGGCCTGCCTCCACCTGTCGATACACCTCGCTCAACACCGCGAGGTTGTTTGCAAGCATGGCGATGCATAGAACGCCCGACGCAACCAGCAGCGCGGTCCGTCGCGTGGGCCAGGCGTTCCAGCACGCGGCCACCAGCATCGCCACCCAGACCCCGTGCCAGTGGGGTGCATACAAGACGTATTCCCTGCCGTAGAAGAAGTGCAAGCTGAACTGGCTGGCAATGCACAGCCCGGGCGCAGCAAATCGCGCATCGGCACGCCGCAACGCAAGACAGCCCATCGCGACACCCAATAGCACGGCGGCCGCGAGGCCCCATTGGAGCCGCGTAACCCGATCGATTCGCGCTTCCTCGATCGATAGTGACCAGTAGTCGAACCCGTAATCGCGGATCAGGAAGTCCGAGAAACCAGGAAAGGGCGCGGCGAAATCGAACACTGTGAAGTGCCCGAGCAATCTCACGGTGTGTTGAAGTGGCTGCGCAGCGATCGAAGCCAAGCGAAGGAATGGCTGCTCACCCGCGATCGGGTTCGATGAATAAAACTGGGGCGTACCCGGGAACAGCTTGGATTGGAGTTCAACCGCGCTCCAGGTAAGGAACAAAAACAGCGCGATGCTGAGAGTCGCCCCCCCAACGGCCGTTCGCGAAACCCTCCGCCCATCCCCTTTTCCTGCGCCGCCTTCGCACCCGACCCGAACCATCAGCGCGATCATCCAGTAGCCGATCTGCGTAATCGTAAGTCCGATACAGACGATTCCGATGAGCGCCCAAACCACGACCTCCCAGCCGGAAAACCGGCACCCGGTCCGAGCGCCCAACCAGATCAATGGGATTGTTGCGGCAACACTCGCGAGCGACGCACTCTCGGGGAGACTCGCCGCGAGCAGCGAAGAAAACGAAAACGAACTGATAGCCCCGGCCGCGAGCGCGGCTGGCAGTGCGCCCCCCGTCAACTGGTATGCCAGAGCACAAATGAGAAGCGCTTGGAGCAGTGTGAACGCTGCGACCAGCAGCTTGGCGGCCCCGAGCCGATTGGCGCCGCCGAAGACGAACGAGTTCAACTCGATTCCAATTGGCGCAACCAGAAGTTTCTGCAGCGGGTGAACGCTGGTTCGGTAGCCCTCGAGTTCGGACGTCAAGTCGACGACCACGCGCTGGATGTCCATATCATAGATGCTGCTGCCGCGATCGCTGACGTCCGCGTCGCCGGGTAGCACGAATGACACATAGCCATAGACGGAGACGATCGACCCGAACAACAACACAAACAACAACACATACAACGACACGAACAACGACAGAGACGCGCCCGTGACGATGGGAGCGAGGGGCCGCCGAAAACGCTCGTGGGTCATCGATAGGACGGTCGTCAATTCCGGTTCGTCGCGCTACCCCGCCGTGCTTATATCCGCTTCGGTCGAACCCGAACTCGACGAAACATTCAGCCTCTGCGGTCGCCTTTCTTCGTGTGGGCTTCGTTGACTTGAAGCTCGCGACCGGCCAGCTGCTGGCCGTCCAGCGCCTCTTGCGCGTTACGGGCGTTCGATGCGTCTTCGAACTCCACGAACGCGAACCCACGGGATCGGCCGGTCTCGCGATCGGTGACCACCTTGACCGAAGCCAGCGTGCCGTGTTTTTCAAATTGCTCTCTCAACTCGCTTTCGGTCGTACTGAATGAGAGATTTCCCACGTACAATTTCGTGCTCAACTTGATTCCCTCTGTAATGCCAGAATCTGACATTGCTCATCGGTGCCCAAGCCGGTCCGTCCGACGCCGATGTGACGATATCATACGCGGTCAATCCGATACAGAAATCGACACCAAGTGGTCGCCGGCACATCGGCGAGAAGACCGGCTTTCTAGGGTTGCGCCGCGGACGAAGTGCCCACCGGCCAAAGCGCGTCGTTCTCGAGCACTCCCGGTTCCAGTCGGATTTCGGCTGCTTGGCGGAGTCGCTCGAGCTCTCTGTCGAACGCCTCGCCGGCCTTGCGCTCGCGGAGACGCTCCTGCAACGCATCTCGCGCGTTCTCGAATGCAGGAGGTGTAACGATCTGTTCGGCGATCAGTTCGATGCTCGACCACGTTCCTCCGGTAGGAACCACGGACCGCTCGCCAACCGAATTCAGACTCTTGGCTGCTTTGCGAAGCGCAGCGGGTAGTTCTCGAATCAACAGGGGGCCCACGACTTCGAACGCCGTGCCGGGCGTTTGGAGAGCCTGCTCAGCCGCTTCTCTGGACGGAAACGTTTGCGAACGCAGTGTCACGCGCCGCCTTCGGATCGAAGCCTGCAGACGCTCGAATTCACCGCGCAACTCGGCTTCGCCGATTTCGACCTCCGACGCCACGACCTCATACAGCACGTCGCGCAAGATTCTTCGCTCGCGCACCTGCGCGGCCCGGCGGACCGCGACGATCTTGCGTACTGCTTGTTCGGTGTATCCCAGCCCGCGCCGACGCGCCTCGCGCGCCACCAGCAGATCGTCGATTCCGCGGTCGATCACCTTGCGCCGCTCGTCGGGCTCGTCCAGCGGCCCCGTGAAGCGCAAATCGGCCGACGTCAGTTTTTCCGCGTTCACCCAGGCGAGCGGCTGACCCGTGTCGTCGAGTGGGCCGCCCATGTCACAGCCGGCGAGCGCCGCGCCAAGCGCCACGGCCAACACCAGGCTCGGCGTCGAGCGCAGGAATTCGGCCCTTCCATCCATCACTCGCCACTCCCAGACGCGGCATTTCGTTCCAGTTCGGGCGGGTCCGGCGTCGGATAGCGAAATAGCACGCTGCGGTTCAAATTGGTCGGGCTGAGCTTTCCGGCTGCCGGGCTGATATCTCTCATTTTGACCAGCTCGAAGCGAACGATCCGGTCGCTGGGGTTCTGGGTCCGTTGTGGATACGCGAGGATCCACTGCACCAGCGCCGACTCGTACGCGAGCAGATCGTTACGTGCATAGTACTCTGAGTAGTTGGAAAAGAACTGGTCGAAGCCGAGACGCACTGGAATACGTTCGAAGCGCGCGACCGCATGCCTGCTCGCGACCTCATTGAGCGGGTCGACGGGTCGCCCCTCTTCAGTCACCGCCTCGACGGCCAGCATGAATTCTTCGGGCGGTCCCTCTGGTGTGAACATTCGCCAACCCTGATTCAGACGCGGGTAGTCGACGAGCATCTGCAGCCAATCCGGTTGGCGGTACCGCATCGCGTGAGGGATCGCGAAATTGTGTTGCACGAGTTGTCCGTACGATGCTGCCAGCATCAGCGCTGCCATCAACTCGGTTGCCACGCGCAGGAAGCCGGTCATGCCCGATGTTGCAGGTTGCGGGGCGGCCGGGTTGCCAGGCGCTCGGGCGGGAATTCCGCAGGCGGCCAACCCGAACCACTGGCTGATCTCCGTTCGGTTGTTCGAGATTGCGTCGTAGATGCGGTCGAAGCCGATTCGAATGATCGGCAGTCGCATCACCGAAGCAATCGCAATTCCGAACGGAAGTGCGCGAAACACATCGGCGACCGCAGCCGATCTCGTCATGATCCGATCGGTCTCTTCATTGAGCACGACGACAGTCTGGTCCGCGATCTCGCGGGTGATCCCAGCTGGCAGATCTTGTTGGTTGGAAACGAAGTGCAGACGCGAGAACGCGTCGATACGCGCGAGCACCCGAATCGATAAGAAGCAGATTCCACAGTCGCTATCGAAGAACACCGTGCGTCGGTGAGTGCGCCGCGCGAGATAACGGGTCGCCGCCTGCCAGTGCTCGGGGGCCAGTAGCAGCGGAAAGAACGACATCATTGCGAATGAGAACGACCCGATATTCAGGCACATGGCGAAACCCAGATGCATCAGTGGCAGCATCGCGATCGCGATCAACCGGGTGTGGCGAGTCCAGAACGGACTCATGATCAGCGCCGCACCCGCGATCTCGGTCGCCCTCGTTGCCCATCCAGCGAGCGCGAGCAGCGCGGGAGATCGTTCTCTCAGCCATACACCCAACACAGTAACGATACGATCCTGGTTGAGCGCGTAATGGACCGCCGTTCCTTCCTGCCAGGTGTATCCGTTCTTTTGGATCCCAGTGAACAGATAGATGCAAGCGAACTGGAGCAACAAGGCCAGCACGGCAATCGAGACGACGCGTGAAACCTCGGGGGCCAGCGCAGCGCGGTCTTCGAGCTCGGCTGCGCTGTGCTCGATGCGGCCCCGCAACGAACGCAACAGCGCGTCCAACGAGAAGCGCCGCCCAAGGGGCAGGAATACGCTCCACATCGCGAGCAGGTTCAGGATTGTGTCGCCACCATTTTCCAGCGGCGCAACGCGTCCGTTGATGCTGAATAAGGCGACGAGCGCGAGCCATTGAAAGAGGCGCGTCCGCCATCCCAACGTAAGAGCGAGGTACACGAAACAACAGATGGCCATCCCGAACCAGACTCCGGCATGGCTCGTCGTCAGAAAAAATAGCGAGAAAATCCGCCGGGACAGCGGGTGTTCCTGTACCAATACACCGGGAAGCAACCCGCCGTCGGTGTACCAGAAATCGATGACCTGCCAATGGGAAAACAGGTCGAACAGCAGCACGCAGCCAAAGACGATCCGGAACAGTCCCAAGCTTCGCGGATCGATGCTCAGGTACGTGTAGCGGATGAACCTCCAGAACCGAGTCATCTTCGACTAGGGTGCGGGAATCGAAGCCCGGCTGCTAGTTGCGCGTTCGTCGGCCGCGACAAAGCTTCCAACGGGCACGCTGTGCCGTTTCGGGTCACCTGACAGCCGACCCCTGCAGCAAGAAGACGGCCACCGGACGATCGGTGGCCGTCTCTGATTCGGCTTGCTGCGATATTTGTGGCGCGCCCAGCACGACTCGAACGTGCGACCTCCTGGACCGCAACCAGACGCTCTATCCATCTGAGCTATGGGCGCGTTTCAACGTTCGCTCGATAATCCTCGAAGCTCTTTCGAAATTCTCCGGCCTCCCTGGCCTCGGAGAGAAGCCTGGCTTCGGAGAGGAGCCGGAGTCTACCCGATCATCCCCGACTCCGAGAGTCGATCGCAAAGCTAAGCGTCCTCGGCCAAGAAAATTGCCCCACAAAATGGCGGTGCGGGCAGTCTGTAGCGAACTCGTCTCTGGGTGCAAATCCCTGATCTACAGAGAAACGACAGAGAAACTACAGAGAAACTACAGAGAAACTACAGGGAAACTACAGGGAAACGCGATCTCAGCAGCGGGACTGGTTGCGCGGCCGAAGCCCAATCTGGGTCCTGACAGGTGAATTTCCTGCGTTCGGGAACAGGGAAATCTGTGCGTTGGTGCATGAATCCCACGAGAAATCGCGGCGATCATCCCAATCATGGCCTCCCGCAGGCTCTCTGGGCCACGTTCCGAGCATGAACTCGAGACTGCATGCCGGACCCATCCATCTCATGGTCGACAGCATGCTCGCTTCGCGTGCTTGATCCAGAACCACGCCGCAGCGTGCCAGGTCTAGTATCCGGTCTCCGACTCGTCCACCTCGGCGCGAATCACTTTCAATTGGCCCGAGTAGCGATTGCGGCTGAAAACCACTCTCCCGACGCCCGCGTACTTGAAATCGACGCGGCTGGCGTCCGGGCCGAAGTAGAACGGGATGAAGGATTTTCCGGTGATGTAGTTCTGCTCGCGCGTGGGCGCGCCGAGAATCTCGACGACCTGACTAGAAGTCATGCCGGGTTCGATCGCGGCGAGTCTGCTTCCGTCCGACGCTGCGTGATTGGGTTCGGGCGCGGCACCCGAGTCGGTCACTGCGCTGGGAGCCGCTTGTGGGCTGGTCGCGCGGGATGCGGTTTCCGGTACGATAGAGCGGACGTACTTCGAGGAAACCCATCCGGACAGACCCGACGGAGCTTCGATATAGACCCAGCCGTCACTCGCTTTGTTGGGCGCTTGCACCCGCTCGCCCTGCTTCAGCGATCCGACCACCGCACCTGAGACGGGCGCCTGCCGCACGTTCAGGCTGGCCGCGGTCACTTCGACGACCGCAAGGACGGGCGCGGGCGGGGCCGCGTTTTCGGTGTCTTGATCCGCGACAGGTTTCGGCGGGGTTCCCCCGCTGGACGCGCACCCCCCGACAACGAAGCAGACACAGACAAGCAAGATGATGAATCGGATTTGGGTCATATCGACGGCTTCCTCCGGCCGAAAGAGAGAACTCGCGCGCAGAGTGTACCGACTACCGGGCGCTCTCGTCGCGGCCGCGCGGCTTTCTCGTCAATAGGATCCGTTCGCCAGCGGATGGCGATCGAACGCCGACTGATGACAAGGCGCGTCGGCCACATTGTTCATCGTTTGTCGCGAACGATCACCGTCATGTGAACCAACGGCGGTCGCCGCGACCATCAGTGCTTGCGGCTTCGACTCGTCTTCAAGTCGCCCACTTCGGCAAACAGAGGGTTTTTTTCGGTCGATCCTGCCCTTGAGGGGCGGCGACCTCGAAGCTTCGGCTCCGGGCTCGTCAGGCTAGATCGCAGAAAGTGGAGGCGCTGATCGCGTGCAACATGTTGAACCAGATGCGCGCCCTGGGCGGGTCAGAGTCCTTGGCCGTTTGCTGGGTCCTTGCGGTCTTGGCACTCGTCATCGCATCCGCGCTGTGCTGGCGCTAGCGCCGAAGCAGGCCCAGTCCGCGGTGCCGCGAGTGCGGTGTCGCCCAGAGCGGCCGCTGGAGCTCGGCGCGAAGCTCACAGGTTGTCGCAAAGGCCGAACGGTTGCTCGGCCGAGCAGTCGATGCAGGCCTGCTTTACATCGTCCTGGCGCTCGATCACGCAGTCGAGAAAGTCGCGGGCCGGCGCCTGGTCGATTCGATAGAAGGGGTCCTTCGAGCCCTGACACCAATTCGTCCAGCCCGAGAGCACACCCGAAACGACGGGCAGCGTCTCGTCGTTCTCGACGAGGAAGAGCGGCGAACCCGAGTCCCCAAAGCAGACGGTGTCGTCTCCCTTCTTCGGATCCTGCCGCGGCAGCAACGAGTTTTCGTGAACGGTTTGCAGCGGGCCGAGGACCGCGATTCGTTTGACGCCGCTTCCACCGCCGAGGTCCGCCATCGGGCCGAGAGCGTCGGGCGATCCCTCTCCATAAGTCTTCTGCCAGTTGTAGCCGTAGCCGACGCTGAGGACCAGAGTTCGCTTGAGATCTGGAAATGTGTCGAGTTCGCCGACCGCGCGGACCGCGAGCGGTGCGACGTCGGTGACGGGGTCTTCGAGGATCACGACGCCCAGGTCAGGCGCGTTTTGGAGGTTCGGATCGGTGCGCTTCGCGCGCCCATCCTTGCCCAGTTCCGCGCGCAGGAAGTCGGGATGCGTGAGCCCGTGAGCGATGGGAACTCCGTTCGTCCGCCCCGCCACGGCCGCCTTCCGGAAGGTCGGGCGAGGTGTCGATCGCGCCGAAGGATCGCACGCATACTCGCCGATCAGGAACTCGGCGTAGGGGACGTTCTCCTCGTCGAGGAAGCAACGGAAGTCGTTCGCGCTCGCGATGACATCGAAACTCACCCACACCTCGTCGAAGTAACCTGTGATTCCGATGTCCTCGACGTAATTGAACGAGGTGCAGTGGGCCGCAGTCAGGATGACTTTCTTGGAGACGAGCGCGCCCGAGCAGGAAAGCTCCGCATATGCGACCTCAGGATCTTTGCCGGGAGCGAGGTAGACGAAGTACT
Source organism: Deltaproteobacteria bacterium (assembly GCA_032128375.1). Lineage (GTDB taxonomy): Bacteria > Myxococcota_A > UBA9160 > UBA9160 > SMWR01 > JAJDAM01. Next base: position 900 of record JAQBGU010000024.1, on the reverse strand, counting down.
CGTAGTAGCCGGCGGCAGCCGGGTACTCGTTGGCGTGGTCGGTTGCCCCATCACTGGCATAGGCGAGAGACGGGAGCAACGCAGTGAGTGCGAGTGCGTTGACAACGATGCGAACGGATTCGAAGCGCCACATGATCTACGATTCCATAGCAGGAGGGGGCGAATTCCCCGGTCACCCATGATAGACCGCGCCCTCGACGACGAGAAGGTACGCGGCCGCGCCCAACGGGACTGTCGTGAACCCGTTCGCGACCGGACGCATCAGCGCCCTGTCCAAACGGGCGCTGTGACAGCGGTGATGCCCTCGCCACCGTTGTGACTCGCAAGGACGGCCGCTTCATTCGACTCGCTGGTCACTCGCACGTAGTAGTAACGGGCCGTGGCGGATGTGAGTGTCGGGGTCCACTCGACGACCGGACCGTTGGTCGCCAGGCTAGCCGCGACCTCGCCGCCATCTGTCACGATCTCGACTAACGTGATGGCCTGGCCATCCGGATCTTCGATCGAGACCGAGGCCCCGTAGCTGGCCGTCGGTGAGAGGGTCGAGCCCATGACCGCCCCGTTCAGCGTGTAATAGATCCGCAGGTTCGGGTCGACGGTCGCGTAACCGCGACCTGCGGCCATCGCGCCGTACAGACCGTCGGGGGTCAGGCTCCGCGCGAGCAGCACGCTTCGGTGGGGCCAGCCCGAGATCCAGTCGGGGGTGTGATTGTCAGCGTTGGCCGCGGGCATGACGTGCCAGCCCGCGTCCAACGCTTTTACGTAGCTGCCCTCGGTATAGAACCACGAGTCGTTCCACACTTCGATGAGGCCCATGCCTGCGTCGCGCTGCGGGCTCCAGAAGTCGAACTCGAAGAACTCGTGCGACACGTAGGTCGGGTGGTTCCACTGCCCGACCGC
>JAQBGU010000023.1:0-21026 GCA_032128375.1 Deltaproteobacteria bacterium | reverse complement strand
TCGATAGATCGATGGGTCGATAGATCGATGGGTCGATAGATCGATGGGTCGATAGATCGATGGGTCGATAGATCGATGGGTCGATAGATCGATGGGTCGATAGATCGATGGGTCGATAGATCGATGGGTCGATGGATCGATGGATCGATGGGTCGACAGGTCGATAGGAGCTGGAATTTTCCAGGGGGCGCGATGCGTGGGAGTTAGCCGGCCCGAATCGGGGCAGCACAAATCGGGTTTATCCATTCGAACCGCCGATCGCCTGTCAGACCGGCAGGCGATGGTCCTGCGTGCGATGGTGAACGCGTACGTGGGTGAGGCTCAACCGATCGGATCCGAAAGCCTGAGTCACGTGCTGCCTGTCAAGCTCTCTTCGGCCAGCGTCCGCACGATTCTGTCTGAGCTCGCCGGGCTGGGTCTGGTCGAAAAGCCCTATTCGTCTTCTGGCCGAATTCCGACCGAGCGAGGTCTGCGTTTGTTCGTCGATCAGCTACTCGACTTCGAACCCGGTGCTCGAGGCAACCTGGGCTCCTACGAGATGCGCTCGATCACCTACAGCGTAGACGGTGCCGAGACGGACTCGGTCGTCAATGTCGCGTCCCAGCTTCTGTCGGAGTGCACCCACCAGCTGGGATTCGTAGTCTCGCCCAGCGTCGAGCAAGTGGTACTGCGGCAAGTCAGTCTGGTTCGCCTGTCAACGGAACGGGTATTGGTTGTGTTGGTGTCGCAGACCGGGACCCCCCACCGCCGGGTCATCCGGGACGAGGGCGAGTGGGACCAGCCCGAACTCGATCGGATTGGCGCGTTGCTCACCGAGCGAGTGGCTGGGCGCACGATCGTTGACGCTCGCTCCAGCCTGATCGCCGAGGCCGCCGCGCTGCGTTCACGAGCCGACGCACTGCTAGCCCGCGCGATCGAATTGGGCCGGAGGGCGGTCGCCGCCTGCGATGACGACGTCGACCTGATCATCGAGACGCGGCTCGCGTTGCTCGACCAGCCCGAATTTCACGATTCGCAGCGAGTTCGCGACCTGTTCAGCGCGCTCGAGACCAAGGAGCGGCTGCTCGAAATTTTGGACCAGATGCTCGAGACCGGCGGTGTGCGCGTCGCATTCGGCGAGGAAGTCGATGAGCCCCTGTTGCGCCAGTGCGCGGTGGTGGCTACCCGCTATGGAGCGACCGATGCGAAAGGCGTCCTGGGCGTAATCGGCCCGGTTCGGATGGACTACGGACGCGTGATCCCGCTGGTAGGCTTTTTTTCTCAAGTGATCACTGAGCGTCTTTCGAATTGAGTTGGATGAAGTTGAAATCATTCGAAATAGGTTGAATCAAATGAGAGAAGTGAGTGAATTTGAGTGAAGTCGTTGTGAAAATCAGTGATCGTCGAATGATCGTCGAATGAGTGTCGAATGATCGTCGAATGATCGTCGAATGAGTGTCGAATGAGTGTCGAATGAGTGTCGAAACCCGGAGTCCGGCTTGAGCAACAAGGCCCGAAAACAGTCCGGCTCGGCGGCCGGCGCCCCGAGTGGCAGCGAAGACACCGACGGACCCTCGCTCGCGCTGAATCCGGAACTCGAGGCCGCGCTTCGCGAGGCACTCGAGTCGGTCGACGCCGCGACCGCCGCAGTCGAAGCGGATGTCGAGATCGACACGGAGTCTGACTTCGAGTCTGGCTTCGAAGGGGAGCTGAGCGAAGCAGAACCCGAAGAGATCCGGTTGACCGAGGCCGCTGAAGGCGAGTTCATCGACGAGGAGTTGGAGCGGATTCGCGGCGAACTGATCCAGTCCCAAGACAAGCAGATGCGACTTCAAGCCGATTTCGAGAATTTCCGGAAACGTGCGCTCCGGGAGCGCACAGAGCTGATCCGATATGGCCACGAGAATCTCGTCAAGGATCTGCTTTCGACGGTCGATAACTTGGACCGTGCAATAGAGCACACGCAACAGAGTGACGGCGGGGACTTGGAGAGCCTTCTGCAGGGTGTCGAGTTGCTGCAGCGGGAGCTTCACGCAATTCTCGAAAGGCACGCCGTCCGTGAAATAGAGGCAATGGGCCGAGCGTTCGACCCGGCGCTTCACGAAGCCATGGCGCAAGTGCCCGATGCTTCGGTTGCTCCGAACACAGTGATCGACGTGCTGCAAAAGGGCTATCAGCTACACGGGCGGCTACTACGGCCCACACGTGTCGCGGTGGCGCGCGAGCCAGAGAAAGCCAAAATCGACGGGGGCGAGACCGACTAGCCGGGACACGCCGCCGACCAGGGGGCGTATTCGGCAGTGGGCAAGGTCATCGGTATCGATCTCGGCACGACCAATTCCTGCGTCGCTCTGTTGGATAACGGCGAACCGCAGGTTCTCGCGAACGGCGAGGGCGCCCGGACGACGCCTTCCATTATCGGCTTCGCTGTTTCTGGCGAAAAGCTCGTGGGGCAGATCGCCAAGCGCCAGGCGGTCATGAACCCGACTCAGACCATCTTCGCGGTCAAACGGCTGATCGGTCGAAAATTCGCCAGCGACGAGGTCAGGGAATTCGCCAAAGTTGCACCGTTTGCGATCGAGGCGGCCGAAAACGGCGACGCCTGGGTCCGCGTCAACGATCGCGCATATTCTCCGCAAGAGATCTCGGCGATGGTGCTTTCCAAGATGAAGGAGACCGCGTCAGATTTCGCCGGCGAGCCGCTGCAAGATGCCGTGATTACCGTGCCGGCCTATTTCGACGATTCGCAGCGACAAGCCACCCAGGACGCCGGAAAGATCGCCGGCCTCAATGTGCTGCGCATCATCAACGAGCCGACCGCAGCGGCTCTCGCCTTCGGGATGGGCGGCAAAAAAGACGGTCGCATCGCGATCTTCGACCTCGGCGGGGGCACGTTCGATATTTCGATCCTCGAGATCTCCGATGGTGTGTTCGAGGTAAAGAGTACCCACGGGGACACGTTCCTGGGTGGAGAGGACTTCGACCGAGCCATCTGCGAGAAGTTGATCGCGGACTTCCAGACCAAGTACGGAATGGACCTTCACCGTGACGCCATGGCGCTGCAACGCATCAAAGAGGCGGCCGAGCGCGCAAAACACGAGCTGTCCTCTGCTGTCGAAACAGACATCAACCTGCCATTCATTGCAGCCGACGACAACGGTCCGAAACATCTGACGGCGACGCTTTCGCGAGAAGAACTCGAGGAACTCGTCTCCGATCTGATCGAGCGCCTCGTCGAGCCGTGCGAAACGGCGATCAGTGCAGCGGCGGTTTCGAAAAGCGATATCGACGAAGTGATCCTGGTCGGCGGCATGACGCGCATGCCGGCGATTGCAGCGAAGGTCGAGGAGATTTTCGGTAAAGCCCCCAACAGGAGCGTGAATCCCGATGAGGTCGTTGCCAGCGGCGCGGCGATCCAGGGCGGCGTCCTGAACGGTGAAGTCGGGAATGTTCTGCTGCTCGACGTCACTCCGCTGTCGCTCGGCGTGGAGACCCAAGGCGGTGTCGCCACTCCAATCATCGAACGCAATACGACGATTCCGACCGCAAACAGCCAGGTGTTCTCCACGACCGAAGACGCCCAGAGCGTCGTGCGCATTCACGTCGTTCAGGGCGAGCGCGAGATGGCAAGGGACAACAAGACGCTGGGACGCTTCGAGTTGGTCGGAATACCAGCCGCGCCGCGCGGGGTCCCACAGATCGAGGTGACCTTCGATATCGATGCCGATGGCGTGGTCAACGTCTCCGCGAGGGATCTGGGCACCGGCAAGACGCAAGCTCTTCAGCTGACGGCCTCGAGCGGTCTCGCGCCGGGGCAGATCGACAGGCTGATCGCAGAAGCCCGAGAGCACCAGGAAGAAGATCGCCGGCGGCGCGAATTCATCGACCTGCGCAACAAAGCCGACGGGCTCGTCTATTCCACGGAGCGGACGCTGGACGAATTCTCTGATTCCGTTTCCGCCGCTGACCGCGATGCAGTCGAAAAGCAGCTAGAAGCGACCCGAACCGCGATGGATGGCGACGAGAGCGGCAGTCTGCGTGCCGCCGTTGACGATCTGATGGCTCTCACCTACAAGATGACCGAAGATCTCTACGCTGAGCTCGGAGGGGAAGGGGCCGAATAGCCGATCGCAATCGCGTCACAAGCGCGCCGGCCGAGAGATCCGATCGAAGCCTCGAGACTTCAAACCCGAGCCTTCAACCCAAACGGTCGAAAAGATCACCAGCGCCAGGCCAAACCGCAGATCTCTGGGCCCTCATGCTGCATAAATGCCGGGAAGCGGTTCCCACAGCGCATTCTGTGCCTACAATCCCCCCGCCCTTCGGACTCTGAGGCAAGCAGCCATTGGCCAAGCGTGATTTTTACGAAATTCTGGGCGTCTCGCGCGACGCTGGAGCGTCCGAACTCAAGAAGGCTTATCGCGCCAAGGCGATGGCGGATCACCCGGACCGCAACCCCGGCGACAAGGCTGCAGAGGACCGCTTCAAGGAGTGCTCCGAGGCCTATGCGATCTTGACGGACGCCGAAAAGCGCCGCGCATACGACCGATTTGGCCATGCAGGTGTTGGCGCGGCAGGAGGTGCTGGCTTCCAGGATTTCGGTGACGTGGGCAACTTTTCGGACGTCTTCAACGATCTGTTCGGAGACATCTTCGGTGGCCGCAGTGGGCAACGCCGGGGTCGCGGTCAGCGCGGCGCCGACCTTCGGTACAACCTGGAAATCGAGTTCGTCGATGCCCTGAGCGGTGTCGAACCCCAGATCAAGATTCCCAAGATGCGACCGTGCGCTACCTGCAAGGGAAGCGGCGCGCGAGCCGGCACGCAGGCCGAGACCTGTGCCCGCTGTCGCGGCGCCGGTCAGGTCATTCTCCAGCAGGGGTTTTTCCGGATCAGCCGGCCGTGTGACGATTGTGGCGGGGCCGGCGAAGTGATCCGAGAGCGCTGTTCGGAATGCCGCGGATCGGGACGGCTCGAGGGCGAGCAAACCATTTCGGTACGCGTTCCGCCTGGCGTCGACGAGGGTACACGACTGCGACTGACCGGTGAGGGCGAAGCTGGCGTCGCCGGCGGGCCGGCGGGAGACCTGTACGTGGTCATCTCGATGCGTTCCGATGAGTATTTCGAGCGCGATGGTCGCGACGTGCACGTGGCTGTTCCACTTTCGTTTCCGCAAGCGGCACTCGGTGCGGAGATCGAGGTGAAGACGCTCGAGGGCACCATTACGCTGACGATTCCCGAGGGTACCCAGTCTGGAAAGGTGTTTCGGCTGCGCGGCAAGGGGTTCCCGTCGCTGCGTGCAGCGGGAAGAGGTGACGAACTCGTCCATGTGTATGTGGAAGTCCCGAGCCGTTTGACAAAGCGACAGCGCGCGCTCTTGGAAGAACTCGCCGAAGAGTCAGGTGGCCTCGCGTCACCATCGCCGGGCTTCCTGGACAAAATTCGCAACATCTTCGACTGATCGATGAAACCCATGCTCACGGCACTGCGAATTTCATCGTTTTGCGTCGGATTGGGTGTGTTGGTTGCGTGCGCGGGGTTCGAGCCGGCCAGGCGGGGCGTCACGCAGGATGAACGTCGCGAGTACGCGTCGGCCATTTCGGTGCTGCCAGGTGATCCGGTCGCTGCCGAATCGCGATTGGAAGCCTTCCTCGAGCATTGGCCCGAGAGCCAGCTCTCGGCCGACGCGGCGCTGCAGTTGGGTGAGCTCGCGCGGCAGCGGGGAGATGCTGATGCAGCGCTCCAGCGTTTCGAATTTGTGCTGCGAAACTTTCCCAAGAGCCGGCGGGTCGGTTCCGCACGGCTGGCTATTGCGACGCTCGAATACCAGCGCTCGCGCAGCGACATCGCGGTGCGGATGCTGCGGAACATGAAGTTGAAGTCGTTGACGCCCGAAGAGCGCCTCGTCGCATTTCGGCTGCTCGCCGATACCGCCGGCTCGGCGGGCGAAAGGGTCCGCTGGCTGGCTGCGCTGCGGGCGGGCCAATCCGACCCCGAAGCGCACACAGCGATCGATGCTGAAATCGACACACTGATCGCAGTGCTGGACGATGCCGAGTTGGCCCAGCTGGCACAAAAGATCGAGCCCGAAGTTCCGGCGGGCCGCGTGTGGCTGACGCTGGCCGACCGGGCGCTCGATCGAGGAGACCTCGATGCCGCCGCTCGCCACCTCGATCGCGCCCGCGCCGTGCCGTTAGTTGCCGCGTACGCGTCGGAGCTTGGCCGGACAGCCGACCGTTTGCGATTACTGGCGTCGGGAGGCGGCGCGGCGGATTCGCTGCCGACCTTCGCGGCGGCACAGCGCCAGGGGCTGCCCGATGTCCACGCGGCGCGTGGTGAGATCGGTGTGGTGCTACCGCTGAGTGGAAAGTTCGCCTCATTTGGCGAAGAGAGTCTGCGCGGCATCTTGCTGGCCACGGGCGTATTCGACGCCGTGACGCCAGCCCAGGAGCGGCCGGCGATCCATCTGCTGATCCGCGATACCCAGGGCCAAGCCGATCTCGCGGCGGCGGCGGTTCGCGAACTTGCGCTGCGGCAGAGCGTACAGGTGATTTTGGGGCCGCTTCTGGCGGATGAATGTGAAGCCGCTGCCAATGCCGCCGAGTTCGAGGGTGTGCCGCTGGTTGCACTGACCAGTCGAGAAGAAGTGGCCCGCGATCGATCACTGGTGTTTCGCGTTCGCACGATGCCCAAAGACGAAGTGCAAACACTGGCCGAGCACGCGATTCGCGACCTGGGCATTACGCGTTTCGGGATCCTGTATCCGCGCGATGCGTATGGTCGGGGCTTGTCGGGTTTGTTTTGGAACGCTGTCGAGATGCGCGGGGGAAGCATCGTCGCACTTGCATCCTACGAGCCCGACTCCACAGACTTCAGTGCGTCGATTCGAAAACTGGCCGGCTGGGAGTTGCTGACCCGTGCACAGAAACAGGCGATCGAGGTGCGGGAGGAGTTGATCGGCAGCGCGCGCCGCCTGTTGCCCGACGAGGCGTCGGTGGTGCGGGAGGAGGCCCGGGCGATGCTCGGACCCGACGGCGAACTGCTCCCGCCGATCATCGATTTCGATGCACTGTTCATCCCCGAAACGCACGAGAACGTCGTATTGATTGCACCACAACTCGCGTACGACGAAGTCACGGGCCCGGTGTTGCTGGGATCCGAGGCTTGGAACCACGCGGACCTCGTCGAGATCGGTGGACGTCATGTCGAAGGCGCGCGGTTTACCGCGAACTTCTACACCGCCAGCCCCATTGCGTACGTACGCGAATTCGCCGATCGCTACGAGGCTACGTTCGGAACCCCCGCCGAGGATTTCGCCGCGCAGGCCTACGATGCGACGAATCTGGTGTTGGTTCCGCTCGCGCGCGGCACCCAGTCGCGTGCCAGCTTACGCGATGCAGTGCTCGCGACTTCGGGCTTTGCAGGTGTATCGGGCATCCTGTCGATGAATGGGGACGGAAACGCGCGCAAGCGACCGTTCTTGCTCGGCGTGGAACGAGGCAGAATCGTCCAGCTGGATTGATCCGAATTCTCGAATCGACTCGAGCGGTGCTCGACAGTGGCAGCGTGGCCGTGAACCTGCGTTTTCTTGCCACGATCGAGTGGTATACCCGCGGCGCTCGCGCAGCCTGCTGACTATCTGCGTGCGAAGCGCCGCGCGTCAGTGGCCATGATTGCTCAAGTTGCTTTCGGCCCAAGTCGAATACGAAGCCATGACGGCGACCCCGACTGCGTTCACGATTCCCGAAGAGCTGCCTGTTCTGCCCCTGCGCGATATGGTGGTTTTTCCCTATATGGTGCTCCCCCTGTTCGTCTCGCGGGAACGCTCGATCGCAGCGATCGAAGATGCGCTCGCCGGCGACCGTTTGCTGTTGCTGGTCGCCCAACGCGATTCGGATATCGAGTCACCCGAACCCGACGATCTGTACCGCGTCGGCACTGTCGTCATGGTGATGCGAATCCTGCGCATGGCCGACGGACGCGTAAAGGTGCTCGTGCAGGGCCTGGCCAAGGCTGAGATCGAGTCGTTTCTCGACCATGAGCGATCGACCTGGGTTCGCGTGGTGCCGAAGCCGGCCGATATCGACACGGACTGGTGTGTCGAAGCCGAAGCGCTGATTCGCGCAGTGCGCGGGCGGGTGGAAGAATTGTTGCCGCTGAAGAATCTGCCGCCGGAAGTATTATCGATCACCGCCAACGTTCACGAGGCGGGCCGGCTGGCCGACCTCGTCGCGTCGAACCTGAAGCTGCGTTTGGTCGAGGCGCAGGAAATTCTCGAAATCACCGACCCGCTGATTCGCTTGCGTCGGGTCGACGCGCTACTGCGACGCGAGCTCGAAGTCACGACTGTACAGGCGGAAATTCAATCGCAGGCGCACGATGAGATGAGTCGCGGCCAGCGCGATGCCTACCTGCGCGAGCAGCTTCGCGCGATCCAGTCCGAGCTGGGTGAGACCGACCCGCGTATCGAAGAGGCTGAGGAATACCGGATCAAGGTCGAAGAAGCTTCGATGCCTACAGAACCGCTCGCCGAAGCGCACAAGCAATTGCGACGCCTCGAGCGGATGCATCCAGAAGGACCCGAAGCGCAGGTGGTCCGCAGCTATCTGGACTGGATGGTCGAGCTGCCCTGGGCCAACGAATCGCCCGACTGCTTGGATATTCCCAACGCGCAGGCGATCCTCGACGAAGACCATGCGCATCTGTCCCAGATCAAGGATCGCGTACTCGAGTATCTGGGGGTACGTAAGCTTCGCGCGGATTCTCGCGGGCCGATCCTGTGTTTCGTCGGCCCGCCTGGTGTGGGAAAAACGTCGCTCGGTCGATCGATCGCGCGCGCGATGGGGCGCGAGTTCCACCGCATCTCACTGGGTGGCGTGCGTGATGAAGCCGAGATTCGCGGGCACCGCCGGACCTATGTAGGGGCTCTGCCGGGCCGGTTGATCCAGGGACTCAGACAGGCGGGCACCAATAACCCGGTCTTCATGCTCGACGAGATCGACAAACTCGGTGCCGACTTTCGCGGGGACCCTTCCGCGGCTCTGCTCGAAGTCCTGGATCCGGCCCAGAACTCGAGTTTCAGCGATCACTATTTGAACGTGCCGTTCGACCTTTCGAAGGTGCTGTTCATCGCGACCGCGAACCAACTCGATCCCATTCCCAAGCCGCTGCTCGACCGGCTGGAGGTGATTCGAATCTCCGGTTACACGCCGGAAGAGAAGGTCGAGATCGCCCAGACGTACCTGATTCCCGCACAGATTCGCGAGAACGGTCTCACCATCGACAAGATCACCTGGCAGCCGAAGGCCGTACTCGACATGGTGACCCACTACACCCGCGAAGCGGGCGTTCGCGGCTTGGAGCGCAAGATCGCAACCATTTGCCGGAAAAATGCGCGGCGAGTCGCCGAGGGAGATCGCTCCGTGCTGACGGTGTCTCGACGTTCTCTCGATCGCCTGCTGGGCCCGCCGCCGTTTCTCGGCGAGGAGCCTTCGACGACGCCTGCGGTCGGCATCGTCAACGGATTGGCGTGGACAGAGAGCGGCGGCGAGATCCTGACGATCGAAGCGACATTGACCCGTGGCAAGGGACTGGTACTCACTGGACAACTCGGCGATGTGATGAAAGAGTCCGGCCAGGCCGCGCTGACCTGGGCGCGGGGTCGGGGCGCACAGTTCGACTTTGATGACGCGGTGTTCTTGCACAACGAACTGCACCTCCACGTTCCGGCCGGAGCGATTCCGAAGGACGGCCCCTCGGCGGGCATTGCGATGGCGACAGCGATGATCTCGCTGGCGACCGCGACGCCGGTGCGAGCCGATATCGCGATGACCGGTGAAGTGACCTTGCGCGGCCGCGTGCTTCCGATCGGCGGGATTCGCGACAAAGCACTCGGCGCACTGCGCGCTGGGATAACCCGCGTGATCCTGCCCAGCCACAACATGCGGGATCTGCGTGACCTGCCGAAAGAATTGCGACGTCGCATGACGTTCATCCCGGTGGATCACATGGATGAAGTGCTCGACGCTGCGATTGCGTGGGAAAGCGACAGACGCCCGGCCACGCGCAAGGCCAAGCGCGGCCGGGCGGCATCCGCGACCGTCGCCGCAGCCAAGTCCGGCGCCTGACCGGCGACAGTCGAAGCCGCTTGCACAGCTGGATTCCGAGTGCGCCGCCTCGTGGCGGATGCTTCCAACAGTCATCGGGTGGGTCCAGCCCTTCTGCAACGGCCCGAATCGCTTGGCGATCGCATGGGTTGCCTGGTCGGATGCTCAGTGGGTTGCTTCATTTGGTGGGTTGCTAGGCTGGTCCAGATGGAATTGCGGGATCTGGGCGAGTTCGGCCTGATCGATCGGATCGCGCGCGTCGCCAGTAGGCAGAGCGCGCAACGCAGCGTCGTACTCGGAATAGGAGATGATGCCGCCGTTTTGCGCCCGCGTTCTGGTGAAGATGTCGTGGTGACGACCGATGCGCTGATCGAGACAGTACACTTCCGCTGGGAAACGCAGAGCGCGCGCGCGATCGGTCGACGCTCGCTCGTGTCGAGCCTGTCAGACCTCGCCGCGATGGGCGCGCGACCGATGGGGTTCGTAGTCGCGTTGGCCGCCCCGCCGCGTCTGGCGATCGAGCGTTTCGACGGATTGCTCGCAGGCCTGCTACGCGAGGCACAGACCCATGCGTGTCCGTTGGTCGGCGGCAACCTGGCCCGGGCCCGGCAGACATCGATCAGCGTGACCGCGATCGGTGCTGTCGCCAGAGGCAAGGCGCTGACCCGCGGTGGGGCGCGCGCCGGAGACCGAATCTTCGTGACGGGAACACTAGGCGGAGTAGCGCTGGAGGTTGCGCTGGCGGCGCGTGGCCTCGGTTCGGTGCGCAGGATTCCAGTCCCCAGACTCCACGCCGGTCGGGCGCTCGCGCGGTTGGATGGGGTGGGTAGTGTCATCGACATATCGGACGGATTGCTGGCAGACGTCGAGCATCTGCTGAAGGGGACCGGCTGCCATGCGCAGATCGATCGACTGGCCGTTCCGCGTCCGGCGAGATTTGCAGGCCGCTGTGCCAACCACGGCCTCGACCCGGTCGCACTCGCTACGAGCGGCGGTGAGGACTATGAACTGCTGTTTACGGTTCGGGCGGCCGGGCCAACTCGAGCCCGGCTCGCGCGCAGCCTGGGTTGTCGGGTCACGGAAATCGGCCGGGTCGCTCGGGGGAGAGCGGAAGCCGGCGACCCCGCTGGATGGCGTCACTTCTGAGCGACCAGCCAGTTCCAGCCGCCAGACGCAGCGGCCGAGCCCATGCCTAGGTTCGCGATCTGCCGAATCGCGTCGGCACTTGCGGCTCCTGCTGCGCGCTCCGGTAAGTTGCCGGCTCCAGGACCTTTGTGGCGATCCAAGTCTTCAAGTAGCCCGCGCCATTCACCGATACAAACGCGTGAGAGTTGCCCTTACGCACAAATTCGTCATCGGGTCTGTCGCTGTCGGAACCGCGGTGGTGGGGCTGCCGCTTTTGCTCGCGGTTTCCGGGCTCGATGTCGCCCCTTGGGTTTCGCTCCTTGTCGCACTCGGTGTCGGCGCGTTCATTGGGTTCTTGCTCTCGAGGGATCTGACTCAGCAGTTCGACGGGCTGCGGCGTGCCATGGAACGGATCAGCCAAGGCGATCTTTCCGATGCGGGGGCACTGGCCGCGTCGCCGCGCTTCCCGGACGAAGTTTGCGACCTCCGCGAGAGCATCCAAGGTATGGCTGGGAGCCTTCGCGAACTCATCGAACACGTGCATGGTACGGCCTCTCGTCTGTCTCGAGCGGCGGATCAGGTGGCCAACTCGGCGCAGGCAGTCGGCGGACACAGTGACGAGATCGGCACCACCGTGGGCGATCTCGTCCGCAGCGTGGAAGACCAGCAACGGCTGCTCCACGAAGCCAACCGTTTGATCCACGAAGTGGCTGCGACGATCGATCGCAATGCGGACAGGGCCCGTGAAGCCTTCGGATTCGCTGCTGAGGCCAACCAGAAGGCGAACTCGGGCGTGGATGTGACTCGCCTGGCCATCGAGAAGATGCGAACGGTGTTCGAACGGATCGAAGTAGCGGTCAAGCGCGTGTTCGAATTGGAATCGAAAACCCGACACGTGCACCAGATCACCGAAATCATCACGAGCGTCGCGAACAGCACGAATCTGTTGTCACTCAATGCGTCGATCGAGGCCGCGCGTGCGGGTGAGGCCGGGCGAGGCTTTTCGGTCGTTGCCGACGAAATTCGAAAGCTGGCTGAGAGCGCCGGGCGCAGCGCCGAAGAGATCGCAGGCTTGATTCACGAGATCCAATCGGACACCGCCGATGTCGCCGATGAAATGCGCGAGTCGAGCACCGTGATCACCGAGGGACGCGGCGACGTCGACATGATCGCCAGCTCGCTCGAGCACATTCGCGCCGCGGTCAGTGAGGCCGCTTCCAAGGCCGAAGAAATCTTTCATGCCGCCGATACGCATACCCGCGAAGTCGAGAAGATGGTCAGCTCGATGGACGAGATCGCCAACGTGGGGTCCGAGAAATCCAGCCCGATCGAGCAGATTCTCGAGACATCCCGCAAGCAGACTGGAGCGATGAGCGACGTGGTGGCCTCGTCGGTTTCGCTCAACGAACTCTCACATGAACTCCGCAGTGTACTCGAGCAATTTCGAACTCGTCCCGAAAGCGCAGTCGAGAAGAAATGATGAATGGGGCCGCGCTGATCACCGGGGCGGACGAGCGGCTGCTGACCTTCGAGGTTTCGGGCGGTCTTTACGCGCTGCCGATCGATGGAGTCCTGGAGGTCGCCGAGATGTGTCGCGTCGCGTGCATCCCGTCAATCGCTGCAAACGTCGGAGGAGTGGTCAACTACCACGGCGATGCGCTCCCATTGTTGAGCTGGTCGTCGCTGTGCGGAATCGAAAATTCCGTGCAACCTGCAAATTTCCTGGTGATCACGGATCGCGGAAGCGATGTCGCGCGGCTTGGCATTCCGGTGGATCGGGTTACCGGACTGGTCGATGGCAGCGCACCCGCCGCACAGGGAAACGAAATCGTTGCCGAGCGCCGCTCGATCAACGGTCGAATCGCGAGCCTACTCGATCCGCGTAAGCTTGTGGCACGTGCCAAGAGAGTCATTGAGAGCTCCCTGGATCAGAGAACATGATCTAGAGAGCGAGAGGAGACCGAGTATGGCGAGAATCCTGGTTGCTGATGATGCGTCGTTCATGCGTCAGATGATTCGAGAGATCGTTGAGGCAGAGGGGTTCGAGGTCTGCGGAGAAGCATCCGACGGCATCGAAGCCATCGAAGAGTTTCGACGACTGCATCCCGATGTCGTGACGATGGACATCGTCATGCCACGCAAATCCGGAATCGATGCAGTGCGAGGAATTATCGAACTCGACCCCGGCGCGTGCGTCGTGATGTGCAGCGCGCTCGGTCAAGAGTCGCTCGTGAACGAAGCGATGCAGGCGGGTGCGAAAGACTTCATCGTAAAGCCGTTCAAACCCGCGTGTGTGATCGATACGATCCAAAAGGCGCTCGAGAAGGAAATCTGAGCGTGGACATGGCGAAGTATCGCGCCCTCTTCCTCGAGGAGGCGGCCGAGCATCTGTCTGAGATCAGCTCGGCGCTGCTCGAACTCGAGAAAGAGATGGCGAATCCGGATGCGATCGACCTGATCTTCCGGATGGCTCATTCCATCAAGGGAATGGCCGCTTCGCTCGAGTACGACGCCATCGCCGAAGTGTCGCACCGACTCGAAGATCGTATGCAGAACATTCGCGCCGAAGGGCGCGTCTCGAGTTCAGGTGAACTGGCGGTGCTGTTTCGCGGTGTCGAGTGCATCGAGCGCATGGTCAGGGCGGTCCGTGACGGAGAGGTTCCCGCGTCAGATCCGGAGATCGCCCAGGTTCTCGCGGGTCCGGCAGGCGACCCGGAGATTCCGCAAGAAGCAAAAAAAAAAGGCCAGAATCTGAAGTCGGCTCCGACTCTCGGTCGGGCCCAGAAGCCAAACTACTAGCCGCCCCGACCCCACCGCCGTCGGTTCGGGTCAATACCGATACGCTCGATCGCTTCCTGGGTACCGTCGGCGAGGTCATTCTCAGTTCCAGCCAGTTGCGAACAGCAGCTCAAGGCGGGCGACGCACCGCGGGCATGTCGGCAGGCCTCGACCGCATGGATCGTGTGGTCAGCGAACTCCAGCGGCGCGCACTCGAGTTGCGCACGACCCCGCTGCTGCGCATCGTCGAGCCCCTGCCAAGGATGGCGCGCGAGCTGGCCACCCGGCTGGGCAAACGGGTCGAGGTGAGAATCAGCGGGGCTGAGATCGAACTCGATCGATCGATTCTCGATCGGCTGAGCGACCCGCTGGTGCATCTGGTTCGCAACGCTCTCGACCATGGAATCGAAAGTCCTCGGGACCGGATCGCAGCGGGCAAGGGGGAGGTCGGCCACATCTCGATCGTGGCGCTGCGCGCGAAGGATTCGATCCACATCAAGGTTGCCGATGACGGTGCAGGAATCGACCTGGATGCGGTCAAGAAGCGGGCGATCGAATCCGGGCTGGTCGTGTCGGCTCTTGCCGAAGACCTCTCGCCCGAACAGCTGGCCTCGTTCGTGTTCAGCGCCGGCCTGTCGACCGCAGAGTCGATCACCGATATATCCGGACGGGGAGTCGGGATGGATGCGGTTCGCGCGACAATCGAGTCGCTCGGCGGGGTGGTCGAGATCGTCACGCAGAAGGGCGTCGGAACAACCACGATGCTGATCGTGCCGATCACCGCAGCGGTGCAGCGAGTGCTGCTACTCGACGTGTCGGGTGAAACGGTGGCGGTGCCGGTATCGAAGGTTGAACGCGTGATCGAGGTGCCCGCCGAAGCAATCGAACG
Organism: Deltaproteobacteria bacterium; assembly: GCA_032128375.1. Classification (GTDB taxonomy): domain Bacteria; phylum Myxococcota_A; class UBA9160; order UBA9160; family SMWR01; genus JAJDAM01. Next base: position 6,152 of record JAQBGU010000023.1, on the reverse strand, counting down.
CAGTGGTCGCGAGGCTTTTACTCTCGTCGACGATTGCCCGGTGGCGGTCATCGATCTGGCGAGCCAGCTATCGCTTCGGCCGACACCGAGAAAAGAACAGGTGACACTGGTGCTGGGTGAAGTACACGGCGAGCTGATGGCGCTCGAGATCGATCATATTTCGGGACACCAACAAATCTACGTCAAACCGGTCCCAGAGTTGCTCGCGCCGATTCGGGTTCTCGCCGGACTGACGATTCTCGGTGACGGCACGCCGGTCTTTGTGCTGGACCTGAATCAGCTGTCATGAGTGAATCGAAACACGGCTTGGCGCTGCGGGAGCTCGGGGAACTGAGCGCGGTGGGGGCTGCCGGTGCGGCGAAGGCGCTGGGGCTGATTTTGGGGCGGGAGATAGAAGCCGGGGCGTGCCGGCAAGTCGAGAGCGTGCACTATCGGCCGAGCCTCGACCGCTCGACCGGAGTCATCTTCGAAGCGGACGGCTTCCTGTCGGGATTGGTGGCCATCTTGTTCCCCACGCCGTCGCGCTCGACACTGGGTGCACTGGTCGCGGGTGATCAACCGGACAGGGCCATCGAATCCGCGCTGCGTGAACTGGGAAACATTGTGGCATCGCACACAGTGTCGGCCATTGCCGACGATCTCGGTGAGAGCATCCTGTTGAGCGTGCCAACACTGGTGATGGATGGAGCCGACCGCGTTCTGGTGACCCGGATCGGCGAGCGTCGAGCCGCCTACTGCTTCGAAAGCAATCTGTTCGGTAGCGATGCCGAGCGCGTAGCCGCAATCGTCTTCGTGCCGGATTTCGTCGACGCCGAAGCGGGCGCATAGCGCTCGACGAGCGTTCTGATAGCGTACTTTGTGTGCAGCCGATTGGACATCCGGCTGGGCTGGTCAGGCGCCTCCGGTGCTCGACGTCGCTCCTGGGCCTCGAGGAACGGGCTTCAACGAACGGGTTTTGGTGAAGGGGTAGCCAGCATGGACCGCGATCAGCTGCGCGAGCTTCTGGAAGCCGTCAAGCGCGGAGATTCTCGCATCGACGACGCACTGGAAGCGCTCGCGCGCCCGGCGTTCCTCGATGTTCCCGACGCGCGCGTTGATACCCACCGCGCGTTGCGCGCGGGAATTCCCGAGGTCATTTACGCGCCGGGTAAGACCGCGAAGCAGATCATCGAGATCGCGCAAGCCTTGCAAGGCGTTGGGCAGAACGTGTTGGCGACCCGCGTGGATCCACGGGTCGCCGACGAAGTCCTGACCAGCCTCCCAGCTGCCAGCTACGATGCAGTCGCCAGGCTGTTGTGGCTGGGGCCCATCGAGGTCCCGCCGGTTGGCAAGGGCACCATCGCGGTGATATCGGCGGGAACCTCGGATCTTCCGGTCGCTGCAGAAGCCATCGCCGTGGCGCGGCGCTTCGGGAACAAGGTCGAGGCGGTCGGTGACGTTGGCGTCGCGGGACTTCATCGTTTGCTCGCCGCCAGCGAGGTGCTGCGATCAGCGCGGGTACTGATCGCCGTGGCGGGGATGGAAGGTGCGCTGCCTTCAGTGGTGGGGGGTCTGGTCGACAAACCGGTCATCGCCGTCCCGACGAGCGTCGGCTATGGCGCAGCCTTCGGAGGGATCGCTGCGCTGCTCGGAATGCTGAACAGCTGTGCGTCCAACGTCACCGTCGTCAACATCGACAACGGATTCGGTGCGGCCTACGTCGCGACGTTGATTAACCGGTTGTAGTCCTGGAAGTCGCTTCCAACCCGACACGCAGAATCTGTCCGGGTGTTCTGCCAGTGAGTTGACCGTCTTCGACGGTGATTTCTCCGTCAACGACTGTGGCCCGGTAGGCCAGGTCAAGCCATTCCTGTGCATGGACCGACGCGAACAGGCCTGGTATCGGCTCGGGAATTCGCGCATGCTGGTCGCGTGCCGGCTCGACGTGCCACCCGTTCGAGAAAGACCGCGCCCGCCAGCGGGCGCGTTTTGCATCTGGATGTGTTCTCGGGCATCGCCGGGAACATGTTCTTGGGTGCGATGCTCGACGCGGGCCTGTCACGCCGTGAACTCGAGCAGGACCTGGCTGGACTGGGGCTCGAGCACAAGCTGAGGGTGACGCGCGTCAAACGCGGCGCACTGGCGGCTCGCTACGTCGATGTGCTCGTTCCGCGTGGCGCACGCAGCCATTCCCACAATCATTCGCACCCTCACTCACATGCCCTGGACCACTCACACCCCCACGCGCGGACTTATCTCCAGATCGTTCGCGTGCTGAAGCGCGCCCGGCTCGAAGCCTCTGTGCGCGAACGCGCGCTGGCCATTTTCGAAGCGCTTGGCAGAGCCGAAGCGAGCGTTCACGGGATCGCACTGGAGAAGGTCCATTTCCACGAGGTGGGTGCGGTCGATGCGATCGTCGATGTCACCGGGGCGGCCATCGGGCTCGCGCGGCTCGGGATCGAACGGGTGACAGCATCGCCTGTCGCACTGGGACACGGCAGCGTTGAGACCGATCACGGACGTCTACCGCTGCCGGCCCCTGCGACACTCGAACTGCTGCGCGGCATTCCGACCGTGCCCGCGCATGTGTCCTGGGAAACAGTGACGCCCACTGGGGCCGCGATCTTGAAGACGATCGTCGACGAGTTCTGCACGCTTCCGGCGATGACTGTCGAAGCCATCGGCCATGGGGCGGGAAACGATCGCGAGGGGCCGATGCCCAACCTGCTGCGAGCCGTTATCGGACGCGCGGGGCGCTTCGATGCGGACCGTGTTGTAACGCTCGAGACGCACCTCGACGATTTCGTTCCCGAGCACTTTGATTATCTACTCGAGCGCTTGCTCGAGGCCGGAGCGCTCGACGTGTCGATCCAGCACCTGCAAATGAAAAAGAACCGGCCCGGGTTCGGGGTCCGGGTGATCGCGCGCCCGGTCGATCGGATTCCACTCGCCCGGCTGCTGCTGAGCGAATCGACTGCAATCGGCGTCCGCGCCACCGAGAGCGATCGCATTACGCTCCGGCGCGAATCGAGGAGCGTGATGACGGAATTCGGACGCGTGCGCGTAAAGGTAGTCTGGGACGATGAGGGACGCGCTTCGGTTTCCGCGGAATACGATGATTGCAAGCGCGCCGCATACAAGAAACAGGCAAGGCTCGCCGATGTGGTTCGCGCGGCTGAGCGCGCCGGCCGCGAAGGGCTGGACTGATCTTGTCGGAGCAGGCCTTCCAGGAGCAGACTGTTTTTTGGAGCAGACCTTTCAGGAGCAGACCTTCTTAGGAGCAGACCTTTTTAGGAGCAGACCTTCTTCGGAGCAGACCTTCTCAGGAGCAGACCTTCTCAGGAGCAGACCTTTCAGGAGCAGGAAATGGCAGGCGCAGATCCGGTCGAGGTCATCGTCGAACCGTTCGATTTTTCTGGCGACTCGTTTCGCGACGGAAGCCAGCAAGGGCAGGGCGACTCGGGTTCGACCGCATCAGCGGCCGCGCTGTGCCTGCACGGCTTGACGGGTACGCCCTACGAGGTCCGATCTCTGGGACTCGCAATCGCAGCGGCCGGCATCGATGCCGTCGGCCCGGTTCTCCCCGGCCACAACGACACACCGGAGGCGCTCTCCAAAGTTTCTTACACAGATTGGTTGGACACCGCGAGTTCCCACTACCAGACGCTGCGCGAACGCTACGAGCGGGTCTTTGTTGTCGGGCTCTCCATGGGGGGGCTGTTGAGTCTGGCCTTGGCGCAGCGCTATCCGGTCGACGCGCTCGTCGTCGTGGGTACACCGCTGGTGCTGAGGCAGCGCTTCGCGTGGATGATTCCGCTCGCGAAATACTTTCAGCCGCTTCCAGAGAAACGGGGTGGCTCCGATATCTGCGACGATGCAGCGCGCGCGTGCCACCCGAGCTACTCGGTGATGCCGCTCGCCAGTGTTCACGAACTCCAACGCTTACAACGCCTGGTGCGCAGCGGGCTCTCGCGAGTCAGCTGTCCGATTCTGGTCGCTCACGGCGCGCACGACACTACTGCGGATCCCGAAGACGCCAATACGATTATCGCATCTGTTTCGTCGGAGGTGCGCGAACAGCTCGTGTGTGAGTTGTCCGGCCACGTCGTCCCGGTGGACTTCGATGCGGCCAGGCTCGCGAAGCAAGCCGGCGAATTCTTGTCCAGATTGAGAAAATATGGGTGATTAAGGCTACGAAATGAGGCCAATTCAGCCCATTTCATCGCCGAAAAGCCTCCACAGTTGAGATCATAGATCGGCAACTACGGATAATCACCGAGGGACGCTGTATGCTCGCGCCGAATCGCCCAAGGAATATGGAGGATGGATCATGGGGGAACTTCCGAACGCAGTCATCAAGCGACTGCTGACCAAGCACGGTGACGGCCTGCGCGTATCGGGCTCTGCACTCGAGCGAGCCGTAGCTGCAACCGAGGATTACATCGAACGTCTCGCGCGGGAGGCCAGCGCATCAGCGGTCGCCGCCAAGCGCAAGACCTTGATGGACGGAGACATCGACGAAGCGCGAGCGAAGCTCGCGCGAGCCTGATTTTCGGTCCTTCACGAATCGATAAGGGCTGATCGACAGCTACCGATCGACCTTACCGATTGCTCTTTGACTGATACACACGTTACCAGTTGACAAGAATACGCAAGCCCCGGAGCGGGTAACCGCTCCGGGGCTTCGGTTTGATCGGCCGCACCTTGGCTCCCGGCGCGACCCGCCTTTTCCCTGACATCTGACAGGAGAAGGCGTTTTACATCATGCCGCCCATGCCACCCATGCCACCCATGCCACCTGGCATTCCGCCGCCGGATTCGCCCTTCGCTTCGGGGGCTTCGGCCACCATGGCTTCTGTGGTCAGCAGCAGTGAGGCCACGCTGGCCGCGTTCTGCACTGCGGTTCGAACGACCTTGGTCGGATCGATCACACCTGCCTTGATCAGGTCTTCGTACGTCTCGGTCTGGGCGTTGAATCCAATGTTGCCCTTGGCGCTCTTGACCTTGTCGACCACGATCGAGCCGTCAATGCCCGCGTTCTCTGCGATTCGACGAAGCGGCTCTTCCACAGCCTTGCGGATGATCGCGACGCCAGCGTTGAACTCGGTCGAGCCCTTGACGTTGTCGAGGACCTTCTGCGCGCGAAGCAGCGCCACACCGCCACCCGCAACGATCCCTTCTTCGATCGCCGCGCGTGTCGCGTGAAGTGCGTCTTCTACCCGCGCCTTCTTTTCCTTCATCTCGGTCTCGGTCGCCGCACCGACCTTGACGACCGCCACACCACCGACGAGCTTCGCGAGCCGCTCCTGCAGTTTTTCGCGGTCGTAGTCCGAGGAGGTCTCCTCGATCTGGCCGCGAATCTCCGAACAGCGTCCCTCGATGTCCTTCTTGCTGCCGGCACCATCGATGATGGTTGTGTTGTCCTTGTCGATCGTGATTCGCTTGGCGTTGCCGAGATCCTTGACTGTGACGTTCTCGAGCTTTAGGCCGAGTTCCTCAGCAATGACCTGGCCGCCCGTGAGGATGGCCATGTCCTGCATCATCGCCTTGCGGCGATCGCCGAAGCCGGGCGCCTTGACGGCGGCGACGTTCAGCGTGCCACGCAGCTTGTTCACGACGAGTGTGGCGAGCGCCTCACCCTCGATGTCCTCTGCCACGATCAGCAGCGGCTTGCCCTGACGGGCCACCTGCTCGAGCACCGGCAGCAGGTCCTTCATGGTGCTGATCTTCTTTTCGTGCAGCAGGATCAGCGGCTCTTCGATCACGGCTTCCATGCGCTCCGGATCCGTGACGAAGTACGGCGACAGGTAGCCGCGGTCGAACTGCATGCCCTCGACGATGGTCGTGTTGTCCTTGTCGATGGTGACCTTCTTGGCCTTGCCGAGATCCTCGATCTTGATGTTCTCGAGCTTGATGCCAAGGTCCTCGGTAATTGCACGGCCGCCGGTCAGGACGGCGATGTCCTCGAGCATGGCCTTGCGGCGATCACCGAAGCCGGGCGCCTTGACGGCGGCGGCCTGCAGGGTGCCCCGCAGCTTGTTGACCACGAGTGTCGCGAGCGCCTCGCCCTCGATGTCCTCGGCGATGATCAGGAGCGGCTTGCCGGAGCGCGCGATGGCCTCGAGCAGCGGCACCATGTCGCGCATGTTCGAGATCTTCTTCTCGAAGATCAG
>JAQBGU010000022.1:0-3762 GCA_032128375.1 Deltaproteobacteria bacterium | reverse complement strand
CCCCTGGCCGGGCGGGTTTCGCACCCGCTGGACAACAAATCGAAGTTTCATGGAGTCATCGCATACCCTCCAATCCCAATCGACCAGCAGAGCCTGGTCGCACTGTTTTCCCTACCCCCCTTCGGTCGGTCGTCGGCGGCGGGCCCGGCAGCTGAACGCCTGGTCCGTTGGGCGGCGCACGCGGCCGCACTCGCACTCGGGGAGGCTATATGCGTCGCAAGTTCGCGCTGACCACAGCTCTTGCAGTGATCGGCCTTGGCTCAGCAAATGCTGAGCAACCTCTCACCGTAGAGAGCAGTGGGAAGCATGGCGAGATCAAAATTGACGAATTGGTAGCGGGACATCTCACGGAACTGAACGGGCGGTATCGGCTTCGTGTTTCTGAGGTGGTCTACGATCCGGGAGGCCATATCGGAGCACACCACCATGTCGGCCCTGGAATTCGGTGCATGACGGCTGGCGAGCTGACCTATATCCAGCCAGACAAGACGACGGTTTACAAAGCCGGTGATTGCTTCTACGAAACGGGTGCGGTGAGCCACACTGCTCACAACACCAACCAAGAGCCGGCGGTCCTTCTGAACTTTCAACTCCTCCCCGCAAACTGGTCCAAGGGTTCAGCGATACTCGACGTGACGAAGTTCGTCCTGCAAACGGTTGCGCGCCGGTTGGGCCATCCCGCCCGAGAGGAATTACGCGACTGTGGCGCAGACGAAATCCCGCTGATTCACTACAGGAGAACCGCCGGCCACATCCGCTACGGGTCATTTCGCTGCATGCGCTCGCGCCCAGCTGCGTGGTTGGAAAAAAGCGCGCGATTGCGCCACACGCGACGGTACTCGGTGTCCGCCAATCGTCGGCGGCCAGATTCGGCAACCCTGCCGCGTTGCGCAGCCTACCAGCGACCCAGCGTGCACGGTGCGTACACCAGAGTCTGGCACGCGAATTGCTCTGGCTTCCATCCAGGGGGCTGGAGGAGGCCGGCCTTGAACGCCATACACTCGATCATCTGGATTGGACCCGGACAGAACTTTGCTGCGGAGTTCGCTGCAGAGAACGCGGGGATCGATGTCATCTGGGAGTGCAGTCCGGAGGCGGCCTTGAAACTTCCTCTGCACCAGTTCGACGCGATGGTCGTCGATTCCGACGGCGCCACACGCGCCCTCGATGATCTCGAGAAACTCGCCAAGAGCCCACAGCTCCCACCGATCCTGGTTCGACTCCAGGCGCCGGCACCCAAGGAGCGAGAGGCGCTCATCGCGCGGGGTGCACAGATGGTGGTCGAATGCGGCGGCGGACTCAAACACGACAACCGCGCGCTCGTCGAACACCTCGGTCTATTGCTCGAAGGCGTTCAGCTAGCGGCCGCTGAGGCTGACTTGTCGCGCGAATTCATCGGCCACAGTCGTCCGATGCGAGAGGTATTCGCTCTGGTCGGGCACGCCGGCCGCTCGCGTGTCACGGTACTGATCACCGGCGAGACCGGAACCGGCAAGGAGCTTCTCGCGCGGGCGGTGCACAGGGGGAGCCGCCGAAGTCGACAGCCCTTCGTCGCCATCAATTGCGCGGCGTTCCCAGAGACACTGCTCGAAAGCGAACTGTTCGGCTACGTGAAAGGTGCGTTCACCGGTGCAGACCGGGACAAACTCGGGCTGTTCGAACGCGCAAATCGCGGCACGCTGTTTCTCGATGAAATCGCAGAAACCTCTGCCGCCTTTCAGGCCAAGTTGCTGCGCGTCCTACAAGAGCGTGAAGTCCTCGCGCTCGGCGGAGCCAAGACCAAGCGCATCGACGTCCGCGTGGTCGCCGCCACCAACCGCGACCTGCGCAACGAAGCAGTCCATGGCCGCTTCCGAGAGGATCTCTATTACCGGCTCGCAGTCTTCCCGATCCACCTGCCACCGCTACGCGAGCGCCGAAACGACATCATCCCACTTGCCATGCACTTTCTGGTGTTACACGCTGATGGTCGGGAAGGAAGAACTCTGGCCCCTGAAGCGGAACGCCTGCTCCAATCGCACCACTGGCCCGGCAACGTGCGAGAACTCGAAAACGAAATTCAGCGAGCCCTGGCGATCGGCGACTCACCGATTCTGTCGCCACATCATTTCTCCGATCGATTGACGACGATCCTCGCGCCAGTGGAAGCGACGTTTCATCCGGGCGAATCGCTCCGCGACACAATGGGCCGCATCGAAGCCTGGATCCTCCGCCAGGCGCTGGCCACCAACGGCGGCCAGCGCACCTCGACTGCGCGCCTGCTCGGGATCACCCGGGAGGGGCTGTACAAAAAAATGAAGCGGCTGGGGATCGAGTAGATTCCGCCCGCGATCGAGATCGCGCCGCCGCCGGCAATGCGTCGGATCCGGGGCGCCGCGCCGATCGTGTGCGGCGCGCGGGCGCTCTTATAGAATGCGCCTCAGGGTGCACCTTGATAGCATGCGACCCCTTACAAGGGTGGTGGCGGCGAACGTCGGCCCGATCGCCCGGCCAATCGGAGGGGAAGCGAATGTCGAATCTGTTCTTGCAATCGCGCCAGAGGATGGTTCCCGGTCTATTGTTGACGCTTACGCTGGCTGCGCCCGTAGGGGCGCTCGCCGCGGAGCCGAACGCGGAGCGCAACGCCTACTTCGGCGAGACCCACCTCCACACCAGCTGGTCGCCGGACGCCTGGCTGTTCGGCAATCGGGTCGCTGGCCCGGCCGACGCCTACAAGTATGCGAAGGGCGAGACCATCAAGCACCCGCTCGGGTACGACATCAAGGTCACAACCCCACTCGACTTCATGGGCGTGACCGACCACTCCGAGTACGTCGGGATCACGAAGCTGGTGAACACGCCGGGCTCGGCGGCCAGCAAGGTGCCTCAGGTCCAGGGCCTGATCATGAGCGACCCGAGCAGCAAGGAGCAGCAGCAACGCGCCTTCGTTGCCCTCGTCGCGCTCTTCGCACAGCCGCCGGTCAAGTCGCTGATGGCACCCGCGGTGACTGGCCCGATCTGGAAGGAAAACATCGAAATTGCCGACGCCGCCAACGAACCGGGCAAGTTCACGGCCTTCTGCTCCTACGAATGGACTTCCCAAACCGAAAACCGGAACCTGCACCGCAACATCTTCTTCCGCGACTGCGCGAAGGTGCCGGTGGCGCCCTACTCGGCGCTCGACTCCTGGCACCCCGAAGAGCTGTGGCAGTGGATGGACGCGCAGCGCAAGGCCGGAAACGAGCTGCTCGCCATCTCGCACAACGCCAACCTCTCGGACGGCTGGATGTATCCGACCGACGTGGACAGCCTCGGGCGACCGATCGACGCGGCCTGGGCCGAATCGCGCATGCGCAACGAGCGACTGATCGAGATCACGCAGATGAAGGGGCAATCGGAGACCCACCCGCTGCTCTCGCCCAACGACGAGTTCGCGAACTACGCGATCATGAGCCTCCTGCTCGGCCTTTCCGACGAGTCCGGGCGCGTCAACAATCTCGTCGGCAGCTACGCGCGCCAGGCGCTCAAGGACGGCCTCGCGCTGCAGGACACCCAGGGTTACAACCCATACAAGTTCGGGTTCGGTGCCGCGGCAGACTCGCATAACACGGCCGCGCCCTACCGGCATAGCAACTTCTTCGGTGGGCACGCCGAGGAGGACGGCACCGCAGAGACACGGCTGGGCGGCCACAACTTCGCCACCATCGACGTGCGCTACGAGAGCCCGGCGGGTCTCACCGGCGTCTGGGCGGAAGAGAACACCCGCGCGTCCATCTGGGACGC
>JAQBGU010000021.1:0-3246 GCA_032128375.1 Deltaproteobacteria bacterium | reverse complement strand
TCGTGCCGCTCGGTCTCGCCGATGGGTACCAGCAGGTGAGACCCGACGCGCACGCCTGTGCGCTACTCGACGGCCAGCGCGTGCCCATACAGGGCGTATCGCTCGAGTACATCGTGCTGGATCTGAGCGACTTCGACACTGCACGCGTTGGAGACGAAGTCGTGCTGATGGGCAAAAGCGGCTCTCAACAGATCCTGCTGTCGGACATCGCGGCGTGGCAAGGCGTTGCACTCCACGCAGTGATGATGTCGTTCGAGGGGCGGCTGCCGGCTCGCTATCTCGATCGCGCGGATCAATAGAGCGCACCCTGGATTGATCCCATGGGCATCAGCGCGATGTCCGGGTCAGTTCTTTCGTGTCGGTGTGATCGAAGTGTCGCCCGTATTTCTCGAGCGACGTCGTCTCCCGGTACGTCATCGAATCTCCGCTGACCTCGACCCGATGTTCGAACGCCAGTGTACTCGCTGTGTCCCGCATGAACGGCGATTCGATAATCCCCCAGTCGGGATCAGCTTTTTTCGCTTTGACCTCGAGGACGATCACGCAGGCGTCGGCGTCGGCCTCGAATGACCCTCCGGCCAGTACCGAGACGACTCTCGGGATGTTCACCGATTGCGCGATCGTGCGGGTGGCTGGATCCCACGTCCAGTACCCGATCTGGCCGTGAAAGACCTCGCCGTCGGACTTGCGGGTTACGACCTGGTGGTAGCCGACAATGGCCAGAGTCTGGACCTCCGCGTTCGTCACGTCACCGGCCGCCTCGAAGCGGATCGTCTCGTAGTACGGATTCTCTTCGATTCCGACCGGCTCCGGAGACAGTCGATTCCCTTGTCGCCTTGCCACGTTCCGATCAGCGCGGACAGCGGCCCATAATCGATGTCACTCACACCCATGGGTACCTCCCTCGTGCTGTCAGGTTGTCTGGTTCCAACTTTCGCCAGCTGCGCCGATCGATACGAAGCGCGAACAATACAACGATGACAGCGGTCGGCTACCTTTCGGCCCGCGCAAGCCGCCAGCTCGACCCGCACTGGAAGGAAACTCGCGAAATGTGGATCTCGATCGCAGCGATTTACGGGGCGCTCGCCGTGATGGCCGGCGCGTTCGGCGCGCACGGGCTCAAAGGACGGCTCGCGGCTGATCAGTTGGCGTCGTGGTCGACGGCCAGTCAGTACCATCTCCTCCACAGCATCGTACTGCTGGCGTTGGGACTGTTTGCGCTTCGATCGGGTCGGGAAATTCGCTTGCCGGGCTCCCTCTTTCTCGCGGGCACGACGCTATTTTCGGGCTCGATCTACCTGTTACTGCTGACCGGACAGAAATGGCTGGGACCCGTGACACCTCTCGGCGGGCTTCTGCTGATTGCCGGTTGGGTGTCGCTATTTACCTTGGCGCGCGACTAACCATTCGTCAGACCCGATCGGACACTCGTCGGGGATACTGTCGATGAACTGCAAGAACCAAAACGGTAGAGATTGGAGGATCAGCGATGTCGTTCCACGGAAAGGTGTGCCTCATCACGGGTGCTGGAAGCGGTATGGGTCGGCTCGCCGCTCGGCGTCTCGCACAGGGCGGCGCGATCATCGCCGCGATCGACTTGAACGAAGAAGGCCTTCGCGAGACCGCGAAAGCAAGTGACGAGATTCACACCTATCCGCTCGACGTCACAGATGAGCGAGCGGTTGTAGAAGCCGTCGCAGCCATAGAGGCGAACTGCGGTCCGATCGACCGCGTGATGAACGGCGCGGCGATCATGCCGACGGGCTTGTTGATGGACCAGGATTCAGTCTTGATCAATCGGATCATGGAAATCAACTACGGGGGCACCGTCAACGTCACGATGGCCACGCTTCCGCGCATGCTCGACCGCGGCACCGGCGACGTCGTGAATTTCGCATCAATCGCAGGCTGGATCCCGTGCCTACATTTTGGCGCGTATAACGCGTCGAAATTCGCGGTTGTCGCATTCACTGAGGTGCTCTACCACGAGAATCGAAATCGCGGTGTGCGCTTCGCATGCGTATGCCCGCCTCCTGTTGCAACTCCACTGCTCGAGCAGGCCAAGAGCAACCCAAAAATTCTCGCCCAGATGAAGCCGATCGATCCGAACCAGGTGCTCGATCGAATCGAAGCGGGTCTCGACAAGGGCCGACTGATGATCTATCCGGACGCCAGTTCGGCGATTAGCCAACGCTTGCGGCGATTCTTCCCACGCCTCACTTGGAGCGCGAGTCACCGAGTCGAGGGGATCTAGCAGGCTGAAAAATCCCCTCCCTTCGCAGTGACTGCGCAGGCGCCGGTACGCCGCTCGCCGGTGGTAGACTTGTCGGGATGAATCACTGGCACAAGTCTCTCGCCTCGGGCGTTGTCGTTGCCGTGGCGTTGTCGATCCTGGTACCCACGTTTTCACGCGTCGAGATGTGGCCCTTCCTCAACTACCCGATGTACAGCCGGGTGATGCGCATGGGTAACTTCCAGACACTGCGAATCTACGGCATTCCGAAAAATCCGGAGCTGAAGCGTTTCTACATCGAAGAGCCGAACCAGACCTCCCCATTCTTACTGCAGCGCCTCACTCCCTCGCTGAGCCGCCTGCTCGAGAAGGGCCGCGATGACACCGCGGAGGCGGTCCACTATGTGCTCGACAACTACCAGAGGCGACGTAAAGCCGGTCTGCACGAGGGCCCCCCACTCCAGGGAATCGCGCTATACGCCTTCGAATTCGTGATGGATTCCAAGGCGCGCAACACCGAAAAGCCCTACAAGACGATCTTGCTGCTGCAGCTCGACGCGCAGGGCAACCAGGTGCGTCTCTGAGCGGCTTGATCCGAGCCTGGGACCGTTATTGGTTCGCTCCGGCGTCTCCCTGGAACCTCGGCCTGTGTCGCATGCTCTACTGCGCGCTGTTGCTAGCGGTGTTTGCACGGGAGGACTTCAGCCAATGGGCGCTCGTGCCGGAAATTTTCTGGGTGCCCCACGGCTTCTTCGCAGCATTCGAAATTCCGATTTTCGCAGAGCCAACACTCCGCGTGCTTCAGGGAGTGTGGAAGTTGGCCCTGGTTACCGCAACGTTGGGCTTGTGGACGCGCTCGAGCCTCGGGGTCGCGTGTATCGTGGGCGGCTATCTGCTCTCCATCGCGAACAACTTCGGCAAAGTCGGCCACGGGGAAGCCGTCGCGGTGCTGGTACTTCTTGTGCTTGCGCTATCCCGCTGTGGCGACGCGGTCTCGATCGACTCGCTGCTGC
>JAQBGU010000020.1:0-35809 GCA_032128375.1 Deltaproteobacteria bacterium | reverse complement strand
GCGAACGGCTGACACCGTTGGCGAAGAGTCGGCCAGCCCACGAGGAGCCTGCGCGGTAGAGGGCCAGCTCTAGCGTGCAGGCGACGACGCTGAAGCATTCGCCCTAGAGCGAACTTTTTGCGCGGAAACCCGCCACGCGGCGCACTTCGTCCAGAACCGGCTCACCGATCGCGCGCGCCCGCGCCGCCCCGTCGAGCAGAGCGCCTTCGACATCATCGGGCCGAGCTTCGAAGTGCTCGCGACGCTCGCGCATTGGGGCAAAGTATTCCAACAGCCGCACCAGAATGTCTTTTTTGACGTCGCCGAAACCGAGGCCGCCCGCCCGCGCGCGACCGAACATCTCGTCGCGATCAGCTTCGTTCGCAAATAGCGACCACAGCTTGAACACCGTCGAATTCGTATCCTTCGGATCTTCGACCGGCGTCGATTCGGTCACAATCCCCATCACGGCCTTCTTGATCCGTTTCGGACTTGCGAACATCGGAATCGAGTTCCCATACGATTTGCTCATCTTGTGGCCATCGGTTCCCGGGACGACCGCTACCTCGTCGAGGATCTGGGGTTCGGGAACAACCAACACGTCAGTGTCGTAGTCGCGGTTGAAGTGCATCGCCATATCGCGCGCCATCTCGATGTGCTGCTTCTGGTCGCGCCCGACCGGCACGAGGTCCGTTCGATACAACAAGATGTCGGCAGCTTGCAGGACCGGGTATGCGAATAACCCGTGATCCGCGGATTGCCCGTGCGCGACCTTGTCCTTGTACGCGTGCGCGCGCTCGAGCAGCCCCATCGGAGTCACCGTCGACAGATACCAGGCGAGCTCGCAGACGTCGGGCACATCCGATTGCCGGAAGAAAATCGCGCGAGAAGGGTCGAGCCCACATGCGAGGTAATCGAGCGCGACGGCCCGCGTGAAGCGGCGGCGGTCGTCTGCGTTGCGCACCCCATTCATCGAGTGCAGATCGGCGATGAAGATCAGCGTCTGATACTTGTCTTGCAACTCGATCTGCTGGCGCAGCGCCCCGAAATAGTTGCCGATATGCAGGGAGTCGCCGGATGGCTGGGTGCCGGATAGAACGCGCATTCAGATCGTTTCCATTGGGGTGCTCAGTCACGCTTTTGCGGGTTTGTGTAGGCGAGCCAGTGGTCGAAGCGCGGGTCACGTCCGGCAGAAATTTCTTTGAATCGGTCTCGCAAATTTCGGGTGACGGGGCCGACCTCTGCGTCGCCGACTGCCTTGTCGTCGATGCGAATTACCGGCCACACACCAGCACTCGTGCCGGTTACGAACACTTCGGGCGCGTTCATCAGGTCGTCGGGTCGGATCGGAACCTCTTCGACCTTCAGCCCATCGTGAATCGCGATATCGATTATGGAACGCCGAGTCACGCCGAGCAGCACGTGGGTCTCCGGAGGCGTCCGGAGCGTGCCCGCTGCCGTGCACAGGAAGACGTTCGTCGTCGGTCCCTCGGCGATATTCCCGTCCTCATCGATCAACAAGATGTCGTCGTAGCCGTTGCGGCGCGCCGCCCATTTGGCCGCCATCGGCGAGAGGTAGTTTGCAGCGGCTTTCGCCTGTGGGTCGACGATGTCGTGACGTCGGTTGCGGAGTTCCTTTTCGATCCACAGGCTCAACTCGGAACGGTGGTGGTATTGACCGCGGGTTCGCTTCGCGATGTCCTCGATTGGATGGTAGGCGGCGATCGCGAGGCTGACGCGGGCGTCCATGGGTACGACTTCGATTTCGACCGACGGGATGTATGCACTGACCTTCACCGCGGCGGCCCCCGGGTTGGCCCGCACGGTTGCAAGCGTGGCGTCGGATATCTGCTGGGCGCTTCGCTCGAGCGGCAGGCCGATCAGCACCGCGGACCGCAACAAGCGATCGACGTGATCGGCGAGCCGAAACACGGCGGGACCGCGGGGTGTATCATGCACGCTCATGTAGTCGAAGATCAGCGACCCGCGCTGCAGACTATGGGAAAGCACGTGTACGGTCGCGTCCTGCCAGCGCACGAATTCGCCATCGAGCCAGATCTTGCGGTCAGGCGGGCCGAATTCCGTTGCAACCGGAGTTTTCGCCTCAGCATCGCTTTGCGCGGACGAGTCGGACACGGCCGGGAATGTATCACGGCGCTCGTGGCCCCAAAACATCGCCTCAAGTTGCAGGTGTCGATTGCCGATTTTGACACCCACTCCCCAAAACGGACACTTACTCTGTGGCAGACCCATTGGGAGAATATTCGTGCAGGTAGCCATGCGAAAAGTCGGTGAAAAGGTCGGTGGGTTGCTGGTTGCAACTACTGCGCTTTACCGTGAGCTCGCGTTTTCAGCGCTGAAGCTCGTGCCTGGACGCCACTAGACCGATTCAGTTCGTGCCGCCTCGAGGCACGATGAGTCCCGCAACATCCGCACAGCAAAAAATGCGTCGGCCATCCTAGCGATGGTCGGCGCTTGCCGTTTTTCTGATCGGGATTTCCGATAGCTCGTCGCTACCCGGGCCAGTCTCGGCGAAATTCTGCCCGGCCGCCCGCAACCTCGCTTCGGCCGCCAGCACTTCCCTGCGCAGTGCCGCCAACCGGGGCTCGTTGATCTTCATCCAGGTCCTGGCGACCAGAGTGATTGCAAATGCAAAGAAAATCCCAGCGATCACAACGAAGTCGAGCGAACTGAATCCCAATATCGACGGCGAATAGCGCGTCGAGACGTTGATCACCTTGAGCACGAACCCAATGCCGAGGCTCCCGGTTCCCAACAGAATCAACAGATCGATCAGCGGCAGAATCAGCACAGTCACCTCCCAAAATTTGCCGACCGGCAGACTCACCGGGCCGATCCCTTCCTTATCGCATGCTACGGCCCCAGCGCCCCAATGGTCAACGAAACAACGCCACTCCCCGTGGGAAATCAGCTGCGATCCACTCACTTCGAGCAGAAGACCAACCGATTCCAAGCTAGACTGCGGCCCCGCAGAAACGCCCGAACCACGCCGACGTAGCTCAGTGGTAGAGCAGCGCATTCGTAATGCGCAGGTCATCGGTTCAACCCCGATCGTCGGCTCCACTCAACCTATGGATATTGCTTGGGAAGAGCTACCGGCGCGCGGTGGTGCTACCAATCCGCCGGTCCAGGACTGATCGGCTCCCGATGTTCGGCACCGCCATACCAGCGCGCGTAATGGTTCGAGGTCGTCGCGACCGTCCCGAGCCACGTGGTCATTTCGACGAAATCTAGAATAGATCGGGCTCATCGAACATCCGACTGGACAAACGTAGCGCCGTCAGCGTTCGACCCAACGATACAGAATGGCGGCACGAGGATCGCGTAGCAGCGATGACGGATCGTCATCAGAGTGTGCCTGAGTAGGAAGAGCAGCATGGGCGCGCTCGCGTCAGCGTCTTCGCGTGTGCTACGAACGCTCCGTGGTCTCTGCCGATGCACTGCTCGATGCGCTCGGCCGCGCCGGCTTCGGCTTGATCGCCGCCGTCCCCTGCTCCTATCTCACGCCGCTGATCAACGCGGCGAGCGGATCTTCGAGGGCCATCTACGTCGGCGCCGCGAACGAAGGCGAGGCGGTTGCCATCGCCTTCGGGGCCGAGCTCGCGGGCATGCGCAGCCTGGCGTTCTTCCAGAATTCCGGGTTGGGCAACGCAGTGAACCCGCTGACGTCGCTCACAGCGCCTTTTCGGCGGCCGATTCTCGTGATGACGACCTGGCGCGGGCAACCGGATGGGCCGCCCGACGAGCCGCAACACGAGATGATGGGCGACATCACGCCGCGGCTGCTCGAGCTGATGGGGTTGGGCTGGGAGTCGCTGCCCCGGGACGAGTCCGAGCTTGCTGTTGCGTTCGGACGCGCGAAGGCGCACATGACCAGCACCGGCCGATCCTACGCGTTCATCGTTCCCAGCGGCGGCGTCGGCGGCGACAACCCCGCGCCCTCTTCTGAGGGACATCAGCCCGCAAGCTTCGCCTCGCTGGAATCCTCCGGATCGGTGCGCGGCGAGCCGCTCGACCCGGACGTAGCCCTTGCGGCCGTGCAACGAGCGGTCCGCCCGCAGGACGCAGTGCTCGCGACCACGGGGTTCACCGGGCGCGCGTTGTACGCGCTCGAGGATCGGCCGAACCAGTTCTACATGGTCGGTTCGATGGGCTGCATCTCGAGCGTGGGCCTCGGCATCGCCAAGGCCCAGCCAGAGCGACGCGTGATCGTCCTCGACGGCGACGGGGCCATGCTGATGCGAATGGGGGCGGCGGCGACCCTCGGCTTCGAGCGACCAGCGAATCTCGTCCACGTGCTCCTCGACAATGGCGTCCACGACTCGACGGGTGCGCAGCGAACCGTCACGAGCACCACCGACCTCGCCGCGGTGGCGCGGGCCTGCGGCTATCCCCGCGTGGTGAGGACGACCAGCGCGGCCGAACTCGAGGACGCGATTCGCACACCGCTCGGCGAATTGTCCTTCGTCCACGCGCGGACGAGCCCACGGTCGGATCGCAAGTTGCCGAGACCGACCCAGACCGCCCCCGAGCTGGCCGAGCGCTTCTCTCGCTGGCTGCTCGACGCCTAGCTGACATCGTTCGTCCAGGCCGCCTAGCCGCGGTAGCCGCCCACATAGGCCTTGGTGATCGGGTCCCGCGGGTGCTCGAAGATCTGCTTGGTCGAACCGACCTCCGCCAAGCAGCCCGCACCACCGCAGACCCATAGCACCACCACGTCGTCCGCGATGCGCCGAGCCTGAGCCAGGTTGTGCGTCACGATCACCACGGTGAAGTGCCCGCGAAGTGTCGAGACGAGATCCTCGACCACGCCACTCGAGATCGGATCGAGCGCACTGCATGGCTCATCGAGCAGGATCACTTCGGGGCGTAGCACGAGCGCCCGCGCGATGCACAGCCGCTGCTGCTGACCACCCGAGAGTGCCTGAGCGGGCGAGTCGAGCCGGTCCCGCACCTCGTTCCACATCCCAACCTCTTCGAGCGCCGCCTCGACCGTCCACTCGATCTGGTGGCGATCACGCACGCCGTGCTCGCGCAGGGGCAGCGCCAGGTTGGCGCGAATCGACATCGGGAACGGGTTCGGCTTCTGGAAGATCATTCCCACGCGCCGACGCAGCATGGTGACATTCGTCTCGGGTGCCAACACATCGAGCTCTTGCAGATGGATGCTTCCGTCCACGCGCGCGCCCGGAATCAGATCGGTCAGCCGATTCATGCTCTGCAGCAGGCTCGACTTGCCGCACCCCGACGGACCGATGAGCGCCATGATCTTGCCGCGGCTCACCTCGAACGTGGCCTCGCGGATTGCGAGATGCCCGTTGTAGGAGACGGCAACGTCGTCGAGTCTCAGGACGACCTCGTTTTCCGCCGAATCCGGCTCGTGCTGCGAGTCCAGATCCGCGGACGGCTGCGGAATGCCGCGTTTCACGATTCGAAGCGGTCCACTCATTGGATCCCCTGTACCGCACTGGCGCAGACACGCAGCCGCGCTGAGGCAAATGCAGAAGTGGGCGTTGCCCCGTAGACGGAGCTGCGCGACTCCTCAATCCAGATGCAAGCGGTGGGCCATATCGACCCACTTGTAATTCAAGCAAGGAGCGGCCTGGGGCATCCCCGAGGCCCCGGGCCTCGATGAGGGGCGGGCGAGGGTGGGGATTTCACGCTTCGCAGCGTGAGATCGCGCGCCGAGGCCCGAATCAGCCGGCTACGGCGGACCCGCGAACCGAACTGGGGGACGCGGCCTGTGCGGCGAACAGAGAAGCGTAGCGCCCGCCCGCGCGCATCAGCGCTGTGTGAGAGCCGTGCTCGACGACGCGACCCTTCTCGAGAAACAGGATCAGATCGCAATCCACGGCGTCTGCCAGCTCGTGGGTCACGAGCAACGTGGTGCGTCCCCTGGCGAGCCGCTCGAGTCCGATGAAGACGGCTTGCCTACTCTCCTCGTCCAGGCCGGTGAACGGCTCGTCGAGCAGCAGTATCGGAGACTCGCGGACGGCACAGCGCGCGAGTGCAATGCGCTGGCGTTGACCGCGAGAGAGACTCACGCCTCGCTCCCCGACCAGAGTCTCGTAGCCCTCGGGCAGGGTCTCGATGAAGTCGTGTGCATTCGCCGTGCGAGCTGCCGGCTCGATCGCCTCGGGCCCCGCGTCGGCCCAACCGAAGGCGATATTCTCGCGCACGCTGAGCGCGAACAGCATCGGATCCTGCAGAGCGACGCTGATCTGGCCGCGCAAGGAGGCCAGTGTGTAATCGCGCAGGTCATGCCCATCGACCAGCACGCGGCCATGCTCGGGATCGTGCAGGCGCAGCACCAGGCTCAGGATGGTCGACTTGCCGCCGCCCGACGGCCCGACGAGCGCCACGCGTGAGCCGGCCGGGATTTCGAAGTCGACGCCCCTGAGAATGAGATGTCCGGGCTCGTAGCCGAAGCCGACGTCTTCGAAGCGGATCTCGCCGCGCAGCGGAGGCGCGGGCTTTGCGTCGGGGAGATCGCCCACCTCGGCCTCGATGTCGAATAACTCGAGCACCCGCTCCGCTGCGGCGCTCGCGCGTGAGATCCGCGCCGAGTACTTCGCGAAGTTTGTCACGGGCCGGAAGCTCGTTTTCAGGTAACTCATGAACACCAGCAGCCCGCCGACGGTCAGCTCGCCGCGCATCACGTAGTGCGCACCGAGCCCCAACACCGTCGCTTGAGCCAATGCGCTCAGAATATCTGCGGTCCGCTCGAGGCGTGCAGAGAGCCGCTTGCCCTTCACGCCCTGCGACAGGTCGCGTTCGGCCTGATCGCCGAAGGCGCCCGCGAAGGTGTCGTCGAGCGACAGCGCCTGCACGGTCTGGATTGCACCGAGCGCCTCCGCGGCCGTCGTCGCGAGCTGTCCCTCGACCTTTCGCTGCTTGCGCGCGACGACACGGATCTGCTTGCCGAGGTTGACCGTCGTGAGCAGGAAGATCGGCGCCGTCGCGAGCGCAGCCAGCGCCAGCTGCCAGCGCAGCCAGAACATCATGCTCAGCATGCCGATCAGGACCAGCAGGCTGGCCAGCATCGGCAGCAGCGCGGTAACCGCGACGTCGCGCATCATGCCCACGTCACCGATTACGCGGATCAGCATGTCGCCAGAGCGCGACTTCGTGTGGAAGCCGAGCGACAGGCTCTGCACGTGCCGGTAGAGCTGGGCGCGCACTTCGGTCATCAGTCGCGTTCCGACCAACGCGAAGCCGACGGCGCTCAGGTAGCGCGAGAACCCACGCAGCGCGGCCACACTGACCAGTCCTAGGCCCGCGAGCAGGATCAGCACTTCGGGCGGTATGTCCGCGAGCGCTGCAAACGGGCTCTTCTCGCCATCCGCTTTCGGGGCGAGCACGTAGTCGATCACCAGACTGGTCGGCCACGGCTCGAGGACGCGCATGAACATCTCGGCGATCAGCACCGCCATCGAGCCAAGAACGATCCGCCGCTGCTTGCGCATGCCGGGCCCAAGCCGCTTTCGCAAGCGGTTCAGGATCGGCAGGCTCTCCGCAAGCTTCTTCTGGTTCTTGGCCATCCGGGAGCCCCCAGGGGAATACAGGTGTAGCCGATAGCCTACACGATGGCGGGACGCTAGGCAGTCGAGGATGACGAATTCGACGGATATTCGCGACTGGGTTCGGTAGGGGAGAGTTATCGAGCGGGTTTGCCAGGCAGGGCCCCAGCCCTCTTGCGAAGCGCGGAGTTCTAGCTGCGGCCGGCCGAGACCCGTTCACCGAGCTTGCGTCTTCGTCCGAGGCCATCGAGTTGCCGGCCGTGTGCGCAGGGCCGTGCGACTGCCCCGCTGGCTTCGGCGTCGGCGCAAGCAGTCACTGCTGGACATGAGCAACAGTCAGTCGCTGGTTCTCACCATGCCGAGTTCCCTCCGCCACGTTGCGGCTGCGGCGACGCTCGTTGGCCGACCTTGACATCGACACGAAATAGCGTCATGACTGCCGCTCGATGGCGTCACGGCATACGATTTCATCGAGACGCTGCCCGAGGGCTACGAGACCGTTGTCGTAGGGCGAGGCGCGAGTCTCTGGCGCGGCCGACGCCAGCGCATTGCACTCGCGCGCTGTGTCGTCCCGAGTCGCCGATCCTGCCCGTCGACGAGCCATTCAGCGGCCTGGACGCGGAGAGTCGGCAAGCCGTCGTCATCGGACTCGATTGACTCGCCAGCGGACCCACCACAATGCTCGTGACCCACGAGCTGGTATACGCCGTGGATTGCGATCTGTTGCCGCGACGGCGACTTCAACGAGACTGACCGGCATGCTCGAAGCACTCGAGCGCTCGCTCGAAGCCATGGTCCTCAGAAGGAAGTTCCACGCATCCCTGGCCGATGCCCGAATCCCGACGGTACATTCTGGCGCGGGGTCGTCTGGATCGCCGCACGTGCTGGCGGGTGGCACCGAACGCTCGCCGAGGGTGTCGCCATCTTTGTCGTTGCCATCAGCCTGGTGCTCGTACTCCTCGCCGTGGGGATCCACTTCGAGGCGCTCAGCGCCGCGTATTGGCTGGCCGCCCACGCGACGATCCCTCATCGACTGCGGATCGCCTTAGCCGTTCTCGGCGCCATGCTCGCCCACGTTTTCGAGGTGCTGACGTTCGCAGCCGGCTGGATGCTGCTGGTCCGCTCCGGTGTAGGGGAATTGTCTGAGCCCGATCTGGACGTCGTCGGAATGATCTACTTCTCTTTTTCGACCTATACGTCCCTCGGCTACGGCGACATCGTGCCGATCGGCAATGCGCGGATCCTCGCCGGTGTCGAATCGCTCGCCGGCCTCGTCTTGATCGCCTGGACGGCCTCCTTCAGCTACCTCGAGATGCGTGAAAACTGGGCGGCTCGCAACTCGCCACGAGCGTGAGAGCGGGAGCTGCACCCGCACGACGCCGCAACCGCCCCATCTTCTACGAACTCCGGCGGCCAGTTCATTCGCCAGATACTCGCGCGCTACGTCTCGGATGACGTCGCCGACACGTTGACCTACCAGGCCGAATCGGTTGAGCTGGAAGGGTAGAAGGACCGCTGAGTAGACGGCGTCAGGACGACTGGCTCTTGCGACGGATGGCGGTGACCGCCGTGAGCAGTCCGACGGAGAAAAGGAGAGCGGCACGCGGCTCCGGCACTGGGACGAGCGAGGCACTGAGGGGGGCATCGAAGCGCAGGTTATCGACCATGAAGGTGAGGCCGGTGTCGTGGATGATGACGGACGCGATCGGCGCACTGGTAGATTCGAAACCCAGGAATCCCATCCCAGTCAAGCCCCCGGTGTCACCCGGGTTGAGAAGCGTGCCACCGCCGTCGTACGCCTCCAGGTAGATCGGAGAGCCGGCGAAGTAGTCGAAACCGACGCGAACGGCTTCGGTCGTGAAGTCGATTCTAATGCTTCCCGTGATCTCCATCAGGAAGCTGCCCAAGCCAAGGTTCAGGACGCCGAGGGTGGCTGAACCTGAGGAGGACCAGAACGCCGCACCGTCGACTTGATGGCTCGCGAAGCCGCCTAGATGGAATCCAGATTCGAAGTCGACCAAGGTAGATTCGACGAAAAAGCCGTCGTCCATCACCAACGCCCCTGCTTGTGACGACCACAGCAACGCGATTCCAACACCAACTACTACCCGATTGAGGCGATTCATGGGACATCTCCGTGAACTCTGTCGCAGGATCAGAGGTAAAAAGCTTCGAAAGCCAAACTACTTGTATGTGTGGTGAAAAAGACTCAAAAAGTGTCCAATTTTTTTCCTCATTTCGCCTTCGAGAGCTGATTCCTGGAATCCCCACGGGGGTATTGCGATGAGGGGCTATCTGCGATGGGCTATGCAAGAAACTTCAGGGGGAACCGAAGGCGCCGTCTTTGGGAGACACAGACGCGAGGGTCCGGGGTGAAGGACTCAGTCCTGTCGGCCGACCGCTCGACGAAAATGCTCGTCCAATCGCCGGGATGACCATCACAGCTGCGTAAGTCAGCTGTCGGCGAAGAGCGGCATGGCCTTTGCACATCAGGCATCGAGTCCGCGCGTAACGCCCGGCGCTGGTCTGTAGCCGGCGCCACAGCTACAGGCAGTGAAAAGAAGGAGCATCCATATGAAGCTGGCAATCCACATCCTGGCTCTGGCCTGGATCCCTATCGCCCACGGAATCGCCTGGGTGCCCCCGGCTGACGGCGCGGCGCTGGTGACCGAGATCATCGATGCGACTGGAGACGGCGCCGGCAATCCGCTGGACGGTCCGGGCGGCATTGGCGTTGACGGGCACGGAAATGTCTATCTCGTCGCAAACGACAGCGACAATGCCTTCAAGGTCACGCCGGCCGGAGTCATCTCCGAGATCATCGATGCGACGGGCGACGGCGCCGGAAACGCGTTGGATGGTGCCAGTGCAGTCGCGATAGATGCCAGCGACAACGTCTACGTCGTGGGTCGCGACAGTGACAATGCGTTCAAGATCACGCCTGGCGGAGTCATCACCGAGATCATCGACGCGACAGGCGATGGCAACGGAAAAACATTGGACAGCGCGATCGACATCGCAGTGGACGGGAGCGGCAGCATCTACGTCTCCGGAAATGCCAGCGACAATGTCTTCAAGATCTCGCCCACCGGGACCGTCAGCGAGATCATCGACTCGACGGGTGACGGCGGCGGAAACATCCTGGACGGCCCGGGAGCTGTCGAATTGGACGCCAGCGGAAACGTCTATGTTGCCGGATCCGGCAGCCACAATGTCTTTCGGATCACGCCGGGCGGGACGATCAGCCAGATCATTGACTCGACGGGTGACTCCGTGAACCCGCTCGGTGCCCCGGCCGACATCGCCGTGGACGCGGACGGCAACATCTACGTCGCTGGAAACGGCAGTGACAACGTCTTCGAGATCACGCCGGGCGGAACCATCACCGAGATCATCGACGCGACGGGCGACGGCCGCGGAAACCTGTTGAATACGCCGTTCGGCATCGCCGTCGACTCGAGCGGCAACGTCAGCGTCTCGGGACAATTCTCCAACAACCTGTTTCGAATCGCCCCGAGTGGAGCGATCGATCAAATCATCGACGCAACCGGAGACGGCGTCGGAAACACGCTTGTGTTTTCCGGGAGAGTGGCCACGGACACCACCGGCAATGTCTATGTCGCCGGCGTCGCGAGTGACAACGTCTTCCAAATCGAACTGGCTGCAAGCGTCCCCGCGCTGCCGCGGGGTGGCTTGGCAATCCTTGCGGCGAGCCTCGTCGCGGTAGCGTTGCGGCGAAATCGAGCGTAGGCCGAACCAACTTCAACTTTCCGAACAACTTCCGATGGGAATTTACCATTCCGTCTGCATCGGATGTGGCGGTCCCCCGCAAATCGTTCGTTGCTCTTCGACTGCCCGGCCTGGCCGAATGGTTCGAGTGCGACTGTCGATATGGGACTGGGGGCAATGCGACTCAGGCCGGAACGAATTTTGACCGATGAGGCGGGAAGCCCGCGCTCTTCGGAGCGGGCCGCCTGAGGAGGGCAACCATGAACACGACCCAGGCCGTGCACGACGGCACCGAGCGCGACTACCCGCGCTCTGACGTCAATCTGCTCGTGATACGGCGCAGCCGTGACGAGATCTATCACGAATTCGCCCGCGTGCTTGGCGCCGGCGGGATGTTCGTCAAGAGCCCTAATCCGCCGAATGTCGGCGAGACGCTGTCCATGGAATTCGTATTACCCGGCCTCGAGCCGCCCGTCGAAATCCGCGCTGAGGTCGTGTGGCGACGCGAACCCGGCACTCCGGATTCTCCAGGCATGGGTATCCGGTTCCTCGACGTCGAGGACAGCCTTCGCCAGCGAATCGGCAGTTTCGTCGAGGGCTGAACTCGCGAAAGCCACGGGTGCCTTGCGTACGTCGCTCGATTTGTGCGCAAAGCGACCTTCTCGAACTCGCTTGGCGTGGGCTCCACCCGTTGTCGCGGCGACCATGCGCCGCGCGGGGCCAGGGCACGACATCGGCAATGTGCCCGAACTCGGCCTCGCCACGCTGCGCGATTTCGCCGCAACCTTACAAGCCTCGCCGGAAAGCCACGTCTTCAGTCTACACTCGAGAATCGGCGAACCTTCGGACAAAATGAATGGCGACCGATGTGCGATCTCCCCCGACGCTTGCGTTGACGGGGCGGCTGCTCAACTCTCCGATTGTAGACCCGGGCGACTCGAGTGAATTTGCTTTCTAGCTCATAGGGATGGGGACAGCCGATGGCTCTGGATCGCCGACCGCAAATGCGTCCGCCGGGTCGAAAGGCGCGTAACCTTCGAAAGTGGTTGCTCTTCGGTGCTTCACTCGTTGTGCTTACAGGCCCGGCGCTGGCTTTTGCCGAGCCGGACGGCACTGCGGTTGGTAATACGCATTTCCGTGACGGTTCGAGGCACGTCGCATGGCTCGCCGGCTACGGCGTGGGCTTTCGAGTGGGCAGTCGCCGCGATCGTCGGATCAGCCGCGAACTCTCCGATGTGAATCCTGTGAATATCGTGCCCCGCCTCGGTCTTGGTATTACCGATCCCATCGCAGGCGACGCGTGGTGGAGTGGCAACGTGGAGATATTGATCGAAGGCGCCTTCTTGATCAATACAGGTCCCACATCTGGCTTCGCTGGTGGAGCCGGGACTACGCTGCGTTACAACTTTTTGCGAAATGAACGGTTGATTCCGTTCATCGACCTGAATTTCGGAATCCTCGGCGTGGATTTCGATCTCGAAAGGCAGGCCGATGGTTTCAACTTCAATGTCGGCACCGGAGCGGGGACCCATTGGTTCGTGACGGGTCGAACGGCGCTGACGCTGGAAGCCCGATGGCAACACATCTCGAATGCGGGTACCCAAAAGGAAAACGATGGGATCAATGATGCTCTGTTTCTGGTCGGCCTGACCTACTTCTACGACTAGCTGTCTGGCTGCGCTCGCTCGAATGGCGATGCGCGGACCGCCTCTGATCTGAACGCGCGGAATTTCTCCCCGAGCAGGTCTGCGCGAAGCCAGCAGCGCGGACCATCCGGAACAGCCAGCTGTGATAGGGGCTCTTCCTCGCGTCGCGCGCTGTTGGATCGGGGAACGTCGTCCCCCGATCGTGTACGGTTCGAGTCTTCGGTCGGGATGCAAGAAATCCAAAGGCTTCGAGGGAAGGCGGATGATTCGGGGCAGTCGGGTAGGAAAAACGTCCAGTTCGCTGGCGGCATACCTGCGGATCCGGATGAGATCGGTTCTCGTCCCGGCGGTCTTCGCAACCTTCGTCGCCGTGTCAGGCACACTTCTCCCGACCCAAGCCTTCGCGGCCTCCCCGAACGTTGCCGCCAACACGGATCCCGGTGTAGAGCTCCGCACCGACGCTTCAAAGGATCCCTATAACGTCACGGTCACCGACGAGATGCGGGAGCATCAGAACTGGGTCGACGGCCTCTACTTTGCGGGTGTGCTGTGGAGCTTCGGGGTGGTGGTCATCATCCTCGCGAGTGGCGCCTCTCGTCGAATCCGCGACGTGGCGAGGCGGATCACCCGGCGCTCCTTCCTCGTCACGATGGGGTTCGTCGCCCTCTATCTGCCGCTCGCGACTCTGCTGGAATTTCCCATGACATTCGCCCAGGGCTTCGCAATCCCCCACCACTACGATCTGAGCGATCAGCGCTTCGGGCTCTGGCTCTGGGATCAGGCGAAGCAGCTTTTGATCAGCATCGTGATCGGCGCGCCGCTGGCTGGATTGGCGCTCTTGGGCATTCGACGTTTCGAGCGCTGGTGGCTGGCGATCTGGATCGGGACCGTTCCCCTTTTCGTGCTGATGGTTGCAGTCGCTCCCGTGGTGCTCGACCCCGTCTTCAACGACTTTCAACCGCTCGGGGACGAAGCGCTGCGCGATTCGCTCCTCGAGCTGGCCGCGCAGGCGGGGATCAGTGGTGGGCGAGTGTATGAGGTCGACAAATCGCGCCAGACGAAGACCATGAACGCTTACGTGAACGGAATTGGTCCGACAAAACGCATCGTCATGTGGGACACGATCATCGCCAAGATGGACCGCGACGAGCTGCTTTTTGTCATGGGCCACGAAATGGGCCACTACGTGCTCGGCCACATCTGGAAGCTCATCGCGTCCATGCTCGCGATCTTGCTGTTGGTCTACTGGATCGGCCAGCACGCCATCGATGCCTCGATCGGGCGCTGGGGCGAAGCCTGGGGAATTCACTCGGCCCACGATCCCGCCGCCATTCCGTTGCTGATCCTCATCTTTGGCTCCTTCCTTTTCTTCATGAGCCCCGCCATGAGCGGAATCTCCCGCCACTGGGAGCACGAGGCCGACGTCTTCTCTCTCGAGCTCACAAGCCTCAACAAAGCCGGCGCGCGTGCCTTCGTGAAGTTCGCCGAGGACTCGAAAGCCCTCCCGGACCCCCACCCCTTCATCCGTTTCTGGCGCTACTCACACCCCACACTGGCAGAACGCATCGAGCTCTGCCTCGGCTACACACCCGAACCGAAGGCCTCCCGCGGATCTCCTGAGGATTAGACACACTCGAGTGTTCTCCGGAAGAATGCCCTCTATCAAACAATGCGCGATGCGCGATTCGTTCGGATGGGCACCCATCGGAGAATCCGCGCAATCACAGGCAGGAGCGGGGTTCAGCTCCGAGCCTCGGCTCCAGCTCGCACTTGGAATCCCTGGCCCTCGAGCGCTCTGGCGAGGGCGTCCGCCAAGCCGTTGCGACCCCGGTCGGTCGTCGCGCGCCAGGCTATGTGCTGGTCCGGACGCACGAGCAGCGCACCGGAAGATTCGATGCCAGCGGCGGTGAGCCAGATTGTAGGTTCCGTCAGCTCTTGCGCGGAAACCACGCGCGCGAGCAGCATCGGATCTGCGATCGACTGCACCGCGTCGAGCCAGCGCTGGCCGGCGGGGCCGGCGACCAGCAAGAAGGCATCGAGCGGGACCCAGTCGAGCAGCGAACTGCGTGTGCCGTTTTCGTCGACCCAAGCGTGGGGAAGCCGACACCCAGGTGCACCCGAAGGCACGAAGCTCCGCGGATCGATCGTGTCGGCATCTGGCGCGTAGCTGAAGCCGAGCTGAAGGCCCGGCATGTCGAAGTGCTCCGCCTGGTTCGCGATCGCCGACGCCACACGCTCGCGTCCCGCCGGGTCGGCAAGCGTAGCTTCCATCCGGGCGCGCGATGCCTCTGTGGGGTCGAGGGTACCGAGCGCCTGGGGCACCTGGATCAGCTTCAACGCGTTGCGCAGGCTCTGGTCGGCATTCGTCTGCGCCACCGGCTTGCGTTCGGCTTCGTAGCTCTCGAGCAGCAAGTCACTGGCTTTCCCGTTGAGCACGGCTGCCATCTTCCAAGCCAGGTTGTGAGCGTCCTGCACGCCGGTGTTGAGACCCAGCCCGCCGGTTGGCGGGAAGCGGTGCGCGGAATCGCCAACCAGGAAGATGCGACCCTCGCGGTAACGCTCCGCCACCTGGGCGGTCATCGCCCAGGTGGAGATCGTCTCGATCGAAAATTCGAGATTTGGGTCTTCCAACGCACGGCGCACCAGGCTGATGCAACGCTCTTCGTCGTAGTCCTCGATCGACTCGTGGTCCGCATCGTATGCGACCATGAAGGTCGCTTCGGCGTCGAGGTCGTGCACCACGAATACACCGGAATTGGTCGGGTCGCAGACAAAGTTCAGCACGCTCGGTGGCGTTCCGAGACGATCGCGCAGCGCAACACGAAGATGAATCATCACAAAAGTCTGCAGGCGCTCCGGCCCGTGAACCGGGATCTCGAGCGACTTGCGCACGCGGCTGCCGGCACCGTCCGCGGCAATCAAGTAGCGGCAGCGGACCGAGCTGATCTGGTCAGTCGAAAGATTGCGCAAGCGTGCCGTCACTCCGCGCTCGTCCTGGTCGGCCGATTCCCACTGGCAGAGCCAGTGCGGCGTCGCCGCGAGCGCGTCGAGCAGCAGCGGCTCGAACTTGTTCTGGGACAGGTTGCGCAACGGCGTGGGCGTGACACCGAGCTGATCGTCGCCCTGGCGCTCGAAGGGGAGACGGCCGAGCCGGGTGCCGCCGAGTTTCGTCACCCAGTCGACGAAGCCGGCGTCGGCGGGCGAAATCGCGGCCGTGGCGACGGCCTGCATATCGATACCAGCCGCCCGACAGATCTCGAACGTGCGGGCGTTGACTACGTGGGCCGCCGGCGCGCGCTGCGGCTCGGCGCGCCGTTCGATGACGAGCGCCTCGATGCCCACCCGCTCCAGCAGCAATGCCGCCATCAGCCCGGACGGTCCGGCGCCAACGATCAGGACTGGGACTTCAGCCGGGATCATGGGTTTCTCGCTTTGCGTGCAGCGCCACCCAGACACCCGCCATGATCAGCGACAGAATGCTGAAGACAAAGACGTTCTCATCGAAGCCCAAGATCTCGACGTGCACGCCCGGGACTGTGATCGCGCCCTCGTAAAGCGGGTTCATCACGATTGCCAGCCAGAAGCCGCCGAGGTTGCAGCTCTGCCAGAGGGCCGAAAGCCGCAGGCTCTCGAGGGTCGGACGCCTGAACCAGATGAAGTAAAGGTTGGCGAGCCCCGATAGCAGCATGAACCCGAGAAGCCAAGCCAGGTGCACACGCGCGTGTCCCACCCAATCCGGGTGCAGCACATGACTTGAATCTGTGTCGCGGACCAGCGGCCCGAAGAACTCCATGGCGGTCAGCGTGAGCGCCACGCGGATCGCGAGATTTCGGGTCTCGGAACTCATTTCTCTCCCGCTTTGCAGGCGTGCGGTTCGGCATGACCGGCCGCTTCGCCGATTTCGAAAACCTGGGCCCCGAGTCCATCAATCTTCGCGCGTACGACGTCTCCGGGGGCGAGGTCCTGGGTGCCTCCTCTTGCGACACGCGCCTTCTCTTCGACAAGGAATTGCGAGAAGGGGCTGCGCAGACGCAGCACGCCGCGTAGCGCTACGCCGAACGGCCCCGGCGCGTTGAGCGCAACTCCCTCGGGCGTCCCGGTCTGGACGATGCTGCCGGCCGTGAGCTTCGGCGCCTCCGCGCCGACCGCCAATGGATAGAAGCGCTCTGCGCCATCTCGTACGAAGCCCATCGAAGAGCGGCGACCGTGCTCCGGGATCCAGGTGCCGATGCGCGCAACCAGTTCGTCTGGCTGGAGGATCATCTGGGTTGTGGTCGCGTCCTGGCGGGGCTCGGTTTCGTCGCCCACCGAGAGAATCAACCCCAGTCCGTCGGCACCGCAGGCCGCGACGGCCGCGAAGAGTTCCGTGCCGCGCACCATCCAGGGGCCAGCAGGAAAAAAGCCCGGCTGTCCCTTGCCTTCTGCGAAGCCGGTGCCGGTACCGGAAATGGCGGCGTTGCGGATGATTGCCTCCCGGTCGGACACGTCGTTCGACAGGAAGAAGGCGCTCTTTGCGAGCAGCGCCTCGCGTGAGGGCGGATCGAACGGGTCGACCTCCTCGAGAAGCACGAACGCGAGTTCGACCTCGTAGTCCAGCAGGGTCACTCCGGCCGGCGCGTGAACGCGCGCGTAGGGCCGGCTGGGCGCCGCCGGCTTCGGGAACAGGAATACGTCTCCGCCACCGGCCTCCTCCGCGTGCGCCGCAAAGTTCAACCCGGTCGATACGATGACGTGAGTCTCGGCGTCGATGTCGGCTTCGGGGAGGTCAACTACCGCGCAAACCCGGTCGTCCGCAACAGAGAACGGCTCGTCGCTGCGCTGGCTGCTGCTCGCGAACACATCGGCGAGCGATTTGTCCGCGTCCGCGATCTTCACAGCGCGCGTAATATGACCGTCCCGCTGCTCGAGTACCTGCGCGTAAACGACCCGCCCTTGCGGATCGAGCACGCGGGCGACCCGCAGCAGATCGCTCGCCGCCAAGCAGTCGTCGAGGGCGCCCGCCGTCGCACTGGATGCACCCACGAGTGTCACCAGAGCCAGCAAGGTTCCTCTCATCGAGGCTTGCCTTCCAGCGCGTTTGCCGTCGGGACTCAATGCAACCCCCAGCGGCCGGTGGTCTTCGCTCATCGAGGCTTGCCTTCCAGCGCGTTTGCCGTCTCGGCAGCGATCGCGTCGGATTCTTCGGCTCCGAGCCCAAGCATACGCAGCGCCAGCGCTACGAAGCGCGGCTCTGCTTTCTCGTCGAGTTCGCCCCGCAGCCGCGCTCGCAGCAGGCCCTGCCCCGCTCCGGCGAGAGCAGCCCACAGCGTTCCGACGTGGTCGACCAGGAAGCGCCCCTGCCGACGACCGCGCATCAGGTCGCGCTGGCCGCGCCGGACGATTGCGCCCCCCACCTCCATCAGGTCGGCGTTCTGCAGCAAGAAGCCACCGAGTGCCGGCTCCTCGAGGCAAGTGCGAAGCGTGCTGAGCAATGACGCAGCGATCACCCGCGCCGGGTCGCGCTCGCGCTGCTCGACATCGCGATCCAGCGCCGCGCCCAGTTCTTCGAGCGCCGCCGCTGCGACGGCCCGTTGCAGGTCGTCGCGCGACTCGAAGTGGTTGTAAAAGCTTCCTTTCGCGACGTCTGCGGCGTCGGTGATCTGCTGGATGGTGGCGCCTTCGAGGCCACGCTCCGCGAACACGCCGCGAGCCGCTTCAATCAATGCGGCGCGTGTCTGGGCACGGCGGCGATCGGTACGGCTGGCGGGGACGGGGGCTGCGCTCAAGCCGTCAGCTTAGACAATTTGTACATTGTGGTCAATAGTGACTACATTGTACAAATCAGGTTTTCCAGCCGGTTCCAGAAGGCCACCGATCTGTTCGTTCGCGAACCTTTTGGCAATACCTATTACAATTACACCACCCAGATGAGGACGCCGACAATGCCCGAGCTTCAGCGATTCGACGCGACGGGTGACCCGAACTGGGACTCGATCTGGGACGCCTTCGATGCCGACGGCGGCCTGATCATCGAGCGCTTCATCGACCCCGATTTACTCGAACGACTCCAGCAAGACTGCGCGCCGTTGATCGCGTCGCACGAGCCGGGCAGCACCACCGAGGGTCCCTGGACGAAATTTCACGGCGTAAAGACCAAGCGCATTACCGGCCTGCCGAAGTACTCGCCGGCATGGGTCGAGCTGCTTTGTGACGAACGCTACCAGGCCATGGGCGACCGCTACCTCGGCACCGACGACTACTGGCTGAACACCGGCCAACTGATTTGCATCGGTCCCGACGAAACACCGCAGATGCTGCATCGGGACGAGCTCAACTGGCCGCATGCCATGCGCGCAGACGAGATCACCGTGACAGCGATCTTCGCGCTGACCGATTTCACACAGGCCAACGGCGCGACAGTGATCGCTCCCGGCTCGAACCACTGGGCGGGCACCCTTCCGCCGGCGCCTGCGGAAACACTGTGCCGCGCGACGATGCCGGCCGGCTCCGCGCTCTTCTACAGCGGCAAGGTGATCCACGGCGGTGGCGCAAACGTCACAACCGACCAATGGCGGGTTGGACTACACGCTGGTTTCTGTCGAGGCTGGTTGCGCGCGGAGGAGAACTTCCAGCTCAGCATACCACTCGACGTGGCCCGGACGCTGCCCGACCGCGCCCGCAACCTGTTGGGCTTCCGCTCCTACGCGCCTGCGTTCGGAGGCCGATTGGGCCTGGTCGACTACGACGATGCAGCCCGACTGTTGGAGTAATGGATCAGTTCGGACAAGGTCGATGAGGTTTCTTTCCGATCCTCGGCAAGTCGTACGGAGTTCCGCTTCAATGTCGATCGGGTATGCGGACGAGCGAAGACACACCCCCTACCGGACGACGAACAAGGGACATCACGATGACAAGCAGTGCTGGACGTTCTTCTGACACCTCAGGAGCTGCCGACGACGAGATCGCCCTGATCGTGGGCGCTGGACCCGGCGTCAGTGCGAGCTGCGCGCGGCTGTTTGCAAGCGAAGGAATGAAGGTCGCGGTGGCGGCTCGGAACCCGGAAAAGCCCGTGCTCGAGAGGCTCGAGAGCGAACACGGTGTCCGCCGATATCAATGCGATGCGGCCCAGCCAGACTCGGTCGCGGGCCTGTTTCGAGCCGTGACCGAGGACCTCGGACCGCCCCGACTCGTGGTGCACAACATTGACGGAAGAACCGCGAGCATCTTTCGCAAGGGCATTACCGAGGCCGATCCCGAGCACGTCCTCGCCACGCTGAAGAACTCGACTTACAGCGCGTTTCTGGTCGGGCAACAGGCGGCGGCGAGCATGCTCGCTGCGCCGATCGACTCGGGCGAGACTCAGCACCGCGGCACGATCTTGTTCACGAACGCCAGTGCTGCGCTCAAGGGCTATCCGAACAGCGCTGCTTTTGCGATGGCCTCGCACGGGAAGTCTGGACTCGCGCAGAGCATGGCGCGCGAGCTCATGCCGCTGGGAATTCACGTCGCGCACGTCCCGATCGATGCCGCGATCGGCTGGACCCAAGAAGACGGCACGCGCGAACACTGGGCGGCCGGAACGACCGTCGACGACAACATGGCCGACCCCGCGCATATCGCCCAGACCTATTTTCAATTGCATCGGCAGCACCGCTCGACCTGGGCCTTCGAAGTCGTGCTTCGTCCCTGGGTCGAAAAGTGGTAGCTGGAAATCACCTACATGAAGCGTTTGATTTCCAACCCGAACGCATCCAACGGGAGCGAAATCACCTGATCTCGGTCAGCGCAGGTTGCGAATCCCGATACGGCCCACCAGGCTGATGATCCAGGGAAAGAGCCGCTTGACCCAGTAACCGGCCCACGCCTCGGGTGAAACTGGCGCCAAGCCGCGATTTTTGGCAATTGCCTTCAAGATCCCCTGGGCGACGCGCTCTGGGCCGTAGTTCCGACGCTGGAATGCGCGAACCCCCTCCTCGCGGCGCTCGTCGGTGGCCATGGCGCCATAATTCCGAACGCTGCGAACGATTGCCGTGTTGATCACGCCCGGACAAATCGCGCTGACGCCAATGCGATGCTCCGCGAGTTCGATCCGGATCGATTCGGAGAAGCCGATCACGCCGAACTTTGTTGCGCAGTAGGCGCTCATGCCGGG
This sequence comes from Deltaproteobacteria bacterium, assembly GCA_032128375.1. Taxonomy (GTDB): domain Bacteria; phylum Myxococcota_A; class UBA9160; order UBA9160; family SMWR01; genus JAJDAM01. The sequence continues at coordinate 14,783 of JAQBGU010000020.1, read as the reverse complement.
TGCCTGACAAAATCCGGCCATCGACGCGATGTTGACGACGTGCCCGCCGTTACCGGCCGCGATCATGCGGGGCAGGAAAATGTGGCAGCCGTGAACGACACCCTTCAGGTTGATATCCACGATCGTGTCCCACTCTTCGAGCGGGACATCGACGAAGAGCCCACCCACACCGATCCCCGCATTGTTGACCAAGATGTCGACACGACCGAGTTCTGAATAGATTTGATCTGCGAACGCGCGGAGATCGTCGGGACACGCGACATCGACGCGGGCTGAACTAGCGCGCCGCCCCGTGCCTTCGATCGACTCGGCCGTTTCCTTCAGCCCGGCCACATCGATGTCGCAAATTGCGAGGTCAGCCCCGCGCTCTGCCATCGCCAGTGCGGTGGCACGGCCGATTCCGCTGGCGGCCCCCGTGACGACAGCGACCTTTCCGGAGAGGTTTGTGGTGTCCATAGCGGAAGCCTACCTGAAGTCACAGCACTCGGAGTGAGCGGTCTCGAACTCTGGTGCTGGATTCGTCCGGCGGATCGAGCGTGCAATGCTGGTGGTTGATCCGACGCCCCGACCGCTAGCCGGCGTCCGGGCCCTGAGTGAACCGGAAGACTTTCCACGTCATCCCGTCGTTCGATTCCCACGGCAGCATCTCGAATTCTCCCCGCGTGTGCCGGGCGATTGCACTCGCCCAGAATTCGAAGGCGCCCTTGTTGCGATCCAGGGCTCGAACCTCCCAGGTCCCTGGAAAGCGGCCGAACAGTTCCGATGCCGCCATTTGCCCGACCCCGCGACGGCGCAGTCCCCGCACCACGAAGAACTCACTGAGATCCCAAACCAGCGGTGAATCGTCGACCCTGGAGCCGCCCGTCACAAGAGCGAAGCCCGCCAGCCGGCCGTCGGATTTGATCAAGAGCGGCGTGCGCCCGATTTCTTCGAAATACAGCGGCAGCCGCTGATAAGTGAAACGCCCATCCGATCCCGGCGCGTCACCAAACACTTCGCTGAAGTCGTGAAGGTAGAGGCTCAACAGGTTCGCAAGAATAGGTTGATCAGCAATAGACGCTTCGCTGAGTTCAACATGCATGGTGGCTCGGCTCCCCTTCAGTGGAGACCTTCTCGTCTATCCCCACGGTCGACACCTACTCTACACCCTGACCCCCCCGCGTACGGGGCGACCGCCAGCCGTGAATTCGAGAATCGCTCAGGCGCGGAAACTTGCCGTACCTGAGCGCAGAGATAGGCTACAAGCCCGGCCCATACCAGCCACAAGCCACCCACAAGGAGATATCCAATTCTCGGTTACACCACCATCGGTACCCAAGACATGGCCCGCGCCGTTGCCTTCTACGACGCACTGCTCGCCGAGGTTGGCGCCGCGCAGCTTTTCGGCATGGACCGCATCAAGTTCTATGGCACGTCGACCGACCAGGCGATGCTGGCCCTGTGCATCCCGTACAACGAAGAACCTCATGAATCGGGAAACGGCAACATGGTGGCGATTCCCGGTGGGTCGAGAGACGGTGTGGACAAACTCTACGCCAGGGCGATAGAACTCGGTGCGACAGACGAGGGACCGCCTGGCGAAAGACTCCCGGTCTTCTACGGAGCCTACGTTCGCGACCTGGACGGCAACAATCTCTGCTTTTTCGAGATGAAACTCGGCTGAGCGCCGAACCGCGTGGCTGGCGGAGTGGTTCGCAGCCAGGACAAGATCGTCGCTGACGGGATTGATGCGCGGCGCCAGCGCCGCCTATCAGCTCGCTTCGAATCCGCGCGCGATCCAGCGGGCATACGGTTTGGGTGGCTGGAAGGCCAGCCAGAAGCAGACGGCCGACAGGGAGCCGTGCACCGCATAACACAGCGTGACCAAACCAGCGCCGGTCCCCACCAGGCCGAATCCGAATTGGGCGATGGCCCCGATGGCAATCCCCTGGGCGGCCGTTCCGGTTGCGAGGCCCCAGAGAAGAAAGCGGTTGGTTACGAGTGGATCCGCAAGACCCAAACTACGCCGACGCTTCATCGTACTCCAGTACATCAGCGCCTCGACTGCGCTCCACGCCATCGTGGTCACGTAAATCGCAGAACTCGCGAGTGCGATCGGCCGCTCCTGAAGCGCCAACGCAGTTCCGTGTGCGAGGGCGTAGACGACGAGACCGAACAAGGCAGACACCAGCGCGATGCAAGACGCCCGCGCCGCGTGGCTATCGGGGCGATAGACGCGCCAAGTGAACACACTCAGTGCCGCCATTCCGACATGGACTCCGGTGGTGGGGATGAAGCTCAGCACGGTACGCAGCGCCCCTTCGGGTACCAGCGATGTGATCACGAAGCTGCCCCCCACGCCGAACGTCCCCACGCCGAGAATGAGAGTCGAAATCAACAGCTCGGGGAGCCCGCGCGTCTCGCGGTACAGCTGCAACAACCGCCCTGCCGCAATCGCGGTGACGGCGACGAAGAACCCAACAGCGATCCAACTGAGCAAGAGCCCGACCTCCCCGTCTGCCTGTCGGACGAGCCGAATGGCGGCTTGAGTTCGCAGGTGCTCGGATCTCAGTCGTCGGGACCGATTTTGCGTCCATACAATGTGAACGGAATCGGATTGCCCGGTCCGAATCAGGAGGCGGACCTTGCGCGGAAGACTGACAATGTGGAGCGCTCGCCGCAGAGCCGCGAACGCGTGAGCCGAAGAGCTTTCTCATCGAATCGGGTAAGCTGCGCAACGCGGAGATGCCGCGCGGAGAGTTCTCACCGAGCAGTTCCGCGCGGACGTAATCCAGCCTTGCTCGAAAGTCAGTCGAGGAGACCCGCATGAACACGCCGACTGAACTCTCGGAGCGATCTCTCGGTTGGCTCCGGTACCTGCACCGCAAGGCCCACACACCCGACGATTGGAACCGCGAGGGCAAACCGCATCCGCATTGGGATGACCGATCGGACGCCCCGATGGCATCGTGGCCCCGCTTCGACCTGGTCGATTCGAGCTATGCGATGGCCCTGATGGCTCAGACGACGCCCGCCTGGCGCGCCCCCTACGTTGCCGTGCTCGATCAGCTGATCGCGCGTCACACCGGCTGGTGGTCTGCGAACGATTGGCTGACACAGTTCGGCAACGATCCCGACCGCGACAAGTACCCGGACCTGTATCGCTTCCTCATCCCCGCCGAACTGTGGGGAAGCTATGACGCTCCGGGCTGGACCGCGAATGGGATCGAACCCTATGGGGTCCAGATGGACCCGATCGCCGCCGACGGGATGCTCTTCTACAAGGGCTTCTTTCTGGTGATGCTCGGTCTGCGCTCGATGATCGCCACCGATGACCGTTGGAACGAGCCCTTCAAAATGATCCGCGACGGCGAGCACACTTTCGAGTGGTCGCACACGGCGATCGCCGCTCACCTGACCCAGCAGTGGAAGCAACGGCCGCAGGGCTGCCACTGCGAGAACACGAAGGTCTGGCCCCTCTGACTGAGCGGCGCGGGCCTCGGTCTGAGGCTCCACGACAATCGGCACGGAACGGATTTTCACTCGACCGCATTCGACCCATGGTGGGCCCATGCCAGGCGCGCTTACCTGGGCCTCGATCAGAAGGATGTTCCCAGCGTCGTGACGGCCTACTACGACCCGGTCCTCGATATCCATCACCGACTGCCGACGACCTTCGCGATGACTTATTGCTTCTACTTGGCACCCCAGGTGCCCGAAGAAGCCAGACGCCTGTTCGAGGCGGCTGCCACGAGCGCTGGAATTTCGAACGGGGAAGTCGGCAACGTGGAGAACGTGCGTATCCTTGCGATCGCCTGGTTCCTGTCCCGCGAATGGGGCATCGACTCGCTCGAAACAGCGCTACGGCAATCACTCGAGGCGCACTGCGAGCCAACCTGGGACCGCACGAGAGGCGAGTTTACCTGGGAGCTCGGTCTGGCGGAGGAACATCCACGCGGCCAGTACAACGGTTTCCTGGCGGCCGGCGAGGCCGTGAGCCCCGCTGCCTGGTCTTCCATTTCGGCGGCACCACTGGCTGAACAACCCGGCCTGGTCGATGGCGTCGATTTTCCGATCGTTGCGCTCGCCGAGGCGCGCTGGGATCGAGGTGCGTTGCGACTTCGACTCCACCCGCAGCACGACGAAGCCGATGGGACGCCGACGCAGTTCAGAGTGACCGGCCTGGAAGATGCCGCGCGATGGCGGCTGAAAGGCGACGGAAGCGCACGCGTAGACGGTACGGAACTCATCATCGATACGACCGTCCGTGACCACCGGCTCGCGCTGGTTCCTTCGAAGTAGCGCAAAGAGAAATCCATCTTCAGTCGTGCATCGATGAGTCAGCTCAGCGAGACTCGAAACATGAATCCCCAGCCTCAGACTTCCCCCACCTGGGAGCGAATGGGCTGCAGGATCGCAGCTGCGAGTCGCCCTCGACGACGGGCGAAAGCCGTGGAATCCTCTGCGACCCCAAGGAGATTAGTGTGGCTGACTACGATCCGTTTTCCGACGAAGCGCTGGATGACCCGAATTCGATCTACAAGCGCCTGCGTGCCGAGTCCCCGGTCCACTTCGTGGAGAAGTATGACTCCTGGGCGTTGACGCTGTTCGAAGATATCTGGGCGTTGTCGATGGACAACGAACACTTCACGGCCGTGAAAGGCACGTCGTCCCCCTATCTGTTGACGAAGGTCATTCCAGCCCTTCCCAATCTCAACCACATGGATCCGCCCGAACAAGTGGCGCTACGGGCGTCGATGATGCACTTCTTCATGCCGAGGCGTGTGAAGTCGCTCGAAGGACGGATTCGCGGTTGGGTGACGGAATGCATCGACTCTTTCTACGACAAGGGTCGGGGCGACATCGTCGCGGATCTCGCGCAGGTCATCGCGGTCAAGGTCACTTGCGAAGCAGCAGGCTTTCCCGAGTCTGACGCGGACAAAATGCTCGCCTTGGTCGCACGTTTCTCCGCGCGCGAGGACGGTGTCGAAGGTATGACCGAAGACGGTGTGGCCGCCTTCGGAGAGATCCTCGGGTACTTGTCGGGTATCGCCGCGGAGCGCCGAAGATACACTGGAGAAATCGAGTCCCCCATCGACGTACTCGTCCGGGCTCAGACGGGTGGCGAGCCGCTTTCGGATGACATCGTGGGTCAGCATCTGTTGCTGTTGCTGATCGGTGGGACCGACACCTTTCCGAAGGTGATGGCGACGTCGCTCAAACGGCTCGAGGAACACCCCGATCAACGCGCCGAGCTCGCGGCCGACAAGAGCCTGATCCCTCAGGCCCTTCAGGAGTGCTTGCGATACGACATGCCGACGCAGTTCCTGATGCGAAGCGTCACACAGGAGTTGGAGCTGCGGGGCAAGCGACTGCAGCCGGGGCATTCGATCATGTTCGTGTACCCGTCGGGCAATCGAGACGAGCGCGAGTTCGAAGATCCGGACCGTTTCGACATCCATCGCCCGAATCCGCGCATCCTGACCTTCGGGCACGGTGTTCACCGGTGCCTGGGTGCCCATTTTGCGAAAATGGAAGGCGAACTCATGCTCGAAGAAGTGATGCGCCGGATGCCCGAGTACCGCATCGATCACTCGGGCGCGAAGTTGCTGCGCACCGAATTCGTGCGGGGCTACACCCATCTGCCCTTCGAGTTCTAGCGCCGAGCGAACCGGCGCCCCGCACCGCGAAACCGACAAAACGGAGAACGCCATGCCCGCGAAATCACTCGAAGTCGACTACCTCATGACGATGTGTGCGGATACCGGTGATCCCCACCCGGTGGGAAGAGGCCCGAAGGGCAACCGGCTGATCGTCCCGGTCACGGCCGGCAGTTTCGAGGGTCCCCGCTTGCGCGGAACCGTGGAGACGCCCGGCGGAGACTGGGTCACCCTCCAGTCCGGTGGCGTGGTCCGGCTCGACGTGCGAGTGCTGTTGAAAACCGACGATGGTGCGGAAATTCTCGTGACGTACTGCGGAATCGGCCGTGCCCAACCCGATGGGACCCTACAAATCCGAACCGCGCCCACGTTCGAGACGGGCGACGAGCGGTACGCGTGGCTGAACGACATCCAGGCCGTAGGCGTCGGCAAGACCGTGCCCGGCGGCGTCGAGTACGACGTCTACCAACTGCTCTAGCCGCGGGCGCGAGACAGCGCCTATCTCCCCGACACACGCTATCGTCTGGCCGCGCCCGTCCGAGGTTCCAATGACCATCTCGTACGATCCGACGCGGCCCGCAGATCGCGAAAACCCCTACCCTGTCTACCGGCGGCTTCGCGACGAAGCGCCCGTGCACTGGGCGCCCGACCTTCGCTGCTGGATCGTGTCGCGGTACGACGATGTGATGCACGTGCTCAAGACGCCAACCACGTATTCATCGCGGGCGATGTTCACGTTGCTGATGAATGGCGGTGAAGATTCGGCACCGCCGCTGAATTTCGAGATCGTGAAGTTCCTGGCTCGAATGGCAGTCAAGACGCGGATGAACCCGTTGGGCTTTGCGACGGCGAGAACCTTGATCGCCGAAGACGGCGCGAGTCACGCTTCCATGCGCGCAATCGTGAATCGCGGTTTCACGCCGAGAAAGATCGCGGCCTGGGAGAACCGGGTTCAAGCGGTCGTGGACGAGTGCATCTCTGGCGTTCGCAGCGCACAGCGCTTCGACGTCGTAGGCGATGTCGCTATCCCGGTACCGGTTTCGATCATCGCGGAACTACTCGGCGTGGAGTCGGAGCGACTTTCCGATTTCAAACGATGGTCGGACAGCGTCGTTCACGTGGCGTCCGGCGCCGGGCGCGCGAATCGGTTCAGCCGCGAATTCCAAGACGTGTTCATCGATTTTTCGAACTACCTGAAACGGATGGCACGCGAGCGAGCCAAACATCCGCGCGACGACGTGATCAGCGCGATCGTCTGCGGGAGCGACGGAGACTCTGCTCTCTCGGTGCGAGAGGTCATTCAATTCGCATTACTGCTTCTGGTCGCAGGAAACGAGACTACGACCAACCTGATCGGCAACGGCACCTGCGCTCTGTTGGCGAATCCAGATCAGTTGGATCGCGTCGTCAAAAATCCAGAGTTGGTGCCGAACCTGATCGAAGAGACGCTTCGCTACGACGCACCGATCCAGATCGTGTTTCGCACCGCGACGGAAGACGTCAAACTTTACGGCACCACGATCAAGCAAGGCGAAATGATCGGCGCTCTGCTCGGCTCGGCGAATCGGGACGAACGGCAGTTCTCCGACCCGGACCGATTCGATGTCACCCGCAGCCCAGCCGCACACGTCGGCTTCGGTTTCGGGCACCACTTCTGCCTCGGCGCATCGCTGGCTCGACTCGAAGCGCGCGCCGCATTCGAAGCACTCGTCCCGGAGCTTCCCGGCTTCGCACCCCCAACCGCCGAGATGCCGATGGTCGATTCGTTTCTCGTGCGCGGCAGAAAGCGGATCGAACTCGAAAGAGTTGCATAGAAGCGGGTCGCCGACCTCGTCTTCGACTTCAGCATGCCGGTCAGTACAATCGGGTGAAACCCCGTCGACGACCGACACGCCTCAGCCGGCCGCGAGCCCCAATGCCGCGCGCCATTGGGAGAATCGGGCCGCGGCGTCTCCAGGGGCGATCGAAGGCTCAAACCTCTTTCCCGTTCGCGTCAGTGGCGCGAGTTCCTCACGGCTCGCCAGGCCAACCCCCAAGGCCGCCGCGATGCACGCACCCAGCGCAGTCGCTTCACGATGCTTGTGGCGGTCCACAGGGCGGCTGAGGACGTCGGCCTGAATCTGCAGGAACACATCGTTGGCCGCGACGCCGCCATCGACCGGCAGCGCGTCGGGCGGTGCGAGTCCATCGATCGCAGCAACGGCTTCGACGATCTCCCGCATGCGAAAGGCCAGACTTTCGAAGGCCGCGCGCGCGATCTGCTTGGACGTGGTCGCCGAGCAGAGCCCCACGATCGCGGCTCGCGGGGTTGAATCGTTGTGTGGGGCGCCGAGTCCGTTCAGCGCGGGACGAATTGCGACGCCGTCACTCGAATCGACCGAAGCAGCGGCGCGCGTGAGTTCCTCGATTGATGCGAACAGCCCAAGATCGCGGACCAGCCAATCCAGCAGTGCGCCAGCCGAAATCACCATACCCTCGACGGCGAAGAGCGTCTGGCCCGAATGGCTGGCGACCAGCATCGGCATCAGCCCCGGTGCGAGCGTCGCTGCGGCTGCGGTCGAAACCATCAGCGTCGCCGAGGTTCCATAGCTCGCCTTCCAAGCGCCCGCATCCCAAGCGCCGTGGGCAAACATTCCGCACTGCTGGTCAGCAACGATCGCGCCGAGGGGGACGTCGCTCCCGAGTACCGTCGCGGCGGCAGTGCCGAGCGGGCCGTAGGTGTCGCATAACTTCGGGAACAGTCCGATCGGGAGCTGCTGAAATTCGATCAGTTCGGCATTCCAGTCCTTCATCGTTGCCGGGTCGAGGTAGGACGTCGACCAGGCGTTCGAGTAGTCGGTCGCGTGAAGCGCGCCAGCTGTGAGTCGGTACACGAGGAAACTGTCGAGGGTGCCCCAGGCGAGCTCTCCCGCGGCAGCTCGAGCGCGCCCGCCATCGATGCCGTCGAGAGCAGCCTCGAGTTTCGATGCCGCTGCGATTGGATGCGCGAGGTGACCCGCTGCCCGGAGTTCCGCAGCGCGCTTCATCCCGCGCAGATCGCTCCACACGATCATCGGCCCGAGCGGCTCGCCGGTTGCGCGTTCCCATACGACGACGCTCGAGCGCTGCGCTGCAACCCCGACTGCGCCGAGGTCCGATGCCCGACGACCCGCCGCCGATAGCGCCTGCGCCATCGTCTCTTCGACGCGCTTCCAGACTTCGCGCGGGTCCTGCTCGACGCGCCCCGGTACCGAGTGCATCGATGTCAACCTCGTCTGGGCTTGTCCATTTACGCGACCCGAGAGGTCGATGACGAGTGCCCGAGCGCTCGTCGAACCGACGTCGAGCCCGAGAACGAGTTCAGGCATCGGGAATCAAGTTGCCCGGATTCATGAGTCCCTGCGGATCGAGGACTCCCTTGATGCTGCGCAGCAACGAAACGCCGGTGTCGCCGAGATCGTGGACGAGGTAGGGCTTTCGCAGTCGTCCCGCGCCGTGGTGATGCGCGATGCCGCCGCCGTTGCGTGCGGTGGCCTGCATCACACGCCGCCAACACTCGAGATACGTTGCTTCCATGTCTGCTGTGTCTTCATGGCGTGCGACGAAGGTAAAGTACAGGTTGATGCCCGTGCGGTAGACGTGGGAGCTGTGGGCCGATGCGATCACGACGGCATCCAGTTCGCGCAGGCTCGCGGTCGCGTCTTCGTAGAGTGCTTCGATTCGCGTCCAGGGTGCAGATACCTCGATCGTATCTGCCACCAGGTTTCTCTCGAAGAGCTGGCGCCAGGAGGGCACGTGGTTCCTGTGCTCCATCCAGTGCGGCCCGACTTCGGCCGGCGCGGTCTGGAGACCACAGCGCGCAGCAATCGCAGCCACCGCTTCGACTTCTACGGCGACGCGAGCGGACGGCCCCTCGTGCACCATGAGCAGAATTCCTCGATCCTCGAAAGTGTCAGCCGTGAGGTCCTTGAAATTTCGGGCGACCTCCGATGCATCATATTGGCGCATCACCGGCGGAAGCCAGTCCGATTGGACGATTTCGCGCTGCGCCTCGAAACCGGACGACAGTGACGGTGTGTAGTAGGTCGTATAGGCTCGCTCTTCTGGCTGGCGCCGCAACGCCAGCGTCACACCCGTCACGATGCCCATGGTTCCCTCGGCACCCAGCAGGAGATGCCGGAGGTCGGGTCCGGCCGCGGCGCGTGGCGCTTTCCCGAGCTGTACCAGCTCGCCGTTCGGTAGCACCGCCTCGATCGAGTAGACGATGTCCTCGATATTTCCGTACGCGGTCGAGAACTGGCCTGCCGCTCGCGTCGACACCCATCCACCCACAGTGCTGATCGCGACGGATTGGGGCCAATGGCCGATCGTGAGACCTCGTTGTGCGACGGCATTCTCGGCTTCGAGCCCCTGAATGCCGGCATCGAACGACGCGAGTAGATTGATTTCATCGATCTCGCGAATGCGGTTCATCGCGCTGAGGTCCACCAGCATCACCGAGGGGTCGGGGCCGATTCCCCCGCAGACACCGGAACCGAGACCGAAGGGAACCAGAGGTGTCTGTGTCTGTGACGCGACTCGAACGATGGCCTGGACCTCGGTCGGTGATGAGGGTCGCACGACGACGCCCGCCCGCGGCAGGGACTCACCACGAAAGTCTCGAAGATGGCTCAGTACCCAGTAGTCGTGGCGCCGTTCATCGAGTGCTTCAGCGTCGATGAGAACCTTTTCCACGCCGAGTTGTTCGCGCAGGGTGTCGATGACCTGGGGCTTCATGGTCCTCTACTCCTTGACTCCTTGACGATCCACTCTTTCCGAATCTCCGAGGCGCGTGACGTTTCGAGCTCGGTCGAATAGTGAGTTGTTCTTTTCGTGCCTGAGTCGGCAGGCTGCGACTTCGGCGACGCGGGTTTCCTCGTTCCACTCGAGTAGCTTGCCCATCTCGATGGAGGCGGGTTCCAAAGTCGACAACCCGGCATCGAGATCGAAAAACGCTCGCGCTGCGCGCCGCACCCAGTAGTCTTCGAGGCGCAGCGCCCCTTCCCGCCGAACCGCCTGGCGAACCTCTGCAGCTACGTCGCCTCCGTCGGCCTTGACGTCGGGCGCCTCCGATCCGTATAGATCGACGAGTCGATTCGGGGGTTGCTTGCCGGCCTTGGCAGCGTCATCGATCGGCGCGGGGTCGAAGTCGCCCCCCACCAGCGGGATCGAGTCAGAGATCTCCTTGCTCGCCGATTTGCCGAGGCGTTCCACGACAGTGTCGACAACGCGCTCGGCCATTCGACGATACGCGGTGAGCTTTCCGCCGGCGATCGAGAGGATGCCACCCGGTCCGGTCCAGACCTCGTCGCGTCGGGAAATTTCCGAAGGGCTCTTGCCGGCCTGGGAGACGAGCGGCCTCACGCCCGTCCAGGACGATACGACGTCAGCGGCCGACAGCGCGTCGATGCGGAAGGAGCGCGAAGCGGCCTCGAGCAGATAATCGACATCCGCGGACTCGACTTCGGGCCAGTATCCGAGGCTGCGGTGGAAGGTGTCTGTGGTGCCGAGGTAGGCAACATCGCCGCGCGGCACGGCGAATACCGGGCGTTTGTCGGAAGCGCTCATCAGCACCGTGCGCGAGAGCGGTAGACGCGCATGCGTGACGACGAGATGGATCCCCTTGGTCAGCGCAAGCCGAGGTGTGTCGTCGGGTGCTTCGAGCGCGCGAATCGCATCGACCCACGGGCCGGCGGCGTTCACGATCACGCGCCCGCGAACGCGCGCCTCGAGTGTCTCGCCTGGAAGAGAACTCTGGCAGTGGACCCCGACCGCGCGACCGTTTTCGAGTGCGATCTTCGTCACAGGCGCGTAGCTGAGAATGTGCGCGCCGTCCGCAGCCGCGCTGCGCGCGTTGGCGAGGGTGAGGCGTGCGTCGTCGGTCAGAAATTCAAAGTAGAGGACGGCTCCGTTCGTGCCCGGCGCAGCGGCGACCGGCTCACGCGACGCCAGCTCCTTCGCGTTCCAGACCTCATGGCGTTCCGGCCTGGGAATTTGTCCGAGCTTCTCGAAGGCCCACATGGCGGCGCGAAACTTCGCCATTCCCGCCGCGGAGTGCGTCGGCAGCAGGAAGGGCATGAAACGTGTTAGATGCGGCGCGATCTGTCGGAGAATCTGGCGCTCATGGGCGGCTTCGCGAACCAGCGCGACATCCCCCTGGGCCAGATAACGAACGCCACCGTGAATCATTTTCGAGCTTCGACTGCTGGTACCGGAAGCCAGATCTTGCGCTTCGACCAGCGCTACGCGAAGCCCACGCCCCGCTGCCGAACGCGCGACGCCGGCACCGGTGATGCCGCCGCCAATCACGATCAGGTCGAAGGGACGCTCCTCGATGGCCTGGAAGTGACGTGCGCGATCGCGAAAATCGAGATCGGCGGGACGCCCAGTGGGATTCGAGATCGGCACCCGGTTACCATACACTCATTGAAATCGCTCTGGTGATGATCTTTCCTCATCAAGTTATGATCGGATCACGATCGGACCACGGTCCAAGTGCGACGCGATCACGATCGAACCACGGTCCAACCACGACCCGCCTGGATCGATTGAGCGGGCACTCGGGGCAGCAGAGAATGCAATTCAAGCAGCTTCAGCACTTCGAGGCGCTCTACCGTCTGCGAAGCTTCGTTCAGGCGGCCCAGCAACACGCGGTCACACAATCCGCACTCAGTCGCAGCCTGCAGAAGCTGGAAGATCAGCTCGGTCAACGCCTGTTCGATCGCACGACCCATTCGGTCGAGCCTACCGATGCAGCCGAGGGCCTGATCCAGCGCGCCCGCGATGTGATCGACGCAATGCTCGCGTTCGAAGAGGCGGCGGAACGTCTCAGCGGGGGCGAAACGGGCCACGTCCGTGTGGGCACTGGGCCCTACCCCGCACAACCGCTGCTGACCGGGGCGATCCGCGCGCTTTCTGCGACGCATCACGGGATCCAGGTGAGTGTGGTCGCGGGAACCGCTCGTGACCTGCTGACTGCTCTGCTCGGGCGCGAGCTCGACTTCGTCGTTTGTGACATGAGCAAGTACGAGGATTCGCCCGCTGCCGCGGATATCGAGATCATCGAACTACCCTCCGAGCCGCTGGTGGTCGTGCTGGCTGCGGACCATCCAGTCGCGGCGGCCGGTGACGTGAGCATCGAAGAACTCGCACAAGTTCCCTGGGCGATGCCGACACCCGCGCCAATCCAGGCGCGAGACCTGCCAGCGCCGTTCGATGAAGCGCTGGCCTCGGGACGATTTCCCTTCTACCGGCTCGAGACGACGGCAGCATGTCTCGAACTCGCGAAGGCGGGGCGCGCCATCACGATGGTGCCGCTGTCGCTGGCCCAGGACGTCTGCCAGGGTGGTCCGCTGGTGTTTCTGGCTGCACCGCCGGCGTTGCGTACAAATGACGGCATCCACCTGGTCCGACATCGAACCCGGTCGCCTTCCACACGGCTGCTGATCGAGCAGATCGTCGAGGTCGCGCACGCACTCGCGCGCAAGTAATCCACAGTATTCAACGCGCATACATCGGCAGATTGCCCGTGTTGCGACTTCGTCGGTCACCCGGCCCGATATCGCAGATGGCAGACCGAACGTTGGCCAACTCGGCCGGGCGCTGCGTCACACTTCTGTGGTGGGATCGGGCCCAGGCCCGCATCATCGAATGCTGACGCGTCAGCTCGCGTCGAACGCCTCGCCGCACTTCCAGCACAACTCGAACTGCGGCTCGTGGCGTTCTCCGCATGTAGCGCAAGTCCACGACCCGGTGTTTGTGGCACTCCTCGCGGAAATCCAGTCGGCCACCAGGCGCTCGGCCTTCGGCGATTGCTCGTCGTCGCTGAGCAGGACACGGTACTGGGCAGATGCACCCGCCGGCGTCTCTCCCTGCAGCGAGGTCAGGTGTTCGCCCTGCACGATCACCCCAACGCCCTCCGCTTCGAGGGCGCTGCGAATGAGTTGGGCAAGTGTTCGATCCGCGGTCTCGTAGAGGCACTTCACGCAGTGGCCCTTTCCAGGCAGTCGGCTCGGCGCAGGCGCGCGGAACATTGTTCCATCGGATGTCACGCCCAGACGGCGCCCGCCAAGTAGTTTCCCAGCGCCGCCGGGAAATGCAAGCCACGGAGCCTGCGCGGCGTTTGCTTCGCAGGCTCCGTGGCTTTTCTCACGACTCCCTCGTTCAAAGATCCCTGCAGCGACTACGCTCCGGGCAGCGATCGAACCGAGGCGGGGAAGGCGATCATGGAGTTAGAAGAAGCGGTGCGTCCCAGCTGGATGGAGATCGATCTCGCAGCCCTGGCTCACAACGTGCGCGTCTTGCGATCGAACCTCGCAGCAGGCACCCGTATCATCGCGGCTCTAAAAGGCGACGCATACGGCCATGGCATTGCTCCGGTAGCCCGCTGCCTGGCCGACTGCGGTGTCGAATCGCTGGCGACGGGGAACTTGCACGACGCGTCCGCGATTCGCGAAGCAGGCGTGGACCTGCCGATTCTGATGTTCGCAGGTCCGCTGCCCGAAGGCATCGCCACGCTGATCGACCGCAACCTCACGCCGACTGTCCACGACTGGACGAGCGCCCGCGCGGTCACCGAGGCAGCGAAGCAGCCGACCGGTGTCTACATCAAGGTCGACTCGGGTCTCGGACGACTCGGCGTGCCACTTTCGGCCGCTCGCGACTTCATTCGTCAAGTGTCCGAACTCGACAACGTCAGGGTCGACGGCGTCTACACCCACCTATCGTTCCACGACAAGCAGGACCTCGACTGGGCGCGCGAGCGCTACGCGGCATTCGATGCGTTGCTCGACGGATTAGACGCCGATGGGATCGACATCCCCGTCACCCAGGCGCTCGCCAGCTCCGCGCTGATGGCGGGAATCGAGAGTCGTGCCAATTCAGTTTGTCCGGGGAGTCTGCTGTATGGAATGTCTCCGATCGCCAAAGAGATCGCCGTCGCGGGCGATTACCGACCGGTCGTGCGGGCGATCAAGAGTCGGCTCATCCATGTCGGTGAGCCCGGAGACCCGCGCAAACCGGCACGGGTCGGTGTCGTGCCGCTCGGTCTCGCCGATGGGTACCAGCAGGTGAGACCCGACGCGCACGCCTGTGCGCTACTCGACGGCCAGCGCGTGCCCATACAGG
>JAQBGU010000019.1:0-12510 GCA_032128375.1 Deltaproteobacteria bacterium | reverse complement strand
CGTTGAAGACTCCTATCCAAGTGCCGTTGAAGACTCCTATCCAAGTGCCGTTGAAGACTCCTATCCAAGTGCCGCTGAAGACTCCCCTTCATGTTCCGGGTTTTCGTGCTGTCGGTGTACGCTGCGGTATCAAGAAGTCGGGGCTCGATCTCGCGCTGATCGCGAGCGAGGCGCCGTGCTCGGTGGCGGGTGTGTTCACGAAGTCGTCGATTGTGGGCGCGCCAGTGGAATGGTGTCGCGCCCATGTGCGCAACGGCATCGCGCGCGCTGTGGTTGTCAACAGCGGCATCTCGAACGTAGCGATGGGGGCTCGGGGCCGGCGCGACGCCGCCGAGATGGCAAGCCGTACGGCAGCCGCGATCGGGGCGAGCCCCGATCAGGTGTTGGTTGCGTCGACGGGCGTGATCGGAGCGCCGCTTCCGATGGCCTCGATTCGCCGCGGGATCAAGACCGCTGCAGCAACGCTCGTCGATGGTGGACTCGTGAGTGCCGTCGAAGCGATTCGCACCACCGATACCTTCTCGAAGACGGCAGTGGCGACCGCGCGCGTGGATGGTTGCACCGTCAGCGTGGCGGGAATCGCCAAGGGGTCGGGAATGATCGAGCCGAACATGGCGACGATGTTGGCGTTCCTACTGACGGATGCCGCGGTGTCGCCCGCCCAGCTTCGGCGCGTATTGAAAACGGCCGTGGATCGCAGCTTCAACCGGCTGACGATCGATGGCGAAACCTCGACCAGCGATACGGTGCTCTTGATGGCCAGCGGCGTGGCCGGCAACCGGACGCTGCGCAGCACGCGGAGCCCCGGTGCTGCGGCGTTCGCGCACGCGATCGAGCAGGTGGCGGTGTCACTCACCCGGGATCTGGCCCGCGACGGGGAGGGCGCCACCAAGCTCATCACCGTGCGGGTGACCGGCGCCGCGAACCCTGCGGAAGCAGACCGAGCCGCCCGCCGCATCGCCAACTCGATGCTGGTCAAGACGGCAGTCTTCGGTGGCGACAGCAACTGGGGGCGCATTCTGCAAACGGTCGGAGCGGGCCAGGTGCGGGTCAATCTCGACCGCGCGCGAGTCCAATTGGGTGGAATCACGGTGTTCCGCGCTGGCGCATCGACCGGGCCGGTGGCGCGCAGGCGCTCCGCAATGCGCCTGGCGGCCGATGAGATCGAGTTGTGCGTCGAGTTGGGCGTTGGCCGGGCTGAGGCGCACATCTGGACCTGCGATCTCAGCTATGAGTATGTGAAGATCAACGCCGAATACACCACCTGAGTTGCCCTTGGCGGACAACAGCGGTTAGCCGCGTCTCGCCGACTCTGCTAACCCCTTGGACAAATCACACGTTCCGGGTCACCCCTGCGGTGCTGGCAGGCTGGCGGTACGTCACGTCAGTGAGGTCGGTTGGGGAATTACGAACCGGTTCGGACGCACAACCGCGAAGGAGATCACGCAATGGCCGATCCTACGGCTGAGTCACCGGTTTCGCCCGAAACCGCGAGCGCACCCCTGACCGCAGCGTTGACCGAGAGCGAAGCCGCTCCCGCATCCAGTGCCATGGCCGATGCCATGAAGGTCGGCGTCACGATCCGCGAAATGTTGGAGGCTGGCGCCCACTTCGGTCACCAGACCCGCCGCTGGAACCCGAACATGAAGAGGTACTTGTTCGGCGAACGCAATGGCGTCCACATCATCGACCTCGATCAGTCGCTTCCGCGCTTCCGAGCGGGGCTCGCTTTCATCAGTGACGTCGTGTCGCGTGGCGGCAAGGTTCTGTTCGTGGCGACCAAGCGGCAGGCGCAAGAACCGCTACGCCTCGAGGCGGAACGCTCGAACCAGTACTACGTCAACAACCGCTGGCTGGGCGGCATGTTGACAAATTTCAAGACGGTCAAGAAATCGATCGATCGCTTCAAGTCGATGCTCGAGATCCTCGCTGACGAAGAGAAGATGGCTGAGCTGTCCAAGAAGGAGTTGGCTCGGATCACCCGTCAGGTCGACAAATACCGCAAGTCGCTCGACGGGATTCGCGACATGAGCCGATTGCCTGCGGCGATTTTCGTGATCGACGTCAACTGTGAGTCGATCGCCATCAACGAAGCGCGGCGGCTCGGGATTCCGGTTCTCGCGATTGTTGATTCCAACTGCGACCCGGCCAATATCGATTTCGCGGTTCCCGGCAACGACGACTCGATTCGAGCCATACAGCTCTACTGCTCGCGCGTCGCCGATGCGTGTCTACAAGGTGCGGCACTGAACAACGCGCGTATCCAAGCGCAAGAAGCCGAAGCCGAGAAGACACGCCCCAGGGCGAAGACCGAAACAATGATACCTGGGACGGGCCGCGTGGTGGTCGAAATCAAGCACCCGCCCCGGCGAGGGCGGGGAGCAACGATGGCCGCGGAACGGCGCGACGCGGAGCGCACCACGGCCGACGGCCCAGAGTTCGAGGCAACGGCGGCTCCCGCAGCCCCGGCAGCCCACGTTGCGGAGACGCCCGAGTCAGGCGACTCGGGCAGCGACGCGTAGCGAATTCGCTCCAATCGGCGACGCTTGTGACGCCGCCGATTTTGAGAACGGATGATCACGAGATGGCACGAGCACTGACGACGGCTGCACCGCGACGGATCGGGGGGCTGTTAGTCGTGTCGAAACCGGCCTGATTGCTGCGGACAGAGCGGGCAACAAAGCATCCTTCAACAACGAAACGACCAACGAAATTTTCTACGAAATCATCAACGAAATTATCAACGAAACTGGGCAACTGCGAAAGAATCGAAAGATCGAAGGGAGAACGACTCGGTGATTCAGATTTCGGCTAAGTCGGTAAAAGAGCTCCGCGAAAAGACGGGCGCCGGCATGATGGATTGTAAGCACGCACTCAGCGATGCTGAGGGCGACCTGGCGAAAGCGAATGAGCTGCTGCGCGAGCGCGGCCTGGCAAAGGCGGGCAAGCGCGAGGGACGCGAGACCACCGAAGGCGTGGTTGCGATTGCGCTGGGTGCTGGCGTCGCAGCCATGGTGGAGTTGGGTTGCGAGACGGACTTCGTTGCGCGCACCGACGAGTTCATCGCGATGGGGGACGCACTGGCGAAGATCGTGGCGCGCGACCCGAGTGCAGCGACTGTCGGCGGCTTGAGCGGCGCTTCGCTCGATGGCGAGACGGTTGCCGACAAGATCACCGAAGCGGTCACGAAGCTCGGCGAGAACGTCGTCCTCAAGCGAGTCGCGCGGCTCGGTGCCGAGGGCGCCGGTGTCGGTGGAGGCTATGTCCACGCCGGCGGGAAGCTGGGCGTCATCGTAAGTCTGGCGACGAGCGGCTCCGGTCAGGCGCTCGACACGCTGGCGAAGGATGTCGCAATGCACGTGGCAGCCGCGGACCCGTCGCCGATCGCGATCGATCGCTCAGGTGTGGATAAGGCGATGCTCGATTCCGAGCGAGCCATTTTCCGGACCCAGGCCTTGCAGGGAGGCAAGCCCGAAAAGGTCATCGACAAGATCGTCGAGGGGCGCATCAACAAGTACCTTGCAGAGATATGCTTGCTCGAGCAGGCGTACGTGAAGGACCCGGACCGGACGATTGCAGCGCTGCTTTCCGATGTCGGTTCCTCCGCAGGGACCGAGATTTCGATCAACGGCTATCAGCGTTTCAAGCTCGGCGAACTGGGCGGTGAACCAGGCGACGGAGAAGCGGGGGAGGCGTGAAAGCGGCCTACCGAAGGCTCCTGATCAAACTGTCCGGCGGTCAGCTCGCCGGGGAAAGCGGCTTTGGCATCAGCCCAGCCGTGATCTCTCAGACGGCAATGGAAATTCGCGAGGTTCACGAACTTGGGATCCAGGTGTGTGTCGTCGTTGGAGGCGGCAACATCATTCGTGGCATTGCTGCGGCCGAAGAGGGTATGGATCGCGCCAGTGCGGACTATATGGGAATGCTGGCCAGCGTGATCAATGCACTGGCGCTGCAGGACTCATTGGAAAAGGTGGGCCTCGATACGCGCGTGCAGTCCGCGATCGAGACCCAGTCGGTCGCGGAGCCGTACATCCGACGTCGTGCGATTCGCCATCTCGACAAGGGACGGGTCGTGGTATTCGCTGGAGGGACCGGCAATCCGTACTTCACGACGGATACCGCTGCTGTGCTGCGCGCGGCAGAGCTGCACGCAGAAATCATCTTGATGGGCAAGCAGGGGGTCGACGGCGTGTACACGGCCGACCCCAAGCTCGACCCCAAGGCGACCCGCTACGAACGATTGAGTTGGGACGAAGCGCTAACCAAGAAGCTCGGTGTGATGGATCAGACCGCGCTCGCGTTGTGCCGCGAGAACGAGCTGCCGATCGTAGTTTTCGATATGGCCAAGGCTGGTAACCTCCGCAGACTCGCCGCGGGTGAAGCGGTAGGGACGCGGGTGGAAGGCTGAAGCCTGCTGGCGAGGCGAGGGGGCGAACCAACAGGTCGCGATCAACGTCAATCAACATGCGTCACAGGATTTTCTACAGGGGAAGCCACAGCAGAAGGGGTACCGCGTATGGCAGATGATGATGCGGCTCTGGTGTACGACGAAACGCGCGACAGCATGGGCAAGGCGACCCGTAGC
Source organism: Deltaproteobacteria bacterium (assembly GCA_032128375.1). GTDB lineage: Bacteria > Myxococcota_A > UBA9160 > UBA9160 > SMWR01 > JAJDAM01. Next base: position 7,922 of record JAQBGU010000019.1, on the reverse strand, counting down.
CTGAAGGCAGAGCTCATGAAAGTCCGCACGGGACGCGCCAGTGCGAGCCTGCTCGACGGCATCCATGTCGACTACTATGGAACTCCGACCCCACTCAGCCAGCTGGCGAACGTGACGACGCCCGATCCCCGGCTGATCGTCATTTCTCCCTACGACAAGGGCGCCATGAGTGACATCGAAAAGGCGATACAGAAGGCCGATCTCGGGTTGTCGCCAAACAACGACGGCAAGGTGGTACGCGTGCCGGTTCCACCACTGACCGAAGAGCGCCGCAAGGAGATCGTCAAGCAAGTCCATCGCAGTGCCGAGGACCACAAGGTGGGCATTCGAGAGGCCCGCCGTGACGCGCTCTCGATGTTGAAGGACCTCGCATCAGAAGGCGCAATCTCGCAAGATGACAAGCGCCGAGAAGAGAAGAGAATTCAGGGGCTTACCGACGACATGGTGAAGGAACTCGACAATATTGCCAACTCGAAGGAGAAAGAGGTCCTTCAGGTCTGACCATGGCAGAATTCGACCCGATCTCACAACCCCCGCTGCGCGTCCCGCAGCACGTGGCCATCATCATGGATGGCAACGGCCGCTGGGCGGAACAGCGCGGAATCTCCCGCAACGAGGGCCACAAGCAGGGGCTCGAATCGCTGCGGGCCGCGGTGCGCGGCGCCAACGAACTCGGCGTTCAGTGGCTGACATTGTACGCGTTCTCGATCGAGAACTGGAGCCGCCCGAAATCGGAAGTCGAATCGTTGATGGGGTTGCTCGAGCACTACCTCGAGACCGAAATCGACGAGGTCATGGACAAAGGCATCGAGCTGCGTTGCATCGGACGCACGGACCGGCTGCCGCCGCGAATTCGCGATGGCGTGGCAGCCGCAGTCGAGCGCACGCGCGGCAACCGCGAGATGCATTTGATATTTGCGCTGTCCTACGGTGGCCGCGCCGAGATCGTGGATGCCGCCCGAAAGCTGCTGCGCGACGCCGAGCAGGGAAATGTCGACCCAGAGCGGCTCGATGAGAAAATGTTTGCCGCGTATCTCTATGATCCCGAGGTTCCGGACCCCGACCTGTTGATTCGCACCGGTGCAGAATCGCGTGTATCGAATTTTTTGCTGTGGCAGATCGCGTACACCGAGATCTATACGACTGAGATCATGTGGCCGGACTTTCGCGAGGCTGACCTCGCACGGGCCGTGCAGGAATACCAAAGACGCGAGCGTCGCTTCGGAATGACGAGCGCGCAGGTGAGTGGTCGCCACGGGCCCAAGAGTTGAGCGCCGGAGCCGCCGACACGCGAAAGGCGCTGGCGATTCTCGGAAGCACAGGCTCGGTCGGCGAGCAGACACTCGCGGTTGCCCGGGCAGAACCGGAGCGGTTCTATGTGTCGGCGCTGGCGGCGGGACGCAACATCGAAAAGTTGGCCGCCCAGATTCTCGAGTTTCGCCCCGCTCTGGTGTCGGTCGCAGATCCGGGCGGCGCTGCCAGGTTGCGCGACCTGCTGGGATCGGTCGAGGTCGAAATCGCCGTCGGCGAAGAAGGGCTCGATGCGGTCGCGCGCCATCCCGCAGACCTGGTGGTGTCGAGCCTGGTGGGTGCGGTTGGATTGGCACCGACGCTGGCGGCGATCCGCGCCGGCCGCGATGTGGCGCTGGCCAACAAGGAGGTCATGGTCATGGCCGGCGCGCTCGTGCTGCGCGAGGTCCAGCAACACAGCGTCGCGTTGCTCCCGGTCGATAGTGAACACAGTGCGATTTTTCAGGCGCTCGCGGGTCAACGCGCCGAGGACGTCGCGCGTTTGATCCTCACCGCGTCGGGCGGCCCATTTCGGACCTGGAGTGCCGAAGAAATTGCCGACGCGACGATCGAACAGGCGCTGAATCACCCGAACTGGGACATGGGACCCAAGATCACCATCGACTCGGCGACATTGATGAACAAGGGGCTCGAGGTCATCGAGGCGCGTTGGCTGTTCGATACGCAGCCCGATTGCATCGACGTCGTGGTGCATCCTCAATCCATCATTCACTCGCTCGTCGAGTTCAAGGACAGCAGCGTGATCGCCCAGCTGGGGCTACCGGACATGAGGGTGCCGATCGTTGTCGCGCTCGCGCATCCTGAGCGCATAGCGCTCGACGTCCCGCGCCTCGACCTGGCTGCGATCGGGCGACTCGATTTCGAAGTGCCGGATCGCAAGCGCTTCCCGTGCTTGGATCTGGCCTACGAGGCGCTGCGCCTATCCGAGGCGGCTCCCGCGGTCCTCAACGCCGCAAACGAAGTCGCTGTGGCCGCGTTCCTGGCGGGACACATCCGGTTTACCCAGATCGCCGAAACCAACGGCGCCGTATTGAACTCACACGCGCATCGGGTGGGCGACGCGGCAAGTGGAGTCGACGGAGGAAGCGGGCGCTTGCGCGACCTCGACGATGTACTCGAAGCGGATGCCTGGTCGCGCGCCTGTGCGATCGATTGGCTCGCCGTGAGCAGTTCATGAGCACCTCATGAGCGGAGGATGACCGGATTGGATTCGCTGTATACGGCCGGAAGCTGGACGTTTGCGTTCGTGGGCATGTTGGGTGTGCTGGTCTTCGCTCACGAGCTGGGGCACTTCTTGGTGGCGAAGGCGTGTGGCGTGCGTGTGCTCAAGTTCTCGATGGGCTTTGGCCCACCGGTCGGGATCGGAAAATTCAAGATGCGCTGGGAGCGCGGACACACCGAGTATGTGGTGTCGTGGATTCCGCTAGGCGGCTTCGTAAAGGTGCTCGGCGAGTTGCCGGACGAATCGGAAGATGAAATAGTCAAGGCCCACCCGAGCGAGACCCTGGGCGCCAAGCCGCTGTGGCAGAAACTGGCGTTCGTGTTTGCGGGACCGGCGATGAATCTGTTGCTGCCGGTGGTGATTTTCACGGGAATCCTGTGGGTCGGCCTGCCGCAAGCCGACAGCCTGATCGGCGAAGTCGAGCCGGGTTCTGCGGCGGCGATTGCGGGCTTGGAGCCCGGCGATCGCATCACTTCGATCGATGGTCATCCTGTCAGCTGGTGGCGCGACGTAGACGAGACCCTGAGCGAGCGCACCAGTGGACCCATCCAACTGGGGTATCGAAGGGATGAGAACGACGCCACGGCGAGCGTCAACGTGCTTGCGCGCGGTCGAACGGATATGTTCGGCGAGGCCCTCGACGTCGGATGGGTCGGCATCTATCACCGCCGACCGCTCCCGATCATCGGGCTCGACGACCGCACTGCGCCGGGATACGTGGCAGGTCTGCGAACCGGCGACACGGTGGTTTCGGTCGCCGGCATCGCGGTGGACGATTGGTACGCGTTGGAGCGCAGCTTTTCTGCGGCCTCGCAACAGCCCGGCCCGAGCGCCGAGATCGCAATCGAGATTCGCCGTGGAGCCGATACCGCCCAAACCCAGACCATCGAAGTGCCGGCCGCGGCCGATATCGCCTCGCTCGGAATACTTCGGGCCGACGTCCTGATTGCCGAGGTGGCGCCGGATTCTGCCGCCGATGAGGCCGGGCTCGAGGCCGGCGATCTGATTCTGTCGGTCGACGGGAACACGATGAGCAGCTTCGACACGTTCGCTGCGGTGGTGCTCGAAAGCCGCGGGCGAACGCTATCGCTGGAGATCGCGCGCGATGGCGAGCGAAGCCAAGTCGCCGTGGCGCCGAAGCTCGTGAAGACCGACGTCACCGGCATCGGGATCGAAGTCGACCGCTACAGGATCGGTATCGTCGGTACCAATCTGCTCACACTCGAAGGTGAGACCCGGATCGAAAGAGTTCGCAACCCCTTCGACAGCGTGCCGCGGGCGGCCGGGCTGTCGCTGGAGATCACGCGCGTGTTCTTGCGTGGTCTGGGCAAGCTGTTTACCGGCGAAGTATCGCGCGACCAGATTTCCGGGCCGATCGGCATCGCGGAAATCGCCGGCAAGGCCCTCGAGCGCGGCTGGATGGATTATCTGCACACGATGATTCTGATCAGCATCAACTTGGGCATCATCAACTTGCTGCCGATTCCGATCCTCGACGGTGGCCAAGCGCTGGTTTTCTTGGTCGAAGGGGTGCGACGAGCCCCGCTGACGCTTCGCACGCGCGAGTTCGTGCAGCAGATCGGCGTGACGCTGTTGCTGGTGCTGATGGGCTTCGCGTTCTGGAACGACATCTCCCGCAATTGGTCCAGGGTCGTCGATTGGCTGGCGGGCGGCTCCTGAGCCAGTCCTCGAGCGTGCCGCTGATACTCGCGCTCGAAACAGCGACTTCGCTGCTGAGCGTCGCGCTATTGCGTGGTGAAGAACTCATCGAGGAGTGCCGCGCAGCGACGGGACCCGCAGCGGAAACGTTGCTGCCGTGTATCGATCGGCTGCTTTCGAAGGCCGGATTCGACCAGGGAGAGATCGACGCGTTCGCGGTTTCGATCGGTCCGGGTTCGTTCACCGGCTTGCGGGTGGGGACCGCCACCGCGAAGGGCCTGGCATTCGGCACCGATCGTCCGATCGCGGCCGTATCGACGTTGAGGGCGCTGGCCGAGCGAGCTGTACCGAGCCGTGCGACGCTGGTGCCCATGCTCGATGCTCGCCGCGGAGAGGTGTACGCGGCCGCCTACGCGGGCGGCGCGGGAGGCGAGCCGGTGTTGGCCGAAGGGGTGTACACGCCCGCAGAGCTCTGCGGGAAGCTGAAGGCACCGCTGCTGCTCGTCGGCGACGGCGTCGCCGTGGCCGGAGCCGTGCTGCGCGAGCAGCTGGGCGCGGTCGAATGGCTGGAGTCGCCCGAGGGCGACCCATCAGCGGGCTGTGTCGGCAAGCTCGGCGCACGCATTCTCGCGCGTGGGGATGCCCGCTCGGCCGCGGATCTGGTTCCGAGCTACCTGCGTCGCGCCGAGGCTGAGGTCAAGCGCACCGGGGAGCGATTCGAAAATCCCTGATTTCTTTGACACGCCTGAAATCATTGCGTAATTTCGCGATGTCCTGGGCTTGGAGGTCTCGCAGCCTCACGCGCACTTGGCGATTTCGCGTCGCGTCGCCCACTCCCCCTGGAGTCAGGCTCCGCAAAGTCGAGCACGGCAAAGCAAAGCAGTGCACAGTACCGACATCGAAGACATTCCAACCCACCCAATCATCCCAGAGCAAGGGGAGCTCGAACCGATGGCCCTGAATATCTACTACGACAAAGATGCCGACCTTGGCCGTCTCGACGGCAAGGTCGTCGCGGTCATTGGGTACGGAAGCCAGGGGCACGCCCACGCCCAGAACCTGCAGGCCTCTGGTGTAAACGTCGTGGTCGGTTTGCGGAAGGATTCACCCTCGTGGGCCAAGGCTGAATCCGCCGGGCTGCGCGTCGCGACGGCGGCCGACGCGGCTCGCGAAGCCGACATCTGCATGCTGACGCTGCCCGACGAGACCGCCGCGCAGATCTTCACCGAAGCTGTCGAGCCGAACCTTCAACCGGGTAACTACCTGGCGGTGGCACACGGTTTCAATATTCATTTCGGCGCGATCCAGCCCGCCGCCGACATCAACGTCATCATGATCGCACCCAAGGGACCCGGGCATACGGTTCGATCGAATTACGAGCAGGGTCGCGGTGTACCTTCGCTGATCGCAATTCACGCCGACCCGACGGGTGACTCCAAACAGATCGCACTCGCCTACGCAAAAGGCATCGGAGCCGGCCGTGCGGGAATCATCGAAACGAACTTTCGCGAAGAGACGGAAACCGACTTGTTCGGTGAACAGACCGTGCTGTGCGGTGGCATGACTGCGCTGATGTCCGCCGGCTACGAAACGCTGGTAGAAGCCGGCTACTCGCCAGAGATGGCGTACTTCGAGACGATTCACGAAGTCAAGCTGATCGTCGATCTGATTTATGAAGGGGGCATCGCGAACATGCGCTACTCGGTTTCGAACACCGCCGAGTACGGCGATGTCACACGCGGGCCGCGCATCATCGACGCCGGCGTCAAGCAGCGGATGAAGGAAATCCTCGAAGAGATTCAGACGGGCGCGTTCGCCAAAGAGTTCATACTCGAGAATCGCTCGGGAGGCGTGCAGTTCCGCGCGCTGCGCAAGCGCGGCGAGGAACATCCGATGGAAGCAGTGGGTGCCAAGCTGCGCAACCTGATGCCATGGTTGAAAGAGCAGCGCCTGGTCGACCGCACAAAGAACTGACCGGGGCAAAGCAGCACAGGCAAAGCAGCCCCAGGTGAAGTAGACACAGGCGAAGCAGACACAGGCGAAGCAGAAATGGGCGAAGCAGACCCGAAACCCGCGGAGCCGATCTTCGCGGAACGACCGACCGAGTTCATCGTGCGCGACGCGTTCACGTTGGGCATCGCGCCGCTCGCGCTCGCGGGTGTGTGCGGTGCATTCGGTTGGACTGGGTTGGGCTTTGTGTTGATGGGTGCGACGGTGTTCGTCGCGTGCTTCTTTCGCAACCCGCCCCGCGAGATTCCCGGCGACGAAAACACCGTCGTCGCGCCGGCTGACGGGCGCGTGATCGAGGTCGGCGAGATCGACCTTCCGGACGGCAGCCGTGCGCTGCGGATCGGGATCTTCTTGTCGGTTTTCAACGTGCACGTCAACCGCAGTCCGCTCGGAGGTCGCGTGATTGGGATCGAGCGCGCCGGATCGCTGTTTCTGGCAGCGTTCAACCGACGTGCCGAAACCGAGAACGTTCGCTGCGCCATGACGCTGGAGACCGCGGGTGGGATACGCTTCCAAGTGGTCCAGATCACCGGTTTGATCGCGCGCCGCATCGTCTGCCATCCTCAGATCGGGGAATGGGTGAACCGCGGTGAGCGCTACGGATTGATCCGGTTTGGTTCGAGAACAGATGTCATCTTGCCGCTCGACGCAGAGCCGAAAGTGAAGCCGCGCCAGAAGATGCGCGGCGGTACCACGATCCTCGCGCAACTGGCAGTTCCCCCCGACGAGTCCGGAGGTGACGAAGCATGACACCGGTCGATCATCCAGTGGACGGACATTCCGAATCCGTAGCGGGAGAGTCTCAAGGGGAAGCCTTTCGACCACAGGAGACGGCCGGCCAGCGCCGCCGTCGGCGTCGCCGTGGACGCCGACTGCGCGGCGAACCGCCGCGCGGGTTGTTCTTGTTGCCACATATCGTCACGACCGCCGGCTTGTTCTTTGGGTTCTACGCGATCGTTCAGGCCTTCAACAACCAGCCCGACCTTTCGGCGCTCGGCATCGTGTTGGCCGGCTTTTGCGATGCGTTCGATGGGCGCCTGGCGCGTCTGACGAAATCCACCAGCCGCTTTGGGGTGGAGTACGACTCGATCGCCGACACAGTTTCGTTTGCCGTGGCCCCCGCAATGCTCGCCTTCAGTGCTGGCAACTTGCAGGTGCTCGGCCGCACGGGTTGGGTGTTGGCGTTCTTGTTCACCGCGTGTGCATCCTTGCGGCTGGCGCGCTTCAATGTGGCGCCCGGTCGATACAAGGGCCGCTTCGAGGGACTGCCGAGCCCGATGGCGGCAGGCATGGTCGCGTCGAGCCAGTGGTTCGTCAGCCTACTTCGCGAATCGGGGATCCTGGTCAATGTGCACGAAGGGTTCATTGCCGGCAGTATGGCAGTGCTGGGCCTGTTGATGGTGAGTTCGATCCCGTACCGCAGCTTCAAGGAACTCGACTTGCGCCATTCCTATGGGGCGCTGGTGTTCGTGGTGTTTGCGATCGCGCTGATCATCGTAGAGCCGGGCGTCACCTTCTTCGTGATCGGTCTCGCCTACGTGGTGTCGGGGCCGATCGGTTGGGTTTGGCGCCGCAGGACGGGTCGCAAATTGGAATTGCTCGAAGAGGTGGAGGAGCCGAATGAAGCGGATGAAGGTTTGAGGGGAAACACATGAATCGCATCTTGCTGCTGCCCGGTGACGGGATAGGACCCGAGGTCACCGAACAGGCCGCGCGCGTG
>JAQBGU010000018.1:0-3988 GCA_032128375.1 Deltaproteobacteria bacterium | reverse complement strand
CGGCGTCGGAGGCGCTGACCCCACTGCCGACCACCATCAGCGGGCGAACAGGTGCTATGCGCCTCATGGTCGGTGACCCGAGATCGACGCCTTCGGGCGTCATCCCGCTTGCGATGGCGTGAACCGTCAGGCCGTCGTCGGCCGCAATTTTTCCAAGGACTTCAGTAAGTTCTGCGAGTCGATTGTCCGGAGGCAGCATTGCGGCCGCGGTGCCCGGGCTTGCCGCGAGGCTCCGCATCTGCATCCCCAACGGAATGATGATGGACCCGCGCCCGAGGCTGACCGCGCCGTCGGGAGTCGCGGCCGTCGCCGGCTCGGTTGCCACGTAGACGCCGAAGCCTGCGGCGAGCAATCGTTGCAACGCACGTGGAGCGAAGTACCCGGTCCATTCGAACGCATACGCCATCGCGTCGGGGTGGGCAGCGAATTTCCCTTCAAGTTGTGGAGCCGACGTCAGTGGCGCGCCAACGAGTCCTTTCTCGAACGCCTTCCCGAGTTCTGCGAACGGGAGATTGAACGCCGCAGGCAAGGTCCAGGCCGAAACGTCGTAAAACGTCTCGTCTTCGAATGTTGTGCGGAACTCCATGAACGAGCGAATCAAACGATACTGTCGTTGGTCAAGCGAGATGATCCAGGCCGCACCGGGTTCGTAGGTGATGCCGCCCACCTCGATTTTCCTGGCCAGTGCATTCACTTCGACACCGTGCCGCAAAATGATATCGAGCAAGCAGTTCGCGCGGCCAGGATCCGAGGCGTCACCGATGATGTAGGCCCGGCCCGGGTCCTTGGCACCCTCGCGTTGGGCCTCGGCCCAGAAACCGGCCTGAAACGCCCGTAACGCATCGCGAAGCGCGTCGGCGGCTTCCATCGTGGAAAGTGCAGTCCGAAGTTGGTTTCCGACGGTCATCGGAAACGTGAGTTCGCCATGCACCGTGTTCATACGGTTCCCCCGGGAACTCGCCTGCTCGAAAAGGATCCCGATCGATCCATTGACGTCGGGGTAGGTTGACCCCTTTCCATAGTAGAAATCGTCGAACGTCTCTTCGGAGTAGTACAGACGGCCGGCGCGATCCATCGCGCGCGCATGGTAGCGCGCGATCTCGCGGGTCAGTTCCTCGTTGCGCAGCGGGGTCCACGGATTGCGCCGCTCGGGTACACCCGGCTGGAAGTAGTACGTCGAATTGCTGCCCATCTCGTGGAAGTCGGTCAGTACATGTGGGCGCCAACGATGAAACTGCGTGATCCGCGCTCGCGACTCGGGGTGCGTCAAGAGAAGCCAGTCGCGGTTCAGGTCGAACCAGTAGTGGTTCGTGCGCCCGTTCGGCCAGACCTCGTTGTGCTCGCGGTTGTTCGGGTCGGCGATCGGAGTTCGGCTTCGATGTCCGTTGGCCCACTGAGCGAAGCGCCCCAATCCATCGGGATTTACGGAAGGATCGATCAGTATGACCGTATCTTCGAGAAACTTCTCAACCTCCCCCCGTCCGGCGGCGAGGTGATAGGCGAGCAGCATCGATGCGTTGCTTCCACTTGCTTCGTTCCCGTGAACGCTGAACCCTTGCCAGACGACGAGCGGCCCATCGGCCAGAACGCCTACGTCGCTTTCATTCAGGTGGCGCATTCGAAGGGCATCGAGGTTGGCGATATTCGAGGCCGACGAGATCGCAAGCAGCAGCAACTTGCGCCCCTCGTGGGTCTGGCCCGTGACCTCGAGGTGGACCCGCGGGGAGGCGTTCGCCAGCGTCTGCATGTAGTTCACCAGTTGGTCGTGACGCACATGCCAGTCTCCGACCTCGAACCCCAGCACATCTGCGGGCCTGGGAACGCTCGGGTCGTAATTCGCGACGTCGGGAAGATAGTCGGCAAGCTCCACGGCGGATGCCGGGGCTACGAGAAACATCGACAGCACCAGCACCAAAACGCGCACGAACTCGCCCTCCTTACAAAGAGGCCAAGTCTAGCAGGCGTCGATCTCGGCCCGGAAGCCGGATTTGAAAACCCCCGGAGGCGGCCGTCGTCGAGCCGCGTTCCGGGGGTTTGATGGACGCTGTGCCAGATCTCAGTGCGAGATGCGAATCCCGCCGCTACCCGTGTCCAGAACCACTCGAGCACCGCCGCCGCCGATCGAGAAGCTGGCCTCGTCGCGGCCCATGTGGCGCATCAGCACGCCATCCTCGATGTCCAGATCGATTCCGCCGCTGCCGGTCTCGGCGCGGAAGTCCGCTGCTGCATCCGCCGGTAGGATCATCCTGATGCCACCGCTACCCGTGTCGATGCGGAACTCGCCCGTCCCCATTCGATCGAGCTGCAGAGTTACGCCGCCACTGCCGGTATCGATATTTGCGCTGTCCGTGCTGATTTGCTCCGCTTCGACGCGGCCGCTACCGGTATCGATGCGAAGATCTTTGATGCGGGCCGACGTGAGCTTCACGTGGCCGCTACCCGTGTCGATGTTCACCCGCTGCCCTTCAATGTCGCTTGCCTCGACGTGACCGCTACCGGTGTCAATGTTCAGGTCTCCGGTCACGTTGCTGACGGTGACGTGGCCGCTTCCCGTGTCGATCAGCAGGTTGCCCCTGATGGAATCCGCTGCGGCTTTCCCCGAACGAATCCGTAGGTCGAGTTCGCCTTCGACATTCGCGGCTTGGAGCTCGCCGACCCCATGCCTTACGACGAGGTCACCGCCGTTCGGAACCTTGATCACCACATCGGCCCAGACTTCGAGCCCGGATCCGCTGCCGCTGACCTTGACTCGACCTCGACCGAGAAGGGACGACAGCCATCCCATGTCGCCGTCTTCGGAGTTAATCGTTGTGTTCGATCCGCTTCCCATACGGGGGTAAACGAAGCGGCTTTCATTCGGGAAAACGATGGCTAGGGTGTCGCCAGACTCTTCGATCTTGAGCAGCCCTTCATTGGAGTCTGCTCCCTGGATCGTGATATCGACCTCGAAGGTCGAGCCGCGGTGGCCCTCGACGCGCACCTCGCCGATCAGATTGCGGATCTCGAGCGACCTGGACTCGAAGCTGCGATGTTCTTTGATGACTCCAGCTGAGACTGGTAGAGCGAGCAGTCCGGTGCAGGCCAGCATGGCGAGGCTTGCGCGCAGGGCGGATCGATGCATGGTGTTATTCTCCACTGACCGCGATTCCGACCGATTCCCGATAACGGGGGCCCAACTGAGCGGTCACATTCAGAAGAACGCTGTGAGCGGCCAAAAGGTTACAATCTCAAAATGGGAGCGCGCGTTGCTGAACTGGGTTGAAGTCGACGCTGAGGCCATTCGAAGCAATTTGACTGGTTTTAGGTCTCATCTGGGTGGGACGCCTTGGTTGGGAGCGGTGGTCAAGGCCAACGCGTACGGCCATGGAATCCTCGAGGTGGCCGTGATCGCGGTCGGTGCCGGGGCGGACTGGCTCTGCGTGAACAGCCTCGACGAGGGGGTGGCGCTGCGCAGGGCGGGCCATCGAGTTCCGGTCCTCGTCATGGGGTATGTCGCTCTCGACGCTCTAGGACAGGTCGTGGAACATCAGCTGACGCCTGTCGTGTATCTCCAGGCATCTGTCGAGCGCCTGGCCGCGCTGGCTACCGAGGCAGGAACCGAGGTCCACGTTCATCTCAAAGTTGAGACTGGCACCCACCGTCAGGGTGTTCTCGAGAGCGAGGCTGCCGAACGCGCGGCCTGGATCGAAAGGACCCCTGGAATTCGACTCGACGGGATCTGCACCCATTTCGCAAACATCGAGGACACCACCGACCACGCCTTCGCTGAGGAACAGATCGCCACGTTCGAGCGAATCTACAAAGCGCTCAGCGTGGACCGCAACGCGCCCCTGTTGCGCCATGCGGGTTGTTCTGCGGCAACTCTGTTGTTTTCGCGAACGCATCACGACCTCGTGCGCATCGGAATCTCAATGTATGGCCTCTGGCCGTCCAGGGAAACCCGCGTGTCCTGCCGCGAACGTGGCAAGCCGGCACCGGAACTTCGGCC
>JAQBGU010000017.1:0-9251 GCA_032128375.1 Deltaproteobacteria bacterium | reverse complement strand
TCCCTCGGCAGCAGGTTGTCTCGGGTCACGTAGAGGTCGAGGTCGCCGTCGTTGTCGAAGTCGAAAAATTCGGTTCCCCAGAAGATGCCCTGGATGTTCGTATCCGCGAGCTCACCCGTCGATTCGATGACGTCCGTGAAGGTTCCGTCTGCGTTGTTGCGGTAGAGCGCGCTCGGAAGGAATGGATCGTCCACCGACCTGCTCACGTACAAATCGAGGTCTCCATCGTTGTCGTAGTCACCGGTTGCCAATGCCAAGCCCAGCGCGTCGTGTGGATCTGGCATGGAATGCGTGAAGGCGGCATCGGTCACGTCGTCAAAGAAGCCGGACCCGTTGTTGCGATAGATGGCCAGGCTCCGAGTAAAGGTGGGGTTCGGGCCAACGACCACGAGGTCCGTGTCTCCATCGTCGTCGTAGTCGACGCTGTCGAGCTTGTGGAAGAGACCGAAGGTGAACCGGTTCAGACCGGAGCTGACGAAGACGTCCGTGAATGTCTCGTCGCCGTTGTTTCGCAACACGAAGGTGTTGCGTGGGACGCCGTCGGGAGGAACAGAGATCGGGCCCCCCGCAATGATGTCGATATCACCGTCGTTGTCGATATCCACGGCGGACATGACGGACATCGATGTCTCGGGAATTCCACTACCTTCGCTGATGTCGATCAGCGTCCCCGCGTCGTTGCGCAGCAAAATGCTGCTCTTGTTGGCGTGAGAGAGGAGTATGTCCTGGTCACCATCGGAATCGAGATCGATCATCAAGACGCGGTAGTTCGATCCGAACGATGGGTTGGAATCCGACTCCACGAACGTTCCGTCGCGTTGATTCTGGTAGAGGGCCTGACCGAGGAATCCATCGGTCAGGCTCAGGTCGATGTTCCCATCCGCCGAGTAGTCCTGCAGGATGGCGTGGAACGGGAAGAATGTGCCCGAGGGAACATGGGCCGCCTGGGAGACGTTCTCGAAGACTGCCCGGCTCACGCGAAACGGCAGCGTGACTTGATAGCCCGGGCTGGTCAGCGACAGCTCGAAGTCGATCAGCATCCCGGAAGTCAGCTGTGGGTCGAAGGAGACGACGAATGGAGTGGAAGCGTTCGTCGACGTTCCGCCGAGTGGGATGTCGCCAAAATTCGCCGAGTCGCCCAGGATCGTGACGAAGGAATTGCCTGTGGTCAGGGCGCCCTGCAGCACCGTCGTGCCGAGCCAGAAATTGTGCAGTCCGACTACGATCTCGCCGGATAGCGAGTCGGTCGTGAATCCTTCGGTCGAGACGAAGTCGAAAACGAGCTCTGGGGCTGCTACTGCGGTCAGGGACCCGAGCAGGTTCAGCCGGCCTGCGCCGAGGCGTCCAATGGCGTTCGGGTTCTGGGCGTCGATCGGGTCGGCGCCGGCTCGCAATCGCCCGCGGAGCTCATCGATGGTCTCGCCTGGAAACCGGGAGATCAGTACGGCCGCTGCACCCGAAACGTGCGGACACGCCATGCTGGTTCCCCCGATCACCATGTAGTCGTTTCCGACCGCTGCCGACGGTCGTTTCCTGATGATCGTGTTGGCTCCGGCGTTTGCGCTGAATGAGACAACCTGCACACCGGGTGCAGAGATGTCGATACCGAATCCAGAGTTCGAGAACGACGCCTTGACGTCCCCCTCGTCGACGGCAGCGACCGCGACGACCGTGTCGATGTTGGCGGGGGTGAACATGGAAGCGTCGCCGTCCGAGTTTCCGGCTGCGGCAATCGCCATGACACCCTGGCTGTTGGCATTGGCGAAGGCTGCACTGATTGTGGGATCGAAGCCGAGCCCGCCCCAGGAGTTCGACAGCACGTCGGCGCCCATCGCCACCGCATAGTCGACGGCGGCTGCGAGCTTCGCCGACGAGCCGCTGCCGGATGCGTCGAGGCCCCGCACGGGCATGATCTCCGCCCACGGCGCTACGCCGATCAAACCGGTGGCGTTGTTGGGCGCCGCCGCGATCGTGCCCGCTACGTGCGTGCCGTGGCCGTGGGGATCGTCGGGATCGGCGTCGTCGTCGGCGAAATCCCAGCCGTTGATGTCGTCCACGTAGCCGTTTGAATCGTCGTCGATCCCGTTCGGGATCTCGCCGGTATTCGTCCAGACCGACACGCCGTCGGGATGGTTCGCGTCCAGGCCGCTATCGATGACAGCCACGACGACGCCCTGTCCGGGACGCGTCTCCGTGGGCTCGAAGACCCCGCTGTCGTCTGTATCGAAGACGTTCCACGCCTCGATCGCTTGGATGTTCCGAAGCCCGTAGAGGTCGGGGAAGGTCTGCCCGAAGGCGCCTTCTGACCAGTGAACTCCGTCGGTGCTGATGAACGGGTCGTCCGGTGTGAAGTTGACTGCTGGAAGAGATGTGGCCTTCAGTTCGTAGATGTAGTTGGGGTGCGCATAGACGACCAGGGGGTCGCGCTCGAATCCTGCAACCGCAGCGAGCACATCCGCGCCCTCGGCGAGCTCGATCAGGAAGACGTTCTCCAGCAGCGGAATTTGATCCAGCGGTGCGAGCCGCGGCGCACGCTGAAGGTGCCGATTGCGCTGGCGGACCGCGCGCTGCCGAGAGGTGAATCGGAGATCGCCCTGGCCGTCTTCGAGCGCGCGGAACACACGTCGGATCTTGCGGACAGAGTGAGTGCTCATCAGGTCGTCGAGCGAACTCGCGTCGGGCCTGCCGGTGGCCTGAGCGAAGCCCTGGCTCAGCGCTTCTCGCGCGAAGCCAGCCGTGTCGTCGCGAAACATCACGATCAACTCGTGCTCGACGAAGTGGTTCGCAATGTCGCGAAAACCGTTCGTGTCGTTGTCGGTCTGCAGGTGCGCCGCGGCCGCAGGAGACGACCAGGCAAGGCTGGCAAAGAGAACCAGGAGCGGAGCGTTGAGGTTCCACACGTGTCGCATCAACTGGACCCCCCTGGCGCAACATTCGGCATTCGGCATTCGGCGTTCGGCGTGACGGTCAAGACAGTGTTCGGTGTGACGGTAAAGACGGGGTGACGGTGAAGACCCCGATTTTTCCGTCGACGGTGCCCTCGAGCCAACGCTGACTTACGATACAACACGTGCCCCAATCCGCATATCCGCAGCTCGGTCCTTTCAGCGCGATGCTAGTCGACGGAGATGGAGTCTTTCTGTCGACTGTCGACTGTCGACTATCGACTATCGACTGTCGACTCTAGATCCACGTCGCGGGTGGCTGGCCCGAATGGTACGGTCTCGTAGCCGGTTTGGACTATTGGCTCCGATTCTCGGAAGGAAAATGCGAATGAACCGAGTCAACTCTGACCTCTCATCCGCAGCAATCGGTATGCTTACCGCATGCAGCGTGTGATTATCGGAACACTGGCAGCGATGGTTTTCGTGGGGACTCTCGTGATGGCACTGGCCCGAGAGGCGAATGTGGAGTGCGAGGTCTGCATCGAATTTGGCGGACAGCATGTGTGCCGCACCAACCTGGGAGCGGATCGCGGCGCAGCGATCCAGGGTGCAACTGCGGCGGCCTGCTCCATCATGTCCGATGGCGTTACGCGTGGGATCCAGTGCTCGAGCACGCCACCGAAGTCGGTTCGATGTGACTCGCCGTAGGATTCTCGCCTAGCGAGTGCCTTGCAATCAGCGTGCGGATCGCGCGCGCAGCGGGACTGCGTCGGTGCGAGTCAGGGTCGAGAGGTGTTCGCCGACCGGCACGCTGGCTCGATGGCTTGCCTATTGGCTGCTGCGAAAACCTCTGGCTGCTGCGAAAATCCTCGCGGGGCGGGTACGAGACCTGCCGCAACCGGAATAGGCCGTGAGCTTCGAACCGCGATTCATCACACACTTCACCTTGCTGCTCGGCTCGCTGATGCTATCGGCCTTGTTGGCCGAGGGCGTCTGTCGCATCGCCAATATCGGCAACCCTGCGATCTCGGTCTGGGAGGAGGACCGGATCGCCCGATCGCGTCACGCGTATGCTCCGAATAGCAGCCTGATCTATCGCTACCCCGACAACCCGCGTGGTTATTTCAATGAATTGAACGAGGTCTGGGGTTCGATCAACTCGAGCGGTTTTCGCGGGCAGGAACGACGCATCGCGAAACCCGCGTCGGTGCGAAGGGTGGCCTTCCTCGGGGACTCCTTCACGCTCGGGATCGGCGTTCGAGACGACGATACGCTGCCCGCCCAGTTCGAGCGAGCGATGCGCACACGCTCTCGAGGGCCACAAACACCTGAGGTACCGGCGACAGGCTTTCACGAGCCAGAGATACAGGCGTTGAACTTCGGCATTTCGGCTTCCTCGACTCCACGCCAGATCGAGTTGCTCGAAAAGCAGGTTCTCCGTTTCCAACCCGACGTCGTGATGCTGGTGCTGTTCCTCAATGACGCAGACCTCCGCAGCACCTCGGAATTCTTGAGAGATGGAAAGGTCTTTGCACCGCTGCGACGACACTCGTTTTTTCTCAACGCGCTGATCGGAAGCGTCGAAGCGTCGCGTCTGCACGCCGAGATGATCGAACACTACCAGTCCGGCTACACCGATGGACGTCCGGGCTGGGAAGCCGTGAAGGCGGCACTCCTGAAAGGCAAGGCGCTGTCGGTGACCGAGGGGTTCGAATGGGTGGTCGCGCTGTATCCGGTGCTGTTTCAGCTGGACGAGCGATACCCGTTCGATGAAGTCCACCGGACGATCGCGCAATTCTGCCAAGCGGCCGACATTCCATTCGTGGATCTATTGGACTCACTGCGCGGCCAACGCGATCTCGATCTGTGGGTCCACCGGACCGACCAGCATCCAAACGAGCGCGCGCACGCGCTGGCAGCAGCGGGGTTGGCGGATCGAGTCGAGCAGCTGCCCGCGGTAAGACGCAGATTCGGTCGCGGTCCGGGCGAGCATCGCGGCCGACTATCGAACGTTCGCGACGCTCGGGAGCCAGGTCGCGAGGGGCGGCCACAGGAACAACAGTGCGAGCCCGAGCAGTTGGAGAAGAATAAACGGGATGACGCCGCGGTAGATGGTTCCGACCGAAATTTCGGGGGGCGCGACGCCCTTCAGGTAGAACAGTGCGAACCCCACCGGCGGCGTCAGAAATGAGGTCTGCAGGCAAACAGCGAATAGCACCGTGAACCACACCAGGTCGAAATCGAGTCCGACCACCACGGGAGAGACGAGCGGCAACACGATCAGCGTGATCTCGATCCAATCGAGGAAAAAGCCCAGCAGGAATGTGAAAGCCAGAATCGATACCAGAATGCCGGATGGGCCAAACGGGAGCCCGAGCAGCAGCCGCTCGATCAACTGGTCGCCGCCCAACCCGCGCAACACGAGTGAGTAGGCGGTCGCGCCCAGAAAGATCGCGAACAGGTAGCCGTTGGTCAGCGTGGTCTCGCGCAGGACTTCGCGCATCACCCCCCCGCTGAGCCGTCCTTTCATCCATGCCATCCCCAAGGCACCGAATGCGCCGACTCCGGCTGCCTCGGTAGGCGTAGCGATGCCGAAGAAAATGCTTCCGAGCACCGCCAGGATCAGGCCCGCCGCCGGCAAGACACTCCTCAATACGTCCTGCACGACCTGGACGTCGACCGCGGGCGCATCGTCGGGAATCGGCGCGGCGTCGGGTCGCAGCCGCGCATACACGAGGATGTAGGCGATGTACATCGCGCCGAGCATCACGCCGGGAATCATCGCGCCCAGAAAGAGGTCGCCCACCGAAATGGCCAGACGGTCCGCCATCAACACGAGCATGATGCTCGGCGGTATCAGGATGCCCAGTGTGCCGACCGCGCAGACGGTGCCCACCGCGAGTTCCTGGCGGTAACCGTGTTGGAGCATCACCGGCAGACCCAATAGCGCCAACAGCACGACCGAGGCGCCGATAATTCCCGTCGCCGCCGCCAGCAACAGGCCGATCACCGCGACGCTCACAGCCAGGCCACCGCGAACCCGGCCGAACAGCCGGGCGAAGTTCGTCATCAGCTCGCCCGAAACGCCGGAGCGGTCGAGCAGCAAACCCATCATGATGAACATGGGTAGTGCGACGAGCACCCAATTGTTCATCACATCCCAGCTTCGTTCGATCGCCAACGACGTGTACGCCCAATCGAGTCCGGTGTAGATGCCAACGTCGGCCTGGGCAATGATGGCCAGCGCGGTAAAGAGCACAGCGAGACCGCCGAGCACCCAAGCCACCGGAAAGCCGGTGAAGATCAGACCGATGAACCCGGTGAACATCGCGATTGCGAGGACTTCGCGCGCCTCCATGGCTAGCGTCGTGACCCGCCCGCGTCGGGTCCGGCACCGAACAGAAATTTCCAGACGCGCGAAAGGCGCGAAATTCCCGCCAATGCCAGCAGTGCGAAGCCAAAGACCAGCGCTGTCTTGATGAGCCAGCGATAGGGAAGCCCACCGGGTGACGGCGATATCTCGCCGCTGCTGAACGAATCGGCGACGAACGGAACAGCATAGACACAGATGAGCGCCGCGAACGGAAACAGCAACAACAACAATCCGTACAGTTCGATCCAGGCCTGCAAGCGTGGACGCAGCCGCTCGTGCAGCACGTCGATGCGCACGTGGGCGTCTGCCTGCAGGCAGTACGAGAGGCCGGCCAGGAAGCCCACGGCGTACAGGTGCCACTGCAATTCTTCGAATTCGATTCGGCCGGCGCCAAACGCGTAGCGCAAGATCACGTTGCTGATGATCACCGCAACCAACAGCAGCCACACCCAGGAGATCGCATCACCGATGCGAACCAGGAAGCGATCGATTCCGCTCGACAGCCGCGTGTGCGGCAGTGCGAGCGAAGCCTTCGTGGGCAGGGCGGCGAGTTCAGTGGGCGAAGCAGCCCGAAACTCCGCCACTCAGCGGTCTTCTGCCGGCGCCGAAGCGGCGGGGTGGGCGGGGGGGACTGGCAGGACCGGTAGGACCGGTAGGACGGGTAGGACCGGTAGGACGGGTAGATAGGCGATCTTCCTCCAGCGCGAGTACTCGGCGGCGAATGCCTGCTGCGAAGCGAGGATCCGCGCGAAGTCGCCGTCGCGCGCCGCTTCATCGTCCAATACCTGCTGGCTTACGCGCCGGAGCTCAGCCAGGATCTCGGGGGAGAGCGATAGCGCCCGCACGCCCCTGGCCTCGAAACCGGCGAGCACGGGGCCCTCTAGTGCTTCGGCGCGCGACAGGTTGCGGATCACGCCCGCCGTGCAGGCGAGCTCGACCAGCGACTGGCCCGCAGGCCCCAACGCCTGCCAGGCCGATTCGTTGACGACCAGATGCGCGGCGGTAAACGGCTGATGCCAGCCGGGAAAGTAGTTGTTCTTGGCCACGCGATCGAAGCCCAACTTCTGGTCGACGACAGGGAGAGAAAACTCTGTCGCATCGATTGCACCCTTTTCCAAGGCTTGAAAAATCTCACCGCCCGGTAGCATCGTGATCGATGCGCCGAGTCGCTGAAGCACCTTTCCGCCCAAGCCCGCAAAGCGGATCTTCAAGCCCACCAGCTGGTCGAGGGAATGGATCTCGTGTCGAAACCAGCCTGCGGTTTCGGGCCCGATGAGGCCGCACAAGATCGGACGCACACCCAGCGGCGCGTACAATTCGTCTGCGAGCTCGTGGCCGCCGTCCTCGTACCACCACGCCGAAAACGCCCAGGGCTCGAAGCCGAAAGGGACGGCTCCGAACAACACGGACGCCGGCAGCTTGCCTTGGTCGTACCCGAGCCAGGTGTAGCCGGCCTCGACTTTTCCATCCCGGACCGCGTCGACGATGCTGAAAGCCGGAACCAGCTCGCCGGGCTCGAAGACTTCGAATTGAAGTTGGCCTGCGCTGGCGCGCCGGATTTGCTCGACGACCCAGACGGGATTGTCTCCGAGTGCGGGAAGGTTCGTTCCGAAAGCGACAGGCAGTCGCCAGCGAGCCGGTTCGAGGTTCTTGCCTGCGTCACTGTGGACTCGTTGAGACGGAGGTCGAATGGCGAGCGACGCGATGACTCCGACCCATAGGGCGACACACACAGCGACTAACGCCGCACGCTTCGACATCCGCTCTCCCGTCCGCTGCGGAACAATTTCAACCGTAGCAGGACTTTGCCGAACTACGGCCGATTGACAGCCGGACTACCCCCGAGCAACGAAAACCGAATTGCACCCGAACCACACCCGAACCACACCCGAACCACACCTGAACTACACCTGAACTACACCCGAACTACACCCCAACTACAAGCCGAACAAGCGCCGAACCGGGATCGAACTTACAGTGATACGCCAGATCCCTTTCGTCGCAGCGGGTAGCCGGGTGGGCGGTTGCCGTTCTCGTCGTGGAGGTCGAACTCCTCGGCCAGGTCCTCGACCCATTGGATCTTTCCCGAGCGCTCCATCAGGTCGTCGGCGGCGAGCAGTGCCGCGGCGGTACGGCCTACAAACAGGGGTGTCTGCGCCTGCGACAGGTCCATGCCAGTGCTCTTCGCTGAGTCGACGATGAACTCTGTCGAGACGGCTCCGGGGTACAGCACGGTCGCCGAGACCCCCTTGGGTTTCAACTCCTTCGCCATGTCGGCGGTGAGGCGATCGAGGCCAGCTTTGCCCGCGCCGTATGCACTGGAAAAGTGGTAACTCTGTCCGCCGGGTGAGGAGACGTTGAGGATCGCGGCACCCGGCGCGCTCTCGAACAGCAATGACGAAGCGTGCCAACACGCAACGTAGTGGGCCCGCAGGCCGATGCCGACCTGATCGTCCCAGATCTGGATCGGATGGTCCCAGAAACCACCGCCCCAAGCTGGAGGGTCGGGGATTTTGTACACGTTGTTTACCAGGATATCGAGCCGCCCCGCGTCCGCGTGTACCTTTTGGAACAGGGCCGCAATCTGGTTGTCGTCTCCGTGATCGACTTGAATCGCGTGGCCCACGCCGCCCGCATCGTTGACGCGTCGCGCAGTGGTGTCGATGGTTCGGTCACCCTCACCGGTGGTACGCCCGGTGACGTAGACCGTGCAGCCGCGTTCGCCCAATGCGATCGCGATGCCCTTGCCCACGCCCCGGCTCGCGCCGGTGACGACTGCAATCTTGCCTTCGAGCTGGCCCATCGGTTTTCTCCCTGCGGTCGTTTGGGTATTGCGGCAGAGTAGTGGAGTAGGAGTAGTAGGGTAGTAGGGCGTAGTAGGGTAGTAGGGTAGTAGGGTAGTAGGGCGTAGTAGGGTAGTAGGGCGTAGTAGGGTAGTAGGGTAGTAGGGTAGTAGGGCGTAGTCGGGTAGTAGCGCGTAGTCGGATAGTAGG
>JAQBGU010000016.1:0-16658 GCA_032128375.1 Deltaproteobacteria bacterium | reverse complement strand
GGCAGACCCGTGCATCCGGTTTCTCTCTATCCACTGGAAACTGCGCGGGATTTTGTCCCTCGGGCCGGGGAACTTCAGTTTAGTCAATTCGCTAGTCAATTCGCTGCAGACGGCGTTCCAGGATGTAGTCGCCGGCGTCGTCGACAAGCGCACGCCAACCCGGATAGACCGCGATGGTCGTAAACGACTCTTCGATGATGGCCGGAGCCGATAGCATTGCGCCAGGGCGCAGATCGACTCCGCGATACACTCGCGTCGATTGGAAGCCCGCACCCAGGTTGGCGGGTCGCGCAGAGTGCGGCTTGGGGTCGTAGCACGTGGCAGTGGTTCCACCGGCGAAATCGGGCTTTTTGACTTCGACTGTTGCGACCAACCGCACGCCCGTGACCTCAGGTGGTTCGGCGCGCCGCGAATGGCCGTATTCATCGACGTGACGCTGATGGAAGCGCTCGATCGCGGCGCTGCGCACCACAGGGGCCACGAAAGAGAAATCGCGCGGCCCGCGGGTTTCGGCCGCTTCGATTCCGAGCGACCAGTTCTGTCCGGGGTAGCGAAGATTGAGCAAATAGCGGACGCGAATCTGGTCTCGCGCGTAGCCGGCCCCCAACAGGAACCGTTCGGCGCGTTCATCGAGCTCTCCCCAGAGCGAAGCGAGGCGATCGAGGTCTGCCGACGCGGCGGGCGTCAGGTAGCTGCGCTCTTCATCGATACCCGGAGATGCAGTCAGCGCGCCCAGCGCAGAGAAGGTGGGCGAGGCCTTGGGCACCAGCACCTCGGAGATGCCGAGTTCTTGGGCTTGGATCGCAGCAAACAACGGGCCGTTGCCCCCGTATGCGAGTAGTTTCAAATCGATCGGATCCGTGCCCTTTTCTGCGGTCAGCCGTCGCACCGCTTGGGTCATGTTGGCGTTGACGACCCGCCAGCAATCAAACGCCGCCTCTTCGACGCTGCACCCCATCGGCCCGGCAACGAATTGTTCGAAAGCCTCATCGACGCCATTTCGCGTGAGCCGAAAACTACCGCCCGCAAATTCCGAATCGACCGATAGCAGACCGAGCACCAGGTTCGCGTCGGTGACGGTGGGTTGGGTCCCACCTCGGCCGTAACAGACAGGGCCCGGATCGGCACCTGCGCTCTGCGGACCGACCTGCAGAACGCCGTCGCGATAGTGACAGATCGATCCACCGCCAGCCCCGAGTGTCTCTACCGATACCATCGGAAGCCCAACCATGTAGCGGTGATGCCAGTTCCATCCCGGCTCCGCGGGCGCGATGCCGTTTCGGACCACCGATACGTCGTAACTGGTACCCCCCATGTCGACGCACAGCAGATCCGGAGCACCCTTGGCAACACCGACGTGTGCCCCACCGATCACGCCGGCCGCTGGCCCCGATGCCAGCACCCGAACCGGACTCGCGCGCAGATAGTCGCGCGTCATCACGCCGCCAGTCGACTGCATCACGAGTAGCTGCTTGGTGTAACCCGCCTCGGCCAGTCGCTCGATCAATCGATCCAGGTAACCGGTGACGCGAGGCCCCACGTACGCATTGACGACGGTCGTGCTGGTGCGCTCGAATTCCGGCGCCTTCGGCAGGATTTCGTGTGAGAGCGAAATGTCGACGCCGGGCAGTTCCTCAGCGACCCACTCAGCGAGCTTCTTTTCGTGCAACGGATTCAAGAAGGAGAAAAGTGTGCTGATCGCGACGGACGTCACGCCCTGTTTGCCGAGCCGGCGAATCGACCGGCGGGCCGCAACCTCGTCGAGAGGGATCATCACCGATCCATCGGCAACGATTCGCTCGGGCACGGTGAGTCTTCGGCGCCTGGGCACGATTGCCGTCGGCGGCTCGAGCCTGACGTCCCAGATGTCCTCTTTGTAGCCGCGGCGCAATTCGAGTTCGTCACGGAAGCCCTCGGTCGTCAGCAACCCGGTGACCGCCCCGTTCATCTCGATCAATGTGTTGTCGGCCACCGTGGTACCGTGAACGATCGCGTCGAGCCGCGAGAGGAACACAGAGAGCGTTTGGTCTTGACCCGCTGCGAGTTTTTCGAGCCCTTGCATGACCGCCAGCGAACGGTCCTCGGGGGTACTCAGCGTCTTTTCGATGAATATCGCGTCGCCGGTGTGCAATACGAAGTCGGTGAAGGTCCCGCCTATGTCGACACCGACCCGGTATTGCGTGCCGCTCATGTGGAGGTCCCGCGATCGATCGCGAGTTTCTCGCGGAGTTTTCGAGTGGCATCGAGATCGACTGCGATGTCGCACGCTTCTGCCGAGCCGATCAGCACCACACCATACCGCTCCCGCGCAGCCTCGATACTCACGTATTCATCGAGTGCGTCTTCGCGCACAGCGTCGGGATCGCGAAGCAGTGGGTTTCCGAATCCACCGCCACCGCCGTACTGATAGGCGAGCACCGCATCAGCCGGCATCTGTCGCTGCTCTGCGTTCTCGATTTCGTACTCGTCGGGCGTCCCGACCAGAAACCGGCTCTGGTACGGGCTGCCGTCGTCACCTCCCTGCAGGCCGCGCAGCGGGTGCTTGATCGAAACCATTCGCGCGACCGCGGAGAACGGCTCGCGGACTTGTTTGATGTTGAGCGTGCCAGGTTGGCCGCGCCAGCGGCCCGCACCACCGGTATCGGTCGTCATCTGGCGTGCCAGGTTGACGACTGGGAAGCGGCTCTCGGCTTCCTCTGCGGTGGCGAGGATCAGGTTCCCGAGACCACTGCACATGGCCCCCCAGCCGTCGACGCCCTGGGTCGCCGACGCGTCTGACGAGCGGACATCGACGCCCTGGTCCATCCACATCACGCCATCTTTGTCGAAACCGATCACCGCGTTGGGCATGCCGAGCTTGTAAACCTGTGGCGAAGATCGGTCGGGTAGAATTTCCGACAGCGCGATACAAATCGCCTCGCCGACCTCGACTGCCGGGTGAAATGCACCGAGCGCGGCAGGCTTGTTCGGAGGTGGCTGAAGAATCGATCCTTCGGGCACGATCAACTCCACGGCGTCGAAAAGCCCTTCGTTCTTGGGAATCGTCGGGTCGACCATCGACGCGAGTTGCGCCATCGCGTAACCACGCGTATTGGAAAACGTGTTCCAGACACAAACGAGTTCAGGACGCGCGTCACTTCCCGTCATGTCGATCGTCAACTGGTCGCCGGCGACGATGCAGTCGACATGTACGTGGACATCCTTGTTACCGGCCGTGTCCTGGTCGATCCAGACATCGGCTGGATAATTTCCGTCGGGCCACCGGCTCACCTGCTCTCGAAAACGTCGCTCGGTCTCGGCGATATTGAAGTTGATCGCCGCTCGGACGATCGGGGTACCGTATTTCTCCATCAGTGCTTCGATGCGGCGAACACCCAGCTGGGTCCCCGAAATCATCGCCTTGATGTCGCCCCCAAACGACGCAAAGCGGTTGTTGCGCTCGATCATCGCCAGGACGTCGTTGCGCGGCTCGCCGCGATGGACGAGTTTGATGCGTGGAATAATCAAGCCTTCCGCGTAGATCTCCATCGCATCGACCGAGAAGCCACCGGCATCTTTGCCGCCGGTGTCACCTTGATGAGCCTGTAGGGCCTGGATCGCGACGATCTCGCCCGCCCGGTCGAAAACCGGGGCATACACGTTGTAGTCGGGCAGATGCCCGCCGCCAGCGTCAGGATCGTTACCGACAAATACGTCCCCGGGTCCCCAGTCGTCCGCCGCACGGTGCATCAAGCCAAAACGAACCGACATCGGCGAGATGAACAGCAGCTGCGGAATGCCGACCGACAACCCCGCCAATCGCCCTTGCCCGTCCATGATGCTCGCATTCCGCTCGCTGCTCTGGTTGATGATCGCCGACGAGGCGGAACGCCCGAGATGGGTTGCGACTTCGTAACAGATCGTCTCGAACGCACCCCGAATGATTCCTGCAGTGACCGCGTCGATTTCAGCTGCGGTTTCGAGCGGGGGTCTGCGCTCGGTGAGTTGGCGGTTCTGCTCGAATGACAAGGCGCGACCTCGCGATGAGCTGGCCTGAGCGGCGCACCGGTGTGTGATCTGCGGAGCAACACAGTGACAGAATTCGAACGGCCTGGCTAGCGAAGGGCTTTCGAGATAGTGAGTTTCACGTACCAGTGCGCGGTCGCCGCTGCGCGGCCAAAGCTTCCACGTCGTCGCCCGATCCACCCTGGGTCGGGCTGCTAGCTGTCGAGTCCCGCAAATTTCCCCTCGCTTCTCCGGATTGGGGCCTCAGACGTGCGCTCAGCGAAGCGGATCGAGGGCGCGCGCCGGAATTTCACTTCGAATCGCTCCAGGTGCTCAGCGTTCCAGCGGATCGTCTCGTGGAGAAGTCTCGTTCCGGCCTGGTCGTAGATTCGCAGATACAGGTCTGGGCGGGACTCGAAAACCTCGCGGAACATCTCGGGGCCAAAGCGAATCTCGAATCGTCCATCGTCATCGGTCGCCGCAAAGCCGACCTTGTCATCCACAATCAAATCGCGATCGAACGCGCGAACGATCAGGTTCGGGAGTGGATGACCCGTCTCCTCCTCTTCGAGCCTACCGATGATGCGAAATGTCTCAGGTTCTTGATTTTCTTGCGCATTTTCGATCTCTCGTCGGAAGGGATGTATGACTGCTCTGGTCCGGGTGGCGTTTCTAGTTACGTGCTTCCTTCGCCAGCCGCTCGACGGTTTCGAAGTAGCCGCGCGTCATTTCCTCGATGATCTGTGCGACCGGCTTGACGCTCTCGATGCGTCCGGCCACCTGGCCGGTGAGTGCGACCCCGGCCTCCAGATCGCCCCCGAAGTAGACTTTCTCGACACCACCACCGAGCACGGCCATCGGGTTTCCCTCACCGCGTTCGAGTCTCTCGGTCGTCGCGGTTCTCAGCGCGCGTAGAGCCGGACCGTGATCATTCTTGATGAACACGGTGTCGGTCTCCGCGGCATAAACGATCGCTTGCTTCCATTCTTCGTGGACGGGAGACTCGGCGGCGGAGACCATTCGCGTTCCCATCTGTACACCTTCGGCGCCGAGCGCAAATGCAGCGGCCATCGTCGGACCGTCGCAGATCCCGCCGGCGGCGATAATCGGGACATCGACCTTCGAGCGGATCAACGGAACCAGCACCATCGTCGAGACTTCGCGCGGGTTCTTGAACCCTCCACCCTCGCCTCCCTCGACGACTAGGCCGTCGACACCGGCATCCACTGCCTTGAGCGCCCCGCGCAGGGATGGCACGACATGAAACACCGTCAGCCCGGCGTCCTTCAGCTGTTGCGTGTACTGCTGTGGATTGCCGGCGGATGTCGTCACGAATTTCACACCCTGGTCGATCACGAACTTCACGATGTCCGGGTCACGCACGAACGCCTGGGCGATATTCACACCGAACGGTCGGTCCGTGAGTTTGCGCATCTCGAGGATCTCTTCGCGCACCGCGTCGAGTTGCCCAGACGACGTTTCGATGATGCCTAGCGCTCCGGCATTCGAGACCGCGGATGCCAACTGAGAACGGGCGATCCAACCCATCGGGGCCTGCACGATCGGGATCTCTATGCCCAGCATCTGGGTCAGACGGTTGTCGAACTTCATCTTTCCTCCAACTTCCAGTCTTCAACTTCTTGTTTGCCATTTCGTGTTTGCCATTTCTTGTTATCAACTTCTTGTCATCAACTTCATGGTTCCATCGCGTGTCTTCGGATCGCAGCTCTTTCTCTTCGAAACGAGAGCCGATTCCGAGCCTAGCAGCCCGTTCACTAGCAGCCCTGCCAAACCGGCTTGCGCTTCTCGGCGAATGCGCGCACAGCCTCTGCCGCGTCCTTGGTCGCGCGGAGCGGTTTGCCCAGTTCTTCCTGACGGCGATACGCCTCTTCGAGCGACAGGTGCATGACCTCTCGCACACCTCGACGCGTCTCGCGGACCGCGATCGGTGCGTTCGCCGCGATCGCATCCGCGGCTTCGAACGCGGTCGAGAGCAGCTCGGCGGGTTCGACGACCCGGTTCACGAGGCCGATCTCGGCGGCCCGCTCAGCGTCGATCGGCTTTGCGGTCAGTAGCAGTTCCTGGCTGTGTACCCAGCCGATCTGTTTCGGGAGTAGCACCGTGGCGTTGCCCGTGGGATAGAGCCCGAGCGCGACCTCTTCGAGTGCGAAGGTGGCGTGCGGGACCGCGAAACGCATCTCGGACGCGAGCATCATGTCGAGCCCTCCCGCGCGCGCGTGGCCGTTGATCGCGCAGACGAGTGGAGTCCGCAGATCGAAGCCTGCCAGCAGCGCCGTAGAAACAGCTCGCAGCCCTTCGAACTCTTCGGGTTCGACCCGTTCTCCGCGAGCGAACCGTTGCGCCGCAGGAATCGTCGTCTTCATGTCCATCCCGGAGCAGAAAATTTTCTCGCCGGCTCCAGTCAATACCGCACAGCGAATCTCATCGTCCGATGCGATTCGGTTCCAAGCGGATGCCAGGTCGCGCAGTGTCGCGGGATCGAGCGAGTTCGCGCGGTCCGCCCGGTCGATGGTCACGAGTGCCACGTTCGGGTGTGCGGTCGGAAGCTCGAAACGAGCGGTCATGGCTTGCTCCTTTCCTCATTCCCCTATCCCTTCGCAGATCGACGCGAACCCACAGATTGGATCCCGCCGCGGCTTCTGGGACGGGTTGTCAGTGTCTTGTATCGCGATCCCGGGCCAAAACCAATCATCAGCGCCTTGGCCAGCTCGTGGCAGGGTCGGCTCGATGAAGTCGATGCCGGACGCACTCATGCGGCGCAGATGTGGCATCATTGTCATCGCCCAGTCTGCCAGAATGCGGGCCTGTCCACGAAAGCGGGGCTGGAGGTTCGAACCCCGCAAGTTGGAAAATGAAGAAGGGAGGCACACAACCCCCATGCCGAGAATCGACCCCGACAAGATTCCGCCCGAAATCTGGAAGAAGATGAACATCACCAAGGAGCGTTTCCTGGAGATCTCGGCCCAGCAGGATGCCCGCGAGGAGCTGGCTCCCCCGGTCGGAACGCTCGCTCCAGATTTCGAATTGAAGCGGCTCGACGACAAGGGCGCGCTCACCGAGGAGACTTTGAAGTTGTCCAGCCTACGGGGCCGTCCTGTCGGTCTGATCTTCGGCTCCTATACCTGACCTCCGTTTCGAATTCAGGCTGGACGCCTGAACACGATCTACTCGACGTACAAAGATGATGTCGACATTTTCTGTGTGTATATCCAGGAAGCTCACCCAACCGATGGTTGGCAGGTCCTGATGAACATCGACGACCAGGTGGTCTTCGACCAGCCCAAGACCGAGCAGGATAGGGCGGAAGTCGCCGAAGCCTGCGCGATCGGCTTGGAGTTGAAGATGCCGATGCTTCTCGATCGGCTGAGCAACGAAGTCGACACCGCCTATGCGGCGTTACCCGAGCGCTTGTACGTAATCGACCGGGAGGGGACCATCCGCTACCGGAGCGGCATGGGTCCGTGGGGGTTCGACGTCGACGCGTTCGAAAAGGCGATTCAGCAGCAGCTCGGTTAACCCGCTACTGCGACTCTTTGCCGAAACCGGGTTCCTCGAGCGTTCGCAGCAGGTCCGAACCGTAGGACCCAGGGCGAACGTCACGATCGATGCGTCGGATTTCGCCGGACGGAGCGATGTAGAAGCTCCAGCGCCTCGCGTGGTCTCCACCGGCTGCAAGCACTCCATAGGCGCGCGATTCGCCGGGGTCGCTGAAGTGTTAGGTCGGCACTCATCGACTTCGCGAATGATCGATTGCGCTCGGGCGAATCGAGACTCACCCTGAAAATTGGTACGTCGAATTCGCCGAGGGCCTTCTCGCTGTCCCGCAGCGAGGTGAGTTGGGCCGTTCAGGCGCCTGTGAAGGCTTTGGAGCTGCCCCACACGCAAACACGATCATTGGCCGAATCGAGATCACCCGCCGAGAATACCACGGGACCCTACTGCTCCGTGACGACCTTGCCCGTTTCGACAACAACCGGCATGGATTCGGGAGTCAGCTACGCTGTGTCGCTGTTGGTCGATGGCTTCGCGCAGCGACAATGAGAATTTTGCGACGCGCATTCAGAGGTCCGCAGCATTGAGCGAAGTTCGAGTTCCTGACGAGCAGGGTGCCAGTACCGTGACGCCGGAGCTCGACGTCGACGGAACGCGCAATCTCGAAGACGCCTTCGAACTGCTAGCAGAGATGACGCAGGGCTTCGCGAGTTCGATGGATCTCGACGCCACGTTGGAAAGGGCGCTGGCATCGGTAGCTCGGCACCTCGACGCCGAGGCGGGTTCTCTGTGGCTGCTCGATCTCGAGAGCGAAGAAATTTCCTGCCGCGCGTGTGTCGGTCCCAACCCCATCGTCGGCATGACGCTCGGCATGACCCAGGGGATCGTGGGCCGAAGCGTGATGGAAAACGCGTGCCAATGCGTATTCGACGTCAGCCAGGACGAGGCCTTCTCGAGCAAGGCAGACGACGAATCGGGCATGGTCACACGTTCGCTGTTGTGCGCGCCGATGAGTTTTTCCGGCCGGAAGATCGGAGCGATCGAGCTCATCAACAAGAAGAGCGATGGCGGCTACTTCGCGCAAAAGGACGTGCATCCACTCCAGGTCCTCGCCTCGTCGGCTGCACTGGCGATTGCCAACAACCGGATGGCCGCCTCTCTGGTCGAAGCCCAACGCGTTCGCCGCGAACTCGAACTCGCCGCTGAAATCCAACGCAATCTGCTGCCGCCCAAACGGCCGGACCCGTTTCCCGTTCAAGGCATGAACATCCCCGCGCGCACCGTGTCGGGCGACTTCTTCGATATCCTGCCGCTCGATGGGCGCTTCGCATTCTGTCTCGGGGACGTATCGGGTAAGGGAATCAACGCGGCATTGCTGATGGCGAAGACGGCGAGCCTGTACCGCTGCCTGGCGAAGACCATTCCACGGCCCGGAGAACTGCTGCGGCAACTCAACGACGAAATCTGTGAGACCGCGACCCGCGGTATGTTCGTAACGATGTCGGCCGGTGTATACGACCCGCAGACCGGCGTCGTATGCCTTGCCAATGCCGGACACGAGCCAGCCGTATGTCACGCCGAAGGCGCGTTTACGGTCTTCGACGCGCAAGCCCCCCCGCTGGGGATCATCGCGAACGGCGATTTCCCGGAGACCGAACTCGATATGCGAGGCGGCTCGCTATACATTTTTTCGGACGGTTTGACCGAAGCTGCCGATGAGTCGGGGAAGCAACTGGGCCGCGAGGGCCTGGAGAGGCTGGTCTGCGATTTTCAGCACGTTGCACCGGCAAAGAGAGTGAGCGCCATCGTGGATAGTGTCAGCAGGCTCGATCTCAGAGACGACCTCACGCTGCTGGTCGTGTCGGACCAGCACGCCATCTCCCTGCGAGACGGTGGGGCATGACGGCAACACGAGAAGGTCGAATGCTCGAATTGCGGGTGCCCGCTCGCCCAGCCGAGCTGAAGACCATCCGAGAAGCGGTCCGCAGCTGTGTCGAAGGTTGCGGCTGCGACCCGGAGTCGACCGCCGACATCGTGCTCGCCATCGATGAAGCCTGCCAAAACATCATCCGACACGCCTACAGCGGGCAGCCGGATGGCCAGATCGTCATCGAGATCGATCACGTCGGAGACAAATTGATCTTCTCACTCACCGACTTCGCCCCGACCATCGATCCCGATACCGTCAAGCCGCGGGATCTCGACGATATCCGGCCCGGCGGGCTCGGGACCCACTTCATCCGCCAAGTGATGGACGAAACGAGCTTCGCCCAACCCCCCTCTGGACAGGGGAATGGACAGGGGAATGGACAGGGGAATGGCCAGGGGAATCTGTTAAGAATGGTACGCCGAATCGATTGACGACCCTGCAAGGGCGCGAGAGGAGCGATGGAACACGCAGTGAGAGAAGAGCAGAAAACCCTGGTGGTATCCCTTCAGGGAGAAGTCGATCTCGAGCATTCCCCGAAGGCGCGCGAAATATTGCTCGACTGCGTCGCAAAGAAGCGGGACGTTCTCGTGGATCTATCCGAGGTCAGCTATATCGACAGTTCGGGCGTTGCGAGCCTCGTCGAAGCATTTCAGACCGCGAAGAAGGCCGGTTCTGCATTCGGATTGGTTTCGGTGAACCCAGCTGCGATGCGGGTGCTCGAACTTGCCCGACTCGACAAGGTTTTTCCGATCCACGCGACGCTCGCGGATGGTCTCGGTGGCAGCTCCTAGTTCGCCAAGCGGCTCGCCGAACGCCGCGCTCCAAATGCTCGAGCGACTCGGCCGGGGTGCGGCCGAAAGAATGGCCTTCTTCGGGCTCGGGGCCAGCCTGGCGTACGATTCGGTCCGTTGGTTGGTCCGCGGGAGGCAGCTTCGCCAGATCGTACGCGCGGAGCACATCGCAGCCGAAATGATGGACATCGGCGTGCACGCCATCCCGATCGTCTCCGTGGTATCGATTGCGATCGGATTCACGTTGTCGATGCAGGGAATTCAGGGGCTAGAGCAGTTCGGCGCTCAACATCAAGTGATCGGCGGAGTGGCGCTGGGGGTAACGCGCGAGTTCGGGCCGCTGATCACTGGCATCATTGTGGCGGGCCGATCCGGCTCGTCTCTCGCGGCGCGCATCGGCGCCATGACCATCTCTCAGGAAGTCGACGCGTTGAAGGTCATGGGAATCAACCCGGTCCGCTTTCTGGTGGCACCTAGCCTTGTCGCCATGCTGATCGTGTTGCCCACGCTCACGCTGTGGTCGATCGGCATCGCATTGATGGCATCCGCACTTTACGTCACCCCGGTCATCGGGACGACGCTCGGCGCGTTCATCGCCGACGTCAACGCATCGATCACAATCGACGATCTCGCACACGGGTTGACCAAGACTGCGATCTTCGCGGTGTTGATCACGATCGTGGCCGCCGCCAAGGGTACTTCGGTCGTGGGCGGCGCCGAAGGGGTTGGACGGGTTACCAGAGATTCTGTGGTCGCCGGGATCTCGGCGATCATCATCAGCGATTTGTTGTTCGTATATACGATGACCCAGTTTTGAGCGCTGAACCGAACGGCGAATTCGTCATCGAGGTCGCGGATCTCGTCACCCACTACGGGACCCGGCAGATTCTCAAGAACGTAAATCTGCGCATCCGGCGCGGCGAGATCATGGTAATCATGGGCGGCAGCGGCTCCGGCAAGACCACTCTGCTGCGTCATCTGATGGCATTGGAAAGGGCGACCTCGGGTTCGATCAAGCTTCTGGGAAGCGAACTTTCCGAACTCAGCCAGATCGAGATCTACGCGCTGTGCCGGAAGATTGGAGTCTCATTTCAGGGCGGCGCGCTGTTGAGTTCGCTGACCGTGGGCCAGAACATCACCTTGCCGCTGCGGGAACACACAGACCTCGACCAGACCACGATGGAAATCATGGCGCGGATGAAGCTCGAAGTCGTCAATTTGGCCGGGTTCGAGGACCTGATGCCTTCGGAACTCTCGGGCGGCATGCTCAAGCGCGCTGCGCTGGCCCGGGCGATCATTACGGACCCGTCGCTCTTGTTCTGTGACGAACCCTCCGCCGGGCTCGACCCGGTCGTGTCCGCGGCGCTCGATGAGTTGATCCTCCGGCTCCGCAGCGCGATGGGGATGACGATTGTCGTGGTAACGCACGAACTCGACAGCGCATTCCGGATCGCCGATCGCATTACCGTCCTCGATCAGGGCGCGATCCTGATGGTCGGAACGGTGGAGGAAGTTCGAAACAGTGACAACGATCGCATTCAGAACCTGCTGAACCGCAAGTTCGAAGAGGAAGAGCCGGACCCCGAGGCGTACCTGGCTCGGTTGATGGGACAGGCGTGATCCTGTCGCGGAACCGAGTTCGGAGTTGGGCGCGGGAACCCAGCATCGCCCCGGGTTGCTCTGCTAGGGTCCCACCCGCATGAAAGACCCCAATCGCAACTACATCGCCGTGGGAGCCTTCGTGCTCTCGATGCTCGCCTTGTTGATTGTGTGGGTCGCCGTGCTGCTGGGCACGGCAACCTCGACCGATTCGTACTACATCTTGTGGAACAACGTGATGGGGCTCAAACCGGGCACCCAGATCCTGTTCGAGGGCTACCAGATCGGATTGATCGATAGCATCGAAAAGTCTGAGGGCGCACACACGGGCGGCAAGAACTATCGGGTGGATATCGAGGTCGAGGAGGGCTGGCCTATTCCGGTCGGCTCTGTCGCAGAAACCGCATCGGCCACGCCACTCGCAGCACTCGTCGTCAACATCCGGGCGGGCAATCAGGTTGCACTGCTCGAACCCGGGGGCGAGCTGCAAGCCGACGAGGACCGTGGTCTGATGGCATCAGCGGGCGAGTTGTTGACGGAAGTATCCGATCTCATCGAATTCTTGAAGCCGCAGCTCGAAGGGATCACTTCGAGCGTGAGTTCGGTGCTGAACGATCAGAACGCGGCACAGATCGCGAACTTGCTAGAGACAATCAACACGCGGATTGCCGAAGTCCTGAGTGCTCGGAACGCAAAGAACATCGAGAGTATTCTGGTCAACCTCAACGGTGTCACCGAAGACGTCTCCGCGTTGACGATCGGCTTGAAGGAGACAAAGGGAGAGATCGACGGCGTGCTGGCGGCGGTCAACTCGATGATGGACGAGCGCAGCGGTGACATTGGTCACGCACTCGGCGACCTTCACGCATCACTCGAAACGGTGTCGCGCCATATCGATTCGATCGCGAACAATCTCGACAACACTGCGCGCAACGCCAACGAGTTCAGCTCGCAGATCCGCGAGAATCCCGGCGTGTTACTGCGAGGCCGAGACGTGGCCGACGACTCCGTGCCAGCTCGATGATTTTGCAAAAAGACACGCCGAGGCGTGCTGCTTTGGCTCTAGCTGCAGCGTTCGTGTTCGCAGCTTGTGCCGGCGCTCCAGCGCCGATCGATCGCTTCTATCGCGTTGAGGTTTCTGACCCCAGTACCGCAAACGGAACCACGCTACACGGCACACTTCACGTCGACCCGCTGCGTACCGACGGGTTGGTCGGGCAACGCCGTCTCTTGTACCGACCGCACGAAGGCTCGGCAGAGATTCGGCAATACAACTATCACCGGTGGAGCGACCCGCCGTCCATCGCGTTCCAGACGGCACTGGTCCGCTTCCTGCGCAACGCGAATGCGGCGGAGATCGTGATGGAGGCAAACGCACAAACCCGACCGGACTACCGCGTTTCGGGTCGTATCCACCGCCTCGAGCGCGTGCTGGACGAAAAGGCGGTAATCGTCGAACTCGATTTGACTGTTACTGGCACCGATGGTGAATTGCTGGTTCACGAGAGCTACGCGGAAAGGCTTGCTGCGTCGGGCGTCGCAGCCGCTGCCAGCGCAATCAGTGACGCGGTTCACAGCATTTTCGAGCGTTTCCTCGTCGATTTGCGGCGCGCGGAGGATCAGCGCGAACAGCGACAACAACCACAATAGCCACAGCGACTGACAGCACCTACAAAACCTAAAACAACAACTACAACAACAACTACTACTACAACCGTAAGAGACTCAATGTCTATCCTGCTGATTCGACACGGCGAGACGGCCGGCAATGCCAACCGCTTCGTCCAAGTGCCGGAGACCCCGCTATCGGAGCGCGGGCACGCGCAGGCCGCTCTGCTCGGCGAGCGATTGGCGAATGCCGGCATCTCGCAGATTTTCGCCAGCGATTATGCGCGCGCTGCGATGACCGCCGCGCCCCTGGGTGCGGCGGCGGGTATCGCTGTGGATTCGCAACCGCTGCTGCGCGAACGCAACTTTGGAGATCACCGGGGCTGCCACTACGACGATCTCGATGTCGACCTGTTCAGCCCCGGCTATGTGCCGCCCGGGGGCGAAACTTGGGAGACGTTTCATGCGCGGGTCGACCTGGCCTGGGAGGCGATCCGCCAGGCGGCGATGCAGACCGCCGGCAATCTCGCGGTGGTCACGCATGGGTTGGTGCTCTACTCATTGATGCTCCGACACGTGACGCTGGCGGAACA
Source organism: Deltaproteobacteria bacterium (assembly GCA_032128375.1). GTDB lineage: Bacteria > Myxococcota_A > UBA9160 > UBA9160 > SMWR01 > JAJDAM01. Next base: position 2,640 of record JAQBGU010000016.1, on the reverse strand, counting down.
CGAAGAGGCCTCGATGGGTTTCGCAAACACCTCGCTGACGGTCGTCGAGGCGAAAACGCCGTGGCGGGTGGGGCTGTTCAATTGCAGCGCACATCTCGACGAGTCGACGGCGAACGACCGAAAGTCCGTTTCGGGCATCTGATCGGCTCGGGTCTCGGAGCCGCGAGCAGATTGAACTGGCTTCGACCTGGGTTCAACTTCTTCTAAACCCGACTTCCCCGCCGGGGGGGGCACCGCTGTCCGTGTCGCCGTTGGACATATTTAATTATTGAACGTAAAATAAATAAAACTCCCTGAGGATCCACGGATGTCTTCGATGGCCCCTGTTCGGTCTATCTCCTTGGCCTTGTTTCTGATCGTGTTGGCCGCGTGTGCGGCTGCCGGCGAAATGCCGACGGGACGTGAGATCATGGATCTCGTCGACGCTCGAGACGACGGGGACCACTTGACCCAGGACATGGAGATGATCCTGATCGACAAACGCGGCGAACGGCGCGAGCGGACGATTCGCATGCTGAGTCGCGATGTCGGTGAAGACACCCAATCCATCATGTTCTTCCTCGCCCCCGCACCGGTGAAGGACACGGGTTTTCTCACCTACGACTACGACTCATCCGACCATGACGACGACCAATGGCTGTTTCTTCCCGCGTTGAAGAAAACCAAACGCATTGCCACTGGCGACAAGAGCGGCAGCTTCATGGGGTCCGATTTCACGTACTCCGACATGACGGATCGTGACCTGGACCACTACGACTACCGGCTCCTCAAGGAGGATGAGGTCGACGGTCACCCTGTGTGGATCGTCGAGGCGATCCCCAACAGCGACGACGAAATCGAGGAGACGGGCTACACGAAATCTGTCGTATTCGTGCGGCAGGACAATCACGTTGTCGTCCGCGCGAAGAGTTGGGTCAAGAAGGGCGAGCGCGAAAAATACTTGGACGTCAAATCGTTGGAATTGATCGACGGCATCTGGGTCCCAACGGAGACTCACATGACGACCAAGAAGGGGAAAACGACGCTGCACAAGACCGTCTTGAAGGTTCACAATGTGCGATTCAATCAACAACACGACGAAGATCTGTTCACCGTGCGCACATTGGAGCGCGGCCCCTGAAGCGGCGGATCTGGCTGCTGTGCGTGGTCGCCGGGTTGTGGGCCGCAGTACTCGGAGTCGCGAATGCGGCCGACTCCGCTGAAGACGCCCACGACCTGGGCGGCTTCGATGAACCGGGCGACGACGACCTGGGCGGCTTCGATTCGGACGACGACGACCACCGCGGGTTCGAAGACGGTGATGCCGAAAACGATCCGGGGGACGACACTGGGTTCGACAAAGGTGATTCAGACGACGGCGGATTCGAAGATGAGTTCGATTCGGGCGAACCGCCGCGAACCGCGCCGACCCAACGATTCTGGGAGCTGACCGGAAGTACCAGCCTCGGCTCATCCATCAACTACCTCGATCACGAGTCGGCCACCGGAACCCAATACCAGGGTCTCGCGCGACTGCGTACCCGGCTGAACCTGCAACTCGACATCGACCTGCCCGCCGGCTGGCGCGGTCGCGTCTCGGGCTTCGGCTTCTACGACTGGGCGTATCTCGCCAACGGTCGGCATCAGTACACAGCCGATGTACTCAACGCGTATGAGTGGGAAGTCGACGTTCAAGAGGCCTGGGTCCAGGGCAGCCTCGCGAAGCCACTCGACTTGAAGATCGGTCGCCAGATCGTCAACTGGGGAAGATCGGACACGCTGCGCGTCCTCGATGTACTGAACCCTCTCGACAATCGCGAGCCCGGCCTGACCGACATCGAGGATTTGCGACGCCCGGTCGTCATGCTAAGAGCCGATGCGTTCTACCGCGCGTGGACGCTCAGCTTGATCGCAATTCCGGAAATCCGCTTCAGCAAGAACCCGCCCATCGGAAGCGACTTCGCACCCATCTTCTCCTCGCTCGGAACGCTCGAGAGTTTCGTGGCGCCGGACAAGGTCCCCTCCGAGTCGTTCGACAACACCGGTTGGGCGGCGGCCCTCGGCGGCGTGTTCTCCGGCTGGGACATCTCGTTTCACTTCGCTCGATTGTGGGCCGACGCCGCTGTCCTGCGGCCGGTTCTTTCCGGTCCGATCCCGGGTGCGGGAACCGAAACGCGACACAGCCGCTTCACTTTGGTGGGATCGGGCGCCAACTACACGATCGGAAGTTGGCTCGCAAAGACCGAACTCGCCTGGCTCGATGGCCTCGACTACACCACGTCGACCCGCTTCACGATACCCACCGCGATGGGACCGATCTCGACCCAGATCCCGTCAGGAACGACCCGCAAGAGTCGACTCGACTTCATGATCGGTGTGGAGTACTACGGTCTTGCCGACACCAATATTGTCGTGGAAGTGGCAAACCGCCATATCTTCGGCTTTCGCGAGAAGATGCGTCCAAATTTCAGTGTAGAGCAAAATTCGCTGGAGACAGCGGTTCGCATCAGACGCAGTTTCATGAACGACCGACTCGCGGCGACCCTTGTCGCGATCGTTTTCGGCAACCACGCTCAGGACGGCAGCATCGTCCGATTCGATCTTGGCTACGACCTCCGGGATTCACTGGTGCTCGGAGCTGGGATACTGCTGTTCCAAGAC
>JAQBGU010000015.1:0-18652 GCA_032128375.1 Deltaproteobacteria bacterium | reverse complement strand
ATGGTCGTGTTCGCCCCCTCGCTGCACCCCCGCACGGTCCCGAGGCTCTCCCAGGAGCCATCGGTCACGATCTCCAACGCAGCGGACCCTGCCGTGTGTTCGCGCTGCTCGACCATCACGACGACGATCGATGTATTTGGGGTCTCCGACACGATCAGGACTTCGACGGTGAGAAGATCTTCGCCGTGAAGGCTTGACAGGTAACGGAGTATCTATCCTCTGACCGGAGTCGCCCACGCATGCTCGTCATGCGAGACGAGACGTTCGGCCCGGTCTTGCCGATCATGCGCGTGAGAGAGATCGACGAAGCCGTATCGCTGGCGAACCAGACCTCGTACGGTGTCGCTGCGAACCCCTGGGCTCAAGACAAATGCAAGGGCGTATCGATCGCCAAACGATTGGTAGCCGGTAGTGTCTGCATCAACGACATGATCAAGAAGGATGCGGGGATGCAGAGGTTGATCCGTATCCTCTTTCGATCACCACTTGGGAAAGGGCTTTCCTGACCTGAGCACGATCGTCGTATCTCGGAGTCCTTTCCGAAACACCGAGGGGCGACGCGACTCGCGTGGCGTTCGCCTATTTCGCGTACCCAAGTGCTTCGAGACGTGCCTCCATCTCCGCGTCGATTCGGACCTGCCCAGGCTCTACATGGGACAGATTCCCAAGATAGACGTTGATCTTCGCCGTGTCCCGTTCCGGCTCCTCGATCATCTGCGCGATGTTATCCACCTTCATGGCTTCCGAGTCGACGGCGAACACCGCGGGAAACTCCGAAACGATCCGCCGTTTTTGGCCTGCGAAAAATTGGCCCGAAGATTTAGAAAACGTTAGCGACTCGACGACGAGTTCGGCATCGGGTGGGTCGATAGCAAACCCGATCTCGTCGCGATCGGCCGCCCTCCAGCGTCGTCCTTGAGTACCTTCGAGCACCGTCGCAAATCGAAGCGCTCGACCGTCGGCTTGGACCGAGAGTTGATCTTCTAGTTCGAACTCGAAACCCTCCGCGTCGACGAACCGACCCGTCGTCCGCAGAACGCCGACACACGATGTCTCGTTCGCACCGGCCGCTCCCACCAACCACAACCGCATTCCAGTACCTGCAGGTTCCCGGTATCGGTCGAGCAATTGCAACAGGTCGTCGGCTGCATTCGGATTGCGCACCAACAAGTCGCTCCGCTCACGAGGATCTGCGCCGAGGTCGAACAATAAAACTTGCTGCTGTGGATTGCTCCGCTCGATGAGCTTGCGATCTCCGAACAACACCGCGTCTGCCGTATTTCGCACTCCGTAACCCGTGAGGTCCAACGTCATGAATACAGGTCGGTCCGAACCCGAAGCTGCACGATCGAGCAAGCTCACGCCTTCGACGCCCTCGTCGCCAGACATGCCGATCAAGTCGAGAATGGTCGGGACGATGTCCAACAACGAGACCACGTTCTCGCTTCGGGTTCCACCGGCCTCCGAAACGGGCAGTTTGATGAGTAGGGGAACGCGCACGACCTCGTCGAATAACGTTCGTGCGTGGCCGACGGCTCCGTGATCACGCAGCTCTTCGCCGTGATCCGATGTGAATATGATCAGCGAATCACGGTACAAACCCTGCTGCTCGAGCCGATCGATCAACTGCCCAAAATGATGATCGTTGAACGCGATTTCACCGTCGTAAGCCGCTGCGATCTTTTGAATTTTCGACTCCCCCTCGGGCTGCCACTTCTCTGCATAGGCAGCGGGCGGCGCATACGGGGCATGTGGATCGCGCGTGTGGATGTAAAAGAAAAACGGCTCGCCCGGATCTGTTTCGAGACGCTCATCGAGATGCGCGAAGACGACCTCGTTAACCTCGTCGGCCCGAACCGACCGGTCGGCCGGCTTGACGTCTACGAATTTCGCGAACCCTCGTCCGAAGCCCCAGGCCGGATGAACGTTTGGATTGGTGGAGAATGCAGCCGCGTGGTACCCGGCAGCTTCCAATCGCTCACCGATCAACGTCGCTCGCCCATCGATACCACGGTTGCGCTTGACGGCTCCGTGTCGATTCGGACGCAGCCCGGTCAGTAGTGACGCGACGGCCGGCCGCGTCCAGCTGGACGTCGAGAACGCTCGATCGTATACGATGGCGTCGGCAGCGAATTCGGCCAGCCGCGGCGAGGTTTCCTTGGGGTATCCGTAAACGCTGAGATGATCCGCGCGAAGCGCGTCGACGAGATAGATCACGATGTTCGGTAGGCGGGGAGGCTGAGCCTCACGCTCGCCACACCCAACAAAAATCGAACACACGACCCCAACGGCGAGCAGAAGCCAGCGTCGCATCGAATTGACGGGCGACAACGAACTCGGCCGACTACCGTGTCGCAGCGGGCACGCGTCCCGCCTGACATGCTGGCCCGCGGCTTCATACTTCAACCCACCTATCGGACTCGAGACGAGCGACCCGTCATTCAATTGTTCGGGCGGCTCGAAGATGGTCGCGCATTTTGCGTCGAAGACGATCGTTTTCATCCCTACCTGTTCGTACCGGATGACGATGCTCGGCGCGCCGCAGATGTGACGGGCTTGCAATGCGATCAGACGGAGTATCGCGATCTTAGCGGATGGCGGGTGGCGAAGAGCGTCGCCCGTCATCCTTCAGAGGTACCCCGCCTTCGCGATCGTCTCGACGAAATCGGAACCCGATCCCTCGAAGCCGACATTCGATTCGCCTATCGATACCTGATCGACTGTGGGGTACGCGCAAGCGTCGAAATCGACGGCCAAGCGACGGCCGTTCGGCTGGGTTTCGTTCGATTTCTCAATCCGGTGCTGCCTGTCCCAGCGGGCAAGTTCTGAGAACGCTGTCGATCACCTAGAAACCACACCCGACGCGAGTGAAATTTTTCCTGGCCTAGGTGTCGGCCTCTGTATCGGAGGAGGCCATAGCGTCTGCGCGATCTGAATCGCTCGCGGTCCGCCGCCCGACTCAGCCGCGTGATGTGGGCTCATGTCGCGAGGTGACCAGCGGAGCTACCGGCGGTGACGGCTTCGGCTCACTCGGAGGATGCGCCCAGGTATCTGCTCGTGACTGCGATAGTCGAGCAGTTCGCGCATCATTGCGAAGTCGCTCCCGATTCGGAGTAGAAGTGTGTCGACCACATGCCGGAACCGATCCGGAGTGCCTTGCCTGATTCCGCATCGTTGAGCAGCTCGCGCATCCACTTCCACGATCCCGGCCCCTCTGGTCGTCACGTCGTTCAGGCAGCCCCACCCACGGCCTCCGCGCCGACGTAGCGCTGCGATCGATTGGCGATCCCTTCGACATAACGCCTGCCAGAAAAATCACATAGATGCGTGTCACTGTGCTCTGACCATGCTTCATGCTATATGAAATGCGGTAGGTAACTATTCGGATGCTATCGGTTTTCCTGATCACCAAATGGCGTTGCGCATGATCGGGGATCTGGGGATCGCGGCGTCGGCGAGGGCTTCGGAAACCCACGAATAGCCGCGAGTCGGTGCAAGCTGGCGGCCGGTCGGTTCGGCGTTGCCGCGAGAACGCGGTCGGAGCGGTTGCGCCTGCCGGGCCAACGAAGTTGCGGACAAAACTAGCGCGGGCAATCGATCCTCGGCTCGTCATCGCGACGCTGTCGCGATTTGACCGAAGCCGTTGCGGCAATCGTCCCTGATGGCTTCGCAAGACGTGCGCGCGCGGTAACCGAAAGTCTGTGTGTTATTGTCCGGTGGTGCGACTCGATACTGGGCAGCACCGTTGAGCACGCCGACCCACCGGCGGCGTTCACCGGTCATCGCATGCTGGCTCGCGATCGCGATCGCGAGCCTCGCCGCATCAATATGGATTGGCGACGCGCCCGGCGTCTACTATGACGAGGTAATCCAAGCCGGCAGCGCGCGTAATTTTCTCGAGAGTACGTCTCGCGGCAGACTGCCGGGCGCCACCACGGTGCCTCTGTTTGGGCGTCCGTTGCCGTGGATGACACAAGTTTACCTGGGCGCCATCAAAGACCAACTCCTCATCCCGAGCTTTGCACTCTTCGGTGCGACCCCGGTAGTGCTGCGCACGACGACGTTGTCCATTGCGCTCTTCGGGCTGCTGTTCGCGATGCTTTTTGCGGAGCGACTGATCGGAAGCGGAGCGGCGATCGCGATGGGGCTGTTGCTGGCTACCGATCCGAGCTTCTTTTTTGTCGCGCGACACGACTGGGGCCCGTTTGCAAGTGGATTCATGTTCCGCTCGGCCGGCCTGCTGTTCGCCATTCGCTTCCTGGTAGACGGTCGCCTCTGGACGGCGCTGCTGGCGGGGACCGCGTTCGGACTCGGCATCTACAACAAGGTCGACGTTGTCGTGTGCCTCGCTGCAACAGTCTGCGCGGCGCTCGCTGCCGCGCACGCCGGGGGCGACGCGCTTCGCGCGCGGATTCGCGAACGCCGCGTGGGCCTCGTCCTATTCGCCACCGCGCTAGGGGTTACCGCGGCACCGATGATCGCCTCACTCGCGGAGATGGGGGCCGTGGCGCAGAGCCTCTCGCGGCAGGACGACAGCGTGGAGAAGCTGCTCGCCGCCTGGACGACGCTCGACGGCACGTACTTCGTGCGTCTGATGGCCGTGGGCGGACGCTTCGAGCGTCTCTTTGATCCGTCGGACGTCGGATTCGGGTTCTTCGGCGTTGTGGCGCTCGCGAGCGAGCCGACGCTCGTGCTTCTCGCCCTCCGAGAAACGCGGGAAGCGCGCGGACCGCTGGTCTTCGTATGGGTCGCATTCGTCCTCGCAACGATCGGTGTGCTTCTTTTCCCCGGAGCCTCGCGCATTCATCACTTCCTGAACGTCCTGCCATTGCCGCACCTCGCGGTCGCGGCCGTGCTCTCAGTGGGGTGGCGCACACGACACAGCCTGGTGCGCGCGACCGTCGCCGCAGTGGCCGCGCTAGCACTGGTGGGGAGCGTCGCGATCGACATTCGCACGGCTCAGCTGATCGCGAAAACGGGCGGTCGCGGCTGGTGGTCCGATGCACTGAACGCTTTCGCCGCCGATCCGTCACTTTCCGCCGACGACAACCTCGTCAGCCTCGACTGGGGCTTCCACCAGTCCCTTTCGTTCCTGCTGCCATCAGACGGTCCGCGGCTCGAGGAACCCTTCTGGGGAATTCGCCGCGTCGCGGCCAACAACGGGGAGTGGGTGCGGGCCGGCGTGTCGGGCGACGTCTACTTGGTCCACGCGATGAAATACGACCTGATGGGATATGGCAATGACTTTCTGGCTGCGATCATCGCGCTCGACGACGATTCTGTTAGTCGGCAGGTTCACCTCGACCGCGAGGGGGAGAGAGTGTTCTGGTCCGTGCGCGTCGGGCGGCCGCACAAGCTCATCTATCAGCCCAAGAGAGGATTCCGCGTTGAGTGACGACGCTTGGACGATCGTGAAGTGATGGCGGGGCGCGCTGAGCGGCTCTTGAGAGTGGGCGTGATCTCGCTCGCCCTGCTCGCCATTGGGCTCGCAGCCCATCGGGGGTTGGTCGCACCCGAAGGCGCTGTGATCTTGAGCAATGAACGCGCGCCCTGGATCATGGCTGCCACGCCGGTGACTGCGGAGCTTCAGCAGTGGGGCCAAAGCGAAGGCCCGCTGACGGGTTTCTTCCGATCCTTCGAGCTGTCACACCCCCCCGCGACGGCTGCGCTCGTTGTTCGCTCCTTCGGTGAACTCGAACTATTCGTGAACGACTCGCCGGTGGCGCTTCCCACAGAGCCGGGCGCGAATTGGAGACACTTCCGTGAAATAGACGTCGCCGGTTGGTTGAGGCCAGGCGAAAACAAGTTGCGTGCAGAGGTTCGCAACAAGAGGGGTCCGGCACTGCTCTCCCTTCGACTCGAGGGCGACGGATTCGAGATCGCCAGTGGCAACGAGTGGCACGCCGACATTCGCGGGGGCGAAACCGTGCGGGCCCTCATTGCGAGCGACGTGCGACGCGCCCCGGACGCCGAACTCGGAGAAGCCCCGGCGACCGCATTGGCGCAACTCGCTCCGGCGCTCGCGGCGTTGGCGCTGCTTGGCGCGGGGACGTTCGCCATGCGCTGGCGTGGTGATCAGCTTGACACGAGCTGGCTCGTCTGGGCGGTGGGGCTATTGGTCGTGGCTCTGTGGACGGCGCTGTTCGTGACCAAATTCCGCGGGCTGGCACGGCCCGTCGGCTTCGACTCGGCCATGCATCTCGCCTACATCGAGCTGATGGCCGAGGGGGGGTCGCCGCTCGCCACCGAGGGCTGGTCGACCTATCACCCTCCTTTGTTTCACTGGTTGTGCGCACAGCTGCAACGATTGGGCGCAAGTCTTCCTGCGCTTCGACTGCTGCCCTTCCTGACGGGGCTTGGAAACGTCGCGGTAGCAGCGGCCCTCGCGCGACGGCTCGCACCCGGCGATCGCAGCATCTGGTTGTACGCGACGCTGTTCGCCGCGGTGCTGCCGATGAACCTCTACATCGCCGCCTATCTGTCAAACGAAGGACTGCACTCGTTGCTTTCGGGCTGCGCGCTGTTCATCGCGGCCGATCTCTTGATGCGAGATCGCCTCGACGCTTGGCGAATTCTCGCCCTCTCGACGTTGCTCGGCCTGGCACTGCTCACCAAATTCACGGCACTTGTCACGGTGGCGTGCGCGGCGGGCGCTGTCGGCCTCAAGATCGTGCTCGAGCCGCGTGCGCGGCCGACCGAGCGGGTGCTGCGCTTTGCGGCACTCACGCTACCGGCTCTTTTGATCTGCGGTTGGTTCTACACGCGCAACGTCATGCTGTTTCAAGCTCTGGTCGGCAACTGGAACCTGTCTGGCGCGACCCGCGTCTGGTGGTCTCCACCGGGCTTCCACACGCCCACCTATTACTTGAGCTTTGGTGAAGCGCTTGTCCGACCGTACCTGTCGGGCTTCGTTTCGTTCTGGGACGCTTTGTACTCTACGCTCTGGGGTGACGGTTTCATCGGTGGGCGGACGATGTTGCGCTTCCGTCACACGGGCTGGAACTACACCTGGATGTCTGCCGGCTACGCGCTCGCCCTCCCGGTCACGTTGCTGCTCGCGAGCGGATTTGCACGCGGGGTACGACTCGCGCTGGTCGATCCCGCTGCGGGGCGCCGCGCGTCGTTTGCGTTGATCGCGCTGTTCTGCGCGGCAACAGGTTTTTCCATCTTCTACACCACACTGTGGCTGCCATACGTAGGCCAGGCCAAGGCCTTCTACGGCCTCGCGACCACGCCCGCTCTATCACTGTTCTTCGCACTGGGACTGCGCAGCTGGGACGATTGGCTCGCCCGGCGCGGTTTTACCATCGTACGCGCTGTGTCCTTCGCCTGGCTCGCGATGCTGGCGGGCAGCTTCTACCTCTCCTACGCAGCCTGAGCGGCCCTCGACGAACGCCGCCGCACAGACCTTCGCAAAGCGCGACCCGAGACGGGTCGCGCTCTCAGTTTTCGGCGAAGATCTGGGTCATGAACGTGACACCCTGGGCGCTGCGGGCAGCGCCGATTCCAGTCGTCGAATAGGGCCCGTCGATGTTGCGAAGATGAACCGGACTGGCCAGCCAGCCCGTGACCGCGGCGCCCGCAACTTGATTCAACGCTCGGCTACTCTTCGAAACGTTCTCTGCGACGCGCCGAGATGGCATGAATGCGCGGACCTGAGCAGTCCGACTCGACATCCCGTCGTGGCCGAGTGGTGCCTGACCATCAGCCATTGAACGGCTGTGGGCGCGTGCAATTTCCGCAAGGAACGGGTCGTGTCGCAGCGCGCGAAGGCCTAGCGAGGTCCGGTGGACGTTGATCCCCGCCAAGGTCTGGCTCTCGACCTCGCTGAGTGCTGAGTGTTTGGGCTGCGAGTGGGCCTGCGGGGAGCCGCGATGCTGCCGCAAATCCGGCGTTGGTCCGGTATCTCGAGGCACCGCCGGCTTGATCGGTGGCGAAGTGGGAGGTGGTGCGCAGGCGAGTGCCCACATCCACAGCAGCGAGAAGACACCCAGGCGTGTTCGAGAGATCGATGGGCTCATTCAGAACGTCCTTTCCGCGGGCAAACTTCCATTCGATGCGCGCTTTGCATGCTCGTCCGCGTGAAATGATGGCCAATGCGTCGATCCGATCCCGAGGCGGATACCAGGCGACTGACATGACGCAGGCGAGATGCCTGAACAACTTCTCCCACCCTCTGCGGAACTGTTGCCGATTGTGACTCTTGTGACTCTTGTGACTCTTGTGACTAACAAGAGGTCGCTGGATCGCCATGACCCACTCAGTCACCCCGGTGACGGTAGTGCACGAGATCGAACCCGCGCGAACCATCACTGCCCGTCTCGTTCGACGGTGAAGAATTCGGCGAAATCGCATTAGAGCTGTGAGTGAACCAGGAGCGCGATTGCGATCCCCGTCGCATGCAGTCCAATCGATGGCAGTATGCTGCCCGAGCGTTCCCGCGCACAGCCCGATGCGACAGCGAAACACAGCGCGCCTATCACGGCAACGGCACTGGAGGGGAGTTCCGGTACCAGCGGGGCGATGGGTCCCGTCATCACCGGGACGAGCAGAACGGTCGGCGCGTACAGAAGAGCTGTGATCCAGACCGGCCAGGAAAATAGCCCCGACATCCGCACGCGCTTCGTGCGAAGTCCCCACGCGAGTTTGCCGAATGCGACGCCCCGAAACAGCACCTCGGCTGAAAGAGCCATACCAGCGGACGTCGCGAGCGCCAGCCACGAGCCGGCGGCCTCTTGCGGGATCCAGACACCGCCCGCCAGCGCGCCAAACGCGGCCACCGGTGCAGCGCGCCAGAAGCTCCCGAGCCCGGCCAGTCGCAGGCCGACCAGCCCCGGTGCCCGGCTGGCTCCAAAGAGCAGCGAAGCTGCAGCGCACAGCGACAGTGCAGCGGCGAAGGAGGCCGCGCCGTCGAACGACGGGCTCGGAAGCAGCGGCGCGCTCGCCGCCAACAACCCGACGAGCACAACGCCAGCCGTCAGTGCGAAACTCCAACCTACGCACGCGACGCGGGACAGGACGCTCTGTTCGGCATAAACGTGGCGGCACACCTCGACGATCCGTGCCGCGGCGAGGCGCGTGCCTGTGGATCGCGGCGATCCGCCGATTTCAGACGAGCCGCCCCAGCGATTCGTCGACCCCGCGCCCAGCGCTGCTGGGTCCAGCAGGTTGAGGTGTTGATAGACCTCGTCGAGGCTGGCGGGCAGCTCTGGGTCGAGCTGCCGAATGCTGTAGGTCGAAGGGTCCGTCTGCAGGACGACCACGCCGAGTCGCTCACCATACACGCGTCGGAGTTGCCGCTCGACCTCATAGATTCCCTGGGAGGCGCGGCATGCGACCGACACGAAGTCGCCGCTCATCCGAACACGCGCGAGTTCCTCGATCTCGAGGACGTCTTCGAACGCATCCGCTGGGTAGACGAGAGCATCGATTGCACGCAAGCGGTCGGCCAGGTATTCGAGAAGATCGCCGCGTCCCCAGAGACCTCGCTCTTTGATCGCGAGTTCCCTGTTCCTCAGTTCCTCCATCCACGACCAAGCCTCGCGCAATTCGTCGCTCGGGAGCCCACACAGGTCGATGTGTTCGAGGCCGTGGGCGTCGATCGTGCTTTCGAGTCGCAGTAGCGGCATCACTGCGGCGCGTACCCGGCCGTCGTCCGCGTTGAGCCGCAGATGATTGAGCAGCACCCAGATGGCGAGCACGCTGTCGAGGTCGGCATCGTTCGCGTAAACGGTCCAGTCGCGGCGGCGCAGGTCGACGAGCCGGCGGATCAGTACCATCGCCTGCTCACATGTCGCCATCGTGAAGGGGCGAACGCAGCCTTCGTGGTGGTCGAGGTTGTAGACCGCTCGCTGTGGATCGACGAAGGGGCCGCCCGCCGCCGCTCCATCCAGGAAGATCGAACCATGGGGCGCGCGGCGAGCCGCTGAGGCGGCGACCGTCGAGCCACGCTGCAGGCGCACAGCCACTCCTGGCGCCTCGCCACAAACGAGTGAGCGGACACCCGCGACCTCCTGGATCCGATAGCGATCGGGAGCCAGCGCCTCTTCGGCGGCCTGCGAAATTCTCGACAGGGTGAGGACGGGCCAGGCCAGCGCTGCGGCGCGTTCAGGCCTTTCTCCGACCCTTCGCGTGGAGCCCCCTCCAATCATATTCGGCCTGTTCGTGGTTGGGAATCTCAATGATCGTCCAGCCGCGGAACGCTGGGTGTGACAGTGCTCACAGTAAAATCGGATCGAATCGAATAAGTAGTCGGTTGGACCCGGCCGCCCCTATTCGTCACACGCCGTTTTCTACGGCCCAAAAAAAGGGAGTTTGTCATTACCATTTCATCTACATCGAAATCGAAGCCCGAGCCGACGCTGCGCCTGCAGGCCAGCGGTTGGAGGCGCGTGATCGGCGTCGCGGTACTCCTCGCGTTCCTGCTTCCCGCCGTCGCCGGCGCGGTGGAATACACCGCGGCGCGCAAAGCGGGTCGGGGTCTCGCGGGGCTCACGTGCGGCTTCCTCGAGATCCCCGGTAACATCGTCAAGGAGACGCGGGCTCACGGTGCCGCTCAGGGTTTCGCCCTCGGTTTCACCCTCGGGTTGGGCCACGCGGTGCTGCGAACACTAGTGGGCGCCTTCGAACTCGTGACGTCACCGTTTCCGGTACCCGAAGGATTCAAGCCGGTCATCGAACCGGAATTTCCTTGGGGCTACTTCGACGAGTCGAAGCCCTAGACCGCAAGACGCTGGTTCGGATTCGAGCTGCGAGATCGGCGACAATCGAGCCACTCTGCCTGACGAGCCTGTCGCCAAGAGCTGTCGATGAACGACCGGGGCATGCAGGGAATTCGGAGAGGTCGGAGTCGACGATAGACCCGACGCGGATCGGATTTTTCGCGGTCCGGCTGAGTGAGGCAACAACATACCAATTGTGGTCACTACTTCGGCCAGCGCTGGTCATTGCAGTGCATGACAGGACCGCGCAGAGTGCGACCGCAACTCCCGGTGTGGCGATACGAGACCGACTCTTCTATGCGCGATGCCTGGGAATCGAGTATCCGCCCGGGAAGATTTTCTATGAAGCGCCTCACAACAAGCCGCCGCGACGAGAAGAATCGCCGCGATCAGATCTCTTTGCGCGCGTGTTCGTCACTTGCGGTGTGCCTCACACTCTCGTTGGCAGCATCGATCGCCAGCGCTCAGAGCACATTCCTGACCTTCGATACGCTGCAGGGGCGCCCGGTCGCGATCTCTCCCGACGGCTCGCAGCTGTTCGCGATCAACACACCGGACAATCACCTCGAAATTTTCGCCATCGAGCCCAGCGGCGATCTCGTGCCGGCCGGGTCGGTTCAGGTCGGCATGGAGCCCACCGCTGTCGCAGCTCGCAACAACGACGAAATCTGGGTCGTCAACTTCCTGTCCGACAGCGTGAGCGTCGTCGATGTCTCGGGCGGCGTTCCACGAGTCGTCCGAACACTGCTCGTCGGCGACGAGCCGAGTGACATCGTATTCGCCGGGCCCGATGGCAACCGCGCTTTCATCACGACCGCGCACCGCGGACAGAATAGCCCCTATCCCGACGGCGAATTCGATCAGGAAGGCATTGGGCGCGCCGATATTTGGGTTTTTGACGCAACGAACCTGGGCGCCTCGCTCGGGGGCAACGAGCTGACGATCATTACCGTTTTCGGCGACAAGCCGCGAGCGCTGGCGACTTCGATAGACGGCTCCAAGGTGTACGCCGCGATTTTTCACTCGGGCAACCAGACCATGACGCTGAATTCGGGCTTTATCTGCCTGACCGGGGCCACATCGCTGAACAACAACACGCCCGAGCCGTCGTGCGTGCTCGACGGCGGTACGTCCCCCGGCGGTACGCCACCGCCCCACCAGAACCAGACCCCGCAGGAGATCGATCGCCCCGAGGTTGGAATGATCGTCAAGTGGAAGCGCGACGGCGTGACGAACGCCTGGCAGGACGAACTCGGTCGCGACTGGAGCAGCTGGGTGAAGTTCAACCTGCCCGACAAAGACGTCTTCGAGATCAATGCCAATGCAAGCCCGCCGGTGGCCGTCGATGGCAGCTCGGGCTGCAGCGACGGGGCGGGTTGTTGGGCGGGTGTCGGGACATCGATCTTCAACATGGCCGTCAATCCGATTACCGGAAAGATCTACGTTTCGAACACCGACTCGCAGAACCACGTGCGCTTCGAGGGCCCCGGAACACTGGCCGGTCCGATCAAGCCTGTCGGCGAGACCGCGACCGTGCAGGGGAATCTGGCCCGGTCGCGAGTCACGGTGCTCGACGGCGCCAACGTCGTGCCACGCCACCTGAACAAGCATATCGACTACTCGATCTTGCCGGCGCTCGCCGGCGTGAAGGACAAGAGCCTCGCCAATCCGATGGGTATGGTGGTCTCGCCGGACGGCAACACCTTGTATGTAGCGTCGTTCGGCTCCGGGAAGGTGGGTGTCTTCGATACCGGTGCACTCGAAACTGACGCATTCGTCCCCAATTCGGTCGATCACATCGCGCTGTCGGCGGGGGGACCGAGTGGGCTAGCCCTACAGGGCACGCGCCTCTACGTGCTGACCCGCTTCAACAACTCGATCTCCGTCGTCGATACTGGGACGAAGCTCGAGGTCCAGACGCTCGCACTTCACAACCCCGAGCCGTCGAGTGTCGTCGACGGTCGGCCGTTCCTCTACGACGCCCACTTCACGAGCAGCAACGGGGAGGCCTCGTGCTCCAGCTGTCACGTCGGTGGCGACATGGACGACCTTGGCTGGGACCTCGGTAATCCCGACGACAACCAGAAGCCGAACGTCAACCCGATGAATGACGAACCCTTCACCCAACTCTTTGGCGGCCTGACTTCGTGCTTCATCCAGCAGGCCGTGTTTGGCAACGGCTGCACGTTCCACCCGATGAAGGGCCCGATGACGACGCAGAGTCTGCGAGGCATGGACCTGCAAGGCCCTCAGCACTGGCGGGGCGACCGAGAAGGCGATGCAACCTCGTCATTCCTTGCGTTCAATGGCGCGTTTCCCGGGCTCGTCGGGCGGGATTCGCCGCTCACCGGTTCGGACATGACCGCATTCAAGGATTTCGCTCTCCAGCTGCGCTACCCGCCGAATCCGACTCGCAACCTCGACAACTCGCTGACCACAATCCAGGCGCAGGGACTGACGGTCTTCGACGCGCCCAACACCGACCAGGTCGCGAGTTGTAACGATTGCCATACGCTCGACCCGTCCAACGGTTTCTTCGGTGGCGACGGTCGCTCGACTTTCGATGGGGGCACAGAGATTTTCAAAGTTCCGCACCTGCGCAGCATGTACCAGAAGATCGGAATGTTCGGCGAATCGCAGCCACAGGAAACTCGTTTGCCGCTGATTGGAACCGCGACCGCCTTCGACGGGCCCTTCACGGCGACGGGCGATCAAGTCCGCGGCTTTGGATTCACCCATGATGGCTCGGTCGACACGTTGTTCCGCTTCGTCAGCGCATCGCTATTCACCATCAACCCCACCGAGCAGAGCCAGGTCGAGGCGTTCATGATCGCGATGGACTCAGACCTCGCGCCGATCGTCGGCCAGCAGATCACGCTGACGGCGACCAACTCCGGTGTAGCTGGGCCGCGCATCTCCTTGATGCTCGCGCGCTGCGACACGGCCTTCGATTCGAAGGTCCTGTTCGATATCAACGGTGGAGCCGTCAACGAGTGCGACCTGATCGCGAAGCTCGATCAAGGGGGCAGCCAGCGCGGCTTTGCGTACGATGCGTCGAGCGACCTGTTTGAACCCGACGACGGTGGCGCGGCCATCACCGACGCGGCACTGCGCGCGATGGCAGGGGCGGCTGGTCAGGAGATCACCTACACGGCGGCGCCGCCCGGCTCAGGGTTCCGGATGGGCATCAACCGCGACCTCGATTCGCTGCTCGACGGCCCGGATAACTGCCCGGGCGTACCGAACGACGACCAGCTCGACACCGACACCGATGGCCTGGGTGACCCGTGCGATCCGACGCCGCTTCCAGAACCTGGCCAGATTCTGACGCTCGCCCTTGGGTTGCTGGGACTGGGTGGACTGAACCGGCGTCGCCACGCGGGGAGACAGAGTGGTACCGCGGTCGCCTAACGCGGTGGGCCGGGAGCCGCACAGCTGGACGCTGCGACGAGAAGATGGCTGCGGCCTTCATTGGCTCGGCATGAGCGACTGGCTACCCGGCCGCCAGCCCGTCCCGGATCAGCTTCAACCCGAGCACGACCAGCGACGCGTAGACGATGCGAAAGAAAATCTTCTCGTCGATGCGGTGGTGCATCCGCGCGCCGAGCATGATACCGAAGGGCGCAACCGGCAGAAGCAGCAGCGAAGTGGCAAGGTTCGAGCCGTCTAGCTGTCCCAGCCAAGCGTAGGGGCCGAGCTTGAGCCAATTCACCGCGAAGAAGAAGGCCACTGTCGTCGCCTGGAAGGTCGACTTGTCGAGCCGTTGTGACAGCAGGTAGATGTGCAATGGCGGACCGCCGGCGTGGAGGCTGAAGCTCGTAAATCCCGCCAACGTCGACCAGAACGTGCCCCGCGCATAGCTGGCCACGCGCGCGGGGCCGATGTCGCGCACCAACCACCAGCGAAGCGAGAAGACGAGCGCGATGCTCCCGACCATCACACGCAGCGCATCGGAGGAGAGTAGGTTGAACGTGGCAAGCCCGATGCCGGTTCCCAACACCGCGCCCGGTGCCATGGTGCGCAGGTTGTGAACGTCCCAGTCGCCCCACCAGGGACGCAGCGCCAGCATGTCCATCAACATCAGGATGGGAAGCAAGATCGCAGCTGCGCGCGCGGGCTCGATCGAAAGCGACATGAGCGGCACCGCCACCAGTCCGACCCCACCCGCGAACCCGCCTTTCGCGATTCCCAGGATGAGTACGGCTACGATTGCAGTGGCGTAGAACCACGGGTCTTCGATCACGGATAACGAGCTGAGCACGCCGCAGTCTGGCACATCGTGAGTCTGAATCGGCGGTCCGCGCGGCAACGGCCCCTTCGCGGTCTTGCCGGGTGGCGGGCTCAGCGGTGACGTCGAACCGCCGCCTTCAGATTGGGCCTTCGCCGGGGACTACGGAACCATCCAGCTCGAGACCCGCTGACAAGGGAACCCCCAGCCGATCTGAGCAACCAGCAATCGCTCAGACCGAAGCGACAACACGTTTGGCGAGGCCGCTCGACAGCACTTCCGCAGCCTCCGCCACCATCTCTTCGAGAATCGCTTTGGCGGGACGCTTCTCGTTGAGCATGCCTGCCGTTTGACCCGCCGCATTCATCAACAGATCTCGACGCCCGGCCTGCTCGATCGAATACAGCAGATCGCGGATCAGAAGCCCCTGCATCCCCATCGGAAGCGCTTGAAGACCCGAAGCCTCCCATGCTTCGATGAGCGGGTTCTTGATGTTGCGCATCGTCTTGCCCGAGTACAGCCGCGTCACGATGGCGGCGGCATCGATGATGCGTTGTTTCTGGAGCTCGGGCTGGTTCGCCTCTTCTGAAACCAGAAACGCCGAACCGACCCAACCGCCCACCGCGCCCATCGCGATGGAACCGGCGAGTGCGCGGCCGCCGGCGATTCCACCCGCGGCGATCGTCGGAACCGGGGAAACGGCATCCATGACTTGCGGCAGCAGTGCAAGCGTTCCAATTCGGCCCGTGTGACCACCGGCTTCCGTGCCCTGGGCCACCACGAAGTCAGCGCCACCCTCGGCGACCTGACGGGCGGCGCGTACCGTCCCAACCAGCGAAATGATGGTGATTCCATGTTTTTTTCAAGACATCCGAAAATGGCGCTGGCGTTCCCAGACCAGACGCGAATACGGGGACCTCCTGCTCGATCACCACCTCCATCTGCGCACCCGCGTAGCTCTGACCCTCGGGAACCCAAGAGCTGCCGATACCGGTCGGCGCGGCTGGCGCCTGCTTCCATTCGATCTGGAGATCGTCGGCGATTTTTCGTATTGCCGCGACGTGAGCCGAAGGAAGTTTGGGGGCCGTGTGCGCCTGCTCGACCGAACCACTGCCAGTTCGGCTTCGCGGCACCAGAAAGTTCGGAGATAGCAGAAGATCGACACCAAATGGTTTATCTGTAGGTGAACGAACCTTCTCGATTTCGGCTCGCAGCGCGTCAGCCGAATATGCCACTCCCCCCAGAACCCCAAGGCCTCCCGCGTTCGAGACGGCGAGTTCGGCCGTCGCCACCGGAGCGCCAACCCCCGCGACGGGGCCCATGCCTGCAAGAATGACCGGATACTCGATGCCAAGACGATCGCAGAGTTCCGTGCGCAAGGTAGGTCGGGTCATGGCATCCTCATTCGGGCGAATTTCGCATAGGGCTGGGTCCTCAGCGACACAGCCAAGCCGGCGCGATAACCTACGATTCGATCAGACCATGACCGATTCTTTCCGATCCGCAGAGACCGCGCCATGCTTTGGCTACTGCCGGGACTGCGACACGACGCACCGATTGCCGGTGGGTAACGCACAAGCTCATGCGCGCGTGCTGATGCGGGAATTCGAGCAGATCGGGCGCCTCGACTACCCCGTTGCGGACGAACAAGCCGACCCGCGACTCGGCTTCGATGAGCTGTTTTCCGGCGAGCGGGGGCACATGTTTGGCGTCCTCGAGTGTCGGGATGATCGCGGGCGCACGGTTGTGTTGCGCGCGTTTTCTTCGCTGCGTGGCGGCATTCGCGATGTCGACGGCTGGGTTGCTCCTATCCTCAGCCCCGAGTCGTTCTACGGCATCGTATTGCCCGGCATCGAAGAGATCCAGAAAATTACCGGCAAACTGCAGGAGCTGGCTCCCGGCTCTCCCGAGGCCGCCGGCCTGGCACTCGAGCGAAAGCACTTGTCGCAAGATCTCTGGCGCGGCATGGAGGCGCTGTATTCGTTTCAAAATTTTCGCGCCGAAACCCGCTCATTGAAAGACGCGTTCGCGCTTCCCCCACCGCAATCGAGAAGCATCGCCGCCGGAACCGGCGAGTGCTGCGCGCCAAAGCTGCTGAATCACGCGGCATGCAACGGCCTCACACCGATCGGGATCGCGGAGTTCTATTGGGGTGGAACGAACAAGTCTGGTGCGCGAAAGCCCGGCGGCTTCCATCCTTGTTGCCAGACTCGCTGCCAACCCATCTTGGGATTCATGCTATGCGGGCTCGACCATGAACCCTGAGTCGTCACTGGACATCGTCCACGAAGACCCGGAATTCGTCGTGGTCGACAAGGCGAGTGGCTTCTTGTCGGTGCCCGGGCGCGGGCCACAGAAGAGCGACTGCGTGACTGCTCGCGTCCGAAAGCTCTATCCGGGTTGCATTGAACAGCCCGCCGTACATCGACTCGACATGGACACCTCAGGTCTGATCGTGATCGCGATCAGCGCGGCATCGCAGCGAAACTTGTCGATACAGTTTCAGCGGCGCGAGACGAGCAAGCGCTACATCGCGCTGCTCGACGGAAAACTCCGCGCCGAACGAGGCACGATACAGCTGCCATTTCGTCTCGACATCAATCACCGCCCGATGCAAATCTACGACGAGATCCACGGAAAAATGGGTACTACCCACTGGGAGAATCTCGGTATCGAGGGTGGCTTCACCAGGGTCGCCTTCACGCCGATCACCGGCAGGACCCACCAGCTGCGCGTCCATTCGGCCGACCTGCGCGGGCTCGGCATCCCGATTGTCGGCGACCCGCTCTACGGCAGCGGTACGGGCCCCGGTCAGATGAAGTTGCACGCCTGCGACCTCGGCTTTCGACATCCCACGACCGGTGAGGCGCTCGCTTTCCACAGCCCGCCGATGTTCTAGCCCGCGGGATGTTCCGGGACGTTTCAGACGCGGCCGGCGGTCGCTGTCTAGCTGTCTATAGGTGCAGTTCTCCATAGCAGCGAAGCCCGGCCAGCGTCGTGCTCAGCCTCCTCCGAGCTGCTCGCAAACAATCAAGACTGCGACTTGGCGTGCCAGGTTGCGCAGAATCGGCGTTGCCAGAGACCTGCGCGGTTACGATCACGCCGTCCAACAGGATGCACAGGTGGCGTGCGAGGCAAACTGCGTCTCGGGCACCGGCCAGCATGGCGAGTTCGCACACATAGTCGAGAACCATGCGCTTGTGCCTGCGGCCGCGCGATGAATGGCAGAATCCGGGTCGGCGTACTCCGCACAGGCGTTGATGAACGTACGGCCACCCGATTCGCCCGAGCCGAACAGCTCAGCGAGCACATCGAATATCGCCAGCATGCGCTGTTCGGGATCGTCCGATTTCCTCTCGATGCTGCGCATGAACTCGTTGCGGAAACGCTCGTCGTGTAGGCGCAATGCGGCCAGGATCAGCTCGTCCTTGGATCGGAAGTGTTGGTAGAGGGTCATTTTTGCGACACCGGCCGTGGCCCTAATCCGGTCGATCCCAGTCGCGTGAAAGCCACCGCGGTGGAACAGCTCCAGAGCCGTTTCAACCAGTTCCTGCCGTTTTCCTCGCGCCATTGCAGTTCTACTTCTAGCGAGGCTGCGCCTCAGACCGACGAGGCATGTTACGCTGTTCCCGACAAGAAGGTGGAGAGCGATCGGCAAACGCTTCACGGCGTGGCAACTCACGAATTACTCTGCCCCGGCGGA
>JAQBGU010000014.1:0-11345 GCA_032128375.1 Deltaproteobacteria bacterium | reverse complement strand
CCCATCGCGGCCGAGTCGGGAGACGATGACCTTGTTCACGGCGTCGCTGCAGTAGGGACAGCGCACGGCTCAGGCGTCGTCGTCCCAGCGATCGGGATACAACGGGACACGGCGGCACAGCAGCTCGACCTCTTCGCGGATGCGGTCGAGCTGCTCCACGTCGCCCGGATGATCGAGCGCCCGTGCGATCAGCCCGGCGATCTCGGCCATCTCCGTTTCGCGCATGCCGCGCGTGGTGACCGCCGGGGTTCCGATGCGCAGGCCGGACGTCACGGCCGGCTTGCGCGGGTCGAATGGGACCATGTTCTTGTTGGTGGTGATTCCGGCGCGCTCGAGGGAGATCTGGGCCGCCTTGCCGGTGACGTCCCGATCCACCAGCGACAGTAAGAACAGATGGTTGTCGGTGCCGCCCGCGACGACTTTGTGGCCTGCCGAGACGATCGCTTCTGCGAGAGTGCGGGCATTCGCGACGATCTGGCGGCAGTAGTCACGGAACGCTGGCGCCATCGCTTCGCGGAACGCAACGGCCTTGCCAGCGATCACATGCATCAGCGGCCCGCCCTGCCCTCCCGGGAAGACTGCACTGTCGATCTTTTTCGCCCAGACTTCGTCGCTCAAAATCAGGCCTCCGCGGGGTCCGCGAAGTGTCTTGTGGGTCGTCGTCGTGTAGATCTGCGCGTGTCCTTGCGGGCTCTGGTGAACACCCGACACGACCAGGCCGGCGATGTGCGCGATGTCGGCGAACAACACCGCTCCCACCTCGTCTGCGATGGCGCGAAACGCGGCGAAATCGATTGCGCGCGAGTATGCGGTGGCTCCGCACTGGATAATCTTCGGCCGGTGCGTCAACGCCAGCTCCCGGAGTCCGTCGTAGTCGATGCGCTCCGTGTCCTGACGTACGCCGTACGGAACGATCCGGTAGAGCTTTCCCGAGAAATTGACGGAGCTTCCATGCGTGAGATGCCCACCGTGATCGAGGTTCATGGCGAGTACCGTATCGCCCACGTCGAGCACTGCGCGATATACCGCTTCGTTTGCTTGCGAACCTGAGTGAGGCTGCACGTTGGCGTGATCGGCACCGAACAGCTGCTTGGCTCGATCGATCGCGAGCGTTTCGACCTCGTCGACCTCGTCACAGCCGCCGTAGTAGCGCCGTCCGGGATATCCCTCGGCATATTTGTTGGTCAACACCGAACCGACGGCTTCCAGCACGGCCTCAGAAACGAAATTCTCCGACGCGATGAGCTCTAGTGACAACGCCTGGCGTCGGGTTTCGGCGCGGACAGCGACGGCGATTTCGGGGTCCGCGGCCGCCAGCGCCCCATCTGTTGCCTGGTGGGTCAACGAATCGATCAAGCCGACTCGGCGCACGTGCCGTCCGCCTTCGAAGGGTTCGTCGAGCCACGCGCGGACGATCGCCCACGCCAGTTTTACATCGAGCGTGTCGCCTGAAAGCGCGAGCATGTTGGCGTCGTTGTGCTGGCGCGCGAGCTTCGCCGTCTCTACGTCGGCAACGAGTGCAGCCCGAACACCCGCGAAGCGGTTCGCCGTATACGCGACACCGAGTCCAGTGCCACAGATCACGACGCCGCGGTCGGCCTCGCCACGAGCAACCGCGCGGGCGGCGGGCGCGGCGAATGCCGGATAGTCGACCGACTCCGAGCCGTGCGTGCCGTAGTCTCGGACTTCGTAGCCATCCGCTTCGAGCAGTTTGCGAAGCCCGTCTTTGAGCGCCGACCCACGATGATCGCTTGCCATCACGATGGGTCGATCCGTCATTCCCATCGCTTCTCCTGTGCGATTCAGACCGTCGAATCAATTCGGGTCGCCGGGTGCGCGCTGCTGGCCGGCGGTGAAGACGCAGTTTGCCAATCTTTGGAGATCTTCGCTCGCGGAAGCTAGAGCGATTGCTTCGAAATTTTCCAGCTGCCGGCGCACGCGCAAGAGCTGGAGTCCCTGCTGGTACGGGCTAACTCCGACCGATGACCAGCGTGGCGTTGGTTCCGCCGAAGCCGAGTGAGTTGGACAAGGCGATGCTGATGTTGGCCCGGCGCAGCTTGTTGGCAACGTGGTCCAACTCGCATTCCGGATCCGGACGCTCGAGGTTGATGGTGGGTGGCAGCATGCCGGTCTGGAGCGCCTTCACACAAAACAGGGCCTCGACGGCTCCTGCAGCGCCCAACAGATGACCCGTCATCGACTTAGTGGCCGACACCGCGACGCAGTCGACATGCGAGCCGAACAGGCTGCGAATGGCTCGCACCTCGGACGGATCGCCCTGGGGCGTACTGGTCGCATGGGCGTTGATGTAATCGACCGCTGTGGGCGGCAGATCCGCATCGGCCAGTGCGAGCTGCATGCTGCGAAGGGCCCCTTCGCCGGATTCCGTCGGCTGCGCGATGGAGGCCGCATCTGCCGTCATGCCGTAGCCCAGAACCTCCGCCCGTATCGTGGCACCTCGTGCCTGAGCGTGTTCCAGAGACTCGAGCACCAACACCCCGGCGCCCTCTCCGATCACGAACCCGTCGCGATCCAAATCGAACGGCCGGCTCGCGGCGCCAGGTCCTTCGTTGCGTGTCGACAGCGCTCGCATACTGGCGAAACCCGCGAGCCCGATCTCGGTAATCGGAGCTTCCGAGCCGCCGGCGAGCATCACATCGGCGTCGCCGCGCTCGATGACTCGCGCGGCCTCGCCGATGGAGTGCGCGCCAGACGCACAAGCCGCCGTTTGGGTCAGATTCGGTCCGCGCAACTGATGCACGATGGCGACGTAACCGCTGGCCATGTTGCAGATCGACATTGGAATCGTGAACGGGGAAACTCTTCGTGGGCCCGAGTCATACAGCGCGCGATGGGCATCGGACAGCGTCTGCAGACCGCCGATACCCGATCCGATCGCGACCCCGACCCTGTCTCTCGCTTGCTCTTCGAATTGGATTCCGGCATCCAGCACGGCCTCTCGCGCCGCTGCGACCGCCAGCAGAACGTACCGGTCGAGCCGCCGCATTTCCTTTTTGGGAAGCTCACCCACATCGAACTCGTCCGCGCATTCCGCAGCGATGCGAACGGGAAACGCCGAGGAATCGAACCGAGTGAGATCTGCGACCCCACAACGCCCCGCGATTGCCGCGTTCCATGTCGATTCGACATTGGCTCCAAGCGGAGTGACACACCCAATACCCGTGACGACGACGCGTCGTCTGGTGGAGGTGCGGGGCATCAGGTCTCGAGCCTTCCCTTCACGTAGCTCACTGCATCGCCGATGGTCTGGATCTTTTCGGCGTCGTCATCCGGTATTTCGATATCGAACTCTTCTTCCATCGCCATCACGAGTTCGACGATGTCGAGCGAATCGGCGCCGAGGTCATCGATAAAGCTCGCTTTCGCGACGAGCTCATCTCTGGTGATTCCGAGTTGCTCGATGATGATCTCCGACACGCGGTTTTCCAGTTCCATTCCCGACCCCCCTGGCTGAGCGCTTAGCACGCGTCCACGCCCCGCGCGAGCGAAACAAAGCTAGCGGCGTCGGCCATGTCACCCAACGTTGAAAGACACGCGCGCTGAAGTTTGCGAGAGGTACGTGCAACCAGGCCGCTCAAGACGCGACCCGTGCCCACCTCCAAAACCCGTGTCACACCCAGTTCCACCAGCTTTTCGACCATTTCGACAAACCGCACCGGCGCTGTCACCTGCGCTTCCAGAAGCGCAGCCACCCGCGTGCTATCGGTATTTGGAGTGGCTTCGACGTTGGTCACTACCGGCACCACAGTTTCGCGGAAATGTACACGCGCGAGTTCCAAGGCGAGTTTTTCAGCGGCCGGAGCCATCAACCCGCAGTGGAACGGCGCAGATACCGCCAGCGGAATGGTTCGTTTCGCACCTTCCTGGCGCGCTCGTGAGCACGCGACTTCGACCGCCGCTGCATCTCCGGCAATGACTGTCTGCTGTGGAGAGTTGTAGTTGGCCGGTGTAACGATCTTTCCCGTGGCTGCGGCCGCTGCCTGGCAAGCCAGTTGCACGTCGCCAGGCGAAAGCCCCAGAATCGCCGCCATCGCGCCCCGGCCTTCGGGCACTGCTTCCTGCATGAATCGGCCGCGCGCGTTGACCAACCGCACCGCGTCTCCGAAGTCGACCGCCCCCGATGCAACCAGTGCGGTGTATTCGCCCAAACTGTGACCGGCCACATAGCTCGGTGCAACTTCCGTTTGTTGTTGCAACGCTCGCAGCAGTGCGATGCCAGTCGTCAGGATCGCGGGTTGTTGCAACTCGGTTCGGAGCAGTTCCTCTTCCGGGCCTTCGAAGCAGATCTTCGACAAGCAAAAGCCCAACGCCTGGTCTGCGGCGTCGAACACTTCGCGAGCTGCAGCCGAGGCGTGATAAACCTCGCGGCCCATCCCCACTTCCTGCGATCCCTGGCCGGGGAAGAGTAAAGCAAGCACCGGATCGACTACTCCTCGTCGGTCTGTATGACTTCGCGACCGCGATAGGTCCCACAGTTCGGACACACCCGGTGCGGCATTTTCGGCTCACGACACTGTGGACACAGGCTCCTCGGCGGAGCTGCGAGCGCATCGTGGGAGCGGCGCATATCGCGCTTGGCCTTCGAGGTTCGACGCTTCGGTGCAATCATGATTCGTCTCCTTGGCTCATTTCCTGTGCATTTCCTCTCGGAGACCCGCCAGGACCGCGAACGGCGAGTCTTTCGGTGTCTCCTCACAATTGCATACCGCTATCGATCGGTTCACACCGCAGTGTTGGCAGAGGCCGGCGCAGTCATCTCGACACAATGGACTCGCTGGCAACGCCAGCGAAACGACTTCCACAAAAATCGCCCCCAGATCGATCTGCCTGCCCTGATACCAACCCGCCTCCAACTCATCTCCCAGACACACACCGTCGCGAGACAGCGCAAGTACGCCTTCTGGATCCGTGGGAACCCGGTTACCGGCCGGCTCCAAGACGAGCCGAAACCCCTCACTCAACCCTTGACGATAGCGCCCCGAGACAGCGACCGCATTGGAGATCTGCCTCTCCTTCGGCCAGCCCCTCGATGAACAGATCGTCCCCGATCATCTGAGCCTGACACGAGAACCGCAGCGGACCCGCAAGATCCTCCGTAGGCCATGGATCTCCCAGCCTCGTCTCCAACCAGGCCCGCTCCGCCACGAACGATACGCCGGTTGGTTTTTCAGTCATGCGATCCATGGAAATCTTCATCACTTCGCTCCGGCTGGCCCGAAAGCCAGTTCCCGTCGCCCGCACATGAGGTACCGGGTGAATTCTCCCTCATCTTAGGAGAATTTTGGAAACACGCGAGGTCGCTTGGCACTCAGCTTTCCGGACAAAGAAATAGCTAAGCTAAAACAGTAGCTTACATGGCCACCAGAACGATAGTCCCTGATAGCAGACAGTGCGCTGCGTAGCAAGCCGCGGTCGTCGGGTATGCTCGTCCGCCTCGATCAGGAGGCTCCAGTTGACTCATCCCGACCCGTCCACGCCGCGAACGCGCTTCGCACCCAGTCCGTCCGGATTCCTGCACCTCGGGTCTGCACGGACAGCGCTGTTCAACTGGGCGTACGCCCGGCGTCACGGCGGGCAGCTCATCATCCGAATCGAGGACACCGACGCGGAGCGGTCGACCCGAGAATCCGAGCGCGCGGTGCTGGAAGGGCTCGAGTGGCTCGGCATCGATTGGGATGAGGGGCCGCTACGGCAGAGCGAGCGCTCCGATCGCCACCTGGCCGCGGTCGAACGGTTGCTGGCCACGGGCCAAGCCTATCGCTGCCGGTGCACGAAAGAAGAACTCGAGCAACGCCGCACGCAAACGATTGCCGCCGGCAACAAGTGGACCTATGACGGTCGGTGCCGAGACCTCGAACTGGCTGAGGACTGTGGGCCACACACGGTTCGTTTACGTTTGCCAGCGCACGGCGAGCTGGCCTGGGACGATCTGGTGTTCGGACCGAGTGGCCAGGATGCGTCCGAGATCGGTGACCGGATCATTCGGCGCAGCGACGGTCAGCCTCTCTATCACCTCGCGGTAGTCGTCGACGACGTGGAAATGGGAATTACCCACGTCATCCGCGGTGCCGACCACCACCCCAATACACCGCTTCAGATCGCGCTGTACCGCGCCCTCGACGCGGAACCACCCAGGTTCGCGCACGTCCCGTTGATCGTCGGCGACGCTGGCAAGAAACTCAGCAAGCGACGTGATTCTGTGTCGATTCAGGAATTCCAACAGCAGGGCTTTCTGGCGGCTGCTCTGCGCAACTGGATGATCCGAATCGGTTGGTCCTGCGGCGACCAGGAGATTTTCAGCTCCGAGCAGATCTGCCAGAGCTTCGATCTCGCAGCCGTCAACCGATCGAGCGCCCAGGCCGACGCCGACAAGCTGCTGTGGCTCAACCAGCACTACATCAAGGAACTTCCGAATTCCGAACTCGTCGAGGCGCTGATCCCGTTTCTCTCGCTCGAGATATCCCAATCCGTCTCACCGAGTAGCGGCCTCAGCCAACTCGTGGAACTCCAACGCGAACGCAGCAGGACGCTGGTGGAAATGGCGCGGTTGTCCCGCTGGTACGCGAGCGACGTCATCGAATATGCAGACGAGGCCGTCAAGAAACAACTGAACGCTGGAATTCGCGCCCCGCTACGAGACCTCCACGACGCGCTGGCGGAGCTCGCGACATGGTCCGACGAATCTGTGAAGAGCTGTTTCGAAGCCGTGCTGGCAGGTCACGACGACCTGAAGATGGGACAGCTGGCCCAGCCGGTACGGGTTGCGCTGACCGGCGGGACGGTTTCTCCGGGGATTTTCGAGACTCTGACGGTTTTGGGACAGCCCAGAAGCATCGAGCGGATCGCTGCGGCACTCGACCTGATCCCTGCGGCTTGATGATCGACGCCACGTCGGGTACAGATAGCGGTTATTCCCCGGTCGTCTAATGGCAGGACAGCAGGCTCTGAACCTGTCAATGGAGGTTCAAATCCTCCCCGGGGATCCATTTTCGGCCCGCCGCTGGGAGTCGTCAGCAAGAGTCGCGATCCAGGGTCTGATCCAGGGCCTAATCCAGGGCCGGATCCAGGGCCGGATCCAGGGCCGGATCAGAGTCCGATCAGCCAGGGCAACCACCCATCGGGTGTCAGCACGACCAGCATCGCGCCGGCCGCGATGGCCGGTCCGAAGCCGAACGGCGCTTTCCAACTTCGCGTCGCCGCAGCCCACGAAAGCCCGAGCGCGAGTCCGGCCAGCGAGGCAGCCAGCAGAGCTTCGAATACACCCAGCGGGCCGAGTACGGCTCCGATCATCGCAAGCAACTTGACGTCACCAAAGCCCATTCCGGGAAACCACAGCCAGTAGTCAAGGCTCGACGGCTTTGGCAACTCCTCACCGGGGCCAGGCCAATGGGCAAAAGTTCGGCCCGACCAGGTCGATATGCGCGCGTGCGCGAAACCCAACACCCAGAGCGACCCGCCACCCAGCAACGCCCCTGCCACTGAAAACGACAACTCGCGCGCAAGCGGTTCGCCGGACAGCGCCCGGACAGCCGGAACGACAACCAGTGCCAGGGCCAGGCCGCCAACCGAGATCTCGTCCGGGATAATCCGATGATCGATGTCGATCGTCGACGCGGCGATCAACGCGGCGCCAAACACGCAAAACACGGGCATCATCGCGATCGGTCCGTATTGCCACGCAATGGCTCCGAAGGTCACTGCTGTCAACAATTCGATCGCCGGGTAGCGCGGCGAAATTGCGATCCGGCAGCGGCGGCAGTGGCCCCGCAAGATCAGGAACGACAGAACCGGAATGTTGTCCCACGGCGCGAGCGGAACTTGGCAACCCGGGCAATGGGACGCCGGAATCGACAACGATTCGCCACGCGGCAGCCGGTAGATGACCACATTCAAAAACGAGCCGATGGCCAGACCGAAAACGCTCGCGGCGGTTACCACGAAAGAGATCGGGAGAGAACTCAGCTCGATCATGTTTCGGAGTGTAGGACCGCTAGCGGAAGTCGCGACGTTCGAAGATGATCATCGAGGCCACGAGCAGGACCGCGATGTAGCCAACCCCGTAGATCGTCGGGATGAACAGGTCGGAAGCACTGATCGGTAGCCCGTGCGCTGATTCCAGAGTCAGATCGAAACTCGCCATATCAGGCAGCAAGCGATGCAGCCAGTTCGTGATCCAACCGATACTCGTGTCCGACGCGTGCGTACCCATCGTCTTGAGGTCGCGGGTCAGGTTTCCAACAACCCAGACCCCGACCGAGAAAAACGAAGCCAAAAGGGGCGTCGTGAAGGCCGAAAACAGCGTCGCAATGGCTACTACGAGCGCGAGTTCTACGGCCAGTAGCGCAATCACCGCGGCATGCGAACCGTCGAGCGGGGCCCCCGCAAGCATCGACGTCCCGATGAAGAACACCACCATGATGCCCAACTGCAGCCAAATCGTGGCCAGCAGCCCGAGGTACTTCCCGAGCAGAAATTCCGAACGAGACAGGGGCTTGGACAAGATGGTGTAGACGGTGCGTCGGTCGACCTCCTTGTGGATGAGATTCACGCCGACGAAGATCGCGATCGCAACCGAAAACAAGCGCATCGACGCGAACCCAAAATTCTGCAGGATGCGATCGCGCTCGACATAAGAGAGCTGGGAGAGTGCGATCGCCAACAGAATCAGCGCGATCGCAAAACCGAGCAGCGTATACAACAACTTGCTTCGGATGGCCTCGCGCAGCGTGTTGGAAGCCAGCGTCCAGATGCGCAGAATCACGCCGCTGCCTCCTCGACCTTGCTTTCGTTGACGGCGGTGAGGAAAATCGACTCCAGCGAAACGCGATGGGGAATCGACGAGATCACCTCTGCGCCCGCATCGAGCGCGATCCGCATGGCCGGATTGGCGTCCTTCTCGCCGATACGCAGTTCGATCCGCTCGCCGTGCCCGCGCAGGGTTGCCCCGAAGCGCTGTTCCAGCTCGATGGCTGTTTCGGCCGGCAGCCTGGCCAGCACCAGGTCCACCTCGGGTTCGCCTGCCTGCAAAAACTCGTCGATGGCGCCCTCGTAGCGGATTCGTCCAGCCACGATGATCGCCACCCGATCGCAGACCATTTCCACGTCGGACAGAATGTGGGTATTCATGAAAACCGTCTTGCCCTGCTCTCGCAGTCTCAAAATCAAGTCTCGGACGTCCTTCCGACCCACCGGGTCGAGGCCGCTCATCGGTTCGTCGAGAAATACCACCTGGGGGTCGTGTACCAGTGCCTGCGCGATCCCGATACGCTGCAACATCCCTTTTGAATAGGTCCGCAGCCGTGCATCGGCGGCGTCGCCGAGTCCGACCAGCCCGAGTAACTCGGTCACCCGTCCGGCACGCTTGCTGCGCTCGACGCCGGACAACTTTGCGTAGAAGTGGAGAATCTCCCGGCCCGTCAAGTAGTCGTAGAAATAGGGATTCTCGGGCAGATAGCCGATCTGCCTGCGGAAGGCGGTCTCATTCACGGCGTGACCCAAGATCGAGGTGCGGCCGGAAGTCGCGTGAATCAGTCCCATCAGCACCTTGAGCGTCGTCGTCTTGCCGGCTCCGTTGGGGCCGACGAAGCCGAAGATCTCCTGTTCGCGGACCCGAAACGAGATCCCATCCAGCACCCGTTTGCGCCGCAGCCCAAAGCCCGGCCGAAAATCTTTTACGATGTCTTCGACGAGAACGATGTCATTGGAAGCCGTCATACCCCCTCCTGCAGCTTGGTCATTTCTGCCCAACGCTTCTGCCGTTCGCGATCGGAATGCGCCACGTGAAGTTCATACCGGGAGTTGTAAAAAGTCGAGACGATCCGCCCCGTCGTCGCATCGAGTGTCCACTCGAACCCATCGAGGAAGAGTTGGGCGCGCGGCAGCTGCTCGAGCACGGGGCTCGGGGGTGCGATCAAATCCGACACCCGTTCGATGTCCCGACCGTTGCGACGCCAGTACTCTTCGCGCGCAGCATCGAGGAAGCGGGCGCGCCGCTCGATTTCGATCTCGTCCAGCGCTTTCGCGTACTCCGCTTTTTGAAACTCGTCATCGGCCTGTTCGATCAACTCGTCGATGAACGCGGCGGCGACCGCGAGCCCTCCCTGCGAGCTGCGCAGCCGGGCCACCAAGCGCGGCAGGTAGCGGGGCGTACCGTCGAGCCCGATGGCGGTTTCGAGTGTATCCGCCGCCAACAGCGGTCGATCCAAGTAGAAAAACTGATTGAAACCGAGGTGGTAACGATTGCGCCATTCCACCGGATGATGGGCGATCCCGACTTCGAGCATCCGATTGGCTCGCTCCACAAGCGAGGGGCTCTGGTTGAGCCACACCGCAGCGAAGCGGTAGGGATGGTCGACCCATGGATTGATCGCGACAATGGCTTCGAGGAGTCCCGCAGTCGTCTCACCGTCCTCGTCATTGTCGTTGCGGCCCGCGACCTGCACCGCACGCATCCAGTAGTAGTCGGCGAAGACCGCGTCGAAGCCGAGTGTCATCAGCCGCGCGAACCGGGGTGAGGGAACGATGATTCCTTCTGCCTTGGGTAGGGACGTAAAGTCCATCGCGCTGTGCGCAGCGCCAGTCGTTGCAATTGCGAACGACAGAATCGCGAGCGTGCGCAATCTCTGCCGACTGGCCGTCATTGTGATCTCATTCCCCCCGGAATGACCGTCGAGCGACGCGCCCCAATGACGTGCGACTAGAATTCGTCCGTCGTTCGTTGTATGGCGACGCTGTCGTATATCGGCTTTCCATCCTCGGGTCCGACGGGCGTGCCAAAACCGAACAAACCAGCCGGGCACTCGCCAGTGACGACCCCGTTTCCATCGACCGACGGGTGCACGTACATGATCGCCGAAGGTGCGGCGTCGCCGTCGACGTCGCCAAAAGCTGCGACCGTAAAACACTGCGTGCAGGTACACGCCGTAGCCCCGGTATTGCTCTCGTACGAATAGAAGACGCTACCTTCGGGCTTCCAGCCGATGGCTGCGTACGCTGCATCCGAAGCGGCATCCCAGGTCATCTTCTTCGTGCCCAACCCGCCCGGAATGAGCGTGAAATCGGGAAATGGGGCCGATTCGAAGTAGTCACCCGTTTCGGCCACGAAGGAGGTTTGCGATCGCGCGACGGCGGCCAGGTTGGTGAATGCCTCCCCGCGACGCGTTCGGGCCTGGTAGGTGAGGAAATTCGGGATCGCGATCGCCGCCAGGACTCCAATGATTCCGACCACGATCATCAGCTCGATGATTGTGAAACCAGCGCGTCTACTCGATTGAATCGCCATCGGAACCCCCAGACAGAAAACGGCGGGGGCCGGACGATGCCGG
>JAQBGU010000013.1:0-21466 GCA_032128375.1 Deltaproteobacteria bacterium | reverse complement strand
AAGTACAGGGATCGGGAGATCGGATACTGGCCGCTTGCGATGTCCTCGAAGCTGGGCACGGTACCGTCGATCGGACTGCCCTGGACGCGGTCCTCGTTTTCGTCCAGGAAAGAGAAACCGAAAATTCCGATTGCTGCCGGGTTTGCGCGGAGCTTCTGGACAATCAAGTTGTCATTCTCGCCCGCCTCGACATAGGCGCCGTCTTCCCGAATCGCGTGGGCGATTGCCGCGAACGCATTTTTGTCACTGGAACTCAGCTCGAGCAACATCGGGATCTGCTTGGCGCCACCTTCCATCGCAATCTCCACGAAAGCGTCGCGGGTTCCGGAGGTCGGCGGTGGTCCGAGTACCTCAATTTTGCGGTCGGGTAGGGAAGCGTCGACCTCTCTCCAGGTCCGGTTCGGATTTTTGACGAGCTTGCCCGCAACGGGGATTTCACGGGCGAGGGCCAGGAAGATCTGTTTCGTCGTCAGAGCGAGAGGCTCACTCGTCTTCGCGTTGGCGAGTACGATGCCGTCGAAGCCGATGCGGATTTCGACGACTTCGTCGACTCCGTTCTTGTGGCAGTAGCCGACCTCGGACTCCTTGATTCGGCGAGAAGCATTCGCGATGTCAGGCGTGGAATACCCCACTCCAGAACAGAAGAGCTTGAGTCCGCCGCCCGTTCCCGTACTCTCGACGATAGGCGTCTTGAACGAAGTGGTTCGGCCAAACCGCTCTGCGACGGCGGTCGAAAAAGGAAAAACCGTAGACGACCCGACAATGCGAATCTGATCGCGAGCCAGTACTGGAGCTGCGATGTTCAGCAGGGCGATCGAGCCTGCGATGAGGATCTGGGTTCCAAGATTCACGTGTAGCTCTCCTCCGCTTCGGCGACGTTCGCGAGCGGGTTATTGGGTATGATTGAATCGATTGGGGGCAGATTACGGACCGTTCGTGATGTCGCGTTGACGCATCTGTGACGTTTTCGTGACAAAGTCAGGCACGGGGGTATTCCAGACGTTCACGGACACGCCACGGCGATGTCACGGTCTTGTCACCGAACGGGGCTACCTGCTGTTTCGACGCTGTTTCGACGCTGTTTCGATACTGTTTCGACGCTGTTTCGAAACTGTTTCGATACTGTTTCGATACTACAGGCGCCAGGAGGAACGAGATGAGCCACCGACACGACCCCCCGGTCCAGAAGAAACTGGTGGCTTTGCGCCAACAGATGCTCCGGATGGGACATCTGGCAGAAGCGATCCTGGAAAAAGCGTTGCAGAGTGTGTGGGATCGGGATGTCGGCCTGGCTTCAGAGGTCGCCGGCGACGATCTCCCAATTGACCGTCTCGACGTCGACATCGACCGGGCTGTACTCGAGTTCCTGGCTCTCCAGGCGCCGGTCGCCCAGGATCTTCGAGAGGTGATCGCCATCAAGACCGCCGCGACCGATCTCGAACGAGTGGGAGACCTCGCACGCAACATCGCCAAGAGCGCGATTCAGTTGAGTGACCACCCTCCGATCTCGTCACCGCAGCTGCTCAGGACCCTGGCCCGTTCCAGCCAGAGGGTATTGAAAAACGCGCTTCGCTCATTCGCTGATCACGACCCGAAAGTCGCGCGAGAGGTGCTCGCGGCGGATGACCAGATCGACGCGGATGAGGACAAGACGATTCGGATGGCGATCGAACAGATCCGCAACAGCCCCCACGAAACCGATCAATGGGTCGACTATATCTTGATTGCCAAGAACCTCGAACGGGTCGGTGATCATGCGACCAATATCGCAGAGGACGTGATTCTGGTCGTAGAGTCGCTCAACCTCAAGCACGCACAGAAGCTGACTTCGTGACCAAGCACATCCTCGTGATCGACGACGAACCCGACATTCGGGAACTCGTGCGTTTCGGTCTGACTCAAGAAGGGTTTTCTGTAGAGACAGCCGCCACTGGACAGATCGGGCTCGACTGCGTAGCGAGGCGCAAACCCGACCTAATCGTCCTCGACCTGATGCTGCCCGACATTTCCGGAACAGAAGTGTGCCGGAAGCTCCGTGCTCAAAGCACGACCGCCCAGCTGCCGGTCGTAATGCTCACGGCGCGTTCGGAAGAAATGGACCGGGTGGTGGGATTCGAACTCGGCGCCGACGACTATTTGACCAAGCCCTTCAGCTCACGCGAACTCGCACTGCGTGTCAAAGCGGTCCTGCGGCGCAGCGGACCGTCCAAGTCGGGAGAACGCCAACTCGCACATGGTGTGTTGCTGCTCGATCTCGAACGCCATCGCTGCAAGGTCAAGGAGATTTCGATCGAGCTCACCGCGAAGGAATTCGGCCTGCTCGAGGCTTTGATGAGTCGGGCCGGGCGAGTGCTGACGCGAGAACAACTTCTCGATGACATATGGGGCTCGGATATCGCGGTGACACACCGAACGGTAGATACACATCTGAAGCGACTTCGTGAGAAGCTCGGTGAGGCTGGCGACTACATCAATACCGTGCGAGGCATCGGGTATCGGTTCACCGACTGAGTCTCGGCCCTGGGGTTTCGGTGGGGCAGGGAAAGTCTCGGGGCGGGGCAGGCATGTCGAAGATTCAGTTCAAGATCATGGGCTTTCTGGCGTTGCTCGTGATGATCGTCGTGGGTGCGAGCGGCTTCCTGGCGGAGACAGGGCTCCGGGAACGAACGACCGCCACCCTCGTGGAGAACCTCGAGCAAAAGGCGAAGCTCATCGGTCAGATGGCCGCTGATATTCCGTTCGAACCATTCAACGCTGTAAAGCTTCAGCAGCTGGCCCGCACCGGATCGGAGGCCGCTGGTGCGAGAGTTACGCTGATGGATCCGATGGGCCGCGTGCTCGGCGACTCGGACGTCCCGCCGGCAGAGATTGACAACCTTTCGAATCATGCCGACCGCCCGGAGATCATGGACGCCCTGCGAGCAGGAAGCGGTCACGGCTTACGCCGAAGCGATACCTTGAAAAAAACACTCCTATACGTCGCCGTTCGGGTACCCGAGGAGAATGGGGCGGGCAGCTCCGGAATCGTTCGGCTGGCCATCTCTCTCGACCAACTCGATGCCGCCGCATCCGAGCTGCGCGGCGAGCTGCTTGTTGGGGGCAGCTTGGGCTTGCTGGCGGCGTTGGCTCTTTCCTATGGCCTGTCGCTTCTGAGTCTTCGACCCATCAGTGAACTCCGCGAGGTCGTGAGTGACATCGCGGAAGGGCGACTCGAGCGCAGACTTCGCTGGGAGAGTCGGGACGAGCGCGGCGAAATTG
This sequence comes from Deltaproteobacteria bacterium, assembly GCA_032128375.1. Classification (GTDB taxonomy): domain Bacteria; phylum Myxococcota_A; class UBA9160; order UBA9160; family SMWR01; genus JAJDAM01. The sequence continues at coordinate 18,208 of JAQBGU010000013.1, read as the reverse complement.
CCGCTTCGATCAATCGCCTCGCGCGGCAGATTCGCGATGGTGCTGACGACGCCTTGCGCGAAAAATTGCAGCTCGAGGCGGTGCTCCAGAGCATGGTGGAGGGTGTCATTGTCATCGACCGCGATGGGAAGGTGCTGCTCGCCAACAGGCGGGCGCAAGAGATGCTCTCGGTCTGGGGGGAGTTCAAGGGGCGCTCGGTGCCCGAAGTCATTCGCTCTTCGAAGGTCGACCAGGCATTGCGAGAGGCCGCGACCAGCGAAGGCATCGTCGTGCGCGAGCTGGAGATTCAAACGGATAAGAAGAGGGTGCTGCTCATGCACGCATCGGGCTTTCCCGATGTGAATCCCCGCGCCGGCACGGTCGCCGTGTTTCACGATGTCTCGGAACTACGGCGCGTCGACCAGGTACGGCGCGATTTCATTGCCAACGCCTCCCACGAACTGCGAACGCCCCTGACTTCGGTCCAGGGTTTCGCCGCGACACTCGCCGGTTCGAAAGTCAGCGACGAGCAGAAATCACAATACCTCGACGCAATCGTGCGCAATGCCGACCGGATGTCGAACCTGATCGACGACCTGCTCGTGCTCTCACGGATCGAGAGTGGCGCGTCGGGCCTGGAGTTCAGCGCCGTCGACCTGGTGGACGTGGTGGACGGTCTGGTCTCGGACTTTGGTCCCCGCTTTCAAGAGGCGTCCATCGAAGTCAAGGTCCACGGAAGTCGAATTCCGCTTTGCCGCGCAGACCGCAATGCGCTGGAACAGGTTCTCTCGAATCTGCTCAGCAATGCGGCCCGTTATTCGAACCCAGGATCCAGAATCGACATTTTTCTCGACCCGCATGACCGACAGGTCGAGATTCGCATCGAAGATACGGGAATCGGAATTCCCTCAGGCGATCTCGAACGGATCTTCGAGCGCTTCTACCGTGTCGACGCCGCCCGGTCGCGGGCGCTCGGCAGTACCGGACTTGGCCTATCGATCGTCAAGCATCTGGTGCGGGCGATGGGCGGAGAGATTCTTGTCGATAGCGAACTCGGCAAGGGCAGCCGCTTTAGTTTTTCCCTTCCCGTCGCCTGAACGCCTTCCGCCAAGCCGCCCGCTCGACAAACCTGCGCGCTCGAGCCGAAGCAAGTTCTCGATGATCGTATCGAGCCGTGGCTTCGTGAAATGGCCACGAATCTGTCAGCAGCCTTCATGAAACTGTCACACAGCCGGAACGTGGATGTCACCCTCGGCAGATAGTTTGCTCCTCCAGAGCTGCTCGAATCCCGAGTCGAAGTCGAACGGGACCGCGGCCGAATTCTGATTCTGACATCTGATTCTGACAGAGGAGCATTGCATGCGCATCGTGAAACTACTGGCTGTCGCAGCCGCGGTGGGTCTCGGAGCCCCCGCTCCTTCTCTGGCCGACGACGTGAACGCGGGTCCGGTCGACTGTGGCGAGTCGGTGACGGCAGAGATCCTCGGCGTGCTACTGGCCGCTGGAAACATCGACGCGGCTCAATACGAGACGTGGTGTGCGAAAGTTGCCGCGGAGAAGCAAAAGGCGGACGTGCAAGCCGCGAAGCTGGCGATGCCAGCCGTCTCGGCCGCAGCGGACTCGGCGGAAACCGGCCCCACCTGGAAGGCGAAGTGGGACAACGGTTTCGATGTCTCGCGCAGCGACGGTGCATTCAAGCTCAAATTCGGCGGCCGAATCATGGTCGATGGCGTCCTCGGCACCCTGAGCAACGATCTCGAGGACGACTTCCGCGATGCGGGCATCGATCCCCGCGACGGCACCGGGGTCGAGTTCCGCCGCGCACGTATCTTCTTTTCGGGTGACGTCTACGATCGCATCTTTTTCAAGGCGGAATACGATTTCGCGCAGCCCGACGACGACGACAATCCAGACTTCACTGACGTCTACCTCGGCCTCAAGGAACTCGGTCAGGTCGGATCGGTACAAGTGGGGCATTTCAAAGAGCCGATGTTCTTGCAGGAGTCCACGAGCTCCAAGGACATCACCTTCATGGAGCGCGGTCTCAATTCCGCATTTTTCCCTGGGCGAAACGTTGGATTGATGGCTACCGGAAATCTGGCCGAGAACAAGGTGCTCTGGCAGGCGGGGATATTTCGCGACACGAACGACCAGGGCTTTGCTTTCGACGATTGGGGCGACGCGAAGTGGGATGTCGCCGCCCGGCTCGCAGGTGTACCCATCTACGCGGAGGACGGTGCGAAAGTTCTCCACCTTGGCGCCGGCTACATACACCGTTTCCTGGATTCTGATAGCGCCGGAAATCTTCGCGTTCGCGAGCGACCCGAGTCGCACCTCCTCCAGCGCATCGTGGATACAGGCGCGATCGAAGCGTCAAACGCGGATATCTTGAACATCGAGCTGGCTGGCGTCCACGGGCCTCTATCCGTCCAGGCCGAGTACACCAACGCTTGGGTCGACGGCTCAGGGGGGCAAGACGATCTCCACTTTTGGGGCGTCTACGGCTTTGTCAGCTACTTCCTGACCGGGGAGCACCGGGCGTATGAACTGGGTAAGGGGCGCTTCGCGCGCCTCAGGCCAGAGAAGAATTTCGATCCGACCCGGGGACAGTGGGGCGCTTGGGAAACGGCAGCGCGCATTTCGTACCTCGATCTCACGAACGCCAACATCGACGGAGGGAAAGTGTGGGACCTGACGGCAGGGCTCAACTGGTATCTCACACCGAACCTGCGCGCGATGCTGAATTACATACACAGTGGCGTGAGCAGCCGGAGAACGGCAAATCAGAGCATCAACGGTTCAGGTAACAGCGCGCAAATGAGGTTTCAGGTTGATTTCTAAGCTTTGGCCAGTGGGGGGAGGCCAGGCGACGCCGCGAAATCGGGTGACAGCATCTCGATCGCCTCGGGTAGTGTCGGACACGCTTGGATGCACAGGCCACAACCTACACAGCGCTCGTCGTCGAAGACTGGCACGTAGCCGTCGAGTCGCACCGCCCGGACTCCAGGCGGGCACACTCCAACACAAGCGCCGCATTCAGGCCCCGCAAACGTAATGCAGCGATCCGGGACGAGCCGGACGCTGCCGAGTGTTACGGTGGACTCTTCGGGAACCCTCAGTGCACCGGTCTCACACGCCGCGGCGCACGGAAAGCCGTCGCACATCTGACACGGTCGCAGTTCTGGAAGCATCACCGGCGTGCCCGCGTCGATGCCCGCAGTGAGTGTAAAGACCGCCGCGTGGGGGCACGCGTTCACACAGTCGCCACATTTCGTGCACAGCGCCTGAAACTGAAGCTCGGCCGCGGCGCCCGGGGGTCGCCGACGATGGGGCATGTGTCGCACCACTTCCTGCTCGATGTTCTGAACCACCGTGTCGATGGCCGTCGGGAGGAGCTGACTGAGCCATTTTCTCCGGCCGAGGTCGACCATCACATCCGACCGATGCGCATATTCATGTCGAGATGCATCAACCACAAGCCAAACACCGAAATCAGGATCGTCAGCCCAGCAAACGGAATCACACTTCGCATCGCCCGAGAGCGATCGGGATAGAGGCCGCGCGCGATCCGGTGAGCGACCACGATCCCGATCACGTGTCCGACCAGGATCAGCGCTACCTGAGCGATCCAGAGCGTTTCGTGAGAGACCAGACCCGCCGGATGCAGGCCGCGGGTTCCGAACAGATCCGACCCGCGTCCCATCGGGTCGCTGAGCAACCCGACGACGGCGCCGCCCTCCATGACGAGGTGCATCAGGTTGTGGGCCAGGTGATAGAAGAGAGCGATCGGCAGCAGCGACAGTGCGTAGCTGGCAAATGCCTTCCGGACGTCGATCGGGTTACCTGCCCCGCTTCCAGCCCAGGCGGTCGAGATCTGACAACAAGCCCAGAACAAGCCAATCGGGACAGAAACCGCTACCGCCATGGCGGCGCTGAAGTTCACGACCGGTTGCGTGCCGAGTCGGAGTTCCATCCACTTCAGGACGCTTTGTCGCCCCGGTTCGAAACTCTCGAAGAAATCGGTCATCGTCAGCCCATGGAACAGCGTCAGTGCCAGCAGGGCGACGATCAACCACGCCAGGTCCATTCGAGGTTCAGCCCGAACCTGGAGGTCGGCGCCGAAGGGACGCAAATTCAGCGCGACATTGTGTTTGTCGCAGCTCTTGATGCACTCCGTACACATCGTGCAGTCGCTTGTATCCGCGACTGTCGCGAGCGAGATCCCGACCGGACACGGATACCCATTGTCATTTCCATGAAGACAGTCCTGCGTGGTGCACACTTCGCAAGTGCGGGGATTGCGGGCTCGAATTTCGATGGGACTGAAGTTCGCGTATGCGCCGCAGATTCTTCCGACCGGACACAGATGCGCGCAAAAGCGCTTTCCATCCCAGAGCAGCGCGCTGGTGACAGCCATGCACGCCATAGCGAGGCCCAGGTAGGCTGTGGCTCTCGGGTCGCGCACCATATCGGTGCCGAGTTCGAGCCAGACGAGTCCGGCGAACAGCACGATCGCCGGCGTGACCCCCTCGAGCCACTTCGGAAACGGCAACCCGAGTGAGAGTGACTCGGTTCGAGTCACGACTCGAAGTCGCGAAATCCAGTTGGCGAGCCCATCCCAAGGACACACGAAACACCAGGCCGACCCGAGCACTAAAACCGAGAAAATCAGGCCGCCCCACCAGAACGTCCAGACCGCGACGGGCGTAATGTTCGAGACTCGGCTCCCGAACAGTCCCGCATAGACCAGGAAGAGCAGAACTGCAGCCGTGATCAATTGCGGGACGGCCTGGAACCAACGGTTTCGAAAGATCGCGTACACGCGCCGGTTTCGAATCAAATTGAAACGCTGCATCTTTCGACCGACAGGCCGAATCCGTTCGGTCGCCGCAAACGAGAGCGCGATGACTCCAGCAATACCGCCTAGAAACAGTGGTAGCGGCAGTCCGGCCATCACCATCACCATGCCGGAATCGCCATCGGATCGGGATTCGCCGTGGTTCTCGTGAAGGGCGGTTGGCGCGTGATGGGCGCGGGGTTCCTCGGCGTCTGCATCTTGAGAGGCAACAAGTGGCAGCAACAGAGCGCAAGCGACAGCAGCACCTCTCGCGATTCGGTCCGTTCGGGTCCGTCGCTGGCGATTTCCCGCCGCGAGTGCCAGCGCGAACACGGCCCCTACCGGCAGCACGATGGCGGCGATCCACCCCCAGTTGATCGCGTCAGATGCCAGGTCGACCTGGATCGGCAACCGGATCACCTCATCTCCCGCACGTGCGACCAGTTCGTAGTCGTCCGTTGCCGGGAAAGTTTCACGCGTCGAGTAGACAGCCTCTTCGTCGACGCGCAGTCGGTCGAAACGCGAGATCAACTGGCCGTCGCGTCGAATCTCAACGTCGAGCGAACCGGTATACGCGGAGTCCGCCTCCAGATCGTAGAGTGCCAGGTAGATCTTGACGTCGTTGGGGGTATCAGAAGTGCGTCGGTCGAGGCCCTGGAAGTTGAACAGCGTGGCACTGATTTCCCACCGGTCAGAAACCCCGACGAACTCTTCCGTTGGTACCTGAGGGTAGTTTTCGAAATACCCGTAGTGCGGGATGCCCTTGTTGTGATGCGCCTCGGCCGATCCCGGAATGATCGGCAAAAGGCATGCGGCTACGCCAGCCAGCGGCAGCACGAAGCGTCGGCTGAGCCGTTTGGTCGGACAAGCCACGACGCAAAGGCCACAATTGTCACAAGCGCTCGCCCGTTCGTTCTTTTCCGGCGTGAGCGCGTAGGGGCATGCCTCGCTGCACAGCGCGCAATTCTTGGGGCACAGTGCATCTGTGGTTTTGCGGACCCGCCATACCGACAGGCGGCCCAACTGTTCGAGCACGAACCCTGTCGGACACAGGTTGTGACAGAAAAGACCGGGAGCGGCGAGCGCGTCGATCAGAACCCAACCCACTGCCGTGGCAAGCAGTGCACCGCCAGTTCCCGCAGTGATCAACAGGAACAGTCCAGCCGAAAAGCTCACGTACGGCAAGATGAACAACCAGACCGCGGAGCTCGCGAAGGCCGATGCGAGCAGGCCGCCCGCCAACACATAGCCGCCGAGTCGATGGGGAGACCGCAACTCGGGGAGCGGAGCACCGAGCCGAAGCAAGCCCGATCTGACGCGTCGACCGACATCGAACAGCAGTCGCATCGGGCAAAGGTGGCTGCAGAAAAACCTGCCGAAAACCAGAGCGAGCGCGACCGGCACGGCGAGGCCGAACAACAAGGATTGGGGAATCGAGCCCGTTTTGAACATCTGATCGATCGCCAGGATCGGATCAACGGAATCGATACCGAGAACGCGCGATGACCACGGGAATCCGAGAAAGCCCAGGCTGGCATAGAAGGGGTCACCGCCGAGCGAGAGGATGTCCTCGTTTGCTCCGTACAGCCGCCCCCAGAAGTCGCCCTCGATCAGCGATACGATTCGCCGCTGGTTGTGGGCCATCTTGTAGTTGCGCCACGTACCGCCGAACGCCGCATACACGATGAAGGCAAGTACCAGCAACTGCAGCGCGTGGCGTGCGATCTGCGGAGCGACACGTCGAAAGGTCACGACACGAACTCGTCGTCATGTCGTCGCGGCACGACGCGAATCGCCTGTGGCAGGTGCAGGCAAGCCTGTTCGCAGAGCCCGCAGCCCACGCATTTCTCCGGGTCGAGCAGTGGCTTCTCGAATACTCCGATTCGGATCGCCTCGCCGGCCAGTGGGCATGCCTGGTAGCAGGCCCCGCAGGTCCGATCGTTGTAGCTGAAGCACATGCTCTTGTTGAGCCGAGCAGTACCCATGTCGACATTTTCGAGCCAGCCTTCGCGATCAGCCGAGAATGGTTTCAGGGCGCCCGTCGGGCACACCTTCGCGCACTCACCACACAGCACGCAGCCTCGATCGCGCGGTTTGATGTACGGCGTGAAGGCATTCTCGAGGCCGGCGTCGATTCCGTGAAATCGAATGCAGGCGTTCGGACACGCATTGCCGCATTTGAAACACCGCGCGCACTTGTCCAGGAATTGCGCTTCCGGGAGTGCGCCGGGTGGTCGCAAGACCATCCGCGCTCTCGCAGCGGCACGTCTCGACTGGCCGAGTGCGAAGCCGATCGCACCCAGTGCGATCGTCATGCCAGCTCCCAGGAATCCGCGGCGATCGAAGATTGACACGTGTTCTCCGGTTATCAGCGCGTCGCGGCTACGAGATCTTCTCGATCCGGGCCGCGAGCTTCTTGAAATCCACCTGACCGCTGACTGGGTCGAAGGCGCGGTGGCTCACACCATTGACCAACCAGCGATTCTTCTTGGGATCGGCAGAATCGGCGACCGAGAGATTCCACGGGCTGAACATGTAACCCCGTGGAACGGTGTTCCGGGCGGGACGCACCTTGGAATCGAGGCCGATCGACACGCGCGCTTCGTAGAAGCCGCGGCGTGTGACGACGCGCACCCATTCGCCATCCACGATACCGAGGCCCTTGGCGTCGTCGGGGTGTACCTCGATGTACATCTCGGGAACCAGGCGCCGCGTCGTGCCGGAGCGGATCGTTTTCGACGTATGGAAATGTTCGTAGACGACACCGAGGCCGACCCAGTAGGGATATTTGTCCTTCGGGACCTCGTCACACTTTTTGTCACGCCATTTCTCATCGGGCAACTCGGGCGTTAGGCCGGCATCGCGCGCCTTTTCGAGCACGTCCATATGGTCGATCAGGTAGTAGCCTTCTTCGGTACCGGCCCTCGACAACTCAGCGGTGATGGCTTCCCGATTGCTGTAATCCTGTTCACACAGGTGGATGTGGAGCTTGCCGTCGTCGGTTCTGAACTCGCCGTACGGCTTGCCCTGCCAGCCTTCCTGGCCCATGTATCGCCGCTTCGCGCCGCCCGCCTTCGCGATCTCATAGGTGGGTGCGGGCCACTGAATTCCCCGATGCTTGCGGATCTGGTCGTAGAGCCCGATTTTGTCGCGCTTTTCGACCTCGAGCATTCCCGACAGATCGGCGTCCGATCCCTTCGATGCGATCACGATGTCTCGAAAGATCTCCTCGGGATCGTAGAAGCCGTTTGCCTTGCGCTGATAAGGGAAGATCGCCTCCCCATCGAGGCCGAGTCGGTTCGCGATCATCTTTCCCTTGTCGATCACCATGTCGATGTCCGGCCTCGTCCCCGGAATCGGGTTTGCGGTCCCATCGGTGACGTAGACGCGCCGCTCCGATTGGATGTAGGTGCCGCCTACCCATTCGCCCCAGGTAGCGGCCGGCAGGATGACGTCTGCATACAGGTTGTTCGGTGCGTGGCGGTAGATTTCCTGAACCACGTTGAACATCTTCGAAAGAGCTGGACGCACCAACGTGTTCTGATCCGGCAAGTCGATATGAGTCGCATAGATGAGGAACATCGCCTTGACTTCACCCTTGAGGGCGCGCTCCATCATTCCAATCGCCATGCCGGCATTTTGCAGCTCGGTCACGCCCTCCAGACGCGGCCGCGGGATCCTCCATGTGTCGGCAATGTGGTTGCGCCACGATTCGTTCTTGAGCCCCTGATTGAAGGGCAAGCGACCCGTCAGACCACCGGTGAGCCGTTCGCCCATCGCGTTCGGCTGGCCAGTCATCGAGAACGGACCGCAGCCGGGGCGACCGATATTCCCAGACAGCGCCATCAGATTGATCAGGCTCACAACGTTGTTCTGGCCGTGGATGTGTTGGTTGTATCCGATGCCCCAGAACGACAGCACGCCGCCACTGCCTCGCTGGCGGCCTTTGATCGAAGCCTCGGCCCAACGCGCGGTCACTTCGCGCAGATACTTCGGGTCGATCATCGTCATCTCTTCGACCTGCTCCGGTGAGTAGCGTTCCGTGCACGCCTTCACATAGGTCTGCCAGCCCGTCGTGTGGTTCTTGAGCAGGTCCCACGCGATTGCATCCTCGTGCTTCGTCAGCAGTACGTGAGCGATGGCGTTGTGGATCGAGATGTCGCCGTTGATGGTCGAGAAGTGATAAGAGGAGTCCGCATCGATCCCCTCGTACCCCGCCACCGTGCCGGTTCGACGCGGGTCCACGATCAGCGTTGGAATACCCGATTTCGACTTGTAGTCTGCGATCCGCCAGAAGACGATCGGATGCGACCCGCGCGCGTTGTGACCCCAGTGGGTGACCATGTCCGATAGCTCGATGTCCTCGTACGCAGTCGGCGGAGTGTCGCTGCCCAGGGTCTTGAAATAGCCGGTCACAGCCGAGGTCATGCACATGCGCGCGTTCGCCTCGATGGTGTTCGACGCGAGCACTCCCTTCATGAAGAGGTTTTCGAGCCACTGTCCTTCGACCGGAAGCTGTCCCGAGCCATACAGGCCGACCGAGTTCCCACCGTGTTTCTCGATGATCGCGACGATCTGGTTGGCAATGATTTCTTCGGCCTCTTCCCACGTGGCCTCACGGAACACAGCGTCGTCGAACCGGCCCTTGGTCTGGCTCTCGTGTCCCTTGATGATGTCGGTCATGTCCTTGCGGATCAGCGGGACGGTGAGACGGTCGACGTAGATCGCTTCTGCGGACGTGAGTCCCTTGATGCACTGGAGTCCGCGATTGGTCGGATGCAGTGGGTCGGGCTTCATCCCGACGATTCGCCCCTTTTCGGTCTGAATCAACGTCCCGCAGCCGACGCCGCAGTACGGGCATTGCGCGAGGATGTTGTTGGGAACGTCCTTTACCGGTGGCGCGAACGATGACTTTTCGGGAAGGGTGCGCGCTTCTACGTCCTTTGCCGATGCGCTGTTTCCTCGATTTCCAGCCAATACGGCGCCGCCAACAGCCGCCGCCCCCTTTAGGAAACTGCGGCGCACGAAGCCCGTCGGCTCCGGATTTTCCGGCATTTTGCTGAGTACCTCACGATCCCGGTCACCGTAGAGACTCAAGTCACATTTCGGTTCTTGGTTCAAACCGCCATTCGGCTGTTGATTCAAACCGCTTTCCGGCTTTCGATCCGACATAGTTCTCCCCTACCAGGCTTGGCTACGCAGATATGCGATGACATCGTCGATCTGCTGACTCGTGAGATTTGCTACTGCAACCGCGCTATCGGCTGAGAATGGTCGCATCGGCGTGCCGCTCTTTCCGTTTGCGATCACGTATCGCAGGTAGCCATCGGAGACTTCCGATAGGAACGCCTGTCGGCCGATTCCCGTGCCGTTTGCGCTCTCGATATAGCCACCTCCAGCGCGGCCGTGACACGCCACACAGATGGCCTCGAAGGTCACGCGGCCGTCATCCGCCACCCCGTGGAGCTTCGATTCGTCGAGTTCTGCAGCGGGCACCGGGTCGAGCGACCGCAGGTACACGACAACGGAGGCGATTTGCTCCTCGCTGAGAACGCCGCCCCACGCAATCATCGTCGTTCCCGTTCGCCCCTTCGTGATGGTCCGGGTGAGAAAATCGTCGCTGGCCGCGGCGAGGAAGCTCGAGCTCACGAGGCTGGGGCCAATACCGACACGGCCCTCACCAACCGGTCCGTGGCAACTCGCGCAGATCGCGAACGTCTGTTTTCCCAGCGCGATTCGTTCGGCGCTGGTGTCGTAAACCCTCATGGACGCCGGTTCGGCGAGCGCCAACGGCGCCAACGAAGAGCCGAGCCACAACGAACAGCCGAGCGCGACGGCCAGAATTCCGACTCCCGTGCACCGGGACCGGCTGGGCCCCGACCGTCTTCGCCGCCCCGAAAAATCGCTCACGCGCAACCTCCATCGATCTTGAATTGGATCAGCAGAACGTCACAGCCATCGGCAACTGCAAGGCGTGTACCGTTCTGCGAGCCCGCACAAGCTGCGCCTACCTCGCATTCGCGGGGAGTTGGCGCAGCCCAGTGAGGCAAATCGACTCAATTTCAGAGATGTCGGAGCGAAATGGTTCTTTGAGCCGCTAGGTGCGAGTCGATGATTGGCCCGAAGACGCATGAAGTGGGAACGCCCGATTCCTCTCACGGCCCCAGACAGGCGTGATTCCATCGAGGATTGCGTACAGGATCGGAACAACGAAGAGCGTCAGCACCGAGGCGCCCGAAAGCCCCGAGATGATCGCTACACCCAGCGGGATCCAGAACTCCGAACCTCAGGTCGGTACGATCTTCGAATTCCAGAAACTGCGTCGATACTCCCTCGCGGGACACGGAGCTGAGGTGCCGGAGGTCGTCGATCGAATTGAGTTCTTCCTCGAGTTCCAACGTGATTTCCGACTCCACCTCGTCTGGCCCTGCACCCGCGTAGGAGGTGGCGACGATGACGACCGGGATCCCGACCTCGGGGGTTGCGCCGAACCGGGAGCTCGAGCAGCGACCAGACACCGAGCCCGACCAAGAGAAACGCGGCGAGAAAGATCGGCAGCGGGCGATCGATTGAACGATCGAAAATCTTCATCGGTCCGCCGCCTGTCTCAGCACACTGCCGTCGATTCGCAGTGGCTGGCCGTCCCGCAGCGTCCGCTGGCCGGCCACGATGAGTTCCCGAAACGGCACGTCAGCGGAGAGCAGGATGACTCCGTCGTGCGGCACGTATTTCGACACGTCGACTTCGCGTGCGTGGCCATCCGATGCGAAATAGGCCGTGCGCTGGCCGCCCCGGTCGACGAGTGCCTCGATGGGTACGGCGATCGCGTCTTCGAGGACCGCTAGCAGTATCCGCGCGCGCGCCGTCATTCCTGGCGCGAGTCGCCCATCCCGGTTCGAGATCTCGATCTCGAACTTCGAACAGGTGACTGCGCTGTGCAGCCGCACTCGACACCCGTCGAACCCTTCCAGTGAAGCGATCGCTGGGAAGAGCTGCGACAGACACCGCGACTCGTTGCCCGACCGCGACGCGTGAGCACTGATAGCCGGGAACTCCGATTTCGAGTCGAACCGTATCCAGGTCCCATCCGTGACGCAACCGCCGATCCAGCGTGCACGAATTCGCCCGGGTCGCGCAGATGTTCGACCACGAATCCGTCGAAGGGCGCCACAAACTGCATCCGCCTCAATTGCTCGCGCGCAAGGTCTCGTTCAGCGAGCTGCAGCGCGACGCTGGATTCTGCGTCCTCAAGAGCGGCCGGGCTCGTGATACGTTTTCTGCAAGGTGGGAGAAACGCTCGAGCTCAGTACGCGCCTTCGTCAGCAGGATTTCGGCACGGCGAAGCTTGAGTCGCTCGAGAGAATCATCGAGCCGAGCCACCAGCTCCCCGCGCGTCACATGCTCGCCTTCGGCTGTGAGCGTCTCCAGGCGGCCCGGTGTTTTCGAAAGCCAGGGTCTGTTGATTCCCGGCCAGCAGAGCGCCCACTCTCTGTGAAAGCTCAACTTCGTGCCGCGATGCGGTCAGCAACTGGGTCGCGACGAGGGCCGGTTCGCTCGTGGTCTGCTCGGCTTCACCACCAACCGCACCAACCGCACCAATCAATGCGAAGTTCGTCGCGAATAGCAATGTGAGCAGAGCCGGTCGGGTCATGCCCAAGTTGCATGCCGCCCGGATGTGCCCGTCTCCGGTTCAATCAGCCCCAGTTCTGAGGCTGCGCGTTGCTGGGCGGCACGGGTGTAGCTCAATCAACCAATTTCGGTGACAGGCGTTAGTTGGATCCACTCTCCTCAGACAGGCGCGAGGTGGCTACGGGCGATCGTCCCTTCTGGCCGCACGCCGGTAGAGCGTCTTTCGATCGACACCGAGGATTTTTGCGGCCTGCACCTTGTTGCCGCCGGTGATCTGCATGACCTCTTCGATGTAGCGGTCTTCGACTTCACTCAACGGGATGTGACTGATCGCGGCCGAATGAAGCAAGCTGGTCGACTGAGCCGGCTTCGCATCCGGGTTGAGAAGGAAGTCCTCGCTCCCGATCTCCAGCGCATCAGATAGCGCCAGCGCGCGTTCGACTGCGTTCTCCAGTTCTCGCGCGTTGCCCTTCCACGGAAACGCGGAAAGGTGCGCGAGACCTTCCGGCGAAATCGAGCGCGCGCTACCCGAGTGTTTCGCAACGAATGCGTTCGCGAGCGGCGGAACATCCTCAGGGCGCTCGCGGAGTGGCGGGATGTGAATTGGGATCACGTTCAAGCGGTAGAGAGGTCCTCGCGGAAGTCCCCGGTGTCGATAGCGGACTGCAGATTTCTGTTGGTCGCCGCCAGGACCCGAACGTCCAGTTTGGTGACCTGCGTTCCGCCAACGGGTCTGACCTCGCGATCCTGGAGCACCCGCAATAGTTTGCCCTGAAGCACCAAACTCATGTCGCCGACCTCGTCGAGAAACAGCGTTCCGCCGTTCGCCTTTTCGAAAAGGCCTTGCTTCGAGGTGTGTGCACCAGTAAACGCTCCGCGAACGTGACCGAACAGTTCGCTTTCGAGCAGCCCTTCAGGTATGGCGGTGCAGTTGATCGGAATGAACGGCTGCTTCGCGCGAGTTCCGTGATAGTGAATCGTTCGCGCGACCACTTCTTTGCCCGTACCGCTCTCGCCAGTGATCAGAACATTGCTGCTGCTGTGAGCGACCTTGCGAATCATCGCGAAGATCTCGCGCATCGCGGGGCTCTCGCCGATCAGGTCTCCCAGCGAACTCGTACGGTCGACAGCGCGACGCAAACGCCGGTTCTCCTCCTCGAGTGCGCGGCGTTCGAGCGCGCGCTCGATGGTCAGCAACACGGCGTCGGGCTCGAAGGGCTTGGTGATGTAATCGAACGCGCCAGCTCGCATCGACTCGACTGCTGAATCGATGCTTCCGAACGCGGTCATCAACACCACGGGGGTGTCGGGGCGTAGTTCGCGAAGCTCCCCGATCATCTCGATTCCCGACCTCCCCTGCATCCGGATATCGCTCAAGATGACATCGAACGGCACGTCGCTGGCCTGTTCGATGGCTTCATTGGCGGATGCAGCTTCGCAGACCATGTAGCCCCGATCTCGAAATAGCGAGGCAAGCATCTCCCGCATCGCGGTGTCGTCATCGACGACCAGTAGTTGGTTCGGCGTACTCATGTCTATCTCACTACGCAACTGTCGTACCAAGTCGATCGCAGCACCAGCCGGCATTTCAGCCGAATTTGTGCGACATTTTGACCCTTACTGTAGCAAATTGGAACAATTCATGATCTTGCGCTACCACTGACGATCTCGGCAAAGGGCGACGCCGATTTCCATTGGTCGCGAAATCCAAGGCCAGCCCTATCGAGCCGCGAGCCAGGTTCTGGCTGCTGTTTGTGACGGTCAGTTCGAGGCAGGTGCTTCGCGAACCTTGATGGTCAACACGGGGCACGGCGCAGTGCGCACCGTGCGCTCGGCGGTGCTGCCAAGCAACACGTGTTTGAATCCGGCAAGGCCCCGCGTCCCCATCACGATCAAGTCCGCACCCGTCTCTTCCGCCGTGAGTGCAATGGCTGCGGACGGATGATCGGATTTCAACGTTGCGTCGCTCTTCACATCGGAGGGTACGAATTCCTGTTTCCACTCGTTTAGCTTGCGCGCCGCCGCATCCCGGAGCTCGGTGAAGTAATCCGAAGGCAGGGGGATTCCGTATGGAGAAATTCCGCCTGGCTGGATCTGGTAGCAATGCAACAGCTGGAGGGTCGCACCGCCATCCTGAGCCATTTCTACCGCGAGATCGAGCGCGGCCCGAGAGTGATCGGAGAAGTCGATCGGTACCAGGATCTTCTTGAAACGTGTCAATGCTGGCTCCTTCATTCGTACATTCGTATTCGTGAAGATCCATCGCGGCGGTGCGCTCTTGGGTCTTCCAATCGGACTGCTCTTTGGCATCCGTAGACCAGCTTCGTTTGGCGGTACGTCCTGTCAAGTAGTATTTCGATTCCTGGTCGGATTTCCACGTCGCTACCGAAGCGTCGCCGTGACCAGATCCGATTCGGTCACTGAGCCGATCAGCTGACCATCGGAATCCACCATCGGTAGAAACGCGATCTCATGAAACTTCATCAGCTCGGCCGCTTCGCCCAATGTGACGTCTCTAGCGATGCTCACTACATCCCGAATCATCACATCGCCGATGCGGATGCCGTCGCTTGCATTGGGGCCGGTGTTCTGCAGCTGGACAATGCAGGCACGCAGCAGGTCGCCGATCGAGACGACGCCGACCAACTTGGCGCCGTTCACAACAGGCATGTCGCGCAGCCATCTCAGTCGGAGCAGTTGGCCAATGTCCAGTACGTCCGATTCCTTGACGCTGGGGATGTCCGTCTGCATGATATTCGAAGCCACACGTTCTCTCGGATTCACAATGTCCTCCATGGGTTAGGCTTCTGTGACCGCGGCGATGAAATGGGGTTCTTTCAACCACCACCCCCGAGATCGTCGAGGTACGCCTCTTGAACCAGTCGGTTTTCGTCCAAATCGTGGAGTCGTAACTCTCGGTTGAAATCCCCAATCGCGACCCCGAGGCGTTCCCAGTTCTCATCACCTTCTCGCATCCCTCGGGCGAACGTCGCTAGCCTAGCGAAGCGCGTCGTAAACCTGCGGTGATCGCGCCGCAGACCCGCCGCCCGCTGCGCGAGGCGCGGTGCGACGGCCAAGGCTTCGCTCAGATTCCCGCCCGCTTCCTCGAAGGCGAAGTGCGCCCTTAGAAGCAGGTCGGCGTCCGCGATCAGCCGAAGCAGATCCGAATGCGCGTCGATTCGATCGTCGGTCTTGCGAACACGATTGACCCGATCGATCAGCGCCAAGAAGATCCCGTTGAGGCTCTGGTGCTGCGCGTCCAGCTCCCGAAGCCACGCGCGGTCAGGGCCGGGGGCGGCTGCGCGCCGCCCTGTTCGCGCGGTAGTTTCTGCGCCTGGCTTGGATGCCACGATCTCGACCTCGATCCGCGGACGCACGGGCGCTGCGGCGACACGCTCGCTGCTGGTGAGAGTCCGCGCTTCCGTTCGTCTTAGAGCAAATGCCAGATCCGGGCTTGGAGCGTGAACGCAAAGATCATCAATCCGGTGTATGCGACGACGAATAGCGGTACGACAATGCGGGTCATGGGTGCTTCCTCCAATGAAGCCAGCTATCGCACCAGCTATCGCAACTTCTGTGCCTACCCCTAACGAGACGGACACGGGTTTGGAGGCAGTCCTCGGGGCACGTAGCCCCACTGAACGAAGTAATGATGGGGCGCCGTGCCTCTGGCCCGCCCCGAGGAAGGGGGCAGATCACTCGGGTTCGATGTGCACGGACACATCGCTGATCGGGAACCGCTCACGGATGACTCGCTCGATCTCGTCTGCGATTTCATGCGCTGCGGCCGTCGAAATTTCGGCGTCGACACTGACGACCAGGTCTGCCGACGGGCTCGGGCCGCTGCGTGACCGAACGCGACGGGTCTGCTTGACACCAGCGACCCGGTTCACGACGGCAGTCAGCTCTTCTGGAGCGGCGGCGCGCGCGTCGACGAGAATCGGAATCGCACGTCGAAACAGCCCATACGCGAGCGTCAGGATGAGTGCCGATACCGCCATCGCTGTTATGGTATCGAGCCAGCGGTAACCACGTGCTGCGAACTGCCAGCCCGCGATCACGGCGACCGTCGTCAATACGTCAGACGTCGTGTGCCGCGCGTCCGCCGCGAGGATGTCTGACTTCAGGCGCCGCGCCCAGTAGCCCTGCCAACTCGCCAACACAGAATTTCCGCCCAGCACAGCGAGCATCACACCGAGGCTCCACGACGAGTGTGTGATCGACGTCGAGGCCGGATCGAACGCGCGAAGCGCGATCTCGAGCGCCAACACGGACAACAGAGTTGCTGCTCCAAAGACTGCCAGAGATTCGTATTTTCGGTGCCCATAGGGATGCTGCGAGTCCGGTGGCTGCGACGCCAGGCGCATCGCCACCAAAGCGACCGCGTTGTTCGCCAGATCGGCGAGCGAGTGGATGGCGTCTCCGATCACGGCCGCCGAGCCGGTCGAGATACCGACTAGCGCCTTCGCGGCGATCGCTGCGGCGTTGAAGCCGCCCTCGATCCACAGCACCCGACGGACTCGTCGGTCTCGTCGCCGGCTTTCTTCGCACAAACGATCAGGGGTCGACGGGTCCGCCATTAGCGCATTCTCCTAGTCGGCCTTCCTCCGCAGATTTCGTGCCGAAACGAACGCACGGAGGCGTTACCAAGCATCAAAGATGCTGCATTTTGGTACGAATCCGGAATTCGAGGGACCCGTTGCCGCACAATAGATATGGTAGTGCCTTCGGGTCTCTCGAGACTCGCGCAAGAGTGGCATCAATAATGCACATAAAGAATGCACATAAACTACCGAACGATCCACTGTCTGAGGAGAATCATGCGACCCATCAGCACCATCGCTGTTGCCGTTGATTTTTCGGATCACTCCGATGCGGCGGTCGATACCGCTATCGAACTCGCGAAGGGTCTCGGCGCCGAGATCCACGTTGTACACTCGTTCGATCTGCGGGTGCCGATGATTACCGCTTACGAGGTAGCGATACCCGAGCCGTACATCGAGCAGTCGCGCGAAGCCGCCGCAGCCAAGCTCGCCAGAGTTGTCGACACAGTGCGCATGGCGGGAATCAAGGTCGGCTCGCAACTTGTCGGGGCACCACCGCCGTCTGCGATCGTCGATGCGGCAGACCGCGTGGGCGCGGATCTGATCGTGATGGGGACGCGAGGAAATACCGGCCTCAAACACCTGCTTCTCGGAAGCGTCGCTGAGCAAACCCTGCGGTTGGCGCACTGCGCGGTCATGACGGTGAAGCTGCCCAATTGAGGTGAGAATATGCGCGATTCACTTCGCACCGAGCATCCCGGCCGCGATCGGTCGCGGCCCACGCTGATCTTGCCCGAGTGGATGGAGGCTGGAATGCTGGGCGCGGTCACGGTCGGCTTCGCCTTCCTCGTCCGCGATGCCTGGATCGGCGAACCGCTGCACACACCATCGGTGATGGGTATGCTGCTCGTCGAAGGTTTCGAAGCGGCTCGCCAGACCACGAGTGCTCCCGGCGCGGCGGCGCTCTACAACGGCGTCCACTTCGAAGTGTGGATGTTGTTCGGCCTCGCGGGCGCACGGGTGATGCGCGAGGCCGAGGACGATGCTGCGCGACGCTGGATGCCGGTTGCGCTTGGCTTAGGGCTCACTCAACAATAACTATCTGATTTGATGGGCGCTCGACGCTGGCTTGAGTGTGTAGTTTCGAGCCGGCTGTGTGGTGTGTGCTTTGAGGCAAAGCTGCTCCATCTGTTCATCGGTGACCTTCACTCCGTTGGGG
>JAQBGU010000012.1:0-109899 GCA_032128375.1 Deltaproteobacteria bacterium | reverse complement strand
TCGCAGACGCTACAAGAAGGGAGTGAAGATCACCGATGAACAGATGCGCGATCTCGCACTTTGCAAGGACGACGCCCTACCCAGGTGGAACTACACCATCGAACCTGCCTGAAAAACGGGAGTTATTCTTTCGCGAGTCCTTAGGTCCTGAATAGGGAGCGGACCTGACAAAGGTACAAAAGCACACCTCGGTGTGCGGGGAGGGAATCGCGAGAGGACCTCCCTCCCGCCAGTCAGTCACGAGGCGGGTGATGGCCAGGCAGCGGGTACGGTGAACATACGTGAAACTGTGATAAAGATCGTTACGGAGACGAGCCAAAGTGGCTGACAGGCGCAATGGGAGTGGGAGGTTGGTCTTAACGGTGCCGCCTCGTGATCCGCCGCCAAAACTCGCAGTGCAGACGGAACCGACAAGGACGTCGATCTCTTCCGGGCGAGTAGCCTACGCATTCGTAGAGACGTCAAGAGACGCGGTGCGGCAACGGTCTTCGACCCTGACCACGCGAGCTGCTTCCGTGAGCGCAAACTGCGGAAGGGTTCGTTGGCCAGACACAGGTCCGTCGTGCAACCCGCGTTCTAGGATCGACGATGCGACAGATGGCGACATCGATCGTACACTCGACAGCTGGGTCAGTTGGGGAACTGGCCTTTGATTTGGCTTGAGCCGTATGAAGGGAAACTTTCACGTACGGTTCTTAGCGGTGCCTGGGCTGGCAACAGCCCCGGCCTACCCGGTGGCGGCAGGGATACGTCCCATGACGTTTGAGCTTTGGATTCTGCTTGCGGCTGCGTTGCTAGGAATCGTCCACCTATCCGCGGCTTCATTTGCCTTTAGATCCCAAGTTGGCAATAAATACACTGTTGGCGCCAGAGATGAAAACCTTCAGCCGTCTGGCGTCGCCGGCCGACTGCACCGAGCACAGCATAATTTTCTGGAAACGTTCGTCATATTCGCGGTTTGCGTGTTGCTCGTGCATCTAACGAACGTCTACGGCTCGTTAAGCTACTGGGGTTCCATCATCTACCTCATTGGCAGAATCTTGTTTCTTCCGCTGTACGCATTGGGAGTTCCGTGGTTGCGGACGTTCAGCTGGAATCTTGCTACGCTCGGGTTGGTGTTAGTGGGCGCACAAGTTTTGTTGGGCAACGTATGAGCAGAATCCCGCTGCCTCTGACCAAGGGATGGAGCTGACAGTGAGTAGTGTCACTCCCTTTGCAAAGAGAAGAGCAAAAGGAGCGCCACTTTTCCCTGCAGCTCATCCCGACGTTGGGCCGCAAGGCCCGTAGCTCTCAGACAAGAGGAGGAACGCGATGGGAGCCCGAGCAAACTCCGGAAAACGCTCGCCCGCAGAGAAGGGCCGAGCGCCGGCGCCGTTCGACCTTGGCGGCACGTTCGTCCACCTCGAGGATGGTCCTCAAGCGCTTCCGGTGAAGGTCACCGCAAATCTATGGGATCGGGTCGAGGCGAGCCAGCAGCTGAGCGACGGCAGGATGGTCGGGTTGAATCGCGCGAGAACGCCCGACGACCTCCATCCGTCGGAGTGGGAGAGGCATCCGGCCGGGGACGAGCTGGTCTGTCTCCTCTCGGGAGAGGTCGATCTCATCCTCGACGAGGCGGCTGGTGAGCGGCGGGTCGAACTGCGGGCGGAGTCCGGGTTCATCATCCCCCGCGGTGTATGGCATCGCTTCGTCCGCAGAGGTCCATGCGACCTTCTCTTTGTGGTTCGCGGTTCCGGAACCGAGCTGCGTCCTGTCTAGCTGCCGCCTATCGTGCCTCCTTCTCCCATCGTCAGCGCCTGTGGTCTCAGCTCCAGCGGAGAGCAAATTCGCTTGCGGCCCCACACCTATCAGGACCACCCCGTCAATAGGGAATGACGTCTCCCTGACGCCCCGACCTTGGGTTGGCGTTCGCTTTGAGCGCGTCGCTCCTCCGTTGTCTCCGACTTTCGTTTGCATTTTCTGGTTCCAGGCATTCGAGCCTGCACCAAACACCTATCGGGGAACGTGATCTCTCCTTCTTACAGATGTCCGCTGAAATCTCGATCACATCTGCGGGCTTCATCAGCATCTTCGTCGCAGTGGCCCAGCGAGACGGCTCATTTCGAGCCCGGTGTCGCTCTTCTGATTCGCGGCGTCCTGCTCGCAGGCGTCTGCTGCCTCTTTTTCGCGGGCTGCCCCTGGTGTTGGCCGGACTTTCCATCGCGGCGCCGTTGCTTTGGCGCATCTCTAGTGTCATTTTCCTACTCGCGTGCGTCTGAATGACGATCTACACACCGTTCGAGATCGAAGGTGGTTTGGCAAGTCCGGACGCATCGCAAAGCCGCCAGAAACATCCTCGTTGATCTCCCGAAGAGAGACCTGCGGATGTAGAATCAAAGAGTCAGCTACAGGGGTCGACAGCGAGGCCAGCATAGAAGGCGACGATGTCTACGCTGATCCACCAACGGGTTGCCGAGTGTCGCTCACGTACCAATCCAAAGGCGATATGCAGGATCAATTCCGGGTGGGTCGTTCTGGGCGACGTGCAGTTCCTTAGGGGGTATTCACTAATACTCCCGGACCCCGTCGTGGGGGACCTAAATGAGCTGAGCGCTCATGATCGCAAGACTCTTCTGTATGAGGCTTCCGTGCTCGGGGATGCACTTCTTGAGCTTACCAACGCCATACGGATCAATTACGAGATTCTGGGGAATCTGGAGCCTGCACTTCACGTTCATGTATTTCCGCGGTACGAAGACGAGCCAGCGGATTTGAGGACTCGCCCCGTTTGGTTCTACGATTGGGACATGGCGCCAAAATTTGACCACGAACGAGACGATTCGTTGATGAAGGAAATTCATGCGTATCTCGAGAAATCTGGGATCGTCGCCTAACCGCTCTCCGCAGATGACCCACAAACGTGTCAGAAATTCGCTTCGCAAAAAGCCGCGCCTTTTGGCCGGACCTCTGAGCTCCGGGCATTATGCCGCACCGCGAGAGCCGGTGCGCTGACCGGTATCGACCCGTTTGGGCCTTTCGGAATGGAAGGCGAGTGGGAGAAAGATGAGTATCGGGTAATGCTGTATCAATCGGACCTGTACAAGGGAACCGCCGAGTATTACGAGCGTTACCGGCCGCCGTACCCGCAAGTCCTGCTTGACGATCTGCGCGCACGCGTACCCATCACTGCGGCCGGGCGGCTTCTGGATCTCGCTTGTGGAACAGGTCAGATCACCTTCGCGCTCGCATCTGAGTTTGTCGAGGTCGTAGCCGTTGATCAGGAGGTCGAATCGATCGAACTCGCCCGGCGCAAGGCGGCGACGCTTGGCGTAGACAACATCGATTGGGTAGCGGCGTCGGCTGAGCGCGTGAGTCTCGGCAGCCTTTTCGAGTTGGTCGCGATTGGCAACGCCTTCCATCGCCTGGAACGTGGCTTGGTAGTGCGGCGGTTAGTGCCCCGACTTCAACCCGGTGGGTGTGTTGCGTTGCTCTGGGCCGGCACACCCTGGCGCGGTGCGCTGCCTTGGCAATTGGATTTGGCCGAGACGCTCCAAAGGTGGCAGCACAAACTCGGAGCGGACGACCGGGTGCCGCAGGGATGGAGGCAGGTCATTGACCGCGATCCCCATGCTGAGGTTCTCCGACGAACAGGGCTCGCCTACGAAGGGCGCTTTGAGTTCACTGTCTCACAGTGGTGGACCGTCGAGTCGCTCACCGGGTTCGTCTACTCGACCTCTTTTCTCAACCGAACAGTGCTTGGCCAACACGCAGACGAGTTCGAAAACGACATGCGCGCGCGACTCATCGGGTCCGACGGAAATGACTCGTTTCGTCAGGACTCGACCTTCGCCTACGAGCTCGCCAGAATCACGATATGACGACGGAATGAGCGGCAGCCATCGCGAGGCCGAGCGCAGGAGTTTCGAGCGGGACCGCCTACTCCTCGCTCGGAGTCGATTGGTGAAGGTGCCATGTAACGTCGGAGGGTCTGGGGGCGCGGGTTGCGATGGCTGGTTTTGTTGATGCCCTCCATGAGGATCACGCGATCACGCCGCTGAAGCGGCCGCGGCTTCAGCCGCGCGGGGGACGATACTCGAGGCGGACCGTGTCAAGATCATGCAGCGGACCAAGGCCCTATTCAGGCCATACACGAGTTCGGTGTCGACGCTGGCACTCCCCAACAGAAGGGCAGTCAGACCTCAAGAAGACGGCCGACGATGAATATACTCCCGCGATGTATGACTACGCATACGAAACGGATGACCCGCAATAACAGCTTCACTATCTTGATGAGAAGGCTTCGAAAAACGGGTATCAGCTTGCAATGGACGCGTTATCAGGAGACAGTGCCCAACAACAACATGCGGCGGGTGGCGCTTCGCACCACCGCTATGCCACACGATAGACGGCGGCGCGAACCAGGGGACACCGAGAATGAGTGTCGATCGGAGAAGGAACTGGGTCCTCACGCTGGGGATCGTGTTGATGCTCTCAGCAATGTTCTCGTACGTGGCCTCACTCGATGAATCAGATCCCGAGGCGTTGGAATCGATAGAAAATGTAAACGAGGTAATTCGGTAGTTCGGATGCCGGTGCGGTTCTGAGGAGCGCGCATGTTCACCTACATCTGCCTCGGTACCAACGACATTGCACGCGCTGCGAAGTTCTACGACGCCGTGCTTGGCGCCCTCGGTCTATCGCGATGTGACGTTTCCGGCGAACCCGATTGGGACAGTTGGGTCGGGTGGGGCCAGTATGAGGATCACGGCTCCAGGGAACTCGCGCTTTGGTTGTGCAAGCCTTTCAACGACCAGCCCGCTGCACCCGGCAACGGTACGATGGTTGCCCTAGCGGCTCAGACATGGCTTCAGGTCGAGGCCTTTCATGCAGCAGCTCTTGCGAACGGCGGCATGTCTGAGGGAATACCGGGTCTTCGGCTTCAGTACAACCCTGATTTCTTCGCCGCCTATGTGCGCGACCCCGACGGCAACAAGCTCGCAGCAGTCTGCCGCGGGTTCAGTGGCCCGCAGGGTCAGTAGCAGCGTGAGGTCCGCCGCTGGCTCTACTCATCACCCTCACCGATGTCACGTGCAGCAACAACGTCTAGCATGCATCGAATCACTCCTCTGGCGTTCGGCATCCGAGCCTCATTTGCGTGGTCTCGATTCTAGAGTCGAGCTGCTTCGCCTGATAGGTCCGATCTGTTGGGCTAGTGCAACACCCGCCAAGTTTCGGTACCCATGATTGAAGCCGACAGAACGCTCTTCTCCGTCGGACAACGCGACGGTGATCCCTTTGTCAGCATGTACCAGAACTTTCCGGATGTGCCACTAGTTTGCGAATTCGCTGTCGGTTCGACTGCGATCTCGCTGTCGTGACATGGAACCTCGGGTGAAACGGGTCCGCATGATGAAGGCACTGGTTTTCGAAAACAGCTTTCCGCGACTCGCAGCCACGAAGCTACTTTCGCTCCTCACGCCACGCGCGTTCGTTGGCGCGCTATCGCCGATACGGCTGCGCGATATCCCCGAACCGCGGCTGCCAGCCGACGACTGGGTGGTCATTCGCACGCGGCTTTGCGGACTATGCGGCAGTGACTACAAACAGGTTTTCCTCAACGGCAGCATCGACAACCCGATGACCGCGATGATCAGCTTTCCGCAGGTGTTGGGTCATGAAGTCGTCGGGGTGATCGACGAAGTCGGACCGCGGGTCACGGGACTCGCGGTTGGACAGCGGGTAGTACTCAACCCATGGCTTTCGTGCGCCCCTCGCGGGCTACCGCTGTGCGAGTGGTGCGAACGCGGCGATCTCGCTCAGTGCGCGAACTTTCGACGCGGCGATCTCGAGCCCGGCATTCACACCGGAAATAGCCGTGACGCGACCGGCGGTTTCGCTCCGCGCGTACCCGCTCACGAATCGATGTGCATTCCGATTCCCGACGACATCCCGGACGAGGTGGCCGTACTCGCCGATCCATTTGCGGTGTCGCTGCATGCGATCGGCGGGCATCCGCCGCCCGCCGAGGACGGCGCCTTCGCGCTCGTGTACGGCTGCGGCACGCTCGGACTCGCGGCCATTGCGATTCTGCGCGCCCGGCACCCGCGCGTGCGAATACTCGCAGTGGCGCGGTTCGCCCATCAGCGGACGTTAGCCGAAAAACTGGGCGCCCACCGCGTGTTCGCCCACGCACCCCATCGAACGCTGATCGAACAGATCGCTGCAGAGACCGAAGCGGAGCTGCTCGAACCGTGGCGCGGCCTCCCGATGCTGGGTGGAGGTGTCCACACCCTCTACGACACGGTCACGTCGCCCGGCACGCTCGAGGTAGGCGTCCGGGTGACGCGATCACGCGGCACGATCGTTGCGCTCGGGGTCGAAGCCGCGAAGCGGTTCGAGTGGACGCCTCTCTATTTCAAGGAACTCAGTCTCGTTGGCTCGAACGCGTTCGGCATGGAAACTTTCGAAGGCCGGCGCATGCACGCGATCGAATGGTACTTCGAGCTGATCAATACCCATCAGATCGACCTCACGCCGATCATCAGCCACCGCTTCTCGCTCTCAGAATACCGCGATGCGTTTCTGACTTGCCACGACCAGGGACAACATCGAGCCGTGAAGGTGCTGTTCGATTTCGGCGGAAACCCCGGATTCTGAGCAGCCGGGCGCAGTCGGCGCCGCGGAACGACCGCCAGCGATCAGAAGAAAAGCGCGACCGATTCGCGTGCCCAGTCGAGCACGTGTAGGGATTGAATCGGCCATATCTCGACGCCATTCGGAAACACCCCCATCACGATGACCGCTGCCGCACAAATCACAAGCACGGCGCCCTCGCCGCTCGATATTTCCAGCCTGTGGCCATCATCGCCCGGCTCGCGCATGTACATCAACACCGGGACACGCAGGTAGTAATACACCGAGACGACACTCATCAGTACACCGACAACGGATAGAACAACGACGCCTTCATTGATAGCCGCCGCGAAAATCGCAAACTTCCCGATGAATCCCGCAGTACCGGGGATCCCGGCGAGCGAAACCATGAACAGCGTCATCAATGCGGCGAGGCCGGGCCGGGTTTGCGCCAGCCCGGCAAACGATTCGATGCGATCACAATCCTGCCCGCGGTTGGCCAGCGCGACCACCACGCCAAACGCTCCAAGCGTCATGAAGGTGTACGCAATCAAGTAGAATACCATCGCCGAGTACCCCTGGATCGTCCCGGTCACCAGACCGACCAACAGGTAGCCCGCGTGCGCAATGCTCGAGTACGCGAGCAACCGCTTCACATTGTCCTGGATCACCGCCATCACATTTCCGACCACGATGGTCAGCGCGGCGAGTCCCCAGATCACCCCGGCAATCGATTCGTCCAGCGGCCCAAACGTCATGGCAAGGAACCGAACCAGCGCAGCGAACGCCGATACCTTGACGGTGACGGACATGAACGCCGTCGCTGTGGTCGGCGCTCCTTCATAGACGTCCGGTGTCCACTGGTGGAACGGCACGGACGAAATCTTGAACGCGAAACCGACAACGACGAGCCCGAGCCCGATCAGTCCCATCGAACCGGCCCGCTCGAACCCGGCGCCGATACCAGCGAACGACGTCGAACCCGTCGATCCGTAAAGAAGCGCCATCCCGTACAACATGATCGCACTGGCGAACGAACCGATCAGAAAATACTTCAGCGCAGATTCGTTGCTGCGCAACTTGCGGCGATCGAAACCAGCGAGCACGTAGATCGGAATGCTCATCAATTCGAGACCGAGGAATACCGCGATCATGTCGATGGCGGCGACCATCAACATCATTCCACTGGTCGAAAGCAGTAGTAGCGCGTAGTACTCACCGTGATTGATGCGCAATTCGGCCAGGTACGCGATCGACAACGCGCACGAGAGCAATGCGGAAAACGCGACGACGGCAGTGATCAGCGATGAAAACGCATCGAGCTGGTACATCGCGTGGCTCGGGTTGAAGGTTTCGGTATCTCCAGTGCCAAACGCGATCGCGGCCGCGTAGGTGGTCAACAGCAAGAAAAACATCGACGTAATCGCCAACACTGTGCCGATGAACGACTCCGTGACTTCGCGCCCCATCACGGTCTGCGCGCGAGACAGGAACACCTCGCCCAGCAATACGAACATCGCCCCAATGCCGACGAAGGCGATCGGTGCGAGAACCGAAATATTGATCTCCGGCGCGGGGATCACGGTTGCTCCTGCGGGCTTTGAACAGAGGGGCTACGCGCCTCCACGACGCGAATCAACTCCATCACCGACGGTTCGATGCGCCGCAGCAGCGGGTTCGGATAGACGCCGATCCAAATGATCGGAAGCACCATCGCTACCATCACGACCTTTTCGCGCACGCCCAGATCCATCAGTCCGCGGTTTTCCTCGTTTTCTACCGGTCCGAACATGACCCGTCGGTACATCCACAGCATATACGCTGCTGCCAGCACCACGCCGGAGGTCGCAATTGCCGCCGCCCAAGGGTTCACCAAGAACGTACCCAGCAAGATCAGAAATTCGCCGACGAAGCCGTTCAGCATCGGCAGCCCGATACTCGACATCGTCACCAGGCCGAAGAATGCCGCGAATACCGGCATCGGTTTTGCGATTCCGCCGAACTGTGAGATCTCTCGTGTGTGGCGGCGCTCGTAGAGCATCCCGACCAACAGGAACAGCGCGCCGGTCGAGAGACCGTGGTTGATCATCTGCAGAACGCTGCCATTCATGCCGTGTACGTTCAATGCGAACATTCCCAGCATCACGAACCCGAGGTGGGCGACCGAGGAATACGCGACGAGTTTTTTGATGTCGGATTGGACCATCGCAACGAGAGAGCCGTAGACGATGCCCACCAGCGCCAGTCCCATCAGCCAGGGCGTGAATGCAATCGCCGCCGTTGGGAACATCGGCAGTGCGAAACGCAGGAAGCCGTAGGTTCCCATCTTCAACAGTACGCCGGCCAGCACGACCGATCCGGCAGTCGGCGCCTCGACGTGGGCATCCGGCAACCAGGTGTGGAGCGGAAACATTGGCACCTTGATCGCGAACGCCAGAGCGAAGGCGAAAAACAGCCATGTCTGGCTCTTCCACCAGACCCCGTCAGTGGGCACCACGGTATCGAGCAGTCCGACCGCGACGCTACCGGGCCCTGTTACGAAGTCGAAATTCAACACGCCCGTCTGCTCCAGGTTCATGTAGTAGACGACAAGCATCGCGAGCAACATCAGCAGTGAGCCAACCATCGTGAACAAGAAAAACTTCATCGCCGCGTAGATTCGGCGCGCGCCGCCCCAGATGCCGATGATGAAGTACATCGGAATCAGCATGGCTTCCCAGAACACGTAGAATTGAAACAGATTCAGCGATACGAAGGCGCCGAGCATTCCCGTCTCGAGCGCGAGCATGAAAAACAGGTAGGTCTTCACAGACTTCGAAATGTCGTTCCACGATGCCAGCAGCACGATGGGCATCAGGAAGGTCGTCAGAACCACCAACAGCAGGCTGATCCCGTCGATCCCGACGAAGTAGTTGATCCCGTACTCGCCGATCCACGGCGTGTGTTCGGTGAATTGAAAGCCGGTCCTCTGCGGATCGAAGGTCGCGTACAACCGCAACGACAACAGGAAAGTGAGGAGGGAACCGGCCAGCGCCACCGGCTTCCACAACTTGTCCGGCATACCGTCCGCGCCGAGCGCGGACCCGAGCACACTGGTCGCCATCAATCCCAGTGCAACCACCAAGGGGAAGAAGGTGACGACCGTCAGCAGATGTTCGTCGATTCCGCCCATGCGAACCTATCGAACCAGGTACATGATGATCGCGCCGGCACCCGCGATCATGACGAAAACATAGGTCTGCGCCAGACCCGAGTGAGCGTATTTCAATCCATTCGCGGCGAGCGAGCGGACAGCGTTTGCGCTGCCGTTGATTGCCAGGCCGTCGATCCAACCCACGTCGAGCGTGCGAAACAGCACCCGGTCCGAAATCCAGACCAGCGGACGCACGAAGACCGCATCGTAGATTTCGTCGACATAGTACTTGTTCAACAGCGTCCTGTAGACCATGGACATTTGCGCCGCGAGCCGTACGGGCAGTTCCGGCCGTCTGACGTAGAGAAGCCAGGCGAGACCCGCACCAGCCGCCGCGATTCCCACCGCCGAGAGCGCCATCCAGTATTCGGTGCTGTGATCGAGGGGGTGAGCTTCGGTGGTCGCGAATACCGGCGTCAGGAATTTCGCCAAGCTGTTCGAATTTTCTATTTCGATCAGATCGCCCCAAACCTGCGGCAAGCCGAAGTAACCGCCGACCACGGAAAAGAACGCGAGCACCCATAGCGGGTTGACGACGAAGCCACCCGGGTCCGCGATGTGCCCGCGGATTGCGATCGGTGCCCGACACTCGCCCAGGAAGACGCGGAAGAACAGTCGGAACATATAGAAAGAAGTGATGCCAGCCGTGAGCAAGCCGATCGCGTACAGCCACATATGGCCCGGGACCTGAGCCGCGTAGGCGGCCACCAAGACTTCGTCTTTCGAAAAGAAACCCGACAGGCCGGGAACGCCGGCGATCGCGAGCACCCCGATCAGGAAGACCCAGCGCGTCGCGGGCAACCGGCTCCACAAACCACCCATCTCTCCCATGTCTTGTTCGTGATGCATCGCGAGGATGACCGCGCCAGCACCCAGAAACAGCAGAGCCTTGAAGAAAGCGTGGGTTCCGAGGTGGAAAATCGCTGCCGAGAATCCACCGCAACCTGCCGCTAGAAACATGTATCCGAGCTGGCTGACCGTCGAATACGCGAGGACTTTCTTGATGTCGGTCTGCGTAATTGCGATCGTTGCGGCCACCAGAGCGGTAATCCCGCCCGTCCAGGCGATCACCGCGGAAGCTTCGGGTGCGGCGGCGTACAAGAAACTCATTCGGCAGATCATGTAGATGCCGGCGGTTACCATCGTCGCAGCGTGAATCAGCGCTGAAACCGGTGTCGGACCGGCCATCGCGTCGGGCAGCCACACATAGAGCGGAAGCTGTGCGGATTTCCCACAGGCTCCCACGAAGAAACACAGTCCGATCACATTGACCAGCCGCCACTCCCATTCCACATGCAGCCACGCCGGCATTGTCAGGTTCATGCCGACGATGCTCGAGAAGTGCTGCTCGATTCCGGCGAACGAAACGGCCGGGTGACCCGCCTTCGCGAGCGCTCCGAATAGCAGGAACAGACCGATCAGGAATCCGAAGTCGCCGATTCGGTTCACGATGAACGCTTTGCTCCCGCAGTACGCGTTGAATCGGTCGCTGTACCAGAAGCCGATCAACAAATACGAACACAGCCCGACACCTTCCCAACCCAGGAACATCAGCACCAGATTGTCGGCCAGCACGAGAATCAACATCGAGAACGTGAACAGATTCAGGTAACAGAAAAAGCGCTGGAAGCCCTTGTCCTCGCGGTGGTCATCATCCATGTAGCCGATCGAGTAGATGTGAATCAGCGAGCCGACACCTGTCACCACCAGGATCATCACGGCCGACAACGGGTCCAGGCGAAACGCGACTTCTGCGCTGAGCGCACTGGTGCCAATCCCCGCGCCGATCCATGTGTAGACGTTGTCTACCAGCAGCCGCGAACTCACGGGCTGATCGAGCAGGTCCAGCAGCGCAGCGAACGATAACACGAACGCAAGCATCACCGCGCCGCAGGAAACCACGGAAACCAACGTCTGCCGCGTTTGGCGGCGTACCAGGCCAACCATCACGCCATGGTAGATGGCCGCCGCAAGCGGCAAGAGCGGTATCCAGTGCAGCAGATTGCTTTCGACGCCATTCACCATTTGAGCAGATTGACCTCCTCCACGTTCACCGAATCACGATTTCGGAACATGGAGAGAAAGATGCCGAGGCCGACGGCTACTTCGGACGCAGCCACGGTGATGACGATCAGAACGAAAATTTGACCTTCGACAGCTGGCGCCCCTTCGATGCCCGGCCACATGCGGTTGAAGCCGACGAAAGCCAAGTTAGCGGCGTTGAGCATCAGCTCGATCGACATCAAGATGATGATCAGGTTGCGGCGCATCGCCACCCCGACCACACCGATCGTAAACAGAATCGCCGACAGTGCTATGACGTGTTCGATCGGAACCATCAGCCGATCTTCCGCTTGGCGAGGATCAACGCGCCCACAATTGCCGCCAGCAGCATCAGCGACGACATTTCGACCAACAGCACATAATCGGTGTACAGTGCGGCGCCGACTTGCCGGTACCCACCGAAGCCGTCCGGCACCGTTTCTGGTGCCGCGAACGCTGACGGGTTCCCGATGATCGCATTCAGGGCCTGGCCGAGGATCACGACACCGGCCAGACCGATCGAGAACTTGATGAACCTCTGCCGGCCCGGAGGAAATTCGTCCGTCGCCAGGTTCAGCAACATCACGACGAACAAGAACAGCACGACGATCGCGCCGCCGTAGACCATGATTTGAATCGCGGCCACCAGATAGGCTTCGAGCAACACGTACACGGCGCCGAGCGCGACCATGGTCACCACGAGGCTCATCGCGGAGGCCACGACGTTGCGCAGATTCAAGACCATCCCGATTGCCCCGGCGATCGCCAGGATCCCAAAGATGTAGAACAAGACGGCTTGCGCGCTCAAAAGGTCCCCATGGCTTGGGCGATCGCGAGGTTCGAGCTCACTGCAACCACAGGATCACCAGCCCAGTGACGAAGATGTTTGCGATCGACAACGGCAGAATAATCTTCCAGCACAGGCTCATCACCTGGTCGTAGCGGAAGCGCGGCAGCGACCAGCGCAACAGCATCTGAACCCAGATCATGATGAACACTTTCACCATGAAGGTGGCGAAGTGGAGAATGATGCAAAGCCCGGTCGCGAAGCCGACGCCAAATAGTGATCCCACGCCATCGATGATGTTCTGGGTAGAAAGAAAGGGAATTGCCCAGCCGCCGAGGAAGATCGTCGCCATCAGTCCCGCGATCACGATGATCTCGATGAACTCGGACATGAAGAACAATCCGAAGCGCATCCCCGAATACTCCAGGTGGTAGCCGGCGATGATCTCGGATTCGCCTTCCGGGGTGTCGAACGGCGGACGCTTGTTTTCCGCCATGATCGCCGCCAGGAACATCACGAATGCGAGCGGCTGGTAGAAAATTCCCCAGGCCGGCAGTACCAGCCAATCGAAAATTTCGGGCAGCTCGATTCCGAACCCGGAGTCGACGAATCCGAAGATCCGGAATGTCGTGTCCTGCGCGAGCGCCATTTCGGACAACTGCAGTGTCCCGAACACCATGAAGACGCCGACGACCGACAACCCCATCGTGACTTCGTAAGAGATCATCTGGGCCGATGCGCGCAGTGAACCCAACATCGACCAGTTGTTGTTGCTCGCCCAGCCCGCGATCACGGTGCCGTAGGTGGCGATCGAACCGATCACGAAGATGTAGAGCAGCCCCCAGTCGATGTCGGCGACAACCAGGTTGAGCGTGGTATCGCCGAAATGATAGACGCCGCCGAATGGGATGACCGCGTATGCGATGATGGCCGGGACCGCGGCGATGATCGGCGCGATCAGGTGCAACACCTTGTTCGCGCCGAGCGGGACGGTGTCTTCCTTGGTCATCAGCTTGATGACGTCGGCGGCCGGGTGCAGCAATCCCAACAGAGTGATGCCGTTGATATCCGCCCGGTTGGCGCCGATGCGGTCCTGCATGACCGCACTCTGCTTTCGCTCGATCCAGGTGATGACCGGTGCAATTCCGGCGACCATCACGATCAGGATGAACAGCGCCTTGACGACGACGTCGACTTCCATCTAGGTCGGCTCTCTACCCTTCACGCCGCGAGAGCCGGCTTGGGCTGTGTGTTCCAGAGCACTCGCGATGGCGAGACCCCCATCGCCCACCGAGTCCAGGTCGATCCCCGCGAAAGCGGGATTGTCGCTGGCGAGCTTTCGGGAAACCTCGCGCACATCGAATCGACCATCGAATCCGTCGAGGCGCATAGCGGCGCCGATCAGGCACAGCACTTCACCTTCGCTGTACGCCTCCCATGCGGGCTCGACTGCCGGCTGTACGCGCTGCGCGCGACCATCGCCGTTGACCAGCGTGCCGTGCTTTTCGGCAGCGTGTCGCACCGGGAACATCACGTGCGCGACGTGCTGGAGCTTCGAAACGTGGGTGTCGAGGACGATGACTGTGTCCAACCCACTCAAACGTTCGGCTTCGCCCAGAAGACTCTCGTGCAGCGCGTCGTGACCCAGAATCACAACGGCATCCACGCCGCCGCTCGCGATTCGATCGACCACACTCTTCGCATCGGCAAAACCGATCGCCCGTGCCCCCGTCGCGTTGGCCGCCTTCTCTTCGCGAATCAGGATGTCATCTGAATCTCCGCGAATGACCGCAACGCCAAAGGTCTCCGAGCCCAGTACAGCCAGAAAGCGGCGGAAGGTGAACAGATCTTCGTTGGTCGCGTGCGCCGATGCGATCCCAGCGATCACGCCCGCGCCCTTCGACTGGACCAGCTTCGCGAGCCGGGCGGCCGCGGCTTCGACCGCGCTGGCCAGGCTCGTCGTCTCGAGTCGGCCCGCCTCGCTGCGGACCACGCAACGATCGAGTCGATCCGCCGAGCCGATTTCCCGGTAGCTCATGCGACCCTTGTCGCAGATCCAAGTGTCGTTGACGTTGTCGTTACGCCGCGGCTGATAGCGATAAACCTTGTTGTTGGCGACCCCGAGATGGATGTTGCACCCCGCCGAGCAGCCGGTGCAGATCCCTGGGACATCCTCGAGGAACCAGACCCGGATCTTGAAGCGAAAATCCTTCGTGGTCAGCGCGCCGACTGGACAGATATCTGCGACGTTCATCGAGTAGTCGTTGTCGAGTTGATCACCCGGGAATGTCTCGATCACCGAGTGGTCGCCCCGATTGAATACCGCAAGCTCTCCGGTCTTCGAAATCTCGCGACAGAAACGCACACAGCGGCGGCACAGAATGCAGCGCTCCTGGTCGAAAACGATCGTCGGCCCGAGTTCGACGCGCTTTTTCAATGCCCGGCGGGGCTCCTTGGTGCGCGACGCATCCACACCGTACTCGTACGAGTAGTCCTGAAGCTTGCACTCGCCAGCCTGGTCGCAGATCGGGCAGTCGAGCGGATGGTTGATGAGCAGCAGTTCCATCACGCCCTGGCGGGCGAGTTTCACGCGCTCGTTGGCTGTTGTCACCACCATTCCGTCCCGAACCGGCGTATCACACGCGATTTGGAGCTTCGGGATTCCCTCGACTTCGACCTGACACAGCCGGCATGAACCATCGACGGCGAGCTTCGGATGCCAGCAGTAGTGTGGTATGTCGATACCGTTCATCAGCAAGCCGGCATCGTCGAGCGCTTGCAGGATCGTACGACCCTCTTCTACTTCGATCTCGCTGCCATCGACAGTGATTTTCGCCATCAGAGTTCGAAACTCTCCGGAAACGGACACCCGCGCTCGCCGATGTGCGCGATAAAGTCCTCGCTGAAGTGACGCAACAATCCCTGGATCGGCCAGGCAGCGGCATCGGCGAACGCACAGATCGTCGAGGCCTCCATTTTCCCTGCAACATCGAGCAACACATCGATGTCACTCTTCTCGCCCGCCCCGCGCTCGATGCGCTCGACGATCTTGTTCATCCAGCCGGTACCCTCGCGACACTGGGTACACTGACCACAGGATTCGTCACGAAAGAAGTAGGAAATGATGCTCGCGACGCGTACCATGCAGGTCGTCTCGTCCATCACCATGATGCCGCCGGTGCCAAGCATCGTTTTCTGTTCGCGCAGAAATTCGTTGGCCATAGGTACATCGAGCTGACCCGCGGGCAGAATCGGCATCGACATGCCACCGGGAATCACGCCTTTCACCTTGCGCCCGCCGGGTACACCGCGGGCGTGCTCGAACACGATCTCCGATAGCGGCGTGCCGAGCGGCAATTCGTACAGACCGGGCCGCACGACGTGGCCGGAAACGCCGAAAACCGTCGTACCCGGGCTCTTTTCGGTTCCAAATGATCGGAACCAATGGAGGCCATTGTTGACGATGTGCGGGACGTGCGAATAGGTCTCGACGTTGTTCACCGTGGTCGGCATTCCAAACGCGCCGAACTGCGCTGGAAACGGGGGCTTCTTGCGAGGCTGGCCCTTCTTCCCCTCGAGTGACTCGAGCAGGCCGGTCTCTTCGCCGCAAATATATGCGCCGGCCCCGCGCGTCACTCGGACATCGTGTGAAAAGCCGGTGCCCAGCACATTATCGCCGAAGTAACCCTTCCCATACGCCTCAGCCAGCGCCCGCTCGACGCAGTCGGCCGGGAAGCTGTATTCACCGCGAATGTAGATGAAGGTCGCGGAGGCCCCCGTTGCCCACGCCGCGATCAAGATGCCCTCGAGCATTTGGTGCGCACCGCGCTCCAACATAATCCGATCCTTGAACGATCCCGGCTCTGACTCGTCTGCATTGCAGACCAGATACTTGGGTCGTTCGGTGTCCTTGGGCATGAATGACCACTTCATCCCCATCGAAAAGCCTGCACCGCCGCGCCCCTGCAGACCCGACCCCTTGATCAATTCGATCAGTTCGTCGGGGGCCATGTCTTTGAGCGCCTTGCGCGCAGCCTCGTAGCCGCCGAGCCGTTCGTATCCGTCGAGCGTCGTGAACTCGTCGTTAGCGAAGTGCTCGGTGAGGTAGCTGGTCACATACGGAGACGCGAGCACGATCGAGCCCCTATTCGCCGAGTCCATCGAGAATGCTCTTGGCTTTTTCAACGTCGAGATCCTCGAAATACTGGCTATCGATTCGCATCACCGGCGCGTATGCGCAGGCGCCGAGGCACTCCTCGTGTCCCAGATGAATGCGACCGTCTGCGGTCTCGCCAGGTGCTTGGATACCCAGGTGGGATTCCAGCTGCTTGAGCAGGACGCGCGACCCGCGAAGCGAACAAGGCAGGTTCGTACACACGTAGACGTGATGCTTCGCCTGCGGCTTGTCGAAGAACATGTTGTAGAAAGTCACGACTTCCATCACTTCGATCGGACGCATCTCGAAAATCTCCGCCAATTCGCGCGCGCAATCGATCGAAACGTATCCATGTTCGCCCTGAACGAGGTGCAGCGCGCGCAGCAATGCGCCACGCGCATGCGGAAACTTCGCGATCTCTGCGTCGATCTCGGACCGAATCGGTTCTGAAATCACCACTCGAGCCCGCCCTTCATCCATTCGTAGACGAGCCCGACCGCCAGCGGCACGGTGAACACCGCCATCGCGACGAAGCCGAACCAATCGAGTTCTCGAAAGATCGCGCCCCAGGGATAGAAAAAGATCGCTTCGACATCGAACACGACGAACAGGATCGCGACCATATAGAACTTCACCGCATAGCGCTGTCGGGGAGAAACGATTGGGCTCTCACCACATTCGAACGGTTCGAGTTTCTCGTCGAACTTGCGGCTAGGTCCGAGCAATAAGTGGATGCCGAGCATCGCACTGACGATCACCAATCCAATGACGAGAATCACAAGTACGCCATTGAACTCGGCGAGCATCGGTCGCGTCCTCCGGTGTTGTCGAAACGGTCGTACAATACGTTCGTGCGAACGAATGCATCGAAGCGATTGTGAGAAATCGATCGAACGAAGCGATGGTTGAAAAACGGTTGTTGATGAACGGTACAGGGGGGAACTGCCCGAACCACTTACGAAAACCGCGGCGAGGGTAACGGGACACCCCCTGAGCGTCAACAAAATCACGTTTCCGTTTTGGGCAGTTCCGTGCGGGCAACGGAGTCTCGCCGACCGGTGATACAATGACGGTGTGGCTATCCCGGTCGCAGTGCTCGGAGCCGGAAGTTTCGGAACCTGTCTCGCGCTGTTGTGTGCGAGAGAGCACGATGTGACTATCTGGGCGCGCGACGCGGACCTCGCAGAAACCATCAATCGGGACCGAAAAAACCCTCGATTTCTGTCCGAGTTCGAGATTCCCCCCCGTGTGCGCGCCACCTCAGACCTCGAGGACGCACTCGCGGATCGCGAACTGGTGATTTGCGCCGTACCGAGTCATGGCGTCCGGGACGTAATGACCGCGGCTGCTCCGAATCTTCCGGAGCAGTGCATCTTTGTTTCAACGGTGAAGGGCATCGAGACCGATACCTGCATGCGAATGGATGAGGTCCTTCGGGACGTTCTCGACCCTGTTCACCACCCGCGCTTGACGTTCTTGTCGGGGCCCGCGTTCGCGCACGAGATCGCCCGCGGTCGGCCATCTGCGGTTACCGTCGCATGTAAACAGGAGGCGTATGCGATTTCGGTACAGCAGTCGTTGTCTAGCGCGTCGTTTCGCTGCTACACGGCGACCGATGTGATCGGCGTCGAACTCGGTGGAGCCTTGAAGAACGTGATCGCGATCGCGGTCGGAATCTGCGATGGCCTGGGCTATGGGTTGAATGCCCGGGCGGCGGTCATGACGCGCGGACTGCGCGAGATAACGCGGTTGGCGACGGCGATGGGTGCGGATCCGATGACGTTTTTGGGTCTATCCGGAATGGGGGACTTGGTGCTGACTTGTACCGGAGACCTGTCGCGCAACCGTAGGGTGGGTCTGGCGCTCGGCGAGGGACAAAAACTCGACGACATCGTCAGTGGAATGAACGAGGTTGCGGAGGGAATTCGCACCACCGAGGCTGTCAGCAAGTTGGCTATCAAACACGGCGTAGAGATGCCGATCGCTGAAATGGTTCGCGATCTGATCGAGGGTACCGTCAGCGCAAAGGAGGGCGCAGAGAGTCTGATGAACCGCCAACTAAAGAGTGAGAACGAATAAGAGAGCGCGTTCGCATAGATTGATGACAGCGCGTGGCACTTTCCTTAGCTGAATGATTCCCTATTGGCGACGGTCGCTTGCAGCGGCTAGGCTGACTTGACGAAAATGACATTCGTTTTCAATATCTGAAGAGTTGCGGCTTCTCAGTATCTCTGGAATCCGTCACCCCAGGCCAGGAACGCGCGGATGAAGCCCGAATCCCCGAAGTCTCCGTTGCGCGTCCGCGCCGATGCTGCCGAACTGGATGCCGGTCCGAGTTCACTATTGCGGCTGTCTGAAGTCGCAGCGGATCAATCTGCGGTGATCGTATCGGTCGACACGGACGCGGCGCAGGGTCGGCGTCTACTGGACCTCGGCTTTCTACCTGGTACCAGCATCCGGCTGGTTCGCCGCGCACCATTGGGAGATCCGCTCCAATTCGAACTGCGAGGCTGTAATTTGTGCCTTCGGAAGCGCGAAGCCGATAGCATTCGCGTGCTTGTGGAGTGAGTTCGGACGCGGCCACAATGCGTGCTTTCCCGGAGACCCTGACGCTCGGGCTGGTCGGTAGCCCGAACTCGGGCAAGACCACGCTGTTCAATGCGCTCACCGGACTGCGAGCGCGAGTCGGAAATTATCCCGGCGTGACCGTGGAGCGACGCGAGGGCCAAATCGAACTCGCGGGTCGGCACACGCGGATTGTCGATTTGCCGGGCACCTACAGTCTGGACCCCATCAGCCCAGACGAAGAGGTCGTGATCCGCGTGCTCGAGGGCGAGTTGGGCAACCGACCCGAGGCGCTGGTTGTAGTCGCCGATTCCTGCACGCTCGAGCGCTCGCTGTTGATGGTGGCCCAGGTGCTTCAACGCGAAACACCGACCTGCCTGGTTTTGACAATGACCGATGAGCTGCGCGCGCGAGGCGGCTCGCTGAACTTCGAGCAGCTCGAAGCGGCGCTCGGAATCCCGGTAATCGGGGTGGTGGGCCACAAGGGGATTGGCGTCAATTCTCTTCGGGAGTTGCTATCGCGGCCCGAAAATTGGAGCCGTCCCCACCTGCTGCCTCCCAAGGGTGCGCAGGAGCGAGCCGGCTGGGTCGATTCCGTCGTGGCGGCGGTCCTTACCCAGCGGCCTCGAATGAGCGGGGTCAGCAATGCGATCGATCGTTTGGTACTCCACCCGGTCGGCGGCTTGCTGCTGTTCGCCGTAGTGATGGTGACTTTTTTTCAACTGATCTTCGCATTCGCGCAACCCGCGATGGATATGGTCGATGTTGGCGTGGTGGCAATCGCAGCGGCGGTCCACGCAAATCTGCCGCCAGGACTACTGGCCGACTTCGTCGCCGATGGAATGGTGGCCGGAGTCGGTTCGGTCGTGATCTTCCTGCCGCAGATCGTGCTGTTGTTTTCGCTGCTGTATCTGCTCGAAGACATCGGTTATATGGCGCGGGCAGCGTTCTTGATCGATCGGGTGATGGGACGCGTCGGTCTCGAGGGGCGAGCCTTCATCTCACTTCTATCTTCGTATGCCTGTGCGGTGCCGGGCATCATGGCGACGCGCACCATCCCATCGCCGCGGCATCGACTCGTGACCATCCTGGTGGCGCCACTGATGACTTGCTCTGCGCGGCTTCCCGTCTATGCGCTGCTGATCGGTGCTTTCGTTCCGGCACAGCGGGTGATCGGGCCGTTGGGACTGCAAGGGCTCGTTCTGCTCGGCCTGTACCTCTTCGGCACGGTGACGGCGCTGGCAGTCGCCGCAGTGCTGACCCGGACACTGCTGCGCGCCGACGCGATGCCCTTCTATATGGAACTCCCACCGTATCGGATCCCGACGGCGAGACTCTGGGCGACACAGGTGTGGACCAGTGCGTGGACCTTCTTGCGAAGGGCCGGCACGATCATTCTGGGCACATCGATTGTGCTGTGGGTGTTGCTCAATTTCCCCCGGACCGAGATGCCCGCCGATGTAAGCCCCGAGGAGGCCAGCCGCTATGCGCTGGAGCACAGCTTTGCGGGGACTGCGGGTCGAGCCCTGGAACCCTTGATCGCTCCACTCGGTTTCGACTGGAAAATCGGCGTCGGGCTCATCGCCAGCCTGGCTGCCCGCGAGGTCATCGTTGCGACGCTCGCCCAGATCTACGCGGCTACCGACGGGGAGACATCACTGCGCGCCGCGATCCGAGCCGATACGGACCCCCGAACTGGTAAGAAAGTCTTCGATCCGCCGATGGTCGCGGCGTTGCTCGTCTTCTTCGTGTTCGCACTGCAGTGTATGTCGACACTGGCGATCATGAAACGCGAGACAAACTCGTGGCGCTGGCCCGCATTCGCGTTCGGATACTTGCTGGTGCTCGCGTACGGATCGAGCTTCGTGACCTACCGCGTGGTCGCGGCGTATCTTGTGTAGTTCGCGCAGTTCGCGCAGTTCATATGCTTCGCAAAATTCGGGACGTTCAAACAGGAGCAGAGTTGGTTAGGCTTTTGCCTACGATGTACGCGAACCCGCTTGCCACTTCGCTGCGAATGCTCGCACTTGGGACTGCCCTGCTCACGATCGTGGCGCTGATGACCGGCGGATGCGCTCACGTATCGAAGACCACGATCTTCGATGACGGCAAGCTCAAAGTCCAGCTCCGATCTCGCGGCAGGCAGTCCGACGATCTGGAGCACCCCCTCATCATCTCGGCGGCTCGCCTATCCCACATTCTGGCGCGCGTCGACATCCGAACCACGGTCGGCGACGGGCAACGGCGCGTTCCCGCCATCCCGCTGTCGAACCTGGATGCGATTGCGGCCGGTCTGTCGAAAGGGCTGGGCGAAGCCAAGCCCAACCAGGAAGTTGTGGTTCGTTCCGTTCGCGTCGACAAGCGCTTCGGCGTATTCAATCACAACAAACTGACCAGCTTCATCGCGTATCAACGAGAGGGAATCCTGTTCATCCATCTGTCGCGCTCCGATTGGGAGGTACCGCCGCGGCGAGAAGACCGCCTGCCAGAACCGGAGATCGGCGAGTTTCCAACGAAGTTTCGAATCCTTGCGGGAAATTCGATGGAGATGGTCGATCAGCAGTCGCTCGCGATCGATTGGAAAGCCTCCCTGTTCGACAGACCGACCCGAACCCGCATGACACCCGATGGCAAGACGGTTCGTCGCGAAATTCTGATGGAGTCGGATGAACCCGAGAGCGAACAACCCAGCGAAT
Organism: Deltaproteobacteria bacterium; assembly: GCA_032128375.1. Classification (GTDB taxonomy): domain Bacteria; phylum Myxococcota_A; class UBA9160; order UBA9160; family SMWR01; genus JAJDAM01. The sequence goes on along the minus strand of JAQBGU010000012.1, from coordinate 87,847 downwards.
CTCTTCGGCCCGATGTCCTGCCTATTCCGGCTGGTGTATCGCCGGATGTCTTGCGCGCGCTGGCGGATCTGGAAGAGAGGCGCCGCGACGGATCCATCACCGAAGCGGGCTATGCGCGGGAACGACTGGAAATCCTCGAGGAGGAGGCCAGCCGATAGGCTGAACCGGTCAAGCGTGCAGCGCTGGCCTTCGCTGCTTCCACGGCTCGGCCTGCTCCAGCTGTGCGGCGACTCGGATCAGCAGGTCTTCGCGACCGTAGGCCGCCACGAGTTGTATCCCGATCGGCAGGCCGTCATCGTTCCAGTGCAACGGCAGCGAGATCGCGGGTTGAGACCGGCCACGGCATCGGCGAGCGCAGCCGCATCGCGCACCGTCCGGGTCACGAAGCCCTCGCAGGAAAAGCCCCCCCAACGCTCGGGTGCGTCGGGACCAAATGAGTTGCGGCCGCGCGAACCGTTCAGACCCACCAGGCCACAGTGGTTGGCGGGGATCCGGGTCGCCAGCCAGATGCTCGCCGAGATCTTTCAGCAGGAATGGCACGCCACGAAATGGCCCGTCAGGCAGAGAAGGGGCCACGGCTTGCTGCCGCGCCCGATCAAACTGGCGGGTCACGACGGCGTTCAGCTCGGGGTTCAGGGCCTCGACGCGCGCGATCGCCGCATCGACCAACTCCAAGGGTTTGACTTGACCGCTTCGAACCAGTTCGGCCTGCGCGGTTGCATCGAGGAGAGCGAGTTCGTCGCGCTGGCTGTCGGGCGGCTCGCTCATTGGAAGGCTTTTCGGGCATGGACTGGATCCTAGCTGGTGATGATTCGGGTGCATTGCGGTCGCGCCCATGACGCGATCTTGACGCGGTTGACGTCTGGTCGGCACCCCCGTAGGCTTTCGGGTTCGGGTTCGAAAAAAAATCGGCGATTTCCAGCGCTTGCAAGCCTCTCGGACCTCCTTCAGGGATCCGCACCCGACCTGCTAAGCGCTCACCACCAGGGTAGAAGTCCGGCCAAGAGCCATCCGCAAAGCCCAGACTGAAGCCAAGACTGAAGCCAAGACAATGCCCACGAGAACTAAAGCCATGAAGAATGACTCGCGTGCGGATTCGGGTGGCTCCACCCGTTCGGTTCACGCAGGCGAGCGTGACCACCAAGGCAGCGATGCCGTCACCACTCCGATCTACCAGACGTCGACCTTCTGGTTCGAGAACTCGGAAAAACTGCGCGCCTTTCAGGAGGGTCGCGACAAACGCGACGAGTACGGCCGCTACGGGAATCCGACCTGGCGCGCCGTCGAGCGAAAGCTCTCCGACCTCGAAGGAGCCGAAGAGGCGGTGCTGTTCGCATCCGGGATGTGCGCCGCAACCACGCTATTTCTGGCGTTGTTGCCCAAGGGAGGTCACCTCGTCATCACCAGTGACTGCTACCGGCGCACTCGGCAGTTCATTCGCGACTATCTGGTGAAGCTGGACATCGAAACCACGGTCATCGAAGCGGCCGACACCAAGAAACTCGGAGACGCGCTTCGGGATGACACGTCGCTGTTCTTCACCGAGTCACCGACGAACCCCTACCTGCGCGTGATCGATATTCCCGAGGCTGCAAAGCTCGCGCACGCGCGCGGCGCCAAGGTCGTCATCGACTCGACGTTTGCAACACCCTTGTGTCACAAGCCGCTCGATCTTGGGGCCGACTACGCGATTCACAGCGCCACCAAGTATCTCGGCGGCCACAACGATCTGATGGCCGGCGTGGTACTCGGATCGAGCGCAGACATCAAGCCGGTCCGCGAGGCGGTCGGCGTCCTCGGCGGGGTACTCGACGCGAACTCCGCCTACCTGCTGCTGCGCGGATTGAAGACCCTGTCGCTGCGAATGAAACAGCACAACGACACCGCACTGCGCGTCGCGACGTGGCTGGAGGCACATCCAGCGGTCCGGCAGGTCTGGTATCCGGGCCTGCCGAGCCATCCAGACCACGCGGTCGCAGCGCGCTTGATGGACGGCTTCGGTGGCGTCGTGACGTTCGAGGTCGAAGCGGATTTCGATGCGACCTGCCGTTTCGTCGACGCGTGTCGAATTCCGTACATCGCGCCGAGCCTCGGTGGGGTCGAAACCCTGATCGAGATGCCCGCACTGATGTCGTTCTGGGATCAGACACCGGAGAGTCGTGCTGAACTCGGTATCACGGACTCCCTGATTCGTTACTCGTGCGGAATCGAAGACGCCGACGATTTGATCGCGGATCTCGACCAGGCGCTGCGCGCCATCTGACTTGGGTCGAGCGAGTTCGCCCCTTTCCGGCGAGCGGACAATCCACTGAAGCGAGGCCCCGGAACGGAGAGTCCGAATGGAACCCAGCAATGCGTCGACCCGATCCGCCTCACTCGCCGCTGCCGCCCAGGCAGCGTCGGGTGATGCCGCCGCTAGCGCCTTCGCCGAGCTGGCCGTGGCTCTCGGCGAGATCGAAGCCGGCTATATCGGTCCCAATCGGGGCATGCACACGGCCGCAGAACGAACCGCCGGCCGCAACCTCGTCGCGAATGCACTGCAGCACGGCTTCCAGTGTTGGTACGAAGTAGACCCCAGGCGCCCGCTGTTCCAGCGCTGGTTGAGCACGACGAAGAAACTTCTCGGCGACAACCCCGACGCCATCTACTACGGCGCCATCGCCGACCCAGCCGGCACCTACCGCATCCGCGGCAACGTCCATGGCGCTTGCTACACCTCGTTCAGTGTCGAGACCGGTGCCATGGAGGGCAACCTGTCGAAGGGTGTGATCTCGACGCTGAACGACACCGAGTTCGACATCGCCGCCGACGGCAGTTACGAGATCATCGCGAGCGCCGACCCCCAGCCCCGCAACTGGCTGCGGCTCGAGCCCGGTGCCGGCAGCATTACCACCCGACACTACTGGGAGTCAGAACGCAGCGTCGCCGCGAACCCGACATTCCACGTCCCGCTCTGGATCGAACCGGTCGAGGACCCGGGACCGGCGCCGCCGATGGACGACGCAGCCGTGGCCGCCGGGATCCGCCGTGTGATCAACTTCGTTCGCGGCGCGACGATCGATTTTCCGGATCTGCCGCCTGAGGTGATGCCCGCGTGGGTCTCCAGTTACATCAACCAATTCGACAACTCCGACTACAGCGAGGACAACACCGAGATCGGCTACGCCGCGGCCGACAACGCCTACCTGCAATGTCGCTACGAACTCGATCCCGACCAGGCACTCGTAATGTGCGGTCGTTTCCCACGCTGTCGCTTTGCGAACGTGGTGCTGTGGAACCATCGCTTGCAAACGCCCCCGTACCGATACCGCCGGGTTTCGCTCAATCGCAACCAGACCCACTCCGAAAAAGACGGGAACTTCAAGATCGTCGTAGCCCACCGCGACCCGGGTGTGCCCAACTGGATCGACGCTGCCGGGCTCCGAACCGGGATGGTCTTCTGGCGCTTCCTACTGCCAGAAGAACAGACCCCGAAGATCGAAACCGAAGTGGTCGACGTCGACTCGCTTGGGAAAAGTTGATCGTTGGAAGATCATTCTCTAGATCGGGTAGTTGGCTTTCGAGTCAGGAGGAAACGTGCAGGACTGGATTTCGCGCAACAGCAGGGTTTTTCTGGCCGCGCTCGGGGCGCTGCTCGTGGTTTTCGCCTCGGGCTGTCTGGATCCCAAGGACCGCCGGCCGGGATTGCTTCTTCGCGGCGAAGTCGTGGAGGACGCGATCGGCGACTGGTCGTTTTCTGACGCATTCCAGGAGATTTACCTCGAAACGGCCACCTGGTATCTCGTCCCGCATTCCGTCACGACTGTGTGTGCCGGGATCGGGGATAAGTTGTACGTGCCATCCATCTACTACGCGGGCGGCGAGTGGCCGAACAAGTACTGGAATTCCAACGTCGTTTCCGACCGCCGCGTCCGCGTCGAGGTGGGCGACAAGATCTACGAACGCGACGCAGTCGTAGTCGACGATCCGCAGGAGGCTCAGGCCGCCCTGCAGGCGCTCGCCGCCAAGTACCCGTTCTGGCAAGACCTGCTTTCCAAGCCAGTGGCCAAACGTCCGGACATGGCCATGGTGCGAATGGATCCGCGCAGCAGCTAGTGGTGAACCCGGCCTCTATCTTGGCTTGGCGACAAGTTGGCGACGCACGCATCGTCGGTCGGTTGCCGCTAGGGTGAATTCTTCGAATTCTCTACCGTCGTCGCCTGCACGCTGCTGGCGCACTACCGCGCGGAACTGCTAGGGCTCCGGCTCGATCTCGCGCCATTTGCGCTCGAGGATCTGCTCGGGCGTGAGTGAGGTCTCGTTGTCATAGATCGACCGCTCCCAGGTGCCGTAGATCGGGTTCGGCAGCAGGATCCACTTCCGGCCCCAGTACTCGGCATACCGATCCGAGAGCAACCGCCGCTCCTCCGGTGAAGCCCTGCCTAACACGAAGTCATTCAGATCGTCGCCAACCATCAGCACGATCCGGTGCGTTCGCGCCAGGAATGCGCGACGCGACGTCTTGTCGGACCCCCAGCCCTCCTGCTCTCCCTTGGTCAGCAGGTTCTCGCCGGACGCGTCGACCGGAAAGCCGCGTGCCATCAGGTTCTTGTGGACCGAACCCTCGACACCGGCAGCGCGGTTGGTCACGTAGAAGATCCGGACGCCGCGGGCGTCTGCATGCTGTACGAACGCGAGTGAGCCCGGTAGGGCGGGCGCGTTGGCCTCTTCCACCCACGCGTTCCAGCGATCGATATCGAACGTGCCACCGTCCTGCAGATGCTCGATCTGAAACTCGGATGTGTCCAGGATCGCTTCGTCGACATCGACGATCACGGCCGGTGGCAGCGCCTCAAAATCACCCTGCTGCTCGACCGCCGCGGTCCAGCGCGCGTTTTCTGGCTGGAGCGACTCGTCGAGTCGGAATGTCGCTACCGCGAAGGCCTGCTGCGAAAGCGCGCGGTACTCAGCAGACGTATGCGCCCACAGCACAGAGTCGAGGCCTGCTTGAGCGGAATTGATGTGGGTTTCGGCATGGCGCGGCGTGCTGCAAGCGGACAGCAACGCGCACGACAGGGCGACCCACGGCAATCGATGGCATCGGACCACGGGCGCGATCTTACACTTCCGGGGCCACTGAGTCGGCCTCTTCGCCACGCCGGATCGAAACGCGCCCGCAGGCACCGATCGCGGCAGAACTCCCGTGCGCGCGGCTGGCCAGCGTCCCGCGACGCCGTGCCGGCCCGGCTCGAACGGTCATGACTTCTGATGCCGTCCCGTCATGCGTCATGCGTCATGCGGCGCCGAATCGTCTCATGCGTCCGCCGCGGGCCCGGCCCCACCGACAAAGCCGAGGATCTCATCGATCCGATCGAGCGCGTCGGTGCGACCCAGTTCGACCAACTCGCGTAGATAGTCGGGTTGGAACATGATGAGGCTCAGCAGGTCGTTGGAGCGCGTCTGCTGCGTACCCAGACCGCGGGTCAGAAAGCGAAAACCGCGCGGGAGCCGAGGTTCGTGGGTGTTCGCCAGCTCACCGAGGTCGCGAGAGGGTCGTAACAGCAGGAGTTCGACTCGGCGCGCACCCCTGTGCGACTCCTGCGCGCCGAGCAGCTCGTTGATGCGCTCGAGACGCAATGCGTCTCCGTCGAACAAATCGAGGAACAGCGCGTTGAGGAGTGATCCAGCGATTTGCGCGGGTGGCGGATAGCCGCGAATCATGGCGGCGGGTTCTCGGCCAGGCGGGCGCCGGTGTCGAGTAGAGACGGCGAGGATGCGCCGCGCGCCCAGGTGTACGGCTGGGGAAAGCGGCGCCGAAAGCCGGATCCCGCCGTCGCCGTGCCATTCGCTGGCGAGCGGCACGGCGGGAAAAAGCAGCGGAAGGCTCGCCGAGGCCATGACGTGCTCGACTGTCAACCGACAGGCCCTTCCAATCCGGTGGGCGCGTTGCCAGGGTTCGATCTCGCGACCTTCGACCCACGTGACCGACGTGCCGGAGCTGTAGCTCGAAGTGGTAATCGCCACCGCCCGAAGCCGGCCACGCGACAGATTCTCACGAATCCCGCACAGCTCGCCGAGATCGGTCTGTGCCCCGAGTTCCCGGTTCAACAGGACACGCAGCGGCTGGGTATCGACCATCCCCTGCGAGCGGCCAGGGACGCGATGGCCACCGGAGACGAGCTGCGTACCCGATCGGACCACGCGGCTGAACAGCGACCACCAGTCGGTGCGGAAGACGTCGTCAGTGGTCAGTCCCAGCCAGAGACGGCTCAAGTCGTCGACGGCCTCGGCGAAATTGCCTCGATGGTTCGCAAGATGGGCTGCATTGATGGCGCCGGCGGAGACCCCCGTAAGGATGTCGATACGCAGGCCGGGCACGCGCTCGGCAAGCGCCTGAAGGAGACCTACCTGGTATGCAGCGCGCGCTCCGCCGCCGCTCATCACGACGCCAAGATCGCCAGTATCCGAAACCACGGGTCGAAGCCCCCTTCCTCCTCCACGTCTCGAAGTCTTTCTCCGAGTACCGCGTCTACAATCTCGCGGGTCTCGACATTCTCGCTTCAGTCTAGCCAGCGGCGCGCAGCCGACGCGATCTTCATGCGACGCGCGTTGGGTGACGGGGGCGCCAGCGCACTCCGCGGAGACCACAGGCACAACAGGGCTTTCGCCGTGCACTCGCGAAGCACGCTGTCGTTTGTGTCCGCATGCGTCGTGTGCTCGACAATGAAGCGTTTCGCGCGTTGGCCGAGGGAATCGGACCGGTCAAGGACCCGATCGGGCCGCAGCCAGGCTGGCTCCATGATGCGCTACGACCGCGATCGACAGGTGGTCGACTCGGGTTTTGTGATGACTGACGAGTTGCGCGAGAAACTGGGCGCTGTGTCTTTCGGCGGATTGGACGACCAACGGCCCGGTCTGTTCGAGACGTTTCAGTGCGACGACACCTACACCGAAGAGCCGGCCGCGGCCACGATCCTTGTCGCGCGCCAATTGCCTGCGGCGGCGGGAACACCAGCTTTCTCGATATGCGGGCGGCATACGATCTGCTGGCTCCCGACCTGAAGCTGCGCCTCGTGGGCCTTCGCTCCGTGAATGTCTGAGACAACCAAAGGACAACCAGAGGACAACCAGAGGACAACCGAAGCGCGTTCCCACCGCGTGTACCCGCCCGCGGTCCAAACGATCAGCTGGTCGAGGCCTCGCACCCCATCGCGAGAACGCACCCGATCACGGGTGGGCTCTCATGGTTCATCGATCTCGACTGCGCAAAGCATGTCGAGGGAATGTCCGTCGCGGAGGGACGCGCACTGCTACGCAGCCTGCAGGAACACGCGGAAGCACATGCGCCGCTCCATGACCACGTTTGGCGCGGTCACGACATCCTCGTCCAGGACAACGCTTCGGTTCAACCCAACGCGAATGGGGACTTCGCGGTGGGTGAGTCGCGCCGCTCTGGCGTCACATGATTGCGGGAGCGCGACCCGTCTAGCAAAGCGGCTGCCGTGGTTGGTTCGACTCCCCGCGGATGGCTCAAAGCTCAGCCGTATTTCTGCTCGTGATGAGCGTCCCTATCCGGCGCGGCCACGCCGTCAGGAAGTGGCGCCTGCAAGCTCACCAGACGCTCATCGGGGTCGATGACGAGCGCTTCGACGACACCCCAATGCTGTGGCGCGAACGACCGGGCATATTCGGGCGTTCGATCGGGCGCAAAGCGGGTCGAATCAGTGACGCTGAGGATCGGATAGCTGAGTAGCACGTGCTCGGGGTCTGCTCGCTCGGCAATGAACACGTAGGGACCACCGGAGGGGTGCTTCCACTGGCCCGATCCGTGGTCGGTCTCGAAGGCATTGACGAAGCCGAGCGAGCGCCAAAACGCCGCGGTCGCGCCGTAGTTTCGGGTCTCGACGTAAAAGCCAGCGAATCCCTGTGTGGACATAGCTACTCCCTGGCCTTTTCGGCTAGATGGGCGGATGCGAGGTACTCGTTGAGCGCCGTTGTAACGATGGCGGACAGCGATTGCTCGGTGTCCACGGCGTGGTGCTTCACCTGTCGGATCAGATCCGTGGGCAAGTAGACGTTGAACTGCTTGATCGTTGGGTTTTGGATCGAAGGCACACCGATTGTTAGCTTGCTAGTAAGATAGCGTCAAGGCCAAAGAGCGACACATCTTGCTCGCTGTCGACTGCTGCGATCGCAAGCGCGGTGCTGGTCTAGAGCAAACGCGACGCACAGGGTCGCGATTGCTCCATCGCGAGCAACTTGCGCTTGAGCTCGGCGCCACCCCCGTAGCCTCCGAGTGACCCATCGGCCGCGATCACGCGATGGCACGGCACGATCAGCGCGACCGGGTTCGCGCTGTTTGCCATCCCCACTGCCCTCACGGCTTTCGGGCGGCCCACCGATCGCGCGACATCCGCATAGCTACAACTGTCCCCGTACGGAATCTCGAGCAACCTCGCCCAAACGTCTTTTTGAAACGGCGTTCCGCGAAGATCGAGCGGAATGTCGAAATCGGTTCGATCACACGCCAGATACTGAAGAATCTGCTCGATCGCGGGTTTGTTGGGCCCGGAGTCATCGACGCAGTACGCGTCGGGGACACATCGTTGCAACCACGCATGCAGACCGCGTCCACTCGCATGTGGGAGTTCTAGATAGGCCAACCCGCGCTGTGTGGAAGCGACACGGAAGGTACCGATCGGTGAAGCCGACTCGGAAATATGGACCGTCTCCATAAGCGAGCCAGGATAACAGTTCGCCCGGAGACTTGTGAAAAAACTCACAGCGCGATCGAACAAATAGTCGATCGCGCAGCTTCGCTTCGCCGACGCTGTAGTCGCTAAAGTCGTCGTGACTTGTGTAATGGCTGTGGTGTCTGGCGATCACACTCTACTTGAGGTTCAGTCGCTTCATCATCTTCTGCAGCGACTGGCGCGGTATTCCGAGCTTGTCCGCCGCGCGGGTCTTGCTTCCCGTTGCCTCGATGGCTTCGAGGATCATCTGCTGCTTGAGCGCGTCTACCGCTTCGTTGAGGCCCATCGCTTCGAATGACGAGTCTACCAGCGAAGGGCTCGCTACCGAGCGAGCCGCGAATCCATCGCCACCGACGGCTCGACCCGACGAACCGCGAATGTACTCGGACAGCATGTCTTCGCTGATCGTGTCGACACCTCCTGCCAGCGCCAAGGTGCGTTCGATTTCGTTTTCGAGTTCGCGGACGTTGCCCGGCCAGCTGTAACGCACCAGACAATCCATTGCGGCGTTCGTGAAGCCCTTGACCTCGCGTTTCATCTTCCGATTCACTTCATCCAGAAAATGATGCGCGAGTGCAGGCACGTCGAGCGTTCGTTCCCGCAGCGGTGGTAACTGGATTTCGACCACACGCAGCCGGTAGTAGAGATCTTCCCGGAAGCGCCCTTCTTCGACCTCTTGCCTGAGATCGCGATTGGTTGCGGCGATGATCCGGACATCGACGTTATGGGTATCCGACGATCCAAGCGGGCGAATTTCTCCGTCCTGCAGAACGCGCAGCAAGCGAACCTGCATCCCCGGGTGCGTCTCTCCGACCTCGTCGAGAAAGATTGTCCCCCGATGGGCCTCTTCGAAGAGCCCCTTTTTGTCCGCGTGAGCACCAGTGAAGGCTCCCCGACGGTGACCGAAGAGTTCACTTTCCAGCAGCGTGTCGGGCAGGGCTGCACAGTTCTGTGCCACGAATCTGCCATTCTTGCGGTCGCCGGAATAATGCAGTGCGCGCGCGACGAGGTCCTTGCCGGTACCGGTCTCGCCGCTGATCAGCACCGTCGCGTCGGTCTGCGCGACCTTCTCCATGATTCCGAACATCGCTTGCATCGACGGGCTCGAACCGATGATCTGGTCGAACGAGTAGCGGCGCTCGACCTCGCGACGGAGAAACATGTTTTCCGCGCGCAGCTTCAGATTGGCTTGCGCGAGTTCATCGGCGAGTGCGTACGTTTCGAGTGCACGCTTGACGGTGACCCGGATCTCGTCGGGCTCCCACGGCTTCGCGATGTAGCGGTAGATTCTGCCTTCGTTCACGGCGCGGGTCAGCGATCCGATATCGGCATAGCCCGTCAGCAGGATTCGGATCGCGCGTGGTTCGATTTCGATCGATCGTTCCAGGAACTCCACGCCCAGCATGGCGGGTAGTACCTGGTCCGCGATGATCAACGCGATATCTTCGCGCTCGAGAATCTCGAGCCCATGCGCTCCGCTTTGAGCGGTATGGACGCGGTAGTCTGCGCCGAACGTCATCTGAAGCGACTCGAGAATCGCTTGCTCGTCGTCGACGATGAGGATCCCGTACGCGGCGGCAGTCGATTCGCGGCGAGCGCCTTTGATGGCCTCGTCTGGTGTCTCTGGATTACCGCTCAAGAGGCTCGCCTCAATTCGCCTAACTCACCAGCTCGTCGAGCCCGCATGCGGAAAACCCGCGGAAAGCGAGCACGCCGAGTGAGAGTAACAACAAATCTCGACGAGTAACGCTTAGCAACCAGGGCCGCCGAACCGGCGGGGCAAACCGCCGGTTCGGCCCCCGAACGCCCCGCTATCTGCGCGCGGCCTTGCGGCGCACGGTCCTCTTTTTGGCAACCTTGCGGCGTGCCGGCTTCTTGCGTGCGGTCCTCTTGCCAACCGTCCTCTTCTTTATCGCCGACTTCTTGGCGACTTTGCGACGGGCCGGCTTCTTCTTGGCCGTCCTCTTGGTTGCCGTCTTCTTGGCAACTTTGCGTCGTACCGGCTTCTTACCTGCGGTCTTCCGTGTCGTCTTCTTGGCGACTGATCGCTTCATCTTGACCTTGGCAACGTGGCCGTTCTTGTCGATGAAGTACAGGAAGCCGTTCTCTCGGTCGATTCCGACCTTCACGACCTTCTCTCGACCCTTGGGACCCTTGCCCCCCACCCCGAGCCATTTTTGCGCGACTCACATCGCCAGTCTTGTCGAGGTAGTAGAGCCAACCTTTCTCACGTTTGATTGCGGTCTTCGCTACGACTGTGGCCATCGGCCATCTCCTTCCTATCTATTGAGCTATTGAGTTGAGATTCGTCCCGCACCGGGAGGGGAAGGAGCGCGGGTACCCAGTTGACTTTATTCAGATTCAGCATTCAGATTCAGCATTCAGCTCGCCATCCAAGCCCTTCAATCAAAATCTGAAGCGGCAACAAACCGGCGGCAACGACTGCGACGACCCAGATCCTGTATCAGCTTTGTATCAGTCCATTGTCCTTGGAAATTGTCCTTGGACATGGAGTCCTTGGATAAATCGGACGGCGATTCAGCTCGGAGGAAGTGCACAACGACGGGCCGTAGGGGGGGATCGGCCCTGCACCGACGGAATCATGATGGGCACAATCGCGTGTGTCAATGCCCTTCTAGTCGCTTTCGGCCCCGAATCGGCTTCTTGCCGACGGTGCGCGCGGTTACGGCCAGTGATGGGTCATCGGCTGCGACGCAGACGCGCCTCCACACCGTCGAGGATTTCTGCTTCGAGACATCGATTTTCCAGCGCGTTGATCTCTTGCACGCCAGTCGGGCTGGTCACATTGACCTCCGTCAGGAAGCCACCGATCACGTCGATACCGACGAAGAAGAGCCCATCTCGTCGGAGCGCCGGCGCCAGCACCTTCACGATCGCATGATCGCTCTCGTCGAGCGCTGACTGATGGGGACGACCCCCAACATGAAGGTTCGAACGAATTTCGGATTCGGAAGGCACTCGAAGGACGGCTCCGATCGGTTCCCCGTCAACGAGCAGGATGCGTTTGTCGCCGGTGCGAACCTCCGGTAGGTAGCGCTGGGCCATGATCGGACGGGTCTCGAAGCGCGTCGATTGCTCCAGGATCGATCGCAGGTTGCGGTCGTTGCGCTGCAGATAGAAGATTCCCTCACCGCCCTTGCCGTCGAGCGGCTTGACGATCATCTCGCCGCCTAGGCGCTCGAGGAACTCGTACAACTCCTCGATCCGTCGGGTCACCAGCGTTTCCGCCATCAACTCCGAGAAATGGAGCGCGTACAGCTTCTCATTGGCGGCCAGAATGCTCTGGGGCCGATTCAGCACCTGCGCGCGGCGGCACAGCGCCAACATCTGGGTTGCCACCACGTAGGCCTCGTCGACCGGTGGGTCCACCCGCTGGAACACCACAGCGGCCTCGTCATCCAGCGAAATGCGCTGCAAATCGCCGAAATCCGCGTGGTTACCGGACTCGCGACGCAACGTGACCTCCCGACAGCGGGCGAAAGGGCCAGCGTCTGAGACCCCCAGATCCGAGGGGTCGATGTACAACACGCGATGTCCACGACGCTGCGCTTCCAGCATCAAGACAAATGTCGTGTCGGCATGGATATCGACTCGTTCCAAGGGGTCCATCACAAACGCGAAAGTCAGCCTTGAAGACTTCTTCATGTTTCCCCGCCTGTATGCCGAGCGTGTCCAAGCGGTAGCGCAGGGCGCCGGCCGTCGGCTACGGTCGGGTAACCCATGGAGATTTGATGGCTTTTCCCCGGTCACGGGTCGTTCGGATGCTCATTGTACTGGTGGGCTTGCTGGCGATGGCGAGCCTCGGCGCTGGGTTCATGTTCTACATGGCCTTCCTTCAGCACTTGCCCGACCTGCGCAACATCGAGGATTACCGACCGCCTATTTCGAGCCAGGTGCTCGATCGCGACGGCGCTCGGATCGCAACCTATTTCGAAGAGCGTCGACGCATCACGAAGTTCAAGGACGTCCCGAACCACGTCGTAATGGCGTTCGTCTCGGGCGAAGACAGTGCGTTCTTCGAACACGCCGGGATCGACTACTCCTCGATCATTCGCGCTGCCTGGGTGAATTTGCGCGCTGGGGGCGAAATCAAGCAAGGAGCGAGCACGATCACGCAGCAGATGGTCAAAGGGCTGCTGCTCACTCCCGAGCGGAATTTCCGTCGCAAGATCCGCGAGATGATCTTGGCGCACCGAATCGAGCAGCGCTTTTCCAAAGAGCAAATTCTCTACCTCTACCTGAATCAGATCTATTTCGGTCACGGCGCGTACGGGATCGGGGAGGCGGCCGAGACGTATTTCGGAAAGCCGGTCGGGGAGCTGACAATCTCCGAGGGTGCGATGCTGGCGGGCCTGCCCAAGGCACCGAGCCGTTACTCGCCGTTTCGCAACCCGAAAAGATCTGAGGAGCGTCGCCTGTACGTGCTCAGCCGGATGCACATCGATGGCATCATCGACGATGCGAGCTATCGGGACGCGGTCGCCCAAATACCAACGCTGGCCGACGCTGACGTCACCCGTGACGACCCCAATGCCTTGTATTTCACAGAGGAAGTGCGGCGCTACTTGTTCGAATCGCTCGGCGGCGACCTGGTACTGCGCGGCGGATTGACGATCGAAACGACCTTGGCGAGCGGGCTACAGAACGCCGCCGTGGATGCAGTGCGCAAGGGCTTGCAGGATCTCGATCGGCGTCAGGGGTATCGCGGGCCCGTCCGGCGCGTCGCGGCTGCAGCCATTGCCGAAGAGGTGCTCCGGGTCGCAGTCGACAACGAACTCACAGTCTCGCCAGACTCGGATTCCGCCGAGATCGACTCCGGTTCGATCGAGAACACGGAGGATTTCGACGCGTCGATCCAACACACGCCTATCCGGGGAACCTCTATCGAGGACACCGCTATCGAGGAAGCTTCTATCCGAGAAAGGGCGCAAGACCGGCTCGCAGAACCGGATGGGGTGCTGCTCGGCGTTGTGACCCAGGTCGACTCTGCCGAGAAGAGCGCGCGCGTCGCGTTTGCTCCCGGTGTCGACGGGATCGTGCGGCTCGAGGACGTCAGCTGGGCGCGCGAGTCGGACCCGAAGCGGTCCCCGTATTCGGTTCGCTCGATCGCGGCAGTATTTGCGCCCGGCGACGTAGCGCAATTTTCTTCGGCGTCGGTAGAACCTGATGGAAGCCCGAGCGATCTCGACGCGCCCGAACTGTTCCGCGTGAAGCTGCACCAGGACCCGATCGTGCAGGGTGCGCTGTTATCGATCGACATCAACACCGACGAAGTGATTGCGCTCGTCGGCGGATACGACTTTGAAAAGAGCCAGTTCAACCGGGTCACGCAGGCACACCGTCAGCCAGGTTCCGCATTCAAGCCGATCATCTACGCCGCCGCGCTCGCCCACCGTTCTGACCCGGACGCGCCGATTTATACGCCCGCCACGATCATTTATGACCGGCCGATCGTGTACACCGATAAGGAATCGGGATTCATCTGGCGGCCGCGCAACTACAAGCGGAGCTTTTACGGCCCGATCACGCTGCGCGAAGCACTATCCAGGTCAGTCAACAATGCGACGGTGCATTTATTCCGCGACATCGGGATGGATTTCGTCATCGAGTATGCGCGGAGGCTTGGGATCGAATCCCCGTTGAGCCGCGACTTGTCGCTGGCGCTGGGTTCGAGCGATGTGTCGCTGCTCGAGATGACGCGCGCCTATGCGGTCTTCCCCGCCGGTGGACGGCGAAGTGTCCCGACGCTGATTCGCCGCGTTGCTGATCGCGACGGCAATGTGCTGCTCGAGAATGTTCGGCTCGGGACCGCGGCCGAAGCGCCCACTCCGAGCATCACCGGCAAACTCCCTGGGATCGTGGACGAATCCATTCCCGATGAAATGCCCGATGCAATAGCCGATTCGAACCCAGCACCAGAATCTCCCGATGCAGAGTCTCCGCTCGACCCCAAGCAGGTGATCACACCCGAGGAGGCGTACCTCGCAGTCGCCTTGTTGCGTGCCGTCGTCGAAGACAAGCACGGTACCGGTTGGCGACTGCGCGAGTTGGGTCGACCTCTCGCAGGCAAAACCGGCACCACCAACGACCAGGCCGATGCTTGGTTCATCGGTTTTTCTCCCGACATCACCACGGGAGTTTGGGTAGGTCACGACGAGAGTCGCTTCCTGGGTAACGGCGAGACCGGCTCGCGGGCCGCTGCGCCGATCTGGGTCGATTACATGCAGGTCGCGCTGAAAGAACGCCCAAAGCGCGACTTTCCCGTGCCAGATCCCATCGTGTTCGCGCGCATCGATCGAAAGTCGGGTCTGCTTGCGGATGCAGGCTCCGCGGACACGGTCTTCGAGGCCTTCCTCGAAGGGACCGTTCCCACCGAAACCGCGAACTCGAAGCGCACGTCAACAGAGAGTCGAAGGCAACTGCGGCTGGATTCCTTCTAGCCTTACTGGCAAACTCCCAATCGGATGGGGAATCCGAACGAGTTGAATCGCCAGACGCAGGGCCAGTCAGAAGGCCCGGCAGCCGGCCAGGCGGAGGATTCTGTAAGGAGTCCATCGCAGGCCGAACGTGTTCACTTGGGCCGAGAACTGACAGCGCAGCGCGACCCCTTCGAACTCGATCTTCAGACGCTGCTGACGCACTCTGTCGTGCGCATCCGGGATGTCGCCCACGTAACCACCGCGGTCGCGTGGGCACTGCGTCCGGATGGGACACCGTATGTGGCGGCGGCCTCGTTCGACGGAGATTCCCCTGTCGGGCCGAGCCGCGGCGATTTCTCGAAGGCGTCGATACTGGATACAGTCAGCCGGCTCGACGCTTCCCCTGACTTGATTGAAATCGCAGAGCGACACCGACTCTCGGCCGCTGCGGTAGTCAGGGGCGCAGAGCACACCCCCTTGGCGATCTTGTTGGTCGGCCCCGAACCCGCACGTCCCAGGCTGCTCGCGTCACTTGGGGGAGCGGCTCAGCGGCTCGAAGTTCCGCTCGCGGCCGCGATGGCGGCGGGCCGATTTCGCCAGCTCGATCGCGATGTACGGCGGCTCGACAGGCTCGCAGCACTCGGAAAATTGACGGCCGAGATCGCTCACGAAATCCGAAACCCGCTGGTGTCGGTGAAAACATTTCTGCAACTGCTTCCGGAACGCCGCGCGGACCCGGAGTTCACCAACGGCTTCTTGGGTCTCGTCAACGATGAACTGCGCCGCATGGAGCGGCTGCTCGACGTGATCATCCAGCACGCTCAGCCCACGGGCCTATCTGGCAGCCAACCCAACACTGCGAGCGCATCGCTCGAGGATGCAATGACGGCCGTGCTGGCCCTGGTGAGCCACCGGTCCGACAAGCGCGGTGTCAAACTCGACTGCGATTATCCGAGCCTACGCGGGCTGCCGCGATTGGGGCTCGATGACGATGGTTTGCGCCAAGTCGTGCTGAACCTGTTGCTCAATGCCATCGAAGCCACGCCGACCGGGGCAAGTGTACGCGTCGCCGCAGACGGCGACGCCGATTTCGTGACGCTTCGGATCGCAGACGAGGGACCGGGCATCGCGCCAGAACTCCGAGAGGAAATCTTCACCGCGTTCTACTCGACACGCGCCGAGCGTTCCGGCGGTCTGGGACTCGCCATCACCCGCCGTATCGTGATGGAAGCTGGTGGAACGATCACCACCGCCAACGCCGAGCGTGGCGGTGCGGAGTTTACGGTGCGTGTGCCGGCCGTCCCAGCACCAACCGTCTAGGTTCTAGGGTTAGCGCGAGAACAACCTGCCAGTTTTCGCGAGCAGATTTCGGTCAGACAACTGTCAGGTTTCCCCGCGCAGGCGAAAGCTAGTCTAGTGCTAGTCGGCCAGCCAGCTCGAAATCGCGCGGCTGATCGTCCCCAAGCCGACGCCGAAGAAGTGGTCGGCTTCGGAAACCACCTCGAGTTTGCCGCGCGGAAGAGTCGCAACGATTTCTTTCAGCTCTGCCGCCGGCGCGAGCGAGTCGATTCCCCCGACGATCACCAGCACCGGTCGTTTGAATGCCTCGAGTGCGGCACGGTCTATCAAACTCGGCGGGGGGGCCACAAGCACCAGTCGTCTTACCGCCGCGTTGTCCCGAGAGGCACGGATTGCGGCTGCGGCGCCGAACGAATAGCCGCTGGCGATGATCGGCATCGAAACGGATTCAACCAGATGCTCGAGCGCCGCCGCGTAATCCTGGTCAGCATGCTCCGGCTCACCACTGCGAGTTCCGGCGCTGGCCCCCACGCCGCGCCAATTGAAGCTCAGAGTCGCGAGCCCTCCCTGCCGGCACCCGAACGCGATTTCTTCGACCACCGGCGAGTCGATGCTGCCTCCGTAGAGCGGGTGGGGTGCGGCGATCACACAGCCGCCCGATGCAGCATCCACTGCTGCGGTGTAGCGCGCCTCGAGCGCCTCTCCGGCGTCTCCAAAACCAATGGCAATCCCGCGTTCCTCTCGATACTGCAAGGTCTGACCCTCCGCATTCCGGTCCCGACCCGTGGCGGGCCAATCGACCCGACGGCAGGCGATCGGCCGCACGCGCTACTTTGCTCCTCATGAACGATCCCGAAGAGAGCATCGCGCACGGTTTCCCGGTCGTCGTCACCACCGAGCAGGTTCGCATGCCGAACGGCGTGGAGATCGTACTCGACATCGTCGAACACCCGGGCGCTGCCGCGATCGTGCCGTTCGTTTCGGATCGCGAAATCTTGTTGATTCGTCAATACCGGCATGCGGCAGGCGGATTTCTGATAGAGGTTCCGGCAGGCAAAATCGATCCGGGCGAGTCACCAGACGAAACAGCGCGCCGGGAATTGCAAGAAGAGGTCGGCCAACGCGCAGGTCGATTCGAAAAACTCGGCTGGATCTGGACCTCTCCTGGCTTTGCAAGAGAGAAAATCCACCTGTATGCAGCATTCGATCTGACTGCGGTGGATGCCCGTCCGGCAGACGATGAGGTCATCGAAGTGATCCCGACACCACTCGATGATGCGCTCGAAATGATCTGGAGTGGCGAGCTCACGGATGCCAAAAGTGCGATCGCGCTGATCCATGCGGCGCGGCGGGTCGGCCGGTCGTGACGGCCCGCGTCGCTCGGCAGTCGGCTAGCCGGTGAAGCTGGGCGTGGCATTCGGGTGGCACGTCCACGGCTGGGAAACGTTGCTGTCACTGGTGCAGCACGCGGAGGAACTCGGTTTTGCCGCGGCGTTCGTCGACGGCGACATCTCGATGCTCGACAGCGACCGAAAGTTCGATGTGCTCAACGGTTGGACGACGACTACAGCGCTGCTAGGGCAGACGGAACGCATCGAAATCGGGTCGATCAGGCTGGTGCACCATTGGAACGCTGCGCAACTCGCCCAGTCTGTTGCGACCGTAGAGAGACTGCATCCCGGCCGGCTGCGATTTCTCATCTCGATTGGCGATCGCCCAGGTGATGAGCGTTTCGGACTGTCGAAGCTGAGCCAGCGCGAGCGGATCGCGTGGCTCGACGAAATGCTGACTGCCGTTCGCGGACTGTGGCGGGGAGTCGCAGTCACGCAATCGGGTCGTCATGTCGTACTCGACCGCGCTACCGTACAGCCGTTCCCCCCCGGGGGCCGGATCCCAATAGCGATCGCGGCTCGCGGTCCACGAATGCTCGACGTTGTCGCGTCACACGCGGACGTTTGGGACGTGAACCTCCCGCCACTGCCCGATCGCGTCGGCGAGGCCGCACGACACCTCGACAGTGCGTGTCGCGAACGCGGCCGCAACCCGGATCATATCGGCCGCTCGATGTGGATCTTCACCCGCATCCAGCAGACCGCCGACCTGGCGGCCTCACTGGCCGCATTTCGCCGGCTAAACCCTTGGTTTCATTGGATCCCTGACGCTGAAATTGCGGAATCCCTGGTGGTCGGGAGCGCTGATGAGTGCTGGGCGAAGATCACGACACTCGCGAGCGCACTGCACCTGACACTACCGATCATCGACCTGTCGGGTCTCGACGCACCCGAAAGCCATCGATGCCTCGAGCAATTATCCCCGAAAAACTACGTTGACGCGGGCACTTAGAGTTCATAGGCTGTTCTGGCTCCGCTGGGTTCTGCGCCCACTCCGCCCACTCGAGACAGCCAAGATTTCCAGACGTCACGTTCAGCCAACTCGTACCGAACGCTCTCGGCACTCCGACGCGAGTTCGGTCATGACGAATAACCATTGGATGCCGGAGGCTGACGATTGAGCGAAAATCGTTCGAACGGACTGAAGCGGAGGGGGTCGACCCATCGCCGATCGGGCGACATGCTTCTGAACATGCCCGCCCAAGGAGTCGCGTAAGAGTGTACGGACGAGGTCAACAACAGATGCGCTTCGGCCCGCCGATGACGCCGCCGATCATCAAGCAATTGTTGATCGCAAACCTCTCGGTGTTCATCGCGCAACACGTTATGGTCGCAGTCAACCAATACGGCAGCATCGTTCCGGCCGAATTCTGGGAGCAGGGATACGTCTGGCAACCGTTCACCTACATGTGGATGCACAGTACGAGCGGCTTCGGTCACATCGCAATGAACATGTTCTCACTTTGGATGTTCGGAACACCTCTGGCGATGGCGTGGGGACCCAAGCGCTTTCTGCGCTTCTACATGACCTGCGGCATAGGCGCCGGCATATTCATCGCGACCTACCCGTACTTCATGCTGCCCTTCGACCCGATCGGTATCTACGAGCACACCCTCGGAGCATCGGGCGCCATTTACGGGGTGCTGCTTGCGTACTCGTTGACCTGGCCCGACCGAACGATCGCGCTGATCTTTCCGCCCGTTGCGTTTCGTGCGATCTGGTTGATTCCGGGCTTGTTTATCATGAGCGTCATGTTCAGCGGCGGTCAGAGCATCAGTCACATCGGCCATCTCGGGGGAGTGGTCGTCGCATGGATCTACATGCGTAGAACCGGACATGCGGGCGCCCTTTCGTTCTCGCAGGTCAAACACAAGTGGAAGCGCTACCGAATGCGCCAGAAACTGCGTTCGGTCAAGTACGAAGAATCTGAACGCCAGCGCGAGCAAGACGAGCGCCGCAAGTTTCACTAGACCCCATGCGCCCGCATGAGGAAAAATCCATGACGTCTCGGAGACGCGAGCGAAGCGAAGAGACCTGTTCGGAAGGAGGCCTTAGCGGCTTTGTTCGCAGCCTCTTCTCCAATATCCCGTGGAGTGAACGTCTCGAAAGAGAGGAAACCCTCAATCTCGACGTGACCGAGAGCCGCTCCTTGAGCGTTTACAATTCGAACGGGCGTACGGCGGTTTGGGGCGAAGAGCGAGACGATATCGAAGTCCGGATCACGAAGATCGCGCTGGCAGAATCGAAAGAAGGCGCCGAGTTTTTGCTCGACGAGATTCACGTGGCGTCGACTGTCATCGCTGGCGTGCTCGAACTCGACATCGAGATCCCGCGCAAATGGAACCGACGCGGCTGCGTCAACCTGGAGATCCGTCTACCCCGCGACCTTTCCGTCGAACTTACGAGTTCCAACGGCCGACTCGATGTCGTTGGAGTGCAAGGCCCCGTCAGTGCGCGCTCTTCCAACGGCGCCGCTTTCCTGCGCGACATCGTCGGCGACGTCAATGTCACAACCTCCAACGCGAAGGTATTCTGCTCGCACATCTGTGGGCATTTGGTCGCCCGCTCGCGCAACGGGAAGATCGAACTCGAAGACCACAGCGGTTCGATCGACGCCTCCACGTCGAATGGCTCGATTCGAGTTTCGGTGGACAACGTAGGCGAGGAAGGTGTCCAACTTGCGACCAGCAACGGTCGGATCGTTCTGGCGCTGCCCGATCAGGTCGATTGCGATATCGATGTGCGCGTCGATAACGGTACGATCCACAACGACCGCCCACTGTGCCGCTGTACCCGCGAAAGCAACGGCCGAGTCGTGGGCCGGCTAGGCGAGGGCGGAGCGCTGGTCAAGCTTCGCACTTCAAACGGATCGATCGAACTACGCTGACGCTTCGAACGAGCGACGCGATGCAACAATCGTCGCAGGCCCAAGGCGAGTCGACCCCCGCTCCCCCGCCGCGCATCACTTCTCAACCAGGCTGCTGAAAAATTTTCGCCTGTCGCTCCACGGATCTTCCGGAAACCCCCAGCGTCAGCGACCGACTTTATGCAGCACCGAGACTCCGTCGTGGCTGAACACGACGCCACCCGGCGTGATCGATTCGACGACGAGCGGCCCGACCGAGTCGCCCTCGTTCAACTCGAGCGCTGCTGCTGCGTCGACCTCGACCATCGCAACCCGACGACTTCCCTGCGGATGCCAGACGGTGCTACGCACCTTGAGCTCCGGGAGCTTCGCGCGTAGGATCACCTTGTGATCGGGCTCTACCGCGCGTCCGGTCGCGGGCCTAGTGACGATCGCGGGCGTCGGCGCGGCGCTAACCGGTTCAGCTCGGGCGACTGGGCTACCCGGTGATTGCTGCGTGGCGGCGGGCTCGCTCACGGTCGCAGCCCGTGCCGATTCGGTTGGCCGGGTGCGGCTACGCTCGGGGCGCGGGCTGCTCTGGGGACTCTGGGGAAGAGTGCCGTGATGTGTCACGTTGCCGCTGTTGCCGGATGGAGTTCCGCTGTCAATCGCGGACCTTGCCGCCAGGGCGGCGAGGCGCGACGAGACAACGTCTCTAGCCGATGAAGGGTCGCGGGTCTTGTCGGCCGAGTTGGCCCGTTCGAGGTAGCGCTCGCGTAGCGCGAGATTTTCTCGGGAGACGGGCGGCGAGGGCCGTTCGATCTCGGGCGTTCGCGCGAGCCGCCTAACTACCTGGACTTCTGAGTCGGTGCCCGATGCCGTTCGCGGTGACTGCGTCGATCCTCCCGGTGAAAACTTCAACGATCCCGCGACTTTCGAAGGCACTTCGAGCCTTGATTGGTCGAGCTGGGCGGAACCCGAAGGGCTGGGACGCGGCGGTACCACAAGCGAAGTACTGGGACGTGTTGGCGAGGCGGCGACCGCTTCCGATTCGATGTCTGTCGCCGAATTTGGAGCCATCCAAAAGTACATCGCTGCTAGCGCGACGGCGATGCTACTGGCAGCGCTTCCCGCCAACATCAACGAGCGCCGATTAGACTCCGGCGGCCGCGTCATCGTGATCTGTTGTTCCAGTGTCAATTCGGGTTTGTCACGCTTTTCATCTTCGAGTTGTTGCAGCGCTTTGAGGATCGTGCTCACGGGAGCACCTCGGGTGTATTTGGAACCTGCTCTTTGATGGCCGCCGTGGAATCTGGCGGCTCGAAAGCGACAGAGTCCGGCGTGCGTACAGAGGGCGGCGCGGCTGATACGGCCGGTGGCTTGTTGATCCAACCGAAGCCCAACCAGGCGAGCGCAGCGAGACTCACCGCGATCAAAACCGCCGGAAACAAAACGCGCGGCCAGCCCATGCGTCTTCGCACCCGCATGATTTCTTCGGCGGCCTTGTTGATCGCGGTTTTGCCCAACCGGGTTTGGCGGTCCGCATAGCCGATCAACAGGGCGCGATCACACAGCACGTTGATCAATCGGGGAATACCGTTGGAACGCCTGCAGATCGCGCGAATCGCGCGAGTGTCGAACAGGTCGCAATCTCGCTGGGCGGCGACCCGCAGCCGGTGCCGGATGTACTCGCCAGTTTCGCTCGCGCTCAATGGTTCCAATGCCCAGCGCACGGTGATGCGCTGCCGGAGCTGACGCAGTTCGCGGGAATCCAGCATCTCGTCGAGCTCCGGCTGACCGAACAGCAGAATCTGCAGCAACTTGGAAGTCGAAGTCTCGAGGTTCGACAGCAGTCTGATCTCCTCGAGAGTCGCCGGCGCGAGGTTTTGGGCTTCGTCCACGATCAGCAGCGCACGACGCCCCGCGCGGTTGGTATCGAGCAAAAACTGGTTGAGTTGGTTGTCCAGGTCGGCGCGCGTGCAGCCTTCGACCGGCAACCCGAATTCGGAACTGATGACTCGCAGCAATTCCACGCCGGTCAGGGTCGGGTTGAAGACAAAGGCGACCTCCGTTTCGTCGCTGATCTTCTGCAGCAACGTCCGGCAAAGGGTCGTCTTTCCCGTGCCCACCTCACCCGTGAGTGCGATGAACCCTTCACCCTGTTCGATTCCATACAGAACGTGAGCCAATGCCTCGCGATGCGAAGCAGATAGGAATAGAAAGCGCGGATCGGGGGTCAGTGAGAAGGGCTTTTCGCGAAGCCCGTAGAACGCGGTATACATTCTCAGATCACCATCGGTGGAAGTCTAACCCATTGATTCAGAAAGCGGATCCTTTGCACAGTCGGGACGTGGCCGTGGGCGCCGACGTCGGCGCCACGCTAGCCAAACTCGCGATTCGGGGGGACGACGGGATCACGAGGTTTCGGATGATCCCGACTCGGGCCATCGAGAGAGTCGCTGCGGAGATCGAGTCGCTCGCGCCCGTCTGCGTCGGCCTCACGGGCGGTGGGGCGGCCTTGCTCGCCGGCCAACTTGCACACGCCTGCTGCAGAACCGATGAGTTCGCTGCTTGGGGGCGCGGCGCAATCGAGATGCTGCGGCGGGAAGAACGCGAATCGCGTGAGCCATTTCTGCTCGTATCCTTGGGAACCGGAACGTCGGCGATGCTGGTACGAGGCGATGAAGTCATCCGGGTGGGAGGAACCGCACTTGGCGGTGGGACCCTGTTTGGACTCGGGGCCGCACTGACAGGGGCCACAAGCTTCGAACAGGTGATCGAACTCGCATCTCGCGGAGACCGGCGGAATGTCGACCTGCTGGTTTCGGACATTTATCCGAGTGGAGAACTGCCGCTGCCCGGAGACTTGAACGCTGCTTCGTTCGCCAAATTGGCGAACCCTGACATCGCGGACCACACGGGTCCCGATGACCTGGCGCACTCGGTCGTCGGAATGGTCGGAGAAAACATCGGATTGATCTGCGGCGGTCTCGCGTCTTCGGTGAATGTGAATCGCATCGTGTACGGAGGTTCCACGCTGCGAAACAACTCGTCGTTGGTCGACGTACTGCATGTGATGGCGGCGGTGCGCGGGCAGGAGGCGGTGTTCTTGAAAACGCCCGAGTATGCCGGAGCGCTGGGCGCGCTGAGCCTGGCGCTTGCAACGGTGCAACCCGAGCCGCTTAGCGCCCCTAGCCTGGATTGGGTCTGAATGAGAATCAGGCCGAAGGATTACGCAAGGCGGGCTCGGTGGCCTGATCTTCGTCGGTCCTGCTGAGGCTGCGCAGCGCTCGCTGCGTTCGAGCGATGGCGGCCCGCTGCACACGAAGCTCCTCGCTCTGCGCGGCAACCTGGTTCTCCAAGCGTTCTCTGGCTTCGTTCGACTCTTCGAGGCGCGTTTCGAGTGTGCCCAGCCGGGTCATCAGCTCCTGAACCATCGAGGCGAGTTTTCTGTCCGCGGAGTCGCCACTGCTAGAGTGGGCCGGTGACGCCGCGAATGCTCCGCGCTGTGCCGGCAGGTCGTTGGCTTCCATGTCCATCTGCTTCTCTCCTTCGGGGTCCTCATCGAACAATTCGGTACCCGCTCTCGCTACATTTTCGGAGACCTCGCTGAGCGAGTACGCCGCGGTGTTTGCTTCAGAAACCTGCACAGCCGCGTCGCCGACGTCGGCCCTAGAGTCGTCCGTCAACGCGATGACTGCGGTGACATCAGGCACCTCAAATCCCACTTTCGGGATCCGAATAATCTCCGTAGCTTCTGACTCGATCCGCGTCACCGGGGCGGGCTCATCGTAATTCGCGAACTCATTGGGTAGAGCCGCGAAATCCAGATCGTTGGGAAGCGAAGCGCGTCGCTTCATCACCAGTACTACGCCGGCTACCAGCAGCACGCCGGCTCCGATAGCCGCGATCAGCGCCATGTTCGATTCAGGCTGCTGCGCGTCCCGTGATTGCGGGATCGGTGATTGCGCGATGCCGCGCGGCTTTTCGACTGGGACACTCGCTCGAGTTCGAACTGCCACGGGCGCGAGCAGCTTCTCGGTCGCCGTTTTAGCGACCGTAGCGTGCTCGACGGTAGAGGCTTGTGTCTGTGGCGTATCAATCATCGAGTCGCCGATTGTGGGATCCGGCGAAGGCGTGGCGGCATTCGCGCCGGCAGCAAACTCGTTACCCGGCTGGGAGTCATCGATCGGTTCGTCGCTGGGTTCCGGCTCGGCGACCACAACGATCTCGGGTTCGGGCTCCAGCTCCGGCTCCAGCTCCAGCTCCGGGTCCGGGTCCGGGTCCGGGTCGGAAACCGCGGGTGACGCAACTACAACTACCGGGGCGACTGCAACGGGTTCCGATCGGATCGGCACGGGTTCGACGTGCACGGACTCAAGCGTCTCGGGCTCGATTGATACGGGCTCTGCGGTCACAGGTGCAGGCGCGTCGCCGATCGGCGCAGAACCAGAACTCGTCGATGCGATCTTCGCAGCCGGTGCGAGGTCCGGGTATCGGAAGTCCAACACGATGCGCGGCGGATTCGAGAGGATCATCTCTTTGATCACTAGGTCGTCGCGTCGCAGCGTAACCAGCACAAGCGACTTGCCACCGACTGCTTCGACGGTAACCGAACCGATGCCGAGGCTCTTCGAGATCACGTCGCGATTGCGCGAATCTGCGTCTATCAGGACCGCCAACACCTTGCTGTCGGGAACGCCTCGCGATTCGATCTGGTAACCGGCATGGGTGTCCAACTCGAACACTACGCGTGAAAAAGTGGGGTGATTCCCAACCCTGACCTGGACGATTTGCGCCGCAAATACAGGCGCTGCAAGTGAGACAACGAGGGCGACCGGGGCCGCGACGCGCAGTGCGCTCAGCAGCCAGTTTCCTCTTTTGCGTTTGCGACGAATCTGGGTATCGGTCACGATTCGGTGGTCCTCGTTGCAAGGCGCCGACAATCGATCTTGAAGGGTCGCCGGAATTGCTTTGACTCTCTTCGGGCTGTCAGCGGCAAACTTGAACACTGAATTGGGCTTGTGTTGCAATGTGCGTTCATGTTGCTCGCTTCGAGCATGCAGCCCGAATGTATTGTTGCCAAATGCCCGCATGTTGATATCAGTCTGGTTCATCCCTCAACAAAGCTTGGACTGTTTCGATCGCTCTGGCAATCCTCGGTCCATACCACGAAATCAGGGTTCCATCGATAGCGTGAATTCGATGGTTTCGCGCCGCCGGAATCGCGAGTTGGGCGAGTTCGCCTACATCGCGCGGGCCAAACTCATAGGGCTCGTCGGGTAGTAGAACGACGTCGGGCTCGGCGGCAACGATGTCTGACATCTCGACGATCGGGTAGCGGCGATCACCTCGGTCAGCGAACACATTGGTTCCGCCGCACAGACGTAGCAGGTCCGACGCGTAGGTATCCCCACCGACCGACATCCACGGCTTCTTCCAGATCGGACAGAAGACCCGGACCGGCCGCCCCCGCTGTTCCCGCTCCGCTCGCTCGAGCGCCCTTGCACAAGGGGCGACCACGTCTTCCACGGCCGCTGGTCCGGCGCCGAGGTCGGCAAGCTCTCTCAGCAGCACCACTCCGTCGCGTAGCGTCCTGGGATAGGTGACCCAGACATCGATGCCAAGGGCTGTCAGCGCAACCACGACGCGCTCGGGGTTTTCCTCGTGGTTCGCGATCACCAGCGACGGACGCAGCGCAACGATCTGAGAAACCGAAGGGGTCTTCGTGCCCCCAACCTTGGGCAGTCCCGCAACTCGGCTTGCCGGGTGAATACACCATTCGGTTACTCCAACGACCCGATCGCCAAGCTCGAGCGCGAATAGCGCCTCCGTCAGGCTCGGAACCAACGAGACGATTCGACGAGCATCGCGCCAACGCGGCTCGAAGGATTCCGCCATCAGGCCTCGAAGGCCACTTCCAACACACCGTTATTCATCCGGGCAGAAGCGACGCTGCGGCCCGCGACCGAGTCTGGGACACAGATTCGCCGCTGGATATCGCGTACACGAACGTACAACTGGTCTCCGCGAAGCGAGATATCGAGTTCGCTCGACTCAGCATTGACGAGTTCGATTTCCAGCACCGTTTGTTCTCCGCGCTTCGTCAGCCGGATTGGGCGCGAGCGCGTAAAGAACTGCGCTGGGTCGCGGTCGCCGAAGGTCTCAGTTGCAAGTCGATCGAGTGCGTTCACTCCGATCGGCTCGCTGGAATAGAGCGGAGCGTGGAACTGCGGGACCGGGAACGACTGCTCGATCTCCGCGAGCTCGAGCTGCTCCCGCTTCGCCCACCGAGCGAAATAGCCGCCGGTCGCCTCAGGGGGCAAGACCCTGTTGACCAACACCGCATCGGTTGCAACGCCGTAAAGGTTCAGGTACGCGAATGAACGCCGCGTCTCGTCGACGACGACGCGCGCAGGGTTCACGACCAACCGCGCGCTGGTGCGATCGGTGTCCATCAGGATCTGTCGGACGTCTTCGACTTCGCGATACAACCGCTCAAACGCGGCGAATACCTCGTCGCCCGGGACGAATATATCCGCACCAATGCGCGTCGCGACCGGGCGAATCAGCCGTGCCGCCTTGCGCTTCCAGTCGAAAAAATTCTCCATGAAGATCCGTAACACATCCGGGAAGCGCAGCATCCGCAGCGTGGACCCGGTCGGCGCGCAATCGACGACACACACGTCGTAGTCTCCGGTCGCTTCGACCTCTCGGACCGCACGCAGAGCCACGAGCTCCTCCATCCCAGGGAAGACCAACAACTCGTCAACGACCATATCGTCACTACCTGGGCGCATCAGTTCTCGCAGCCAGTCCTGGATCTGCGACCACGACCGGTCGAGCTCGGTCAAAACGTCGACCTCTTGAGCGGTTACTCGCTCCGCGACCTCCACTGGCCGGGCTCCAACGGGTCGGCCCAACACGTCACCCAGGTTGTGGGCAGAATCGGTCGACAACAGAAACACCCTGTGTCCATGCCGCGCCGCGCCCAGCGCCGTCGCTACCGAGAGGCTTGTCTTTCCCACGCCTCCCTTGCCGGTATACAGCAGCACTCTCAAGCTAACGTTCGCTCCCGGTTGACCCAAAGCAAACGACCAGCTGCGTGCCTTCGAGCTTGGCGGACTCGACAGTGAGCTGGGCCATCTGCCGAGGAAGCACCAGCAACCGGCGTCGACCACCGATCGTGATCGCTAGATCCTCGCCCACCACCGCCACATCGATCTCGTCCGCCCGCACACTCGGCAACGGAATCTCCGCCCGGTAGCCTTTTTCGTCTTTTTGGAATCGCACCGGAGCCGACGCACACAGCACGGCGTCTGGCTGATGGCTGCAGAACAGCCGCCGGCCGAGTTCCGCCAGGCGATCGACGCCCGTGACCTCGTCGTCGAACAGCGGGCCACGCAACACCGGAAGAGGTGCGAACGTCTGCTCTACCTCAGAGAAGCGCTGCTCTTGCAATCGGCTCATCTCGCGGAAAAATTTCTCTCGCGCAGCCTCGGCCGGGAGCAATCGGTTCATCACGACTGCATCACAAGGCACTTCAAACAGAGCCAGTTCCGTCTGCGCGCGGCGCGCTTCTTCGATCACAACGCTTTCGGGCGTCACAACCAGCCGAACGCTCGTCTGTGAGTCGGTGATGCGAGCGCGCAGAAGTTGCAATTTGTCGTAGATCAGCGTCTCGGCATCCTTGAAGACCTCCGCGCCCGGTAACGGTACCGACACCAGCTTGCGCGCGATGGGTGTTCCGATTGTCGTGATGGCTTGCATGGTGGGCAGAAGCACTCTCAGCGCGCGGTGCGCGAGATCGGGCAGCGTGGCGAGCCGCAGCGCCGAGTCAGTCGGCGCGCAGTCGACGATCACGAAGTCGTACCGGCCCGATTCGGCGAACGCTTCGATCGCGAGCAACGTCGTGATCTCTTCCGCTCCCGGCAGCATCGCCAGCTCTTCGGCGACGACGTCGTCAATGCCCTGGTGGACGAAGACCTCGATCAGGAAGTCCCGAATCCGGCCCCAGTGGCGCTCCACCTCGGCCCGAGGGTCGATCTCTATGGCGTCGAGATGGGGTGCGACTTCTGTTGGTTGGGGCCCGAGCCGGCGCTCGAGTACGTCGCCAAGACTGTGTGCCGCGTCCGCTGAAGCGATCAGCGTGCGGCGCCCCCGCTCGGCCGCGCAAGCCCCGGTGGCAGCGGCCGTCGTGGTCTTGCCGACACCCCCTTTTCCTGTATAGAGAACGAGCCTCATCGGTTCGACACTATCACGGCACACGGAGTGCGCCCGTAGTGGTGCAGAAGGGCCCGCGAAAGCGTTCGCGCATGTGCCCGCGCGCGTATTGCGCCGGCCAGCGCCGCGCGCTCCGCACCTGAGCGGGCAAGCGTGCTAACGCATGGGCTACTTCAGGGGCTACTCCATGCGCATTGGCTACCGCGTAGAGTCAGGCTGCCGGCTCGACAGATCGGGATACGCGTGCGGGCACGCGTCGGAAGCGCCTGGCAACCGTTTGAACCGAAGCGGCGAGCGGCAATGGCCTGCTAATCGGCTCGCGCGAGGTCCAGCGATTTTCGCAACGCGGACACTCGGCGAGAAAGAGGACCTCAGCATCGAGGACTTCATCGGTCCGAACCTCCGCGAATCCACAGACGTCGCACCACGTGAGGGTTCGCGAAGCGATTCGCGCAGTCTCGAAGACTTCTTCCTTCCCGCCTGGCCCGCCTAGCCTGCTTGGCCTGTCTGGGCTTCGGGTCGAGTTTCGGTTCGCGTTCAAGTTCACCAGTTTGCTCGTGCTGATGCTGATGTTCATGGGGATTGCTCCTGGTTGTTGCCCTGATCATTTCAGCCGGTCTTCGTGACGTATCCGGTCACACACCGCTGCTCTTTCGCAAAATTCGACCCTCGCCGATAAACACTGTGATTCCGGGCCCCTGCAACCGCG
Source organism: Deltaproteobacteria bacterium (assembly GCA_032128375.1). Classification (GTDB taxonomy): domain Bacteria; phylum Myxococcota_A; class UBA9160; order UBA9160; family SMWR01; genus JAJDAM01. Next base: position 58,207 of record JAQBGU010000012.1, on the reverse strand, counting down.
CAGGGCTCGAGCGCGAGCGACCTCCATGGCGCTCGTGGAGGAAACCCCCTTGCACTGGCCCCACTTCAGGTAGGGTGTCCCAGAGTCCCCGGCCGATGAGCTGGGTTGTAGTATCCGGGCACCGCGGCGATTATTGCCCCCACCACGCAACCACTCGTTGAAATTGAATCAACTATGACAAGCGACGACACGCCGGCGGACAGCAATTTTCTGCTCAGGCTCTTCTTTGGCCGCGACACCGTTGTCATGAAGGGCCCACTCGGGATGCTGCGTTTGGTCTCACTCGGCATGGTGTTCGAAAGCTACGACATCGGGCTCGTCAATGCGGCGTTGAAACAGATCGCGATCTCGATCGACATGTCCACCAGCGACACCGGCTTCGTGATGGCGGGCGTGCGCCTCGGCGGTCTGGGAGTTCTGCTGTTGATCCCATTGGCAGACGTGATTGGCCGGCGCCAGATGTTCCTGACTTCCCTGATCGGAATGAGCGCAGGAACCTTCTTGACCGGTCTTTCACAGACACAAGAACAGTTCATGCTGCTGCAGATGGTGACTCGCGCGTTCATGTTGACCGGGGCCGCGCTTTCGGTGGTCATTCTGGTCGAGGAATTCCCGGCCGATCAACGGGGTTCCGCTCTCGGCCTGATGGCTGTACTCGGCGGCATGGGTTACGGGGCCGGCGCAGCCATGTACGGCGCTGTCGACGCGTTGCCTCACGGGTGGCGCTCTCTTTATGCAATCGGCATTCTGCCACTCGCGGTGCTGCCGCTATTTCGCCGATCGCTGCGCGAAACCCACCGGTTCACCGCTCACGTGGAGTCGACCCGACGACGCACGATCAGTTTGGAGGCGTGGCTCGAGCCGCTCACGGCACTCGCGAACACCCACCCGCGTCGGGTCATCACCGTGGGGCTCGCCGGCTTTTTTGGCGCGATGGGAAGCATCGCGGTGTTTCAGTACACAAGCTTCTTCGTTCAGGAATCGCACGGCTGGTCACCCGGGCAGTACTCTTTGCTGGTGCTCGGTGGTGGGTTCATCGGGATGTTTGGCAACGTCATCGGCGGCCGCGGCAGCGACCGGTTTGGACGGCGAAAAGTGGGCTTCGTGGCACTCGCCATCGCACCGCTGTTCGCGGTGCTCTTCTTCAACGGTCCGTCGGAAGTGTTGGTCATCAGCTGGGGGCTCTACGTGTTGTGCATGTCAGCAGCGGATGTCGTCATCCGCGCCCAGTCCACCGAGATGTTCCCGACTTCGCAACGCGGCTCATCGGGCGGGACGCTGATCGCTGTCCAATCGATCGGTTTCGTCTGTGGGTTGGTGATATTCGGTTTTGGAACGAACAGCTCCGGCAGCTTGGCGAGCGTGGTCAGTTGGGTGTCACTTTCGTCTATCGGCGCTGCATTTTGCCTGCTGTTCTTGCCGGAGACCCACCAACGAGAACTCGAAGCCATTAGTGGAGAAGCCGCGGCCTGAGACGTTACTGGGCTTGGGCTGCGCTTGGCGAATCCCCAGCGTCCCGGACTCGGCACCCAGGCTGTGTGCGGCATCGCGGGAATTCGCTTGACGCCCTGCGGGTGTTCGGGTAAGAATGATCCATCATGACCAGCCGAACCCTCGCTCTTACAGACGCCCTGCTGCTTAGCAGGGCGGGAGGAATCTAGCGTCCGGCAGACTGGTCCAGAAAACGCCGAGCGCGAAACCCTCTCCCGCCGAGCCGGCCGGAGGGGGTTTCGCGTTTCTGGGTTGCTTGGGGTTAGTTGAGGTTGCTCGAAGTTGCTCGAAGTTGCTTGAAGTCGCTTGAATAGCTTCCCGCAATCGTCAGAAAGACGAGCAAGAAGCGCGCAGCCCTCCGACCCAGGCCTCGGCGCACAGGAGAACATACCGTGACGAGCATGCCCGCCACTCGATACAAGCCCTTTGCACCCATCAATTTGCCGGATCGCAGCTGGCCCAACAAGGTGCTCACCGAGGCACCGCTGTGGTGCAGCATCGACCTGCGCGATGGCAACCAGGCGCTCGTCGAGCCGATGGATGTCGAGCGCAAGCGCCGTTTGTACGACAAGCTCGTCGAGATCGGCTTCAAGCAGATCGAAGTCGGGTTTCCCAGCGCGTCCCAGCCGGAATTCGACTTCGTCCGGGAACTGATCGAAAATGATCGAATCCCCGATGACATCACGATCCAGGTTCTCACGCAGTCGCGCGAGGAATTGATCCGACGCACCTTCGAGTCGATTCAGGGCGCGAAACGCGCGATCGTTCACCTGTACAACTCCACCTCGACGCTTCAGCGGCGGGTCGTGTTCGGGCTCGATCGCAACGGCATCCGGGACATCGCGGTGCGCGGCGCCGAACTCATCGCGAGGCTTCGCGACGAGATGCCCGAGACCGAAATCGTGCTCGAGTATTCGCCGGAGAGTTTCACCGGGACCGAGCTGGATTACGCGGTCGAAGTCTGCGAGGCGGTGATGGACGTGTGGCGCCCGACACCGGCTGCGCCCATCATCTTGAACCTGCCCTCGACCGTCGAAATGGCGACGCCGAACATCTATGCGGACCAGATCGAATGGTTCGGGCGAAACATTCGCGACCGTGATTCGGTGGTGCTGTCGCTTCATCCGCACAACGATCGCGGCACCGGTGTCGCATCCGCAGAGTTGGCGATGTTGGCGGGCGCCGACCGGGTCGAAGGGTCGCTGTTCGGAAACGGGGAGCGAACCGGAAATGTCGACATCATCAACCTCGCGCTGAACCTGTATACCCAGGGGGTCGATCCAAAACTGGCGCTGTGGAAAATCGACGAGATCGTCGAGGTCGCGGAGTACTGCACGCGACTACCGGTCCACCAGCGTCACCCCTACGCGGGCGAGTTGGTCTACACGTCGTTCTCGGGTTCGCACCAGGACGCCATCAAGAAGGGAATGGCCGCGATCGCCGAGGCCGATGACGATTTCTGGGAGGTGCCGTACCTGCCGATCGACCCGCGCGATCTGGGGCGATCGTATGAGGCGGTCGTCCGCGTCAACAGCCAATCGGGCAAGGGCGGCGTGGCTTTCCTTCTCGAAAGCAACCACGGCATGCGCTTGCCTCGGCGGCTGCAAATCGAATTCAGCAAGCAGATCCAACAAGTGACCGAGAGCACTGGTCTCGAGATCACGTCGGACGCGATATTTGAGCAGTTCTCTTGCGAATATCTGTCGCGCGTATCGCCGATCGAATTGATCAGCTACCAACCCGTATCCGACTCGCAGGTTGACTCGGAACACGACATCGCGTTTCGGGTGAAGGTCGACGGCACCGAAAGAACGATCCACGGCTCCGGCAATGGTCCGATCGCATCTCTCGTGAACGCGCTGGCCAAAAGGCTGGATCTGGCGTTGCAGGTCGTCGACTTCAGCGAACACGCGGTTGGAGTCGGTGCCGATGCGGGAGCCGTCGCATACGTCGAAGTCGAAGCGGACGCCGATAGAGAAACCCTCTTCGGTGCCGGACGACACACCAACATCACCACGGCATCGCTACTCGCTGTGATCTCGGCGCTGAACCGATTGGTGGCGTCGCGGGCCTGAGTTCACTCGCCTCGAATCGCGAGCCACCAATCTTGGAGCGTCGCGGCGAAGATTCGGTGGTAGCGCTGGCTTAGTTCGTCCGCCCCATCGGGAAGCGGCTGCTTGTCGGTCGGCGGCAGCCGAGAAGCTCCACCGACCGGGTCGACCCATTCGAGTTTCATATCGGCGATGAGTTCGGCCAGCATCGGTGAAGCGGTCTCGTGGTGGTCGCTCGTCTGGTGCGCAATGAACGCGTTGAAGTCGTCGAACGCGAGCAGGCAGTAGTAAAGCGACGGCGTCGCACCGCGCCAGTACTCGTAGTGGATCACCGCCGACTCCCGGCGGTGCGTCGCCTCGTGGAGTGCCCGCGCGACCGCCTCGAAATCCCGCTCTCGACCCGTTTTGATCTGAATGTGCGCGAGAATTGTGGCCATCTGGAGTTCCTTTCGGTTGAGCGAACCGTTTGGCGAAACGGTTGAGGAGTCTGGACAGCGAGCTTGGAGAGCGAACTGCGGTAGCGATTCAATCCCTTCGCGGGATGTGCGATTATGGATCACCCAGTGACCCCATCAAGGGGCGACACCAAAGCGAGGTACTTCGTGCAGACACGCCAACTCGGTGAACTCGAGGTTTCTGCGATCGGGCTCGGTTGCATGAGCATGTCTCAGGCATACGGAAAACCGGACCGGGCGGAGTCCGAGCGCGCGCTACATCGCGCGCTCGATATCGGTATCACGTTCCTCGATACGGCCAGCGTCTACGGCCTCGGACACAACGAGACGCTGATCGGCAAGGTCCTCGCCAAGCGACGGCACGAATTCGTTCTCGCGAGCAAATGCGGGATCGTGGTCGACGATCGGGGTCGTCGAGGCGTCGACTGTCGACCCGAGGCAGTTTTCCAGACCTGTGACGAGAGCCTCGAGCGCCTGGGGACCGATTCGATCGACCTCTACTACCTCCACCGACGCGATCCGAATGTCCCGATCGAAGACAGCGTTGGCGCACTCGCGGAGCTGGTGAAGGCCGGCAAGATCCGAACCATTGGCCTGTCAGAAGTCTCGTCGACGACGATTAGTCGGGCACACGCCGTCCACCCAATTACGGCCGTACAGTCCGAGTACTCGTTGTGGACCCGAGACCCTGAGTACCGCGTACTCGATGTCTGCTCGGAGTTGGGCATCGGCTTCGTCCCGTTTTCTCCATTGGGCCGGGCCTTCCTATCCGGAAAGATCGTCGACATCGACGACCTGGAAGAGTCCGACATGCGGCGCGGAATGCCTCGATTCCAGACGGAAAATTTCCGCAAGAACCGGGACCTGCTTTCCGAGTTCGGAGCGATCGCGGCGGACAACCAGTGCACGATGGCGCAGCTTGCGCTGGTGTGGCTACTCGGGAGGGGAGACTCGATCGTTTCGATTCCCGGGACCAAACACGTCGCGTACGTCGAAGAGAACGCAGCGGCGGCCGAACTCATCATCTCCGCGAACGATCTGCAACGCGCCGGAGAAATCATCAATGCCAACACGGTTGCCGGCGACCGCTACGCCAAGTCGCAGATGATCTCGCTCGACCCGGAGCAGTAGCTTGCCCCGATCGCCGGTCGAGGGTCAGGTCTTGTTGCGGTAGAGGTTCGCGTCGACTCCCTCGCGCATCGCGGCTTCATCGAGCCGCCCGCCCAGAAACACGTTCAACTCGCTGGCGGTGGCGGCGGGATCTTCGATGGTCTGCTTGTAGTGGATTTCGATCAGTTCGAAGTTGGGTCGGTTTTTGCACAACAACCGAGTGCGGACGATGTCATTTCGGTAGGCCTCTTTCATGGCTTCGCGGTCCGCGGTCGTGTCTTGCGTTCCGAGCCGATCGATCATCTTGTTCTGGCTGGTGATCACTTCATCGAGGTCGCGTCGCATGAAGATCACCCGGTAGTCGTTGTCGTCGGGCAGATCCTTGATCAGAAACGAAATCACCTTGAGGACCTTGCCGCGTCCCTCGCTCACGTAGGACTTGTCTGCTTCCTTCTCGAGATGCTTCACGCGTTCGTATTCGAAGTAGCCATTCGGATTGTCGATGTCTGCGGCCCGTTCACTGTCGGTCATGATCTCGATGCCACCGCGATCGAGCATCCGCATCAGCATCGAAGTTCCAGAGCGCGGCAGACCACTCACGATGACGATTGGCTCGCCTCGATTCCTGCGAAAGAGTCGCTTGATGAATTTCCACATTGACTAGAACGTGACCCCAAACACGGGCTTCAGCGCGAGAGCTGCCAATATCGACACTCCGAACGACCACAGCAGGATTCCCTCTTCGCCGTCCGGGAAGAAGGCCAGCGGTCGGGTCTTCGTATCCAGTTCGATCGACACAACCGGCGCACCCGATCCGATCGCGGGCTCGCTGGGGTAGAGCAGCGCCTCGGCGCTGCGCAAACGCTTGACGGGAATTTTTCGCGGCCCACCGCCAACCGCCCAACCCTTCTCGAAGACTTCGCCGTCGACCTCAATCTGGAAGACGTGGTCTCCGGGCTGGTCCGCACGCACACGCCAGTAAACCTGCCCATCCGCGCTGCGTACCATTGGCGCGTCGAGCGAAACCCCTGCTGGAAGTTTCAGCGATACGTCCCGCGCAAGCTGCGCCGAAGCGGGGTCGAGCTGCAGATGGAGCAATTCGACGGCGCCAACTGGCGACGGCGCGTACCCATAGTGGGTCACCAATTGCACCATCAATGCGCCCATCGGCGGGAGCATCACGATCATTGGCAACAGGTTGTGACCGACATAAATCGAGTTCTTTGCGACGATCAAGAAGGTGGATTTCAGCACCTGTGCGATGTCGTGGCTGAAAAGCCGTATTTCGATCAGATGCATGCTGATCTGCTTCTTGACCCGCGCGATCGCGCTCTGATTCGACACGTACTTGAAAACGACGAGCGCCACGACACCCATGACGACAGGCCAGAGCAGCAGGTCAAACGCGGGATACTCATGGCCGAACGGCGCGTACAGCGCGTCGAAGATCGCACTCGAAATTTCATTGTAGAGCTGCATCGTCGGATCGCTGCCGCCTGTTGAATTGGGCTTAGGAGATGTAACCGAGTCCTTTGAGCTTGTCGCGAATATCGTCGTCAGAGCCCGCGTCTTCGAAATGCAGCATCTCTTTTTCGAGGACGTGGGTCACGAACTCCTCGGGCGTCGCGTAGCCTGCTACGTCGGCGACCTTGCGCAAGCGATCGAACAGATCGCGGTCGAGTTTCACCTTCACACTCTTGCTACCTAGCATTCGATCGGATCTCCTTCCCTGTGGTGGAGCAAGCTGTGCTCGACCACCGTGGTGGTGCAGGTCGATGTCTCGATTCTCAAAGCACGGGCTCGCCGATCATGCCGGGGAGCTTGTCGATGCCAAAATGGGAAAGTACCGTGGCGGTCAGATCGGTGAGGTCATGCCCATCAGCGGCCAAATTGCGGTTTACGAACAACACCCCTGGAACGACCTCCGGCGCCATCAGGTGGTTGCCCGACCATCGAGACTCGTTGTCCTCGATGACCCATTTTGTGATTTCGCCGAGCGTAGATTCGTCCGAGCAGCCATAACCCTTTTCATAACCGACCACGAGGTCGGGGCCTTCGGTTGCGCGGTCACCGGTATAGATCTCGGATCCGCGCGCCACGCGCCGCACGACTCGTCCACCGCCGTCGGGGTCCCGGTACGCCTCGAGACTTCGAGACAGCTGCCCAAGCAGCGCATCGGAATCGGCGAGCTCGACGATCCCCTGCGCCTCTCGTCCCGCCAGGTTGATGTACAGCCCGTTGAATCCGAGCCCGTAGGCGCGCGTCTTCGTCCAATCAACATCGTTGGTCACGAAGTAGCCCGTATTCTTCTCCGGCTTCATCACCAGGTAACCCTTGTTGCGCAGCCACGCGTTCAGGTGCAGCTCGCGCGTAAAGGGCTGGAAGCCGTGGTCGCTCATCACGATCAGCAGCGTGCCTTCGGGCAACCGCTTGCGGATCGCGCCCAGTGACTCGTCGACGTCGCGATAGAAATTTTCGATGTCCTTCGCGTGCTTCTCAGCCAAGTCTCGCCGGTACGCGGGGTGCCGCGGCGCATCGGGGTACTTGGGATCACCGTGGCGCCACAGCATGTGACTCTGCAGATCGATGTCCGACAGATACACAAACGTCGCGTCGCCCGTCTCGAAGCGGTCGAGTGCGAGCTCGATCATCCGGCGTGTGTCCTGCTGGATCAGGCTGACTTGACCCAGATAGTCATCATCGCTGAACACGCCGTCATTGAGTGCGTCAGTCTCTTCGGGTAAGCCCTGGGTATAGAAAAAGCCGGTCTTTTCGTAGATGTCTTCCGCGAATTCGTCCGGACTGCTGATCGCCATCGCAGGACTGGCGGGCGAGAGATTCACCGGCGATGCATAGAGCCGAAAATTCGGATGCAACTCCATCGCGTAGAAACGAACCATTCCGTCAACCGGCATCAAGCCCATCGGCATCGCGTCGTAGCGGACCTCCAACCACTCGGACCACTCCCCTTGCTCAATCAGAGCTCGCTGACCTGAGATCTCGATCACCGCTGTATCGGACTCGGCGTCGATGTGGACCGTGACACCTTGCGTGAGGTATTGGTTGTGAGTCGGAATCGCGCCGGGTTCCAGGTGAAAGGTATCGGGCGGACCCCGAAGCGCAGAGGTCACCGTTTCGGGAGTCCCATCGAGGTCTAGGTCGTGAACCGTGACGTATTCCACGTCGCCCTTCGGGTTCTTCTTTTCGACCAACGAGTTGGTGTACAGCGTGTAGGTGCCGAACCCGCCCCGCAGGTCGACCGTCCCCATGCCGCCCAGCACCTTCGCCTCTGACTCCGGGTTCGGAAAGTTGCCGGGAATCCGAAACACTTCGACATCGATATCGTGATCGACCAGAACATCCCACCACGGCGTGCCGCCGCGATTGTTGACCCTATCGGGTGCACCGATCGGGAAGACGTAGCCGAACAAGTGAAACGCGCTTCCGGGATCATCGACCGCGGGCGTAGCAGACGACACCGGGTGGTAGTTGGCCGGATCGCGGTGAATGAAGTCGAAGATTCCGTGGCCGCCTGGGTTCATCCCAGTGACGAAGTTCGACCAAGCCACGGGGCTCTGCGGCGGGTTGGCGGTTCCGAGGCGCTGGAAGGTTCCCTCGTTCGCCAGTTTCGAGAAGTTGGGCATCTTGCCCTCGTCCATCAGTCGCTGCGTGATCACCGGGTCCATGCCATCGACACCCACGATGAACAAGCCCGCCTGTCCGCTAGCATGAGCGTTAGTCGACAGCAGAAACCAGGCGAGAGAAATGGCCGCAACCACGATTCGTCGTGTGAACAGGCTCATGACTGTGTCGCTCGGGCTCATGACTGTCCGCTGGCTCTGCGACCTTCGGGAGGGAAGATCAGGGCTCCGGGCGCCGAACCGCTCTGTTCGAGCGATGTGGGGTCGATCATGCCTTTGACCGTGCCCTCTTCGGCACCTTCGGGCAGGATCATATGACCCTGCATATATCCGGGGATCTCCTGGCCGAACAACTTCAACACCGTCGCGGGAATATCGACAAGGCGAGGGTTCGCTTCCGAAAGCGCTCGGTCGCAGAACAAGATGCCGGGCACGACGTCTGGGTCGACGCAGTGGTCGCCCGACCAGCTGCGCGTATTGTCCGAAAACACCTCCGGCATCACCTGTCCGACGGCGCCCTCCCAGCTATACCGATAGCCTCCATCCCAGCCCACGAGCAGGTCTGGTGCGTCGAATCGATAGGGCCCGTCGAAGTAGCTGTGTGAGACGGCAACCCGGCGACAGCAGCGTTTGCCTGTACTCGGGTCGATCATGTTCTCGAGCTTGTCCGCGATTTCTCTGCACAGATCGCGATAGTCCTTGCCTTCGTGCACGATACCCGACTTTTCCCGGCCTCTGCGGTTGATGAAGATGCCCGTGAGCCCAAGTGCAAAGGCCTTGGTTCGTGTCCAATCGACGCCCTCGAACCACTCGCCGCTCTCGATCGCCGTCTCGTCCTTCATGAAGAGGTAACCGTTTTCGCGCAGCCAGCTGTTGATATTGATGCAACGTCTGAAGTTGGTGAAACCATGATCGCTGATCACCATCAGTACCGAATCCGGATCGTCGATCACGGGCTGAAGCTTGCCGAGTAGCTCGTCCGCCTTTTCATAGACCTCTGCAATCGCGCCGCGGTGTTTCACGGTGTCTTTGCCTGCGTTGGCCGGGTGCGTCGGGTCCAGATAGCGATAGAACATATGCTGAATGCGATCGGTGGTATCGAAGACTGTGGTTACGAGGCCCTTCTTGGCCTGCTTGACCGCGCCGAGGAACATCGTCTCGCGTTCTTCGTAAATCGACATCGCCTGGTCCAAGAAGACCTGCTCGTCGATCACGCGCCCGTTGAGCGCCCAGGTATCTTCAGAGAAACCCATGGTTGCAAACTTGCCCTGCTTTTTTGCCAAGTAGATTGCATAGACTTCTGGGTGTGAGATGGGCATCGACGGGTTTTCCGGATCGATGTGGATCGGCGTCATATAGAGATTGATGTGCGGCGCCGTCGAGATCAGATAGAACCTCGCGATGCCGGCCGCCTTCGCTCCAAAGCCCGCCGAGAATTTGAGTTCGACCCAGTCCGAGTACTCATTCACCACCAGCTTGATGGATTCACCGCCGTCGATCTCGAGAAGTGCCGCTGCGCCATCTTGCGCAACCGTTAGCGTGAATGGAAGCGTCATGCGCCCGCCCTTGGGATTGTCGGGACCGACAATTCGCGAGCGTGTTACGTTGCCCTTGGGGCGCAGCACCGTCTGTTCGCCCGCAATGAACTTGGCTTCGCCGCCATCGCTATCGCTACTGAAAAAAGAGAAAGTGCCTTGGCTGCCGCGAAGATCCGGCACGCACATTCCGGAAAGCAACAGACCGTTTTCGAAGGGCTCTGGCGGGAAGGTGATGGGGACGCGTTGGATGATGGAAAAGATGTTCTTCGCGCCGAGTAACTTCCAGAAATGCTGGCTCTTCTGGAGTAACTTCATCTTCGCCGAGGTACCCCCCAGCGGTACCATGAAGCGCCCGATGTTGACGACCTTCCTCACCTGCGTCAGTTCCGTGGAACTCAGCGTCGGCCCGTACGTGCAGGGATCGCGCGTGAGGAAGTCGTAGATATTGTGTCGGCTGGCGTCGACGCCGGTAGCAAACGTCGACCACGCTACCGGCGACATGGACGGATTGCTGGTATCGAGTTTCCGAAACACACCGCGGTCCGCCAATTTCTGAAAATTCGGCATGCGGCCCTCACGCATGAACCTGGTGGTCAGGCCGGGGTCCATTCCATCGAGGCCGAGAATTACGACCTTCTTCGCGATCGCGGTCTTGTACGGGTTGCCCACCTTGATGAAGCGATAGAGCATCCGGAAGGGGTAAGTGAGGATGATCGCGAAGGCCAACAGGAAGGTGGCCAGCAGAACCAGCATCGATCCGCCCAGCGCGAAGCCGGCTCCCGGACCGATGTACGCGTGCGCCTCGCCTGCGGTGACCGACACGATCGCGACAAGCAGCCACACGGACAGAGTGGGGCTCGACGAGACGATTCGGTGCCAGCGATGGAAACAGATCATGGTCTCGCTCGATTTTCCGACAAGAGCTCTCCGACAAATGCGATGGGACAAACTTCAACCCGACTGAGCCAACTATTCGTTGGCCACTCGCCAACCAGGCCAACGAGACCAACAAGAATGGGAGAATGCGGCAGCGAGGGCCCGATTCCCCGGTTTTCGGACGAAACCCGCCGCGCCTAGAGTAGAACACTACGCGTGAACACGATGCGGCAAACAGCCGACACGGCTAGGGTAAGTCGCCGACTTTGCTTGGAATGTTTCAAACAAGAGAACTTGTCGCTTCAGGAATTCGAGGATTTCCAATGGCGAAAATCCCCCAATACGCAAGAACCGTCCGCAAGTCTTTGAAACTACTGTTGGCACTCGCGGTGGCTCTGTCCCCGACGGGATGCGGAAAGCCGGGCGTAGACCACTTGGTCGATGCGCGAAGCGACCTGGCCGACGGCGCTTATGACGCCGCGATCGCGGCCGCACAAGACGGGTTGGCGGCGGGTGGTGAAGCCACGACCGTTTGGGGACTGGAGTTGGTTCTTCTGGAAGCACATGCGCGCGCCGGCCACGGCTTGCAAACCAAGGAATTGCTCATTCGTCTCGGGGCCGATTACGCTGACTTCATCCCGGCAACCGAGTACACAGCGACCGCCCACCAGCTCAAGACTGCCGGCGACGGTGCGACTGCGATCGAGGTGCTCGATCTCGGCGCGAAGCGTTATCCCGATAGCCCGATCATCGCCAAGATGATCGGAGATTCTGCGAGCGCGGGTTCCGACCCCGCTGAACTCGAGATGTTGCGGAGCCTGGGATACATCGAATAGCCGACCCGCGCTTCGGTCCACGCGTCGCTAGGAGACGCGCAGTCTCGCTGTCCGCCCAGCGCCGCATTCGGCACGTATCCAGCTTTGCTTCCCGACGCGTTTAGCCTCGCCTTCTGCCAGCCGCCGCGTTCCGCCGTCGTCGGAGTGCCACGAGGCTCGCGATCGCGACTGCGAACATCCACTGGCTGTCCGGCTCCGGGACCGGCATTCCCAGCGACTCCGTGAAGTCGATGAATTGGAATCCACCGGACCCCGGCGAAAGGATGCCCGTGCCGACAATGACTCTTCCCGACAGTTCGTCGAGCGACCATGCAAACGTATCGGACACACTGGGATTGGAACAATCGACCGCGGAGCCCTCGATGGGAAACGGGCTCCCGAGCACTTCGCGAAGTTCCGAACCGACGATCTGGAAGACCGCAACTCCGCAAGATCCTTCGCCGACAAACAACCGCGATTCGGAAATCGACAGCTTGTAGAAAATCTGGACGGTCGTGACGGGATTGCCGACCGGTTGTGGATTCGACGGGTTACTGACGTCGATGATCAACAGGCCCGCTTGAGCGACCGAGAGATACGCGAAGTCACCTGCGCTAACGACATCCTGTGGAGTCCGCGCATTTCGTTGCTGTTGACTCGCACCGTCGTCGGGGTTCGCATCGAACGAGCCGATGACCGGGAAGCCCGGTCTCGCCGGGTCGATATCGATGATGAAAAGGCCTCGCGTTGTCGCTACGTGCAATAGATTTCGATCTTCGTCCGCGAACAACGAAACGGGTGAACCGAGCAACGGAAGGGACTGCTCACCGAAGGCCGACACAGCCGAGAAAGAATTGGACGTTTCCACGACTGCGATCACTGTCGGTTCGCTGGTATTCGACACATCGACTACGACCAGCCCACGGAAGAAGTCCGCCACATACACCCTACCGTTACTCCCGAAGATGGCGTCTTCCGCCTCGCCCATCGTGTCGAGCGTCGCGATCACGAACGGCTCAGCGGGATCAGAAACGTCGGCGATGATCAGGCCGCAGATTCCGCCGGCGATGATCACAGTCGTCCCCCGCACATCCAGATCGTCGTAGAATACCCCGTTCGGACACTGAGTCGTGTTTGTCTGCAGGGTTCCGAGCAGCTGGTGGCCGGAAGATTCCAGGTTCGCAAGATCGAAAATGCTGAGCCCATCGACTTCGTCCAGCACGTAGGCGAGATTGCCGGCGAGTCGAACACCCTCACTCCAGGTTGATGTGGTGCCGCCGCCGACCGCGGTGGGGAAGTCCACCGGATCGAAGAAGCACACGAGTTGGTCGGTGTCGATCGCCGCGAGGACACCGCCTGCCGGGGAGTTCATATCGTCGATTCCGACAGTGAACTCAGCTATCGAGTCGCCCGGAACGAAGTGTGGCATCACTGTCAGGTTGCTCTCGGACGGCGCCGCGACGAACAAGATCCCGTCCGTGTCGGTCGCTGTGCCCATGTACTCGGTTTCGGACCCTTCGACCAGGAGCAGATCGGAACATACGGGGCAGCCCTCCGTGCCGGACTCGCTAGAGGGGCAGCACTCGTCGATGGAATCGTTGCAATTGTTGTCGAGGTCGTCGCAAATCTCCGGGCCCGGGTCGCCTGCGACACACGTATCCAGCTGCTCCGCACCCCCATCGCACGCGATTACACCAAAGGAGGCACACTGACCGACACCACATTCTGTCCGCTCGACCACACCCCTGAATGGCCGGCATGTATCGGGCTGCTGTGTGCCATCGATGCAGGCGACTATCCCAGATGAGACACATCGGTCGGCACCACAACTGGTCTGTGCGACCACACCCGCGACCGGTTCACATGTGTCGGGCTGCTCACTGCCTTCTACGCAGGAAATGACGCCCGATGCGGCGCACAGGCCCGCACCACAAGTGGTGATCACATCGAGGCCTTCATCGACCGCGCCGTCGCAATTGTTGTCGGCGGAGTCGCAAACCTCCGCCAACTCTCCGGGCTGTGTCGTGGCCACGCAAGTCGAGATCCCCGTCTCGTCGCAAGAGGTGACCCCGTCGGCACACACTCCGTCGAGGCCGGTGTTGCACACCACGTCGGGAACACAAACCGCGGCGATGACGATGTTGTCGTACACACAGGCGTTGCCAGCATCGTCGGTCACGCTGACGGTTCCGTCCCCGGGCAAATTCGCGTTCACGAGCTCCACCACGAAACTCGCGTCAGGATCCCCGACCGAAAAAACCGGACTGAAATTCACCGTGAGATTCGAAGACTCTCCAACGAGTGCGACCGTCGCGATACCGGAATCAACGTCGATCAAGCCGTTTTCGTTTGCGTCCTCGCCGGGGTCGAGAAAACCGTTCCCGTTGCTGTCTTCGCTCGGGGCGTTGTCGGTTGCGAACCCGAAACCTTGCGACCCGTCCACCGACAATGAAACGCATTCGGGATCATTGTTGTCGACTACCGGTGGGCCACTCGCGCAGTTCACTCCGAATTCACAGGCGCGAAGACCGCCGATAAACACGGCACTGTCGAGATTCGGATCCGAACTCTCCCCATCGCCCGTGTCGCCGACGATGATCTTCAGGGTATGGGTCGAGATCTTCGGGTTCAGTTGACCGATTGCCAACAATACGTTCGAGAGCCCGTCGTATTCGATCGGATAGTTGGGTGCGGGGTTGTTGAAGTCGTTGTTGTTGAAGTTGTCTTCGTTGACGCCGTCTTGGAATGCGACCAGGCTCTCATCTGCGAATCTGGCGTAATTGACGCCGTCGACAATGAACAGAAAGAAGTCGGTAAACGGTGTGGTGGGGAATTCCTCGCTACCGAACACGAAGTTCGCAGAAACTGCGTCGATGCCTTCGGGGACCGTAAACTCGAAAGAGTAGGAATTGACGTCCGCCAGGTTCGAGGTCAGCTCGTTGGCCTCGAGAATGGCAGCCGCCTCAGCGTCGCCGCCGGTGTTCGTAACCCCTTGAAAATCTTCGGAGGTGTTCGTACTCAAAATATTGGCGTTCCCCGAGGTCAACAAGATTCCGTTCGGGAGAGCCAGGCTGGGTGTCGGTACCTGCAGGCCGCTGACCAGGCTGAAGTCAGTGTAAGTTGCCGACTGAGCGGTGTTGTGGTCCACGCCATCACCAACGCGGCCGACGAAAACTTCACTTTCGGCGACGATCGAAATTCCTCCGGAAGGTGCGAACAGCGCGTTATTGATCTCCGTGATCGGATTTTCATCTCCTTCGATCGGATCGACCACAAGTGTGGCCCCGGCGGTAACAAGCCACAACTTCGTCGCGGGGCTCGACGTCAGTGGGGCGCCCTGGTTGGTGGTAAACGTGGCCGTGATGACATCCGTACCTGCGATTCCGTTACTCGTGTAGGTCCAGGTCACGCGTCCGGCGGTGTCCGTCGTGCAATCGCTGTTGGGCGCGCACTCTCCTTGTCCGGGATCGCTGGTCTGACCCGCATTCGGACCGGAGTCGACACGAAAATCAACCAAGCGTCCGGCGACCTGGACACCACTATCGTTTACGACGGTCGCAGTAATGGCGTCGCTGGTTCCGATCAAATTCGCCGCGTCGCGCGGTGCCAGCAAGATTCCCTCGCCTTCGATTCCCAGACCGGAAAACACCATATGCCCGGCAAAGATGTTGTCGTCGTTGCTGGGATTCCGGGTGTCGATTCGAATGGACGTCTCACCGGATCCCACGAACGGCAACAGGTTGTAGAGTTCGTCATCGAATCTCGAACTGCTGGGGAATTCGACGAGCGGCGGTGGGTTCTCGTTGGTGTCACCAATTCCACCGACAGTAATCAACGCGCCGTCCGTGCCTGCTCCGTCGTCCTGTCCGCCCGCGGAACTCGTCAACCGCGTTCCGTTGACGTCAAGCGAGCTGACCATGGAACCCTGGAAGCTGAACGATATCGCCAAACCCATCTCGGCTGTGTCGTTTTCGGGGTCCAGCGGCTCGGCCAGTGTGACATCGAATGAGTCGCCAGTAGAGGTCTGGGACCCGAACAGAACGAATATGGTGCTGTCGGGCGCACTTGGATTATCGAAGATCACATAGAGCGCGCACCCATCGATCGTGGACGACGCAACTTCTGATTGTTCGAAACTCACGAGACCCGGGGGTGCAGCATCGACCCGTGGCTTGACGAAGGCAGTGACTTCTCCGAAAACGTTGTTGAATGCGAACGGGCTGTCGGCAATGACGCTCGCAGAGAAGTTGACGGGATTGGTGTCCAGAGAGATGTCGCCATGGCTGATGACTCGGCCCCCGAGTGAGGCACAACTCAGAAAGGCGGATCGGACGCTTGCGGCGGCATTCGGTTTTTCGACCTGAATCGTCGTGGATACGGCCGTGCTGCCCGCTCCGTCCGCCGAAAGACTCAGCTTGCCGGTCTCGTTGACCAGGATGTCGAGCACAGCCTGTGCCGATTGCGGGGTCGACAGCGTGACGGCAAGACCGATGACAAGCATCCACCGGAAGGTCGCCGGCGAAAGCGAAGCCCGCTCGAGCGAAGCCCACTGCAGCGAAGCCCCATTCGATCGCACTCGGGTCGGATCCGTTCGACCCGGCAATCCGCTAGTTGACTTCTCCATCTGGAGCTCCTGCAATTTCGCTGTTGGTAACGTGAGTAGTGGGTTCCACAAGTACTCGCACCGTGACAATCCGGCGCGCCTGATTCGGTGTGTCTTCGAGTCTGCACCCCGCAGTACGAACGTATCGCACCGGCTCTGCGGGGTGAATTCAGTGAAGAAAACCCGACAAAGTGGGGTAAAAACCCATCGGATTATGAAGGATTCAATCAGACAAGTCACGCATTTTCGAACCCGTGTTCGACCGTTTGGGTCATCTCTGAATCCCCTTCTATAATCGCGCCCCTGCGAACCATCATGCCGGGGGACGATATGCGCATCGGATTGATTTTGACCGCGGGAAGCGTTCGCGGCGATGTTGAGCTGGCGGTGCGCGCCGAGCGGGCGGGCTTCGACGGTGTCTACACCATCGAATTTTTCAACCGGCATGGGTATGTGCCACTTGGCGCGATCGCTCAGAGTACCGAGCGAGTTCGGATTGGGACCGCAATCGCCAACGCCTTTACGCGCAGCCCCTTGCTGCATGCCAGCGCAGCGATGGACCTCGACGAATTGTCGGGCGGCAGGATGGTACTGGGCCTCGGCAGCGCGACGCGGCGCATGAATCAGGACTGGTTCGATGTCGACTGGTCGGCGCCTGCGCGGCGCATGCACGAACTGGTTCGCCTGCTCAGGGCAACCTTTGCCGCGCAAGGGGGCGGCGGGTTCCGCTGGGAGGGGGAGCACTGGAACATCAACGTGCCCATCTATTCGCGACCAAACGCCGCCCGCAGCGACATCCCGATCTGGATCGCGGCGGTCAACCGCGGCATGGTGGCAACCGCGGGCAGTGTCGCCGATGGTCTGGTTGGACACCCGATCGCGACGCGAAGCTGGCACAGAGAAGTCACATTGCCAGGTTTACGCGAAGCAGAGCAAAAGGCCGGACGCGAGGCCGGCGCGTGTGCGCTCGCACCGTACGTCATGACCTCCATCCAAGAAGATCGCGACCTCGCGATACGCGACGCCAAGAACCAGATTGGCTTCTACTTCACCACCAAGCTGTATCACCCGATCCTGGACCTTCACGGCCTTGGCGACGTCGGCGCCGCGTGTCAGGCCGCGCTGCGCAAGTTCGATATCAAAGCGATGTCAGAAGCGATACCCGATGAACTCGTCGACGAGATCGCGATCGCCTGCACACCAGACGAAGCCAATGACCGGCTGAAACAATGGTCTGATCTCACCGATCAACCGATCTTGTACGCCCCATCGGTCGGTGTTCCACCCGAACGAATGGAAAGTAACCTCGCGGCAATGCTCGACCTGTTCGGCACACGACAGGCCTGACGGACGCTAGCGGTATCCATCTCCCATATCCGCACATTCAACTCAATTCGCGTTTCAAGATCTTGCCGGTAGGCCCTTTCGGTAGGCCTTCCGAGAACTCGACGATACGCGGATACTTGTAGGCAGCCAGTCGCTCTTTGCAGTAAGCGATCAGTTCTTCGGTCGTCACCCGGGCGCCGGGGTGCGTGACCACCACCGCCTTCACTTCTTCTCCGTGTCTAGCGTGCGGGACGCCGATCACCGCGGCTTCAATGATCGATTCGTGGGCGTATAGCACTTCTTCGATCTCACGCGGATACACGTTGAAGCCGCCGCGGATGATCATGTCTTTCTTGCGATCGACGATCGCGAATGCACCGTCGGTATCGCGGATCCCAATATCGCCCGAGTGGAACCATCCTCCCCGCAGCGTCTCCTGCGTCTCATCGGGACGTCCCAGATAGCCCTTCATCACGTTGTGACCGCGGATGCAGATCTCACCGCGCTCTCCGTCGGCGATGGGCCGGTCCTGATCGTCGAGGATACACATCTCGACACCCCAGACCGGGTACCCGATCGATCCGGGCTTTCGAGGCCGATCGAGCGTGTTGAAGCTCGCGACGGGCGAGGTCTCCGATAGCCCGTAGCCCTCGAGGATCTCCACCGGAAATTTTTCCTCGAACGCCCGCATCACATCGACCGGCATCGGCGCGCCACCTGACATGCAGTACGTCAGGCTGGATAGATCGAATGCGCGTTCCGGTACGTGGTGGAGCAGCGCGAAATACATCGTCGGCACACCCGCGAACACCGTGACGCGATCGCGCTCCATGATCTCGAACGCCTCTTCGGGCGTGAACCGCGGCAACAGCGTGAAGGTGGCACCCGACGCGATCGAACCGTTTTGAACTACGGTCTGACCGAACGAATGAAACAGCGGCAGTGTCGCCAGCATGACCGTATCGTCGGCAACTGGGATCAAGCGTGGAACGACCTGTGCGCAGTTGAGAAAGAGATTCGAGTGGGTGAGTTCGGCGCCCTTGGGCTTGCCGGTCGTACCCGATGTGTAGAGGATCACCGCTGTGTCGGTGGGAGACGTCGCAGAAACGGTGTCCATCGGTTCCGCCGCCGCCATAGCCGCAATGCTAGGTCGCGTGGTGTCGGAGAGCTCGCCGTCCGCCCACGCGACGGGAACGCGCGCTTGCCTTGCCCCTTCGGTCGCGGGCTCGCGGAACGTCGAATGCGCGACCAATAGTTCTGCGCCGGAATCCCGCAGATGATAGGCGACCTCCGGAGCCGACAGCAGCACGTTGAGCGGCACGACGATGCAACCCGCATACAGGATCCCGAAGTAGGCGATCGTGAACTCGGGAAGATTCGGAACCATGAGTGCGACTCTGTCACCCGGCTCGAGACCGCGGTCGCGAAGTGAGGTCGCCACCCCCCGCGCGTCGCGGTCTAGCGCGCGGTAGGTGATCGCGCGTTCCCCTAATCGAACGGCCACTTTGTCGGGACGCTCACTCGCGCTACCGGCCAGGATCGAACCGAGGTTGAGCTGCATGGGATCACTCCTTGGCTCCCTTGTTCAGCCGGCTCCCTTGTTCAGCCGACAAGGGTTCGCTGATCAGGGTTCAATCAAGCATTGGCCGATTTGCGCCAGCTGCAGGCAGCGAGCTCAGACCGGCAGATCCGAACGACCGAATATCGCTTCGAGTTCCAGGCCGCGCGCAGCGAAGGCGTCGGCCGCTCCCTCACCGCGATCGACGATGCACAACACGCGCACGACTTGGCCGCCGGCGGCCTGGACCAGATCCAGCGCCTCGAGCGTCGAGCCACCCGTCGTAACGGTGTCCTCGACCAGCGCGACGCTCTGGCCCTTTTCGAAAGCACCCTCGATGCGCTTTGCCAGCCCGTGCTTCTTGGTCTCTTTGCGCACGAAAAAGCCCAACAGCGGCGTCTGGTGATCGCTGGCCGCTGCGGCAGCCAGCACCGCAGAAACCAACGGGACTGCGCCCACCGCCATACCCCCGACGGACTGCACGGAGGCTCCGCGTTCGAGGCGATCGAAAATCAGCGAGCCCGCGAGCGCGATACCACGCGGACGCATCAGCGTCTGACGCAAATCCAGATAGAAGTCGCTCTCGGCTCCGCTCGCGAGCGTGACCTTCTCGCGTCGGAACGAGACCTCGAGAATCAACTCGAGCAGCTCGTCACGCCTTTTGTCCAATCCGTCCTCCGGTCAGTCGGTGTTTCACGAGCGGGCCATTGGCCCGACTCAGGGCCATCTACTGTTTGCGAATCCCGAGCGCAAATTCCGCGATCAATTTTCGGTGCAGTTCGCTCGTTCCTTCGCCGAATTCGAGCGACTTGGCTTCGAGCAGCAGACGGCCCACCGTGTACTCTTCTGTGAGTCCATAGCCGCCGTGGATCTGAATCGAATCCAGTGCGTTTTGGGTTGCCGCTTCGCTTGCGACCAGCTTGGCGAGAGACGACTCCATACTGGCACGCGCCACACCGGCGTCCTTCATGCGTCCCAGCCGGTACACCAGGCCTCGCGCGGACTCGGTTCTGCAGATCATGTCGGCGATTTTTGATTGGATCATCTGGAACTCGCCGATCTTCTGGCCGAACGCTTCGCGCTCGGTCGCGTACTTCACCGCCAGGTCGATGCAGGCTTGCGATTGCCCAACACAGCGCGCAGCGACCGAGTAGCGCCCCATGTCGAGCGCCGACCCCAGCACGGGGAAGCCACCCCCTTCGGTGCCCAACAGCCCCGCGTCGGGAACGAACGCCCCGTCGAAGTGCACCTCGGCAAGGTTGTCGCGCTTGAGTGTGCGCATCGGAAACTCACCAATCGCAATGCCTTCGGTAGCGGGATCCACGAGAAATGCGGTGACGCCTTTGTGTTTTTTTGCGCGATCTAGCGTCGCCGCCACGAAGAACAATCCCGCATGAGCCGCGTGGGAGATGAAGACTTTGGTGCCGGTCAACCGGTAACCGCCTTCCACCTTGACGGCCGAGGTGGTCATGTTGCCCAGGTCGGTGCCTCCGCCGGGTTCGGTCAGGCAAGCAGACGTCAGACAATCTCCGGTGGCCATCAGCGGCAGCCAGCGATCCTTCTGCGCGTCGGTCCCATGGCGCAGGATCGAACCGCCCACGAGTGAATTCGTCACCGAGACCACCGAGGCGACCACCCAATCGACACGCGCCAGCTCTTCGCAGATCACGCCGTAGGCTCCCACGTCCGTGAACGACCCCCCATACTGCTCTGGGATCATCGGCGCGATGTATCCAAGCGGAACCAGCTTCGCGATCAAATCGAGCGGGTAGCGAGCCTCGCGTTCGTAGCGCTCGACGTGTGGCGCGATCTCTTTTTCGGCGAATTCTCGCACGGCCCTGCGTATCAGGCGTTGCTCTTCGGTCAGATCGAAATCCGCCATCCGCTCTGCCGCGTGGCCAGCACTCATGATCGCTCCGGGCTCCCCATCAGAGGCCCAGGATAGCCGCCGCTGGCGGCCCGGCACCGGGATGGACACATCCCGCTGCTTTCTATAGGCTCCGCATTTCCTTCTTCCGGCCTTCCGGCCTTTGACCGGTAGCCCACCCCTGTTTCGGAGCGTCGCGTGAAGAAATCAAAAACCCTGCCGCATCGCAATCGCGGTAAGTCCGCGCACCACCGAGCAAAACTGAAGAAAAAACACGAGCGGGTGCGTCGCCGGAGAAGCAGCGGTGAGCGCAAGTCCTACCGCTAGCGCGCTTGTTCCACACCGTCTACCACCAACACCAACTACCTCGAGAACCCCCAACAACCCCGACTCAACCTCGGACCGGAATGGCCGATGGCCGATGCGCGTGCGTTCCAGTTCTCGCTAGAAGCGCGTAGCGGAGCGGCGCGTGCCGGATCATTTTCGACACCGCACGGCACGTTTGTCACACCGTGTTTCATGCCGGTCGGCACGCACGGAGCTGTCAAGGCGTTGATGCCTTCGCAGGTGCGCGAAAGCGGGTCACAGGTTCTGCTATCGAACACCTACCACCTCGCGCTAAGGCCGGGTGAGGGTCTCGTGGCGAAACTCGGCGGCCTACACGATTTCATGAAGTGGGATGGACCGATCCTGACCGACAGCGGGGGCTTCCAGGTCTTCTCGTTGCCGAATGTGGAAATCGAAGATCGAGGCGTCCGCTTCAAGAACCCCATCGACGGGTCGGCGATGGATCTCTCCCCAGAACGTTCGATCGAGATCCAACACCAGCTCGGAGCGGATATCATCATGGCGTTCGACGAGTGCTCGCCGTTTCCGGCCGACGCCAACACGCTGCGGACGGGGGTGCGGCGGACGCTGGGTTGGATCGATCGTTGCGCGAAGACCCACGCAGGTCACGAGGCGAGCCAGGCATTGTTCGGCATCGTGCAGGGAGGCGTCGATCTCGGCTTGCGGACCTCGTGCGCAGAGTCGTTGGTGGCGCTCGACCTGCCGGGCTATGCGATCGGCGGGGTATCGGTCGGAGAAGGGCACGAACTACTGTGCGAGGTGACCGAACATACCGCGCCACTGCTTCCGGAAAATAAGCCCCGCTACCTGATGGGCGTCGGCCTACCGGAAGACTTACTGGCTGCGATCGGCGCCGGGATGGACATGTTCGATTGCGTGATCCCCACCCGCTATGCGCGCAGTGCAACCGCATTCACATCCCGAGGCCGGATCCGCCTGACCAACCGTCGCTATCGCCGGGACGGCTACCCGATCGACCCCTCGTGCGATTGCCGGGCGTGTGCAGAGGGCTTCTCGCGTGCGTATCTCCACCACTTGTTCGCCGCCAACGAGGTTCTCTCGGCAGTTCTGACCACGATCCACAACCTGCACTTCTATCAGAAGCTGGTCCGCGACGCGCGCGAGGCCATCATCGCCAACCGGTTCTCAGAACACCGCGATCGTTTCCTCTCGGAGTACGCGAGCCAAGATTCCGGCGCCGTGGTAAAGAACTGAGTCGCGGTTCGCCGAGACTCGCTACAGACAGATCGATCGGGGGGTTGGATGAGCAATCGCGGCGGCGTGGAGGTTCTGAACACCGACGAGGTGCTCCAGCGCTTTTCCGGGGGACCCACAACCGGTGTGTTCACCGATGGTTCTTGCGAGGGAAACCCGGGGCCTGGGGGGTGGGGTTTTGTCTGGGTCGAAGACAATGAAATCATCCGCGAAGAGCGTGGCGTCGACGCTGACACCACCAACAACCGGATGGAACTCGCCGCGTTGATCGCCGCATACGGAGCGCTGCCGACGGACTGCATGGTGACTGTGTATTCAGACAGTCAACTCTGTGTGAAGACCGTCAATGAGTGGGCGGCGGGCTGGGAAAAGCGCGGCTGGCGGCGCAAGTCGGGCCCGATCGCTAACCTCGAGCTGGTGCAGAACCTCTATACGCTCGCCCAGGCGCACCCAGACGTCACACTCGAGTGGATCAAGGCACACGATGGCTCGCGCTGGAACGAGTACGCGGACGCGTTGGCATCGGCCTATATGCTTGAATAAGAGACGCAAGCGGCGCCAACCAGCCGCGTTCGCCAGTTCACAACGGAAGACTCGATTCGTCGGGTCAACTACGGCGCGCGTCCGTTCGCGGGAAGCGGTATTCGCCCGATCACGGCTCCGTGTACTGTTCGTAGTGCAGGCAGCTGTCCACGCTGCGCCTCGGTGGCCTTCCGAACCGGCCGAGCGGCCAGCCGATCGGCAATAGCGCGCACGTTGGAGTGTTCTCCGGAAGCCTGAGCCACGCGTCGAGTTCTTCTCTGAACGACATGTGCATCGTCGTCAATGAGGCGCCGAGGCCCACCGCGCGGCACGCGAGCAGGACATTTTGCGCGCATGGGTACAACGCCTGCACCTGCGGTTCGCTGCGGCGGCTCCGGCCCGCGATGAACAGGTGGACCGGCGCTTCGTGCAGATGATCCGCCAAGTGCAGCGCGGCGTGCATATTGCGGCGGCCCGCGGCGGGAAAATCTGTCGCTTCAGCAGCTTTCAATGCCGGTGCGATGTAGACGTGAAATGCCTTGCGGTAGCGCTCCGCAACCCACGCTCGTCGCTCCGGGTCGGTGACGACAACGAAGACCCACGGTTGGCGGTTGCCACCGCTCGGCGCAAAAGTTCCGGCCTCGCAGACCTTGCGAATCAACTCATTGGGCACCGCGTCCGGCTTGAGACGCCGAATGGCTCGAGCCGTGCGAATCCCTTCGAGGAGCGGAAGATCCTCTCCGATCGCTTCGATGTCGAACTCCGGCACGCCTGTTGCCTCCGTTGGTTTAGCTGCATGGTTTAGCTGCAAACTGGCCCGCTGTAGTTGAATTGTAATCGGCAGTGATCGGCTGTAGCGGGCGGCAGTGGGCCGCATCGATTGCCTGGCAGCGCAGAGACGTCCGTCAGCCGCGAATCGGCGTCTTCCCAAGCTTGAGGATCCGCTCGAACGCAGGTTTCTCGATTGGCATCACCGACAACCGCGAATGCGTCACCAGCGGAACCTTCAGCAACTTCGCGTCTGCCTTGACCTGCGCCAGTGTGACGGGCACGGCGAGCGGCATAACCGGCTCGAGATCCACCACGACCCAGCGATCATCATCGGTCGCCGGGTCCGCATACGAAGCCTTCGAGACCTTTGCGATACCCACGACTTCCTTTCCAATTTGGGAGTGGTAGTACAGCACCGCATCACCGACTTTCATCGCCATCAGGTTGTTGCGCGCCTGGGCGTTGCGGACCCCATCCCAGTGGGTCGATCCGTCTCTCACGAGGTCGTCCCACGAGTACTTGTCGGGCTCGGATTTCACCAACCAGTATGCGCGTGCCATCATTTGCTCCAGGTGCCGAACCGGGGGCGCGAGTTCCATAGCGCCCAGGTCAAGACCGCCCAGGTCAAGACCGCGAATGGAATGAACGAGACCAACGCGACGATCGCACTGCCGGGTTGGAGCAATGCCCAGACCGCCATACCGATCGCGACTTGCGCCGCGTATGCGGCCGCCCATGGCCACATCCAGCCGGCCATCTTCCAAAAGCCGTAGGCACCCGCAGCATAGACCCCCCAGTGCGGGATCGCGGTGAGCTTCGCCGCCCAGCCGGTAAACATGATTCCGAACCAGACTTCCTGATCGACCTCGACCGGCTTGATGAAGATGTCCCACGGCACATAGATGAACGTCATGAAGAGGCAGAACAGCATCAGGCCATTCATCCAATGGGGTCGCCCGCTGAGCAGCTTGCGCAGTCCATCGGACGGCACGCGGTGATCGACGTTGATCTCTCGATCCGGTTCTCTCATGATTGTCGGCCGATCATACTGCCGCGAGCTTCGCAAATGCTTTGCGGACCTCGTCAGGGGCTTGTACGAGCTCGATCAGCACACCCGCGCCACCAATCGGCGACGCCTCACTGGCCTTGGGATGAATGAAGCATACGTCGAACCCCGAGCCACCCTTGCGTATTCCACCCGGTGTAAAGCGCACACCATTGGACTCCAGCCAGCCGACCGCAGCAGCGAGGTCGTCGATCCACAAGCCGACGTGGTTCAGTGCAGGTTCGTGAACCTTGGGCCGCTTGTCCGGATCGATCGGTTGCATCAAATCAACTTCGACCTTCAGCGGGCCGGAACCTGCCACCGCGATATCCTCGTTCACATTCTCTGACTCGCTGATGAACTCGCCGGAAATCTCGAGCCCCAGCATGTCGATCCAAATCTGGCGCAACGGAGCCTTGTCGATCGCGCCCACAGCGATCTGTTGAATTCCCAGGACTTTAAAAGGTCGGTCGCTCACGGCATCTCTCCTATTCGAACGTCATGGTGGGTGGCCCCAATCTCAGGGGAAGCCAGTTTGTAACCCTTTGCGAACAGGTAACGCTCGGTCGATCCGCGCCGACTCGCCTTCGGCTTCAAGGTCTTTGCGGAATCGAAACCGGTTCGGAGCCGGCGGTCCACCTTCATCGCGTCGGGTCCATCGAGAATTTTGATCAACAGCGTACCGCTCGCTCGAAGTAGCGCGGGTACCAGCGCCTCGACACTTGCCAGTAGCGCGCCTTCGCGTGCATGATCTGTTGGTCGAATACCCGTCAGTTTTGGGGCTGCGTCGCACAGCAGTACGTCCGCGCTTCCCCCCAGCGCGTCCAAAATTTCTTTGATTACCGCCGGTTGCATGATATCGACCGACAATGAGATCACGTTCTCATTGCTGAGAGGCGGATCCACGGTGGCCAGATCGACACCGACGACCCGGCCTCCCGGTCCGACCGCCTCCGACGCTACTTGAAGCCAGCCACCCGGCCAGCATCCGAGGTCGACGACCTTCATTCCGTCGCGCAGCAGCTGCTGGGACTTCTGGATTTCGAGCAGCTTGTAGGCAGCGCGGGACCGATAGCCCTCGCGTTTCGCGCGCTGATGAAAATGATCTTTGCGATCGTAGGTCGACAAAACCAGCTCGCGTCTGGAACCGAGTAAGCCATTTCGCTTTTCACCCAAGTTCCTGGGGAACGTTCTTTGCGGAAAGCTTTCCGAGTGCTCTTTGCGAAAGACCCGCCTCGCAAGCCGGATAGGACACGTCAGTGGCGGGGATACGGGACGTCAGTGGCGATAATGCGGGCTAGCCCTTTATGCTTTCGCGGACCCGAACGATCGCATTCTTGTGGCCCGGGACTGCACCGCGGATGTAGAGCAAACTCCGCTCAGAGTCGATCTTGACTACCGTCAGGTTCAGGCTCGTCTCGCGGGTATTGCCCATTCGGCCCGCCATCCCCATGCCCTTGATGACCCGGCCCGGATAGCTGCCCGCACCGATCGAGCCCGCGTGCCGGAACGCCTCGTGGGTGCCGTGGGTACGTCGCTTGACCGCAACATTGTGGCGCGTAACAACACCCGTCGTGCCCCGGCCCTTTGATTTGCCGATCACATCGACGTGCTGACCCACCTCGAAGATTCCGGCCTGGATCTCTGACCCGACCTCGTACTGGTCGGCGACCTCGGGTGTGACCCGCGATTCGACGAGATGCCGCTTCGGCGCGACCCCCGCCTTCTCGAAGTGGCCGAGCTCCCCTTTCGGGGTCCGCGACGCTCGACGCTCACCGAAACCGAGCTGCAGGCTCGTATATCCGTCATTTTTCTCGGTTTTCTTCTGTACGACGGTATTGGCGCTGGCATCGAGCACTGTCACACCGACAGCATCACCACTTTCGTCGAAAATCTGGGTCATACCGATTTTTCGGCACATCAGTTCTATAGCCACGCGGGTCTCCACTGGCGCCCCGTCAGCCGACTACGCGATCGCTGGACGGAAAACGCAAAAGGCGCGGGATGATACGGGATTTGGAGAGCCTGTCGACCCACCCGCCTCAAAGCGTCCGACAGGCCTGCGGCACAGCAAGCCAGAGCCCCTGTGGTCGCAGACCGTCCCGTGCTCGGAAAGCCGGCGCCGCTGAGTCATAGACCGAGGATCCGGGTTCATGACTCGAGGTCAGGGTCGGGGATACAATTTCTCCCTCTCGTCTGCCACGATGCTCTGAATCACCTCGATGGCCGCCGGCCGCACGATTCGATCGATCCCCTCCGAGGCCTGCTGCATGATTCCCGGCATGGATTCGATCGTCTTGCGTCCGACCGGGGTGCGATAGAACTCGAGCATCTTCGAAAGGTCATCTTCGCTGAACACTTCGTCGTACAGCGGATAGTAGATCTCCGCGACGATCTTCGAAAAATTCAAGCGCTCCATGAATCTGGTTCGAAACGTGGCTGCAAACGCCTCGAAATCTACGAGCTTCTCGAGCAGCTTCTGCTGTTCTTCCTTCGACAAATCTCGTTGTTCCGAAACGGCGAATTCCATCATCGGCTGATAACTCGGGCGAATCCGCATCAGCTCGACATAGGTCTGCTGTTCGGCCATCAGCTCCGGCATCGACGCACTGCCGGAGATCCCGAGGAGTTCTTGGATCAACTTTTTCTTGGACTCAGAAACCTCAGCACCCGCGTCGGTCGCCAGCGCGAAAATGAAGAACATCACTGAGGCAAAGCCCGCTCGTCGGTGATTCACGGTTTTCCTTTGGGGCAACAGTGAAGGTACCACTGGAAGGAGTTCCCGAGAGGGTTTCCAAGCGGGTTGCGTTGAACGATGGGTGGCTGCGGACGATGAGCTTAGCCCAGTGATAGCTGGCGGCAGCAGCGCAAATGGCATACTGGCCGCGGCGATCCGCGATCGGGCTGCAGTCTTACCCTGGGTACGCCGATGCCTACCGCGCTGCTGGTAGCCGAGATCACTTCGCGCGCGACGCTACACTTGTGGCTTGCTCGCACCCCCGGTCATTTGCCGGGGCGGCGGGGATTTCTGCGCGTAGCGAACGTTCGGATCCCAGAATCGGACCCAGATGAAGTACCCCATCGACAAAGAACCGCGAGAGACCAGCGCACAGGCGCCCCCGCCCGACAGCCTCGCCGAAGTCGCGCGACGCGTTGCCGACAGCACCGGCGTCGTGCGCTTGACGGGGCTGCGCGGTGCTGCACGCGCGGTGGTGGCCGCGCACTTGCTGATCGATCACGGCCAAAGGCCGGCGCTCATTGTGGTCCCGAATGCCAAGTTGGGCGACGCGTTCGCAACGGACCTGCAGGCAGCGCTCGGGGAGCCCGCCGAGGGTGGTCGAATCTGCTCCTTCCCCCGCTACGACACGCAGCCCTACGAGCGTTTTTCCCCTCAGCCGTTTCTGGTCGCACAGCGAATGGCCGTGCTTTACCGCTGGCTCTCGAGTGCCAGCCCCGAGAGCCGCGCGGAACCGGCGCCGATCGTCATCACACCGTGGACTGCGTTGGCGGGGCGGGTGCCCGCGAGAGAGGTCGTTCGCGCGCGTACCGTGCATCTCGAGGTCGGACAGGTCATCGATCGCGATGCGCTCATCGCGACGCTGGTCGCTGCCGGTTATTCGCGCATGTCGCTGGTCGAAGAGCGTGGCGAGTTCGCAGTGCGCGGAGGCATTCTGGATATCTTTCCGCCTCATCGGCAGTTTCCCATTCGTGTCGAGCTGCTCGGCGACGATCTCGAGTCGATCCGCGAATTCGACGCTGCCACCCAGCGGTCCCGGGATTCGCTCTCGTACGCTGTGGCACCGCCGCCACGAGAGCTGCTACTGAGCCGCTCCCTGACGATCGATCGCTCCGAGGCGATCCGCGAACTGGCACGCGAACAACAGGTGCCGAACCGCGACGTCGATGAGCTACTCGATTCACTGTTGCGCGGTCACATCCCACCGGGCGCCGAAGCCTTGGCACCGCTGCTGCAGCCGAGTCTCGAGACCGTCTTTGACTACCTGCCCGACGACACGATGATTTTCGTCGACGATCCCGATGCCGGCCGAGAACGCCTGACCCGATACACGTCCGACGCATTCAATCATTTCGACGTCGCCAAAGAAAGTGGGCGCGTGGTGTCGCCCCCGGGCGACCTTTCGCTGTCACCCGAAGAACTCGAGCGCGGCGTGACGCAGCGCAACCCTGTTTGGCTCGAGCGACTGGACATCGCCGAACAAGCAGCCAAGACCCAACGCATCGTGTTGCGCACACGCGGCCACGACGCGTTGCGCCGGGAACTCGTCAAATCGCGATTGAGTGAACGCGCGCTGAAACCCCTAGCGGACGCGATCCGACGCTGGTGCGAGGCAGACTGGCGAGTCGTGTTGTCCGCGTCGTCGTTGTCCGGCGCCGAACGGCTGCGGCACCTATTGAGCGAGTACGGGATCGACGCCCGCATCTCCCGAAACGTCCGCCCGGCGCCGCAGTGGTCCTCGCCGCGACGCGTGGAGGTCCTTCCGACGGCGTTGTCAGAGGGCTTCACATTGCCCATCGAACTGCTCGCGGTCGTGACCGAGGAGGAGATCTTCGGGCCGCGAGAACCGACGCGACGCGTGCGGCGCGACTGGCCCGAGGGCGCCAGCGTCGAAGCGCTCGCCCAGCTCGAGCGCGGCGATTACCTGGTCCACAGCGAGCACGGCATCGGGATCTATCAAGGTCTGGTCGAACTCGAACTGGGCGCGATCATCAGCGAATTCCTGCGGCTCGAATACGAAGGCGGCGATCGACTGTTCGTTCCGGTGCACCGACTCAGTCTGATTTCGCGTTACGGCGGCGCTGATGGACATGCTCCACGAATCGACAAACTGGGCGGGGTCAGCTGGGCGAAGGCCAAGCATTCGGTCAAGAAGACGCTGCGAGATATGGCGCAGTCGCTCATTTCTCTACACGCAGCACGCGAGTTGGCGCCGGGCCACGCCTTTTCTGGACGCGACCGCTACCTCGAGGAGTTCGAAGCGCGCTTTCCGTTCGAGGAGACGCCCGACCAGGCCGCGGCCATCGAGGACGTGCTCAATGATCTGCGACGCGCGAAGCCGTCGGACCGCATCGTCTGCGGCGATGTCGGCTACGGCAAGACCGAAGTAGCCGTGCGCGCCGCCTTTCGTGTCGCTATGGACGGCAAGCAGGTTGCCGTCCTCGTTCCTACCACCGTTTTGTGTCAGCAGCATGAAGAGACGTTTCGCAAACGCTTCGAAGGATATCCAATCGTAATCGAGTCGCTGTCGCGCTTCCGTTCTGCGAAAGAAGCCAAGGCCGTCGTCGAAGGACTCGCGGCCGGAAAAATCGACATCGTGATCGGCACGCATCGGCTCTTGCAGAAGAAGGTGTGCTTTCGTGACCTGGGCCTGCTGGTCGTCGACGAGGAACAACGATTCGGTGTCACCCACAAGGAGCGCATCAAGCAGCTGAAAAAGACCGTCGATGTTTTGACGCTGACCGCTACGCCCATCCCGCGCACACTGCAGATGGCGTTCACCGGCCTCCGCGACCTGTCGGTGATCAATACACCGCCCGCGGATCGGCTCGCGATTCGAACGCAGGTTTCCCGGTTTTCGGAATCACTGATCCGCGAGGCGATTCTTCGGGAGCTTCGACGCGGCGGACAGGTGTTTTTCGTCCACAACCGGGTGCGGACGATAGGGGCCATGCACAAGACCCTCGCACGCGTGGTACCCGAAGCGAAGATCATCGTCGCGCACGGACAGATGAGGGAGCACGACCTCGAAGACCGGATGCTGCGCTTCATGCACGGTGAGGCAGACGTTCTGTTGTGTACGACGATCATCGAAAGCGGTCTCGACATCCCAAGGGCGAATACGATCATGATCAACCGAGCCGACGCGCTCGGGCTCGCGCAGCTCTACCAATTGCGCGGACGCGTCGGGCGCAGCCCACAGCGGGCCTACGCGCACCTGTTGATTCCGGGCAGCGAGGACTCGCTGACCAAAGACGCCAAACGTCGATTGGAGGCGATCCAGGACCTCAGCGCGCTCGGAAGCGGCTTTCGATTGGCCAACATGGACCTCGAGATTCGCGGCGCGGGCGACCTGTTGGGCGACGAACAATCGGGCAATATGGCCGCAGTCGGATACGAGACTTACCTCGAGATGCTCGAGGCAACGATGGACGAGCTGCGCGGCAAGCCACATGAAACAGAGGTCGACCCGGAGATCCGGCTACCGGTCAGCGCGCGGCTGCCCGACGACTACGTGAGCGCCGTCAGCCAGAGACTCGTCTTGTACAAACGGTTGGCGAGCTGTCGCGGCGATGGCGAGGTCGAGCGCATCCGTGACGAACTCTTGGATCGCTACGGCGGACTGCCCACCGAAACAGAGAACCTGTTCGAGGTCATCCGATTGAAGATTCGCGCGAGACGGCTTGGGGTGGCTTCGGTCGATCTATCGAACGGTGAAATTGTCCTGACCGCCGCGCAGCAGAGCAACGTCGACCCGAAGCGGTTGCTGAACCTGCTCCACCAGGCGGGTGGCGGTATGCGGGTTGCGCCAGACCACAAAATCTACGCGAAGGTGCCGCCCGGTGGCACTGAAGCGCTGTTCGCGGCTGCGAAGAACCTGCTCGCGAATCTCGGAGCGTAGAGGGTAGCGCTCGCGAGGCGTGCCGCGTATCGATTCGACTTACTCTTCCGTGGCTGGGACAAGCGACTCCGCTTCACGTTCCTGGGGAATCGGGGATTGCCGCAACACCGAATCGAGTGCGCGGCGTTTGCCGCGTACCGACCAGCCCGCGGCGCTCGCGGCGGCTTCTAGCCGATTGGCGCGGTCGCCGTGTAAGGGGTGCGTCGACAGGTAGCTTGCGAGCGTGGAAGCTTCGCCCGACCCAGCGAGGTGTTGGAACAGATCTGTGGCGCCCGCCGTGTGGCCGTACTCGGCGACCACCAGACCGAGGCCGAACTCGTCGGCAGCCGATTCTTGTGCGCGATCGAAACCGCGCTGTGTGAGTCGGCCAGCGACAGAGGCGAGTTCCGCGGCACCACCGCCACCGCCGATTCCAATCGAAAACAGCGCCAACGAAAAGCCGATTCCCCGACCCAGCCCCCGCAAGTGGTCGCGGTTGTGAAAGTGACCGAGCTCATGTCCGAGAACGAATGCGAGTTCGTTCTCGCTGGCGACGGCGTCGAGTAAGCCAGTCGTCACCGCGATGGTGCCTCCGGGTAGCGCGAGTGCGTTCGGTTCGGTTTCGTCCCAGATGCTGACGCGAAACGTGTACGCATTGTCTGGCCAGTGAGCGCTGATTCGATCCAACACCTCGCGCAGCGCGTCGACACGCGGCTCGGCACCGACGGGTGAATCGTCTGCAGTAAACCAACCCGAGAACCAGCGGACTTCATGCTCAGGCGGGATCCGTGGTGCAACGAAATCGACGATCACGCCGATCGAAGCGACCGCAACGATTGCAACTCCGATCACACCGAACACCAGTACCATAGCCTCGCGCAGCGGATGCGTGGGCGAGACGTTGATGCCTTCAGTCGGGAGCCCTGGGTCGAAACTCAAGGATCACATTTTTACGCGGGGCGATTGCGTAGCTTCAATGCCGTTCCGTATGCCAGCACCTCGATTCCTGCGACAGCATTGCCTCCCCGCGCGCTCGCCATCCGGCTGGTCTCCATGCGCACGTTCACCAGCGCATGAAATCCCCGCTCGACCGTCACGACCTTGAGTCGGATCAGCGCTTCGCGGCGCGCACGGTCCATCAGAGATTCGTAGGATTTGACTGACCCGCCGAACAGCATCCGCAGGCTGGCGAGGAAGCGCTTGAAATAGTCGACCGAAATCACCACGTTGCCCGAAAGCAACGTCGCGTCCTCGACGATCCAGCCGTCGGGAACGCTGCGAAACGTGACGGCCGGCAGGCTCCGCCAGCGCAGTTCGCGTTCTTGGATCGATGCGTAGTGGCGGCGTTCGATGAAACCGCCAACGAAATACCCGAGCAACAGAAGCGTCAGCGGGATTCCGACTTCGAGAGCCGTCCCGATCCAGTTTTCCACGCTATTCGACCTGCACCGCCGTGCCGTATGCGAATAGCTCGGCCGCACCCTGCGCGACCGAACTCGTCGAAAAGCGCACATTGACGATTGCGTTGGCGCCCAGCGACTCGGCTTGTTCCATCATGCGGTGCAATGCTTCATCGCGTGCGTCATTGAGCAGCTCCGTGTATGCCTTGAGCTCGCCTCCTACGAGGTTCCGAAACGACGCCATGATGTCGCGCCCAACGTGCTTGGCACGCACCGTGCTCCCGGATACGACGCCATAAAAGCGCGTGATGTTCTTGCCCGGAATCGTTTCGACGTTGCTGAGAATCACCACCGCGTGTTTTCCTTTGCGCCCCTTGCCCCCTTCGCGTCACGGCGTTCACGAAACCCGTGCACGCTGGTTGCCCGGGACGGGCGCTTTGCAGCCTAGCGCGATCAAAGCGGTGTTCCACACAGCTTTGTGGTGAATGCTAGCAGAGCGCTACAAAACGATGTCCGCCAATCCTGGCTGGGGGTTGGAGCGTCAAGCAACCGAGGAGCGGCGGGTCTTGAACGCAGCCACAGCCATCACGAGGGCGGGGAAATAGACACCAGGAAGGTCGAGCCACCAATGGTTGTGGCCGAGTGCACCCCGCAATGTGTCGTACGCGTGCAGCAAGCCGTGCGCGACCAGGAACAGCGCCGCGATCGCAACCAGCGGCTCCCTGACGCCCCGCGAAAACGCGGCCCACAGTAGCGCCACGCTCACGGTGAGAAACGCGCAGCCGATGTCCCGCACGAAATGCGGGTTGAAGGGTCCGGTGTCCGGAACCGCTGCCGGTAGACCGGTGTACCAGTGCATGGGGCCAGCTAACATCCAGACCGCGTTAGCGAGGGTTCCGACCCCGAGCACTGCGAACACCCAACCCCATGCATCGAGCCCACTCGTTCTCATGCTGACCTCCGTGTCGCAAGATGGCGACCCACGATTTTTCCCAGCCGTGCGATGCCCTGTTCGATTGCCGCCGGTGATTGGTTGGCGAACGACAGTGAAAGCTGGTCTTCGCCGCGCCCGTCCAGGTAGCAGCCGACACCGGACGAGTACGCGATACCGGCGGCGCTCGCTTCGGTGCCGATACGGTTTGCATCGGCGCCCGCGGGCAGCGTGACCCACAGCTGGAGACCACCGCGCGGCTCGCTCCATGTGGTACTGGCGGGCATCCGAAGATGCAGCGCGGTAATCAACGCCAAGCGGCGCTCGGCGTAGTGCTTGCGAAGCCGACGAACATGCCGTTCGAACGCACCTGACTCGAGCATGTTCGCGACCGCGGCTTGCGCCAGTCCGTCGGGGCCGAAACTCGCGCCGAATCGCGCGGCAGCCAGCTTCGACAACAACGGGCGCGCAGCAACCGCATAACCGAGTCGCAAGCCGGGAAAGATCGCCTTGGAAAATGTCCCGACGTAGATCACCTGTCCGGCCGGGTCTTGGGTCTTCAATGCCGGAAGCGGGGGGTACTCGTAGCGAAACTCGCTGTCGTAGTCGTCTTCGACGATCGGGGTCTGCGTCCGGTCGGCAAGTTCTAGCAGCGCCGCGCGCCGCGCATCGCTCATCACGGCACCCGTCGGCATCTGAGCGGCGGGGGTCGTGTAGACGAGTTTGATGCGCTGTGATCGCAGTGCACGTGCCAGCTGGTCTGTCCGCAACCCATCGCGATCGACGTCGACCCCGATCAGCACAGCGCCGGCATTGCGACACGACAGCGCCGCTCCGAAGTAGCCCGGCTGTTCGATCGCGACGAAATCGCCGGGGTCGATGAGCGCGCGTACGACCAGGTCGAGCGCCTGTTGCGCACCACTGGTAACAATCACATCCGTCGCGTCGCAGCGGATTCCCCGCGTCAACAGCGAGCGCGCGATCTGCTCGCGCAGCGGCGGGTAACCCAACGGGTCGGCATCGCCCGCGATCGCGGGAAAACTGTCGCCGATTACATCCCGGTAGGCGCGCTGCAACTCGCGGGCGGGTAGCGCTTCCGCATCGACCCGACCTCCGCGGAAGTCGAA
This sequence comes from Deltaproteobacteria bacterium, assembly GCA_032128375.1. Taxonomy (GTDB): domain Bacteria; phylum Myxococcota_A; class UBA9160; order UBA9160; family SMWR01; genus JAJDAM01. Next base: position 22,900 of record JAQBGU010000012.1, on the reverse strand, counting down.
CCGAATGCTTCGGATCGGCAGAGACCGCAAACCAGCCAGAAGCGGTGTTCGCGCTGACCGTGAGAACAGCCCGTCCCAAACGAAAGCGCGGCGATGTGCCATCACCGAGGCGACCGTGCGCGGCGCTGCACCGCTGACGAACGTCCCTTGGCCAACGTGCGCTAGCAGCACACCTTCGTCGACCAATGTCCGGTACGCGAGATTCGCGGTGTTGCGACCCATCCCGATCGATGCGGCGAGCTCTCGCGTAGCGGGCAATTTTTCGCCAGCCGCTAGCCGGCCAGTGACGATCAGCTCGCGAAGATAATCGGCGAGCTGGCGGTAAATTGGGGTATCGCCGCTTCGGTCGGGATGGAAGGCGAGTTCGAGCACAGCAACCAGCCTATCGGAACCAATTCGGATCTCAAGGAGCCAATAACGCCAGAGAGGCGGGAACCCATCGCATTCCACTCAACCGGCGAATGCCAGGAACATCGCCGCGGCAAAAACAGCGAGCCAGCCAAAAAAGAGCGCACGTAGCGCTACAAGCTGTGGGCCTCGACAAACCCGATCCAGCCAATCTGCACCCAATGCAAACAACACCGCCAGTGGCGCGGTCACCACCAGTCCATAACTGGCTTTGCCCTGGGCGAAGTACGGCAACCGAAGTGCCAACTCGAGCAGGCCAAACAGCACCGCATAGATCAACGTGAGCAAAAAGGAAAACGCGGCGCGACGTCTGGGATCCGCGTCGCTAAATGCGAACGCCGCTGCTCGGACGCAGCCAATCGCGATCAACCCGGTTGCCGGAACCGCAACCCAGAAGCCAAGCGACATGAAGATGTAGTTCCACACATCGGGGCGATCTTGTGGCGACACGCGCCCAGCGATCCCACCGTCTCCCCATAGGGTGGAGTAGATGCTGTCCCAGAACGAATGGAAGGCGGACAAGTACGGGTGACGCAGCGACTCACCGAAACTCGTGAAATAGGGCAAAGTGTGGAAGCCGGGCTGCTGCCACCACGCGAGCGTGGGCCCGGGCATGTTGCCCCAGTTCGCCATCAGCGGATCGCCATACGCGATCCAGTTGCGGATATAGAACCAACCTGCGATTGCGAATGCCGCGGCCCCGATCACCAGTAGCCTGCCGACAGCACGCTGAAGCTCCATCCGGTCTACCGCCAGCCACTTCGTGAACAAGAAGAACCCGGCGACTGCGGTCACGACAATTGCGGTGAACTTCGTGGCGAGACACAACCCGAGCAGCGTCCCAAGCCAGGCGACGCGCGAAATCCGCGCATCGCGCTCGAGCAGGAGTTCCACGATCACCAGCATCGCAAGGCCGGCAAGAAAGGTATGGAACGTTTCATTCGAAAAGTACGCGGCCGAGTAGATGTTCATCGGCAATACGGCGCCAAAGAGCAGCCCGTACACGACGGCGGACGACGTGAGTCCCAGCTTGCGGCACAGAGCACCGGCCACCCAGACGTTTCCGAAACCGGCCAGGAAGGGAATCAACTTCAAGCCGAGAGTCGCCCCATCCACGCCGCCGACTGATCCAAGCGCCGAACCAGCCCACTGCAATACTCCCGCCGCCACATAAAACAATGGCGGGTGGTAGACCGACCACCCGTCGGTGGCCATCGGCACAGCGCTGTGTTCGCGCAGGAATTCGATGTAGTAGAGATGATGCCGCGCATCGAACCCGACGCTGACGGGAATCTGAAGGAACTTGCGAATGAACAAGAACAACCAGCCGACACCGGCTGCGCACAGCACCCCGCTTTCCCACCGGGCGCCCGAAATGCGCCCACTTCGTGTGCTGGTCAGACCGAAACCAATCACCCCGACCAAAAAAAGGGCGATGACGGCGACCCGGCCCTCGACGAGCGCCTCGAGCGGCGTTTCGACCGTATAGGCGAGCGGATTGATTCGCGTATCCGAAGCAACGACCGCGTTGCCAAGGTCGTTGCCGGCCCAGCTCACGCGCCAGCTCGGATCCGAAACGATCGGCGCGACACGCAGCGACAGCAGCGGAGGCCCGTGTCGATTCGCCACGTCGATTTCCAGCTCGTCGCCGGGCGACACCGCGGGCAATTCGATATTTCGAAACACCCGGAAGTCGCGCCCGTCGCCGTCAGCCTGGGCCGAGGAGGGATCGATTCGGTTCCCGTTCAAGTAGACCGCATAGGTGCCCAACGCGCGAACCTGCAGCACGGCTGGGCCGTTGCCGGTCGATGCGAGTTCAGAAACATCTCGCGAAAATCGAGCAACCGGGACCTGCTCGCGACCCCATTGGTGGAGTTCCGCCGACACGGCGACCGCCGGCGCAATCCAGGGCGCCTCGTCGGACTGCGAGATGAATGGCACATCGGGCGAATGCGCGCCGCGAACGACCAGGAACCCTACCGATCCGACCATCAGGGCGGCTGCGCCCATGCGTTGAATGGACTGCCACCGGGTGGATTTCTCACGACGCATGTGGCGCCGATAGTATGCAATGTGATCGCTCGTCACGACGGCCCCTACCGCCCTTCGCACATTTTACCGAGCCACTACGCGGCCTTTCGCTCCATCGTCTGAAAACTGCGCGCAGGCTATCCTGGGCGGCTGGATTTGTTCCGGGAAGTGAGGGGGGATCCCATGCAGCGTTCGCTCCGGTGGTTTGCCGCGGGGCTCGTACTCGCCAGCATTGCATCAGCCAGGCCGATCCATGCGTCCGAAGAGCTCGTCGACGGCATCGCTGCGCAGGTGGGAACACATATCGTGTTGTTCTCGGAAGTGATGGCCAAAGTTGCAGAGACCGAAACCCGGATGATCGAAGCAGGCGCGCCGCAGAGCGAGGTGTTCAAGCTCCGCGCCGATGGCCTGGAGCGGATGATCGAACAGAAAATCCTCGAGAGCGAAGTCGAGCGCCTCGAACTCCGTGCCTCCGAAGCCGAGATCGACCAGGTCATCAACGTGCTCGCGGCCGACAACGGCATCACCGTTTTGCAACTCGCCGACAGCGTGGAGTCCCAGGGCATGACGATGGAGCAGTATCGCGCAGAAATCCGCGCGAAGGTCGAGCAGCGCAAGGTCATGACCCAGGCACTGCAGGCCAAAGTCAACATCGAAGAGGCAGAGGTTCGTCAGATCTTCGCGGATCGCTTCAGCGACCAACCTGCGGGTGGCACGCAGGTTCACCTCAGGCATCTGTTGATTCCCGTAACGCCCACCCGCGACATTTCTGCGGCGTGTAGGGAGTTGAAGGCCAGCGTAGCGCGAATTCGCGCTGGAGAATCGTTCGAGTTGGTGGCTGCAGAAGTATCCGTTGTCTCGCCAGAAAGCGGTGGTGACATCGGCTGGGTACACCAAGATGCGCTAGCCGGTTGGATGTCGGGCCTCATCGAGGAGCTGAAACCTGGCGAAATGAGCGAGATCTCACAACAGTCTTTCGGTTGCAATATCTTGAAACTGGTGGAACGCAACCAATACGAGCCCGTCACGTTCGAACAGGCACGCCCGGCGATCGAGCAAGCGCTGTATTCGCAAAAGGTCGAAGCCGAGTACGCAGCCTGGATGGATGAACTCCGCGAGCACACCTACATCAAGCGCCGTGGCTATTTCGCCGACGCCGCGAATTTCGACCCGATCAAAACGGAGTCGAGCGATCCTGACGCGGGCGAATCGCTGTTTCAGTGAAACCAGTGGATTGCCAGTGAATTCGCAGTGAACTCGCAGTGAACTCTCAGTGAAGTACGAGTCGTCCGCTCTCACGCATATTCTGATTCGAGGCGCCCGAGAGCACAACCTCCGAAATTTCGATATCGACATCCCGCGCGACAAGTTGGTCGTAATCACCGGCTTGTCCGGCTCGGGTAAGTCGACGCTCGCGTTCGATACCATCTACGCCGAGGGCCAGCGTCGTTACGTGGAATCGCTGTCCGCGTATGCGCGACAGTTTCTAGACCAGATGGGCAAGCCGGACGTCGACTCGATCGACGGACTGTCTCCGGCGGTTGCGATCGAACAGCAGAAGGTCGGCGGGAGCCCGCGCTCCACGGTAGGTACCGCAACCGAGATCTATGACCACCTGCGCCTGTTGTATGCGCGGATCGGCCATTCCCATTGCTACCGGTGCGGCAACCCGATCTCGAGCCAGACGGTCTCACAGATGGCCGACCGCGTGATCGCCATGGGCGAGGCGACCCGACTCCAAGTACTCGCGCCGGTCATCCGGGGACGCAAGGGCGCGTACAACAAAGAGTTGCGCGAGTTTTCTCGCCAGGGTTTCGTTCGGGTCCGCATCGACGGTGAGACCCGGGACCTCGGACCGGAAATTTCACTCGCGAGGCAATCGAGGCACGACATCGACGTCGTTGTCGACCGCCTGGTCGCAAAGCCCTCAGCCCGCGGCCGGATCGTCGAATCGATCGAGACAGCGCTGCGACTCAGCGACGGCCTCGTAACGCTTGATATCGGTCCGGGAGAATCCGAACTGCTTCTGTCCCAGCACAATGCATGCGTGGATTGTGGTGTCTCGTACCCGGAGATCTCGCCTCGCATGTTCTCATTCAACAGTCCCGAGGGAGCGTGCAAGGCATGCGGCGGCTTGGGCACAACCGACACATTCGATCCCGCGCTGATCGTCCCCGACGAGTCGCTGTCGATCGAGCGCGGAGCCATCGCGCCTTGGACGGGCAAGCATGTGCCGCGTTACTACCAGCAACTCTCGGGGGCGTTGATCAAATACTTCGAGATTGCTCCGGACACCCCGTGGCGGGATCTCGCGGCCCGCGTACAGAAAGGAATCGTGTTGGGCCTCGGCGACGAAGAGGTGCCGTTTTCGGTTGACCCTGCAGGCACGAAAACCGTCAACCGCCGCTGGGACGGAATCGTCGGCGAGCTGACGCGGCGCCAATCGCTCACGACAGTGGCGGAGCGCGAGAATTTGACCCGCTACCAGACCGCAAATATCTGCACCGCGTGCGCGGGAACTCGGCTTCGCATCGAATCGCGCAGCATCCGAATTTCCGACACACCGATCTCGGAGCTGACAAAACTCTCGATTACCCAAGCCAGCAAATTCGTCGAATCCCTGCAGCTGACTGCCAGCGAACGCACAATCGCCACCCGAATCGTCAGCGAGATTCGGGACCGTCTGCGCTTCCTTTCCGATGTCGGGCTCGGCTATCTGACACTAGACAGGCGCAGCGCGACGCTGTCGGGCGGAGAAAGCCAACGCATTCGGCTGGCGACTCAGGTGGGCGCAAGCCTGATGGGCGTGTTGTACATCCTCGATGAACCGTCGATCGGTCTACACCCGCGCGACAATGACCGGTTGATCGGGAGCCTGCGGCGACTTCGCGACGGCGGTAACTGCGTGCTCGTCGTCGAACACGACCAGGCCACGATCGAAGCGGCCGACCACGTCATCGACATGGGACCGGGTGCCGGTATTCACGGCGGTTCGATCGTCGCGGTCGGTTCCCCCGACGAGATTCGCTCCAACGAGAGCTCCCTCACGGGCGCGTACCTGTCCGGTCGGCGTGCGATTCCCGTTCCGGAAATACGTCGTGCGCGCACCGACCGGGCGCTGGTGTTCGAAAACTGCCGCGAACACAACTTGAAGAACTTGACCGTGACGATCCCGCTCGGACTCTTCGTCGCTGTAACGGGGGTATCGGGGTCTGGAAAATCCACGCTGATGAACGACACGGTCTTCCGAGCACTGGCCGCGCACCTCCACAACGCGCTGACCCCAGCGGGTCGCTTCGATCGCTTCGCCGGGCTTCGCCACATCGACAAGGTGATCGACGTGAATCAATCACCCATCGGGCGCACACCGCGCAGCAACCCTGCTACCTATACCGGCGCCCTCGATGGGATCCGCGGCCTGTTCAGCCAGGTTCCAGAAGCACGTGTTCGCGGCTATTCGGCCGGCCGCTTCTCGTTCAACGTCAAGGGCGGGCGCTGTGAGGCGTGCCGGGGCGACGGCATGCTGCGCGTAGAGATGCACTTCATGCCAGACCTGTTCGTTCGCTGCGAGGTCTGCAATGGACGCCGCTACAACCGCGAAACGCTGGAGATCCTGTACAAGCGCAGGAGCATCGCGGACGTGCTGGAGATGACCGTCGAAGAAGCGCTCGAGTTTTCCCAAAACGTCCCACCGGTACGTCGGCCGTTGCAGACGTTAGTCGATGTCGGGCTGGGCTATTTGCAGGTCGGCCAACCGGCGACGACACTTTCAGGCGGAGAAGCGCAACGCGTGAAACTTGCAAAGGAACTCTCGCGCCGAGACACTGGGCGCACGTTTTACCTGCTCGACGAACCCACGACAGGGCTCCACTTTGCCGATGTCGAACAGCTATTGCGTGTGCTCGACCAGCTCGTCGAACGCGGCAATTCGGTCGTCGTCATCGAGCACCATCCGGACGTCATCAAGACGGCCGATTACGTGATCGATCTGGGCCCTGAAGGCGGCGAGGCGGGCGGACATATCGTCGTCGAGGGCACGCCGGAGACGGTGGCCGCCCATCCCGACAGCCATACCGGGCGTGCGCTAGTGGCTGTGTTGGCGGCGAGTCAACACTGATCCAGATTTCGAAACCGGCCCAGAGACGGCGAGCACTGGGTCAACCAGCCCCAGGCGTAGAAGAACAGGCTCGCCGTCAACAGCACGACAGGGCGAAGTGGCAACACCCAATAGAGGAGTAGGAAGACGGGGAGGAAGAAGTAGAGGAAGGCGACGGAGCTGAAGACCATGACGGGTCGCGACCTAGCGACCCGTGGGAAGAGAATCGGAATCGGCAAAGAGCGTGAAGGGGGCCGGAGGGGGCCTCCGGGGAATCGCGCGCTGCGGGCGGGGGGCGAGGGTTGATCTCATGACTGTGGATCGTTCATTGAGTGGATGCGAGTTTGGTGCAGAGTGCGGTAGCGGTTAGAAAGCGGTTAGAAAGCGGTCACGGGCGCGCCACGTAGAATGCGTTGACGGGATGGCCGAGGTCCAGCTCCTCGAACTCGCGGAAGCCTGCCGCGTGGACCATTTCTTCTGCGAGCGCCGGGTGAAATCCGAGAGTGCCCAGTCCGAGGCCGTCGGGTTCCGATAGTGCAGACGACATACAGGTGAGTACCGAGCTTCCGTACATCATCGCCGCCATGGGGTTTTTTTCAACGTTCTCTTCGTAGCTGGCCTTGGCCTTGATGTCTGCGATCAACCAGGTGCCATCGTCTGTGATGGCCCTTCTGATCTGCGCCATCGCTTGATCGGGGCGCGTCATATCATGGAGGCAATCGAAAGTCGTCACGAACGCGAAACGCCCATCGGCGGGCAGGGGTTCCGTCTCGACGTTGTGGAATTGCACGTTCGATAAACCGGCCGCCGTACGGTTCTGCTCTGCGCGGCCCAGGGCGTGAGTCGATAGCTCGTAGCCGTGAAACTCCGAGGCGGGGAAAGCTTTCGCCATTTCCAATAGCGCAACACCCGCCCCACAGCCGACGTCCGCAACCTGCACGCCAGCTTCGAGTCGCGCAACGATGCCGTGGACACGCGGCAGTGCGCGCGGAACCAACAGTGCGCGAAACCACGGCGCGAGGCCCCGCTCGATACCCCGCGCACCCTCGGGCCCGAGCGCATCGTAGGGCAGACCGAGGCCAGTCTTGAAAGCCTCGGGAAGTCGCTCCGTGACCGCCAGCTGCGCGGGAAGCTGCGTGAAGAAGCCCGCGCCGAAAGCGGGATGAGTCTCGTCGGACAAGACCGCTACGCCTTCCGGGGAGAGCTCGAAGCAGCCGTCGCCGCGGTATTCGAGCACACCGGCCGCCCCTTGCTGGTGGAGCCACTCTCGGATCCAGCGCTCGTCGAGGCCGGTCTTGTCCGCGAGCTGCTGGCTGGTCACCGCGCCCGTCTCGAACATCGCCGTGTACAGACCCAGGCGATCCCCGAGTCCGATCAGTGCGGATGTCATCGCGCCGCCGAGCGCGCCGAACACGAGTTTCGCGTAGTCCTTCAGTTTGTCCGGGTCGGGGGGCCGCTGTGACATCGGGGGGTCTCCTGGGCTTGAATAGAGTCGTGAGATTGGGCTGGTCAGGCCCACTAGCTTACCGCGCCGACAGGGAGCCTGACCGAGATTCGGACAGCGGCAGCCGACCGATGAATCCGCAGCATTCGCCGGTTACGTTTCCGGTTGCCCGAAGCGCGTCAGAACCCGCGCGAAGATCTCCGCAGCGAGTGCTTCGGGCGCCGAGTCGGCCGCGATGCGCTCCAAGTACGGACGATCGATTGCGCGAAACACCCCCGCGACCGCTTCGAGAAACTCTTCGCGTTCGAAGACTTCCTCGATGACACCAGCGCGGCTCCGAATGCGTTCGAGTGCCAGCGACACATCGATTTCGAGTAGCACCACGAGGTCGGGAACCGGGAATTCCGACTCGCTGTCGGCGAGGATCTGCTCAAAGTCGAGTCCTCGCGCTCCCTGGTAGGCGACCGTCGATAGGAAGTAGCGATCGGTCACCACCCATCGGCCCGCAGCCAAAGCGGGCTCGATGACCTCGCGAACGTGAACCCTGCGATCCTCGAGGAACCAAAGCAGCTCTTGCGCTGGCGCGAGCGCTGTCCCAGAGCGAGCCATCGCGCGAATGCGTTGACCGGTCGGGCCGCTGGTCGGCTCCCCAGTGACGACGACATCGTAACCCGCGTTGCTTGCGTTTTCGGCAAAGCGCTGGAGTTGTGTGCTCTTGCCACAGCCGTCGATGCCCTCGAACGCGATCAACCGACCGCCGTTCACCAAGGTGTCACCCACGAACGGTCACAGTTTGTTGCGGACGCCAGCGTGGCCAAACTGCAACCGCTGGAAATGGCTGAGGATTCCCCGACTCGAGTGATCGCGACCCGTTCGGCACGAGGCTTGCTCTAGGCGAGTGAGTCGGGATGCGATTCATCTGTCTTCCGCACATCCGCCACCACCCCTTAATGGGACCGGGGGTTCGGCGGAAACGGAGTCGTCGGGTGAAAACAATGGGTCGGCGTGGAAATTGTACGGGGTGAGTTCCGCGTCGAGTTTTCGCCCGACGGCTCTACCTTGAGTTCTTGAGCCCTTGAGCCAAATATTGTCAGCAAGCCGGTCTTGGGAGAGGTCTGCAACCGGGTCTACACCCGGTCTACCCGATGTACAGGAACAGGGAGCCCCGACACCGGCCATCCTGACAGCCAGGGACGGGTGGCAGGAACGCGGAGCTACCATGCCTTGCTCCGCGTTCCATGGCCCCCAACAGATCGTCTAGCCGATCTTCCCTTGCAGCATGAATGCAATCACGAGGCCGTAAATCGCGATGGACTCGATCAACACCATGCCGAGGATGAAATTCACGAACATCGCGCCGGCCGCACCCGGATTCCGCGCGATACCAGCCGTGGTGTTGCCCGCAGTGAGGCCTTGGCCGATCCCGCATCCGAGACCTGCAAGGCCGATCGCGAGGCCCGCTCCCAACGCATAGCCCCAGCTGCTGTCGCCGCTTCCGCTGTCGGCACTCGCCACCAGAGGTACTGCGACGAACACGAGTGTCCAGAGTGCAATCTTTCCGAGTTTAGAAATCACGTTTGTCTCCTTGGTTGTCGTAAAGGGTTGTCGTAAAGGGTTGTCGTAAATCGTAAAAATTGGTTGAAGAGGGCTAGCGGTCAACTAACGAACATGACGCCGGACGATATCCCCTAGTGGGGATCTTCGAGCGCCAACCCTATGTAGATCATCGTGAGTAGAGCGAAAATGAACGCCTGCAAGAATGAGACGATCAATCCAAGCCCCATGAAGATCGCCGGGACACCGATCGGTATGATACCGAGCCAGACCGCGATAACGGTATGGTCGGCGAACATGTTGGCGAGCAGCCGCACCGCCAACGTCAAGATGCGGGCGACGTCGAGCGGTAGCTCAATCGCCATCATGATCGGCGCCAGCAAACGGAAATGAACCGTGCGTCCGAACATCTGGCGCTCGAAGAAGCTCGGCCCCAGGAATTTCACCAGGTAATTCTGCTTGTGCTTGGCGATCCCCACCCAGGTGTAGACGACCCACGAAATGATCGCCCAGGCCCAGGTGGTGTTGGCGTCCGAAGTCGCCCCTTCGACACCAGGAATCAGACCGATCAGGTTCGACACCAAGATGAACAGGAACATCGTTCCGACGATCGGGAAGAACTTGCGCCAGTCTGGGCCGATCCGATCCTGTGCGAGATTGGCGAGCATCTCGACGAGAACTTCGACGATGTTGCGGACTGTTAGGCCCTCGTCGGGCAACACCCCGCCGCCGTCACCAGCGACTCGCCGCCTCACGAGCAGACCACCGGCCAGCATCAGTAGCCCGGCGAGGATCGCCGCTTGGATCACCCAGGGTATGGTGCCATCGAGCGGGGTGTAGATGTTCACCAGCTCTCCTCGTCAGAGTCTCGGGACTGCTCGCTTTCGCGCGCCAGCCAGGGGTTCCAGTCATTCCAAGCCGGATCGTCGGGGTCGAGAGCTTGCGCGCCCTCGAGGGCCAGCGGACGCGTTCGCCACGCCTCGATAATGGCGGCGGGCATGATCAGTGAAAGGCCGACCAGCAACCCTGCGGCGTTCATCCCGAAGTAGAGCGCAGCCGCAATTCCGACCGCGAGTAAACCGAGGCGCATGGCAAACACCGCACTCCAAGCGCGCTGGTTCGGAAGTACGCCCCAGAACAGAAACTGGGCCGACCGGCGCAGGCCGTGGAAGTTCGCGGCCTCCATTGCGGCACCGAGCGCGAGACCCGCCGTGAATGAGGGCGACGCCACCGCATACGAGGTGGCTACCGCGCCCGCGGTAATCACCAGATTCATGCGTTCGAAAGGATCGATCTTCATCTCTCGTTCTCGTTTTCCGACTTGCTGTCTTGTCGCGCGGCGTCGCTTCCCGAATTCGAATCCTTACCCGTACCCTCTACCCAGCGACCGAGCCGGATCAGCCGGACAGTGAAAGAGGCAAATCCGATCGCGGATCCAATCAGCAGGAAAACGGGGGCCGTATCGAAGTAGCCGTCGAGCCAGTATCCAAAGAGGGCGGCGACCAGTATCGCGATCACGGCTTCGAACGCGCCTTGATACACAGCACCTTGTCTGCGGCTCTCGAAATCCCTTTCTTGTCGTGAATCCTGTGCTGAATCCTGTGCTGAATTCTGTGCTGAATTCTGTGAAGGGTCATCTGCATCGGGTCGGTCCGTCAACGCATTCCACCTGCGTCTGCGACTGAAGTTGCAAGCTTGGACGCGACAAGCCGTCTTCGGGTCCGCGGGCGGAACACCGAGCCGACGGCGCGCATCCTAGCCAACGCCCGGAGCCCACTCAACGCGTTGTGGCAGCTTTTTCCAGCGCAACTCGCGCTGATTCGAGCGTGCGGTCGAGGTCTCGTTTCCGGTGGGCCAGCGATGCGAAACCACATTCGTACGCGGATGGAGCCAAATAGATGCCCTGAGCGAGCATGCTCGAGAAGAATCGCTTGAACCGTGTCGGGTGAGTTCGTCGCGCATCGTCGAAGTTGAGTACCGGACCTTCGCAAAAGAAAAATCCGAAAATTCCCCCCGCCGCAGAAGTGCACAGGGGAACACCCAGCTCTCGCGCGATCTGCTCCAGACCGGTCGCAATTCGAGCCGATACGCTGCCGAGCTGTTCGTAGCAGCCGGGCTGTTCCAGCCGTTCGAGCGTCGCGAGGCCAGCCGCCATTGCCAGTGGATTCCCTGATAATGTCCCAGCCTGATAGACGGGCCCCTCGGGCGCGATCTGGCTCATCAATTCGCGGCGGCCCCCGTAGGCTGCAGCCGGTAATCCGCCACCGACCACCTTACCCAGGCAGGTCAGATCGGGCTTCACACCGAAATGCTTCTGCGCACCGCCCCACCCCAACCGAAAGCCGGTGATGACCTCATCAAAAATCAACAGGGCACCGTACTCGTCGCAGCACTCGCGAAGGGCCTCGAGAAAGCCGGGAACGGGGGGTACGAAGCCCATGTTTCCGGCCATCGGTTCGACGATGATGCAGGCGATCTGTTCGCCCCACTTTTCGAACGCGGTCCGGACGGCCGCGATGTCGTTATACGGGGCCTGGATGGTCAAGTTCGCGTAGCTCTGTGGTACGCCCGGAGAGCCGGGAATCCCAAGGGTCGCCACTCCGCTGCCGGCGCCGAGCAACAACGCATCCACATGACCGTGGTAGCAGCCCTCGAATTTCAGCACGCGGTCGCGGCCCGTTGCGGCTCGGGCCAAGCGCAGCGCGCTCATGCTGGCCTCGGTACCCGAGCTGACCATGCGGAGTTTCTGCATGCTCGGAACCGCACCTTTGATCTTCTCCGCCAGCGAGATTTCCGCCTCTGTCGGGGCTCCGAAACTCGTGCCTTTCGACATCGCGGCGCGCACCGCCTTCAAAATCGACGGGTTGGCGTGACCAGCGATCAAGGGGCCCCAGGAGCCGACGAAATCGATGTACTCGTTTCCGTCCGCATCCCAGATCCGGCAACCTTTGCCGCGTTCGATGAAACGGGGCACGCCGCCGACAGATCCGAAGGCGCGCACGGGGCTGTTGACGCCGCCGGGAATCACCCGCTTGGCCCGCTGAAAGAGCTGCTTCGAGCGATCGGTATTCACCAACACCCCCAAACCCAACGAGTGTGCGCTATTCGCTCGACTCGTCGTCGGGCGTGGAATCCTGGGCTGGATCCTCGGCTGGATCGAGGGCCGGATCGAGAGCTGCATCGAGAGCCCGATCACCGCTGACAACCGCCGGGTCAGACGCCACGGGCTCAGTGGTGGTCTCGATGTCAGCTTCTGCAAGCCTTGCCATCGCAACCAGTTTCTCGCCGCTCCCGAGGCCCATCACCCGGACGCCCTGCGTCGCGCGTCCCATCGTCGAGATTCCACTGACGGGGCATCGCAGCACCTTGCCCCCATCGGTTATCAGCATCACTTCGTCTTCTTGAACCACCTGCGCGACCCGCACCACTTTGCCGTTGCGCGAATTCGTGCGGATCGTGATCACGCCCCGGCCGCCGCGGCGTTGCAACCGATAATCGTCGAGCGGCGTGCGTTTTCCGTAACCGTGTTCGGTCACAGTCAGGATCGTTGCACCGGGTGACAGGATTTCCATGCCGACCACTTCGTCACCGTCAGCCAGTGTCATGCCACGAACACCTGCGGCCGTTCGGCCCATCGCGCGGACCTGGTCTTCGGGGAAGCGGATCGATTTGCCCTGGCTGCTCGCGATCAAGACTTCTTGCGAACCGTTGGTGCGGCACACCGCGATCAGCTCATCGGTGTCAGCCAGTTTGATCGAAATAATGCCGCCGCGCCGCGGGTTCGAAAATGCGCCGAGCCGCGTCTTCTTGATCACGCCCGCTCTCGTACACATGATTACGAAGTCGGCTCCCACCTCTTCGAAACTGCGAATCGGCAGCGTCACCTGGACACGCTCACCCTCGGCGAGCTGCAAGATGTTCGAGAGCGCACGGCCCCGCGCAGCTCTACCGAGTTGCGGAAGCTCGTGGACCTTCAGCCAGTGGACGCGACCGCGCGTCGTAAAAAACAGAATGTAGGCATGCGTCGACGCAACGAAAAGCCGCTCGACGAAGTCGGCGTCCTTCGCGTCCATGCCCTTGACACCCTTGCCTCCACGCCTCTGCGCGCGGTACTGGCTCAGCGGATTGCGTTTGATGTAGCCGCTATTCGAAACGGTGACGACCATGTCCTCTTCGACGATGAGGTCTTCGGTACTGATCCCTTCGACTGCGGCAACCAACTCGGTCCTGCGATCGTCACCGAAACGCTCTGCGATCGCCTCGACCTCCTCGATCACCAGGTCGAGAATCCGGCTGTCGCTGCCCAGCAGGTCTCTCAAGTCGGCGATCTTTTCGCGGATTTCCTCGAGCTCGTCAATGACCCGCTGTCGTTCGAGAGCGGTGAGCGAACGCAGCCGCATCTCGAGAATCGCGTTGGTCTGCCGCTCGCTGAGCGCGAAGCGTGTCATCAATTCGGTGCGCGCTTCGGCGGTCGTTTGCGAACCGCGGATGATGACGATGACCTCGTCGAGGTTGTCGAGCGCGATCGCGAAACCTTCGAGCAGGTGAGCGCGCGATTCTGCCTGTGCGAGTTCGTAGGTGGCGCGTCTCACAATGACTTCCTTCCGGAAGTCGATGAAGTGACCCAACGCTTGCTTGACAGATAGCAGCACGGGACGGCCATTGACGAGCGCCAGCAGGTTTACACCAAACGTCGACTGCAGCGGGGTCTGCTTGTAGAGCTGGTTCAACACGACATCGTCTTGCGCGTCACGGCGCAACTCGACGACGATCCGCATCCCTTCGCGGTTCGACTCGTCACGCAAATCTGTGACGCCATCGATCTTGCCCGCTCTTACCAGGTCGGCGATCCGCTCGAGCAGTGATGACTTGTTCACCATGTACGGGATCTCAGTGATGATGATCCGCGGCCCGCGCTTGGTGGTCTCGAAACTCGCGCGCGCGCGCACGATGAGCAACCCACGGCCGGTTGCAAATGCGGAGCGGATCCCATCTGTGCCGCAGATCATTGCCCCTGTCGGGAAATCCGGACCCGGCATGACCTCGAGCAGATCGTCAATCGTGCAGTCCGGATTTCGAGCCACCAGAACCAGCGCGGCCGTGAGCTCGCGCAAGTTGTGGGGTGGGATGTTGGTCGCCATGCCGACGGCGATTCCCGTCGAACCATTGGCCAATAGATTCGGAAACCGGCTCGGCAACACGATCGGTTCGCTGACGGTCCCGTCGAAATTCGGTTGAAAGTCAACGGTGTCCCGGTCGATGTCGCGCAACATTTCTTCCGCGAGCGGATGCAGACGGGCTTCGGTGTAGCGATAGGCCGCCGCGGAATCCCCGTCGACGGATCCGAAGTTCCCCTGGCCGTCGACCAGCGGATACCGAAGCGAAAAGTCCTGAGCCATCCGGACCATCGATTCGTAGACGGCGCTATCTCCATGAGGGTGGTAGTGCTTCAACACCTCACCGACGACACCCGCAGATTTCGAGTAGTTGCGGCTGGAGAGCAAGCCCTCCTGGTTCATCGCGTACAAGATGCGACGGTGCACAGGTTTCAGGCCATCGCGTACGTCTGGCAACGCCCGAGTGATGATGACCGACATCGAATAATCGAGAAACGAGCTGCGCACCTCGTCTTCGATATTGACCCGCTGAAAGAGATCCTCGGGCGGGCCAGCGTCACCGGGCGGGGGTACCGCGATATCGGTAGGTTCGTCGCTCACCGCGGTCCTCTATACGTCCAGGTTCTGCACATACAGCGCGTTCTTTTCGATGAATTCACGCCGCGGTTCCACGTCGTCACCCATCAATGTGGTAAATGCATCGTCCGCCTCGACTTCGTCGGGCACCTGAACCTGCAGCAGTGTCCGATACCGCGGATCGAGCGTCGTATCGGCGAGCTGGTCGGGGTTCATTTCGCCGAGTCCTTTGTAGCGCTGGACCGTCAACCCCTTCTCACCGAGTTTGAGCAGGTGTTCGAGCAGGGCGACCGGGCTCGTGATTCCTGTACCGTCGGCCTCCCCGGTTCGGTTGACCCGAAAGGGCCCGACGCCGATGCCATTCATCTCGGCCGCGAGCTCTGCGAGTCGCTGAAAATCTGCCGAACGAATGACATCTGTGTCGAGTGGAGTCTTGTAGGAGATGCCGGATTTGCGGGCTTCGGCAATGAGCTTGAAGCCACCTCGCTCGGGGTCCGGCTCGGTGCTCCAGCGGATCGGATCGGACTGGGGGTAGTAGGCTTCGAGTTGCTCGTCGAGTTCCGTCGCGAGCGCGCGAAGCCGGTTTTCGTCCGTCAATTCTGCTTCACGCGGCGACCCGTGCCAGACCGCGAGATCGATCACCCGGCTGTCTAATCGGCGCAGTTCCAGTCGCTGAAGAATTGCACGGTAGTAGCTCGCGCACTGGAGCAAGCGGCGCAGACGCTCCTCCACGGTGGGGGTTTGCGAGCCGTGGGGGCGGACCTCCGCGCCAGCCAGGGCGAGATCGAGCAGATGCTCTTCGAGGCCACGCTCGTCCTTGATGTAACGCTCATTGCGCCCCTTCTTCACCTTGAACAGGGGCGGCTGTGCAATATAGAGGTAACCACTATCAATGAGCGGCCTCATCTGCCTGAAAAAGAATGTCAGCAGTAGCGTGCGGATATGGCTCCCGTCGACATCTGCATCTGTCATGATGATGACCTTGTGATAACGGGCTTTGCTGACTTCGAAGTCGGACCCGATCCCGCAACCGATCGCGGTGATCAATGCTTGTATCTCGATGCTCGACAGCATTCGATCCAACCGAGCGCGCTCGACATTCAGGATCTTGCCGCGAATCGGAAGAATCGCTTGGGTCTCCCGCGATCGACCCTGTTTGGCGGTGCCGCCGGCAGAATCTCCCTCGACTATGAACAATTCCGTCTTCGACGCATCCCGTTCTGAGCAGTCGGCGAGCTTTCCGGGAAGGCTGTGATCGGAAAGTGCGCCCTTGCGACGAGCCAGATCCCGCGCCTTGCGCGCAGCAAGCCGCGCTCGGGCCGCATCCTGGATTTTGGCGATGATCGGCTTCGCAACGGACGGATTCTCTTCCAGGAATTCGCTGAGCTTCTCATACAACAGCCCTTCGACAAGCCCGCGAACCTCGCTGGTCCCGAGTTTCGTTTTGGTCTGCCCCTCGAATTCTGGCTGAGGCAATTTGACGGAGATCACGGCCGTCAAACCCTCGCGTGTATCGTCGCCTGATACAGGCTCGCTCGTGTCCTTACCGTTCTTCTTGTTTTGCGTGAGGTAACGATTGAGGGTGCGTGTCAGCCCAGTTCGGAAACCGATGAGGTGAGTGCCGCCATCGACGGTATTGATGTTGTTGGCGAATGAGAACACACTTTCGTTGTACGACTCGTTGAATTGAAGGGCGATCTCGATTTGCACAGGGATATTGCTGTGCGGTCCTTCGATAATTCGCTCACCGGACACGAAAATGGGGGGCTTGTGGAGCGGCGCGCGCGCGCGGTCTAGATGCTCGACGAACGAGATAATTCCGCCCTCGTAGCAAAAATCGTGATTCTTGCCGGTTCGCTCATCGCTGATCAGGATGCGCAGCCCAGCGTTGAGAAATGAGATTTCGCGCAAGCGTTGCGACAGAACATCGAATGAATACTCAGTCGTCGTCTGGAAGATTGCTGGGTCCGGGGAAAATGTGACTCGGGTCCCGGTTTTTTCCGTGGTTCCGATTTCCTCGACTGGCGAAGTGGGCTCGCCGCAGGCGTAGGTCTGGCGCCAGACTTTGCCGTCGCGCCGAATTTCGAGTTCGAGGTGATGGGAAAGTGCGTTCACGACCGAAACACCCACGCCGTGTAAACCGCCCGAAATCTTGTAGGTATCCGAGTCGAATTTGCCACCCGCGTGGAGAGTCGTCATCACGACCTCAGCGGCGGGACGGCCCTCGGTTGGGTGCATCTCGACGGGTATGCCGCGACCGTCATCGATGACAGTCACGCTGCAGTCCTGGTGAATGATGACTTGGATTTCCGTGCAGAAGCCTGCGACTGCTTCGTCTACGGAATTGTCGACGACTTCGTAAACCAAGTGGTGGAGGCCATCGGGACCCGTCGTCCCGATGTACATGGCGGGTCGCTTGCGGACGGGGTCGAGACCCTCGAGAACCTCGATCGAACTTGCGTCGTACGTGGTCAAGCGGGCCCCGATTCCGACGCGGTGGAGGGGTGCGACAAATCAAACCCGCATGGGCATTACGACTGCCTGCATATCATCATCGTCGGTGGGCACAATGAGTGCGGGTGAGGTCGAGTCGCGAAATGAGAGTCGGATCTCTTTGGACTTACTCGCGGCGAGAGCATCCATCAGGTAGCGAGCGTTGAATGCGACACTCAGGGATTCCCCCGCATAGTCGATGTCGATCTCTTCATGAGCATCGCCAACGTCTGGGTTATTCGAGGACAATGCGAGAATTCCGTCTCGCAACTCGAGTTTTATCGCTCGACTTCGCTCCGCGGAAAGGAGCGCGACCCGGCGCAACATGTGAGACAGTGCATCTACGGCGAGAGTGAGGTGAATGGTTGTTTCTTTCGGAATCACCTGGCGGTAATTGGGAAATTCTCCTTCGATCAGGCGCATCACGAGTGTAACCCCACCCTTTTTCACCAATCCGCTGTTTCCTTCGAAACCGATCTCAAATTCATCAGTGTCTTCTTCGTCGAGTAGTCGCTTCAACTCCGCGAGACCCTTGCGAGGAATAATCACACCGTGTGAAAGCGCATCAAGATTTCCGCCCAGATTTCGCTCGACAATTGCGAGTCGATGACCATCCGTAGCGACCATGCGCGACTTCCCGGTTTCCGGGTTTAACTCGAAAAACACACCGTTGAGGTTATATCGCGTTTCATCAGCGGAAGCGGCGTACATGCTCCGATCGATCATTTCCGCCAGCAAGATTGCTTGAACGGGTGACGTTTTATCTGATGTGAAACTGGGTAGTGTGGGGTATTCCTCTGCTGAGTTACCCGCGAGTTTGAATTTCGCACGAGCACAAAGGATTTGTAGATACGAGTCGTCTGTCGACTCGATGAAAACAGGTTCGTCGGGTAGTTCACGAACGATTTCGAAAAGTTTCTTCGCTGACACGGTGACGCTACCCGGTAGCTCCACCAGTGCAGGATGAAGACCCCGTATTCCAACTTCGAGATCTGTCGCTGCAAGTTCAAGTTCCGCTTCGTGTGCGTTTAGCAGGACATTCGCCAGGATTGGCATCGTATTGCGCTTTTCTACGATCGACTGGATGCGCGCGAGGCCCTTATGCAGTTCGTCCTTGCTGATTGAAAGCTTCATTTGGTTCTCTTCCGTTCTTTCGTTCTTTAGTTCTTCTTAAAATAGAAGAACTTTAGAAATAGTAAGTAGTCAGGTTTAACGACAAAAGCGACTGAACTCACAGGGATTGCAAGAGAAAAACGTTTTGTCGGATTTGATGGCAGTGAGGACGCCCAGAACCGTGGGGGACTTGGGGTGGCTGTTCGGAGCGGAGCTTACCACGGGCTTCGCGGTTACGGTGGTCAGTTTATCGTGCAGACGCTACCTTCCGCGCCGCTGGTAATCGGGCTGATCGCTGAGTGAGTGAGCGCCTACGTACAATCGAGAATTACCGGCATCACCCACGGGAATTCCTCGCATCACCTGAACTCCGACGGTAATGGGAAACGAAAGGCAGCTTCAATGAAACGAACCTATCAACCTAGCCGAATCCGGCGAAAGCGAGTGCATGGCTTTAGAGCTCGCATGAAGACTCGAGCGGGACGGGCCGTCTTGAGTCGGCGGCGAGCGAAGGGTCGAAGTCGCTTGGCTGCGACGGTCCCCTCGAAGTAACCCGTGACTTGCGCGACCGGCCGCTTTCGGCGGACCGATCGAATTCTTCGCGCGAAATCTTTTCGTGAACTACTAGCGCGGGGTGAGCGTACATCATCGCGATATTTCGTGGTTTTTGTTGCTACAGCAGCCCTCGATTCTGGTGTCGTGAGATCCGGTCGAATCGGGATTACCGTTGGCAAGCGTGTCGGAAACGCTGTGGTTCGAAATCACGTCAAGCGCCGAATCCGCGAGTGGTATCGGAAGGCGAGGCGGCGATTGCCGATGGGAACAGAAATTGTCGTTATTGCACGGCAACCGTCCCGCGATCTTGCAACGAAATTTCTATTCGCGGATCTGGATCAGGTGATACAGAAGTACCGAATGGAAATGGGAAAAGTGAACTGAGCCAATGCATCAAGCGCAACAATGATCGAGACTATTGCGGGCGCGCTGGTCCGCGTACTCGTCGCGTCGATTCGGCTCTATCAGGTGGTCTTATCGCCGTGGTTGGGTCCCGCGTGTCGCTTCCACCCGACGTGTTCCGAATACGCGATTGGGGCGTTTCGGTCCCATGGCATGTCTCGGGGTGCGTGGCTCACATTGCGTCGGTTGGCTCGCTGCCATCCGATGGGTGGTGACGGGTTCGACCCGGTCCCTGAACGGGGGATTAGTGGACCGTAATCTGTTCCTTGCTTTTGCCTTATCGTTCGCGGTGTTGACGGGATGGATGCTGTTGACAGCCCCGCCGCCGGGAGAGGGTGTCCCCAAGGGGACAGAAATATTGCCGTATTCATCTGTTGACGACTCGGCGAATTACGAGCCCTTACCCCGAGAGTCCCTACCGCCGAGTTCCGGCTCTTCGACCCTTGAATCGAGCGGGAAGTCTGTTGAGAATCCGCCGATTCTTCAGCAGGAAGCCCCGATAGAAATCGTTGAACTGGAGCTACCGCTCTATAAGGTGACGTTGACGAGTCTCGGCGCGGGGATCGATAGTTGGCGGCTGATGGAGTTTCGAGAGAGATCCGACCCGAAATCACCACACGTAGAGCTGATCACCGGGCAGGCGCCGACACGAACCGCGCTCGTTACTCCGTTTGAAGAACTTGGAATCGGTGACATGTCGACACGCGTATTCCAGGTTGTCGATCAAGACCACGACCGGGTCGTATTCGAAACAACCGAACGAGATATCACGGTTCGCAAGACGTTCACGTTCGACTCCGATTCCTACTCGTTCCGAATCCTGCTCGAAGTCGTCAACGCTTCCACGCAAACGATTGCACCCCGCTTTCGAATTGATCTCCCTGCGCATATTCGCGATGGATCCGATTTCACTGAAATTGGGGTCGCAGCCATGCAAGATGGCAGCACTCAAATCGAGTTGTTACGTGGGATCGGCCAGGCGGGTTTTTTGAGTTCGCTCACTGGGGGGCGCGCAGAGCGCTATACGAAACTCTCCGCTCCGATCGACTGGGCGGCCGTTCAGACTACCTATTTTGTGTCGGCGATCGTCGCCGATAACCCTGGCCAAGCGAGTGCCTGGCTAGAAGCATCCGAACCGGGCAAGTCCGGAATCGCGGAACTGTTCTTCGACGAGGTTCCGATCCCAGCGGGTAGCTCGTACGCGCGCGAACTCAAGGCATATTTCGGACCGAAGGAACTCGAGCGTCTGACGGCTTTCGGTGGCGATCTGGTCGGTTCGATCGATCTCGGGTGGTCTTGGGTCGCACCGCTCACGAAGTTCTTCGCAACGTTCTTGATGGTGCTGTATTCGATCATCCCGAACTACGGCGTTGCAATTATCATCCTCACCATTTTGGTGAGGCTCGTGACAGCTCCGCTGACGATCAAGCAAATGCGCTCGATGGAGCGGATGCGAGCGCTGGCACCAAAGCTCAAAGAAATCCAGGCAGAGCACAGCGACGATCGGGCCAAACAGTCCGAAATGACGATGGCGCTGTACAAGAGTGAGGGTGTGAACCCGCTTGGCGGCTGTCTCCCGATGGTGCTGCAGTTTCCGGTTTTTATCGGGTTGTTCTATTCGCTGAGAAGTACGATACACCTGCGCCAGTCACCGTTCTTTGGATGGATCGACGACCTGGCATCGCCGGATTTGTTGTTCGAGATTCCAGGTGTCGGGTTTCCGGTGCGTGTCTTGCCACTGATCATGGGCGCTACGATGGTGTTGCAGCAAAAGATCACCCCCATGCAGGCGGATCCCGCCCAGGCAAAAATGATGATGACAGTCATGCCAGTAATGATGACTTTTGTGTTCTACACCTTCCCGTCGGGTCTGGTGCTGTACTGGATGGTGAGCAATATGCTCGCCATCTCTCATCAGCTCTTGATTGGACGTCGCATGCGGAAATAGCAGGAGGAATTAGCGTGTACGATCCCAAGAACGAGGCGCACGAGTTCACCGCTGTAGGACGAAGTCAAGCCATCGCCAAAGCTTGTGAGTTTTACGGCTTGGAGGCCGACCAGCTTGAAATCGGCGGCTACGCGGACGGCGCGGTCTATGGGCTCGCTTCCAGAACGGTGATCGTTGCCGTTCCCAAAGGGCGTTCGCCCACGAGACCGAGATCGGAGTCTAGAGATGATGACGGTGACCGATCAGAAGGGCGAAGAGATGCTGGGCGAGGTCGCGAGAGAGGTCGGGAACGGGGACGTGGCCGGGATCGAGATCGCGGCCCAGACCGCGGTCCTGAACGAGGGGCTGCTGAACGCGGTCCAGAAAGTAGTGGCCGCCCTCGAAGTCGGGGCCGCGATCGAGTAACCAAATCCGAGGAGCCGCGTGCAGCTTCGTCGAATGAAGCCTCTGTGGGCAAGATTCACGGTGAGTTGGGAGAGATGGGCCAGTTTCTTCTCGGCGTGATGGAGCGCCTGAGCCTTGGACCTTTCGAGATTTCGGAGTGTGAAGAGAACGAACTTACCGTAATCGAGGTCAAGGGACGGGCAGCTCAGACCTTGGCGTCCGATGAAGGCCGAACCGTCGATGCGCTTCAGCTGCTCGCCAACCAGGTTTCTGTTCGGATTGGTCCCGATCTCCCGCGGGTCGTTCTCGAGATCGAGGGAAACACCGACGCTCGGGAAGAGTTTCTAACGAAGCTAGCCGACCGTGTGGCGAAGCGTGCCCTTCAGACTGGCCGTCCCGTCGCGCTCGATCCGATGAATGGCCGAGATCGCCGCACGATCCATCTCGCGCTCAAAGAGCGAGACGATGTTGCGACGATGAGTGAAGGTGTGGGTCGTTATCGCCAGGTCGTTGTGGTTCCTCAGGGCTCGGAGGAGTTCGAGGAGGCGGTTGCCGGTTCGGAGAGTTCGGGAAACTCCTGACCGGCTCGGTCGGCAGCGGAATGTTCCACGTGGAACGCAGGCAACGATCCTTGGATCGCAATGGCGTGAGTCCTTCCCGGCCAGGTCGTTGTGGTTCCTCAGGGGGCTCCGAGGCGGTTGCCGGTTCGGAGAGTTCGGGAAACTCCTGACCGGCTCGGTCGGCAGCGGAATGTTCCACGTGGAACGCAGGCAACGATC
>JAQBGU010000011.1:0-7946 GCA_032128375.1 Deltaproteobacteria bacterium | reverse complement strand
CTCGCTGGTGGTCGACAAGAGCTGTTGAGAATCGGGCCCGCAACGACGCTGGGTGTGGTGATCACCATCGCACTCGGATCAGTCTACCCGATGGTGTGTATCCATGTTTCAACCGGCACGTCTCGGTGTGAATACCGAGCCTCGTGGCGAGAACTGTGTATTCGAATTCGGATTTCGTCCGAACCCATCCGAAATCACTCAAGGGTGCGGCAAGGCGCACCGATCGCCCGACGGGGGGGATCGAACATGGACGAACGATTGGCGGAAATCGGTGGACGCGGGTCGCTCGAGCCGATCTTGCGATCAGTTTCGCTGCCGCTCGACAACCAGGTCGACGAACTCTTTGTTCTCGTCGCGGCCGCCCTCGTCTTCCTGATGCAGGCCGGTTTTCTGTGCTTCGAGGTCGGCTGCGTCCTTCGCCAATCCGTGAACTCGGTCGCCATGAAGAACGTCGTCGATTGGCTGGGCGCGGTCATCGCGTTCTCGCTGGTCGGATTCGGGCTGATGTTCGGATCGAGTCTGGCGGGCGTGCTCGGGTTCGAGCACTTTGCGCTCGACGGACTTCACACCGCCGAGATCTCGATCAGTCCGTACGTATTCGTGCTGTTTCAGCTCGGCTTCGTGATGACGGCAGTCACGATCGTGTCGGGCGCCATCGCGTCCCGTTCGTCGGTGATCGCGTACGCGGCGGCTTCGTTCGTGGTGGCCTTGCTCATCTATCCGATCTTCGGTCACTGGGCATGGGGAGCCTCGTTGCATCCCCAACAAGTTCCCTGGCTCGCACGGCTCGGTTTCGTCGACTTCGCCGGATCGACGGTCGTCCACACGCTCGGCGCGGCCGTTGGGCTCGCGGGCGCGTGGATGGTGGGACCCCGTCTCGGGCGCTTCGACTCGCAGGGGCGTCCCCGGTCGATGCCGGGTGATTCGATTCCGATGGCGGCGCTCGGCGTATTGCTCCTCGCCCTCGGCTGGTGGGGCTTCAACGGCGGAAGCACGCTGGCTCTCTCCGCGGGGGTCGGCCCGATCATTCTCAACACGATGCTCGCTGCTTCGGCAGGGGGATTGCTCGCGTTCGTTCACGTGCAGTTCGCGCAGTCCGAGGGCGACGTTCAGATGGGTCTGCTCGGTGGCGTGCTCGGTGGAATGGTTGCGATCACCGCGAGCTGTCACGCGGTTTCACCGCTGGCGGCGTTGGCGATCGGCGGCGTCGGTGGTTGGCTGTCGAGTGCGAGCAGTGCGTGGCTGCTGCGGATGAAGATCGACGACCCGGTCGGCGCCGTCCCGGTTCACGGCGTCTGCGGTGTATGGGGAACGCTCGCGGTGGCGATCTTCGCCGATTCCACCTGGCTACCGAACGAACGCCCCATGCAGCTCGCCGTCCAGGCACTCGGTTCCGCGAGCTGCGTCGTGTGGGGCTTCGGCGCGGGTGCGATGACGTTCGCGCTGGTCCGGCTCGTCTTCGGGTTGCGGATCTCGCCCGCCGACGAGCTCGCAGAACGCGGCCCGCAGGCCTCGGCCGAATCCGATGCCGCGTTCGAAGAAGACCAGATTCGCGCGCTGATGGGTGCCTGAGACAGTGACCTTCGACACCGACAAACTCGCGTTCGAGCAGATCGCGGTACAGCGATCATCGCTCGGGTTCAACCTGATCGACATCCACGAGTTTCTCGCCATCCCACTCGATCAACGCATCGCACTGATCGTGGAGAAGAAGGTGAAGTTCCTCGCGGGTTCCGAAATCGTATCCACACTGGCAGCGCTCCGGAGCATCGAAGCAGCGAAGAAGCCGCGCTGATCGCGCGTTCGCCCCGAACCCGACCGCACCTGCAGTGATTCGCACCGCGCCGCAGACCGTCTTCCGGTTGTCACCGTGGCCCACGGCGATCGGGCTGCGAGAGATCGGCAGCCCGGGTCCAGCGAGTCCGGTACTCGTGACCTGTAACTACGACCTCACGGTGCGCCGGCTCGCCGCAGCGCTTGCGGGTCGGGACGTCTGGCGGTCGCCCCGAGTGCGGGCATCAACGTGTGGTGCGCGGCGGCAGGCGGCCATTCCGGCACGCATCAGGTGGTGACCGCGCTGAAGACCTCCGGAGTCGAGAAGAAAGTGTCGCATCGGCGGGCGATCCTTCGTCAACTGGCGGCGACCGGGGTCGAGCGGGTCGCGGTGAAGCGTCGCAGCGGCTGGAACGTGCGCTTCGGTCCGGTGTACGTGTAAGACATCCCCCGCTATCTCGACGACGACGAGCGCAAGGACGACTCGATGCGCAGCGTGCGCTTCAGTGCCAGGGAGCGCAGCGAAATGGCGTCGCATGGGGAATGCCCGCTCGTCGACTCCGACGTAGCGATCGAACTCGCCAGCAGTGGAAACAAGGGGCGCGCCCCGGTGGCTCTCGCGCACGAAGATCGCTGCATCCGCTGCGGTGGCTGCATCGTTCAGTGTCCCCTCGACGCACTCGCGTTCGAAGACGAGTTCGAGCCATCAGGCGCAGCCATTGGCATGGCCGGTAGCTGCTGTGTTATTTGCGCGAGTTGCCGAGACCGTCGTCGTCGGCCGCGTTCGGAACGGCGCGAAGCGGCGTCATCGTGGGCTCCCCAGCCATCGGAGACTCGGCTCGTGAATTCCGTGACGCGGACTCCGCCGATGCGTCACTGCGACCCGAGGGATCGCTGAATCGATCATTGAGCGCCTGGACGCTGGCGGCGATCGCGTGCCGCAACTCCGTCGTCCTTCGCTCGACGCGCCGGCTCCATCCGCGTGGCCGCGACAACAGGAACGGACGCCAGAGCACCGTCGAACGCTTGAGCGATCGCAGCAGCGCGCCCTGCTCGTCTTTGTCGACGACTTGCTCGCGCAAACGTCTGGCCAGCATTCGCCTCGCCCAGACGCGGACGAAGACGTGACCCGCTGCGAACACCGCCAACGCCGCGGCGAACACGCGCGCCGTCGGGTGCTCGACGAGCACCCGCCAGTCCGTCACGAAAAAGTCCCACGATAGCCACTGCGGGAACGCGCTGAATAGACCCAGCGTCCCCGAGCCGACTGCGATCAGCCACGCGGCATCGAGCAACAGCACGCGCCGACGCCAGCGCTGCAGCCACCCCGCGCTCGCCGGCGCGAAATCACGGGCCAGCGCGGCAACCGCGTTGTCGAGACCACCGAGTACCCGATAGCTGCGCTCGATCCCGAGCTGATCCATGCGCTCCAAGATCGCCGCGAAGTCCACCTCGCGTCGCTTCGCCAGGCGGTCGCGCAGAGCCGGATCGTCGATGGCGATCGAGACGTCCGGGTCGTAGATCTCGAGGAACAGGCCCGCCGTCATCCCGTGTTGTGCGAGCGCGCGCTGCCAGGCACCGACCACGTTGTCTGTGTTGTCGTCTCGCGCGGTCATGTCGATCTGGTTGAGCACGTAGACGAATTTCTCGGCGTCACTGCGCCCGACCGCAGCCGCGACCAGGTGGCTGAGCGTGTCGCGCATCGCGCCGGGTTCGGGGTGGCGCGCGTCGAAAAAGACGAGCACGAGGTCCGCCAGGTCGAGGATGTGGTTGGCGATCCGCAGGATGCCGTCACGCTGTGCGTCGGCGTCGAAGCCGGGCGAGTCGATCAGGATGCGCCCACGCAGCGCCTGCGAGCGGCAGGTCTTCAATTGCAGGTACGAATCGATCCGCGCACCCTCGCCCGGCAGGGAACGTTCGATCTCCGCGCTGACGCGAAAGAACGGGAAGCGCGGGTCGGCGTCGAGCGCCAACCCCGGCAACGAGCGAACTTCCTCGTGCGCGGCATAGCTGAGCGCCGTGAACTTGTCGTCGACCGCCTGGTTGCCGGTCTTCTGCACCGCTCGTCCGACGAGCCGGTTGATGAAGGTCGACTTACCGGACGAGTAGACGCCCATCACGGCGACGAGCGGCCACCACGAGATGCGGCGACCAAACGTGTCGTCGGGCGCAAGCCGACCCATCTTCCGCGCGATGCGATCGAGCCGGCGGATGTGCGGGATCGCGTCGAGCAGCAGCGGGTTCTCTTCGGCGAGATGCCGGCGGAGATCCTTGAGGTACATGCGAGGAGAGCGTGTGCGCGCCGCCATGAATCGGACGATATGTCGCGCCTGGCGAAAGCGCGAGCGGAAAGAGCGCGCCGATCTGCGCGGTCCGGTTCGCTCTACCGCCTCGCGGGCCACCCAGGCGGATCATCCGGTCTTCAAGCTCGGTCGCGACAGCTGCATCCCGGCCCAGCCGACGACCCGAGTCCGCCGAAGCGGTTCGTCTGCTTCGTCGGAGCCGCACTGCCAGCGCAAGCAGGCTCGCCCCTGCGCTCCATGCAGAAGACGGTTCGGGTATCGGGGTTGGATCGCGAGATTCCGAGTCCGTCGTCGACACCGTCGAGGTGATCGGGGTTGCTCAGATCCGGGCAGCTATCGCAGTCGTCGCCGATCAGGTCGAGGTCTTAGTCCGCTCGTGGTGCCCGTGGAAACGGATCGATCGGGTCAGCGCAGCCGTCGTTGTCGTCGTCGTCATCACCGGCGGCGCACAGGGGGTCGCCATCGGTATTGGTGCCGTCATCGAACGGGTCGAAGGCACCCGACACGCAATCGTCACAGCCGTCGCCTTCGATGTCCTGGCACAACTGTGCATCGACAGGGTCCGTATCGAATCCACCGGTGAAGCCGTCGTTGTCGTCATCGTGACGAACGCCTGCCAGATCGATCGCGACGCCCTCGAATCGCATCATGTCTGCGCCGATCAGTGATGCGATTGCGCGCGCAGCTGCCGGAGCCCCGAAGCCGAGCTTGCCTGACGGCGAGCGCGTGAGATCGTTGCCTGAGCGGTCTGTCGCCGTTCGCTGCGGGCGAGCCGGGCATCTCGGGCCAGACGACACGGCAGTACTCCGTCTCTAGGTGACTCTATTGGGCGTATTCGTCTGCGAAGACTGCGCGGTCGACAACGCCGGTTCGACTCTCATCGAGTCGGTTGAATCGTGCGCAAGCGGTCGCGCCAGCACGAGTCCCGAAGAAATGATCAGCGACACTGCGATGCAATGCCAATTCATCGCCGTTACCCTATCGCAGACGCTTGCGCACTCCACGGTGCGTAGGCGCCTGCGTTCGCCACCCTTCGAAGAACTCCCCGATCGGCCCCTTCAGCCGCGGACCAGCCCGAACGCAGCGCCCAGGAGCGCACCCGCTGTGCCGACCATCAGCAACAGCGGTGCACCGAGAAAGGCGTCTCCGTAGAACGCGACGTGAACCACCACGAGTGCGATCGGCGTCGCGACGGTCGCGATCGATCGTGCGGTGCCAGCGGAGCAGCCTTTCAGTCCGAAGCGGAACGCGAAGTGCAGCACCGGGACAGCGATCCACATCGGCAGCAGCAGTGGAAGGACGTCCATCATGAACACTTGAATCAGTGGGTAGGCGAGCCGGGGCGCGGCCATCGGGCCATCGAGAAAGCCGCCGACCCACCCGGTCGCACAGCTGGCGGGCAGGAAGAGCACGAAGAACAGCGACAGATTGCGCAGCAGCGTCATCGGGTGTTCGCCTCCGACAGCGCTTCGTAGTGGGCGCGGGCTGCGGCGATGCGCTCGCGCAAACGCGGACGCTGCCCGATCACGTGTTCGACGCTGACAGCGTCGCTGTAGGTGATCCAGTCCCAAACTTCGAGTTCGCCGATTCGGTCGTCTGCGAGGCGTGCGTCGAGATCATCGACGAGCGCCAGCCAGTCGCGCGCAACCCGGGCGGCGGCTGGTGGTGGCAGTCCATCGACGTCGACGAAGATCGCGCCGGTGTGCGCGAGCGATGGTCGCAGCCGGACTCCGGCCAGAAACTCATCACGACCCTCGAACGACCAGCCTCCACCGAATCGATCGATCAGCGCTTGCACGAACTCCGGGACGGGCTGGACGACGAACGGAATCTCGTCGAGCTTGTCGCCCGAAGAACGAACCGCCAACCACGTCGAATGCTCGATCGGGATGTCCGCGGCCAGTGTGATTCGTCCGGGTTCGATCGCCTCGTTTTCGATCTGTAGGACTTCTCCGCCGACGACGAGCTCCAGTGCCCGCACGTGGTCGCGCTGCGGATCGAAGCGAACCCCTGCCTCGACGCGAAGCGTCTGGCCGGGCTGGAGTCGCACGGTATCGCCGATCTCCGAATCACCCGCGCGCATCTCCAGAATCGGTCCGTTCGTGACGAATGTACGGCCCGACCGCAGCGCGGACACGTACGACTGCCGCGTGAAGCCGGCTCGGACGCCTACATACACACGTTCGCGTCCAGGCAGGCTGGGAATGCAGGGAAAGTCGGTTCCCGCGGAGGGCGCGATCCGAAACCCCATGTCGAGCAGCTCGTACCAGACACGGGTGGCCAGGTATTCGCTCTGCAGCAATTCGATGAACGCGATCCCTCCGGCGGGAACACCGATCGCGAGACCGTCCTGCGCTGGACCCTGCCCGTAGTGGGCGAAACCGCTGACGCCGCCCAGACGTTCCGATTCCTGCCAGAACGTCTCGTAGTCGATGTACGACTCCCGCAAGTCGATCGGTTCGCGCGCGCCTAGCGTGATGGTATGCCCGAGGAAGTGCGTTCGTGGATGTTCCTGGCCCGCGAACAGACGCGTGTCACCCGTACCGTACACGCCCGCATCCCCGAACGCGTACTGGGGGGTCACGTTGAACTGGTCTGCGGTCCCCATCTGCAGCAGGTTGGCGACCGAGAGCCCTTCTGCCTCCATCCATGCGAGCAACCACGGATTGTCGTCCGCCGTGCGACGCGTGATGTGGATGTGATCATCCGAAGAAAGCCACCCCTCGGCGGCAGGGTCGACCCAGCGTTCGAGTGCGATGTCGATTTGCCGGGTGCGGCCGGCTTCGATCCGGAACTCCCGCCGCTCGCTCTCGAATTCGTTGCCCTTGAAGACCCGCAGCGAGTAGTCGCCCGGTGGTAGATCGATCGCCGAATGCCCGGCCGAATAGAATTGCGTCGTTCCGGTATAGATGTTCTCGATCTCGTTGAACGCTACCAGCGGTTGGAGCCACGCGGGCTTCGGCGCTGCGAAACATTCGAGTGTGACCTTCATCGCGTCGGACGGGATCCAGGCCGTGCCGCTGGCGTCCAGGAGTTCGATGCGGGCGGGCGTCGCCTGGCCGGCATCGAGGACACGGAGATCGAGATGCCCGGCAGGAGACGGCGAACACGAAACCACCCATGCCGCCACCCAGGCCATGTAGCGTATCTGCACCACGCGAGGAGAGTACACAAATGCCGGAGGGTCCGGTGAAAAGGGCGGCGCTCATCCGCGCTTGGTGCGACGTCGTTCGATCAGCGGCAGCAGTGCCACACCCGGAATCAGCGTCACGCTTGCACCGGGCTCCGGTACGGGCAGAACAAGACTCGAAGTCGCGATGCCAGCCGGTCCGATCGCGGTCAACCAATAGGTTGCCGTTGCGGCCGGACTGAAGGTGCTGTTGCCACGACGGAGACCTGCACCGTATCGCTTCGGAACGCGCCCGCGTCATCGGTGATCGTCAGCTTCAGGGTGTGATCACCGAGTGCAAGCGCCGACGTGACCACCTCGGTCGACCCGATTGTGTTCGCTCCTTCGAACCACTGGTAGCTGGCGATCGATCCGTCGGGGTCTGACGAGCCACTGCCGTCGAGAGTGACCGTTCGGAGCCATCGTTGTCATCGTCGAAGACGATCTGGTCGGGACCCGCATCGACGATCGGGTCCAGGTTGTCGGGCGGCGCAAGATCGCGCGGATTTCGATGTGATCGTAGAAGAGTGTTCCCGCCGCAGACGTGGACGCGAAGCGAATTTCCACGCTCGCCGCGGTCGACGGGTACCACCAATGGATGACCCTTCCGAATCCCACCGTGCCTGCATTGAAATGGTACTGGTCATCACTGTCATCGACCGTGAAGGTGACGACGCTCACAAGGGGGCCGCCGTCGGAGC
>JAQBGU010000010.1:0-3264 GCA_032128375.1 Deltaproteobacteria bacterium | reverse complement strand
AACCCGCAGCAGCTCGCCGTCTCCACCCAGAACCCGGGCAACCCCCTGCAAGCGCGGCCCTTCGGCTGGACCGTCGCCGTCTGCGCGGCCGACGAGCGTGATGAGCAGTCCATCGGCAAAAGCATGGGCACGGCTTCCGGTGACCTGGAAGTGGAGGCCCGGCATCTGGTCTGGAACGAAACTCTGCACGAGGTGACGGGTATCCGGCTGCAGTCCCCGACACGTAGAGGCGTCGGCAGCTTGCGGTTCACACACCAGTGAAATCGCCGCGCGAAAATCATCCCCGGGACGGATGGCACTCTGGGAGTAGAGGGCGTCGACCGTGAGCCCGACGTCTTGTGCACGTCGCGGCACCTCGGCTGACCACTTTTCGAACAACGCGTGGCTCGAGCTTTCGAGCAGGCGTGTGCTGACGTCAGTCGGAAGGGAGCGAAACAGCGAAATCTGGCCGGGGATACACTCGACCTTGCACGCGAGGAAGTCGATATCTACCGCCAGTTCGAGGGTTTCGTCGATGCCTGCGAGGCCCGTGAGGTCGCTCTGCAACAGGACCGAGCCGGTGTAGCCGAAGGTCGTCAGGCTGTCGTCCGACTCCGTGAATACGCGGGGTGCGGGCCAGCGCGTCTCGCCGACCTCGGCGCCCTCTGCGGTCCAGGTCAGCTTCGTCGGGAAGCCGGTTTCTCCCGAATTGCGCCAATAGATGTGCCAACCGCGATCGAGTTCGAAGAGCACACCCACGCGCAGGCGCTCGCGCCCATCGGCCACACTGGAATCGATCAGCAGTCGCGCTTCGACACGGGGATCTCCCCCCCGACTCACAGCACCCGAACCCAATGCACCCTCGGGCACCGCCGGCGAAGCAGCCGCCCCCACCGCCAGTGACAGCGCCACTCCCTGCATAAGAAGTTGCATCAAGAGTTGCATCAAGAGTTGCATCGAGAACTGCGCGAACACCAGTGCTGCCACCGCGAATCGCTGCCCCAATGGCAATATGCGCAGACCGGATCGCACTAGCAAAGGCATCTCGGGTTCTGGACGACGGGCCGCTTCAGCCGTCGGACACCAGCCTCAGGGCGTCGAGCAATGACTCGGGTCGGACCCGCACCCGCCAATTCTTCGTCAACGCACGCCAGCGGACGGTTCCATCCTGAACGATGAAGACCGCGGGTCGGGGAACATCGTGGCCGCCCATTCCACCCTTTTCGTGAACGAGTCCCATCGCTTTCGTCAATGCCAAACCGGAATCCGAAAGGATCGGAAAATCGAGGCCCAGGTTCTCGGCGACCTTCCTGTTTTCGGCCTCCGAGTCGGGGCTCACAGCGATGATCTGCGCTCCCGCTGCGCGAAACGATTCGATTTCTGCTTGCAACCCATCCAGGGCTGACATGCAGAATGGTCACCAGAATCCTCGATAGAAAACCAAGATGGTCGAATCCTGCCCAGCCGCCGCGACGTTAACCTGCGTTCCATCGTAGGAAGTGAGGGTCATGACGGGAATGGCCTCGCCTTCGGCCGTCACACCCTCGCTCGACGGGAGCCCGTTCGACAGGAAGAACACATAGGCGACGAGCAATGCGCCGAGTCCTCCAGAAACCAGCGTGCTTCCAACGCCGGCGAATACCCGCCATCCGCCGCGCAACCCTGCACGTCTCAAACCCATTGCAGAGATCACCAGCGCTGCGGCCAGGATCAGAAAGTTCAGCCACGCAGTGTCGCGAAATACGGGCCAGCGCGAGAAGAAGGTGAAATAGGAGAGCAGGCCCGCGACAGCGATCAGCGGCCCCAACCACAGGAAATGATTGGAGTCCGTGCCGTCCTTGGGATTACCCGAATCAGCCATGCTCACTCCTGTTCAATCTGTACTTCTAGATCGCCTGTTGATCTGCTCACCTGCTCCCGGACCTACCTGGCCGTACCTGGCCTTACACATTTGAGAACAGCAGAACGCACCTCTCGGGTCTACGTGTGCAGTATGCCATCAGTTACAAGGCAGACGACATCCCGGCTCTCGCTACCTGGGTGTCGCCCGCTGCCGGTGATCGGACACCCCCCGAATCGCGGGCGGGCCGACAACCGGCCCGACAAGGATACACGACTCACACTGTCGTGGGTATTTCCACCCATTTCATGGAATACCTCTCGTGTGACGATGAGACAGCGGGGGTCAATAGTGATCGCATTCTCTGCCGTTTCCGGTCTGTTGTTTCTCAGTGTCTGCATTGTGGTTTGAAGAATGGGTCTGGCACAAGACCTGCTTTGTAGGGGTAGATGCCGAGCCACGCCTACCACCGCAGACCTCCTTTTTGTCCGAACGCGAATTGCGATTCCCACGTTGATCCAATGACTTGGCGATACAAGAAGAAGGGATTTTTCGAACGCAAGGCATCGCCACAACGCATCCAGCGGTACGTTTGTCATTCCTGTGGCCGGAACTTCAGTTCACAAACCTTCTCCCCCACTTACTGGCTTCGGCGACCGGAACTCCTGCGGGCAGTCTTCCATCGCTCGCTCGCGTGCTCGGGCCTTCGTCAGATCACCCACGAAACCGGTACCTCGCACACAACGATCGCCCGCCACCTCGCGCGACTCGGGCGCCAGTGTTTGCTGTTTCACGAGCGGCTACGACCCGAGCTGCCGCGCGAGGCGCTCGTCCTCGACGGCTTCCGGTCGATGGAGTTCGGACACTACTGGCCCTTCGATCTCAACCTCCTCGTGGGGAGTCGCTCTCACTTCGTCTACGGGTTCAACGAAGCGCCGCTGCGGCGCTCGGGGACGATGCGACCGGGGCAAAAGCGCCATCGCGCACGGGTCGAGGCGAAACACGGCCGGCCACCCGCCCAAGCGACCCGCCATGCGGTGCACGAACTCGTTGGCCGTGTCGTTCCCCCGGGTACGCGGGCTACGATTCATTCTGACGAGCATCGCGCCTATCCGGTGGCGCTGCGGGCCTTGTCCGATCGCACGATCCAGCACACGACGACCTCGTCGCGGGCGCAGCGGACGACGTCGAACCCGTTGTTTCCGGCGAATCTGGCGGATCTACTGCTGCGTCACACGGGTGCGAACCACAAGCGGGAGACGATTGCCTTTTCGAAGCGGCGCCAGAATGCGTGCTACCGGACGGCGATCTGGCTGGTCTGGCGCAACTACATCAAGAGCGTTTCGGAACGGAAGCGGGACGCCCCACCCGCGGTGCGGATGGGCGTGACACCCAGGCGGCTGACGGTGGATGATGTGTTGGCGGAGCGAGAATTCCCGTGGCGG
>JAQBGU010000009.1:0-3176 GCA_032128375.1 Deltaproteobacteria bacterium | reverse complement strand
CCCCTCGGGCCACATGAAAGAAACTACGGCGTCGAGCATCGACAGCTGGAGGTGCTGGCCGCGTCCAGTCCGCTCGCGCGCGAAAAGTGCAGCGGTGATGTTCTGCGAGGCGGTGAGCGCGGTGACTTTGTCTGGAATGATCACCCGCATCAATCTGGGCGGACCGTTTGTGCCGCCTTGGATGTCTGCGAGGCCGGACATGCCTTGGACGATGGGATCGTAAACGCGTTTGTGTGCGTAGGGTCCCGTTTCGCCGAAACCAGAAATCGAGACGTAAATGAGTCGCGAATTGATCGCCCGCAGCGCTTTTTCTCCGAGACCGATGCGCTCGGCTGCGCCTGGGCGGTTGTTCTGGACGAAGACATCTGCAGTCGCGACGAGCTGCTTCATTGCGTCGAGTGCGCCCGGCTTCTTCAGATCCAACACCATGGAGCGCTTGCTGCGATTGACCGTGACAAAGCTGGGTGACAGTCCCGACCCGCCGCCCATGTGCCGCAGGATGTCGCCGGCGGGCGGCTCTACCTTGATGACATCAGCGCCCTGGTCGGCCAGGATCCGCGTCGCCAGTGGGCCCGAGATGACTTGCGTGAAATCGACGATCCGAATCCCGTCGAGAGCTCCCGGTTGGATACCCGTCATGTGCCGAATTCTACCGAGCGTGAGCGGATTCGCGAATTGAGCTGGCCATTCATCCGCAGCTTCAGCGAAGTTTCATCAAAATTCGGCCGCTTCAATCGGTTTCGATCGGTCACTTCACGAGGTGAATAGCGCGAACAGTTCTTCGAATGCCTGGGGCATCTTTCCGACCGCGGATGAAGGCACCAGGATGGGGGTGCTGACGCCAGCTTCCCGCCACGCCTCGAGACCTTCGAGGACGCTGCTCGCGCTGCCGAAAAGCGTGGTGTCGGCGAGCCAGGCGTCCGAAAGCAGTCCGGGAATGCTCTCGCGGTCCCCCTTTTCGAGCGCCTGCTCGACGCTTCCATTTCCTCACCGTAGCCGGCTTCCTTCCAGTAGTTTCGGTAGTTGGGCAAGGTCACGTAGCCGCTCAGCGTGCGTCGGTTGACGGCCGCTGCCGCTTTGACATCGTCGGAGATGCACGTCGGAATCATGTTGCCGATGAAGAAGTCGTCGGATCGGCGCGCGCCAGCGGGAAGCGCCTCGAGAGATTTCACAACGTGGGAGCGGGCAACGTTCGCGAAGACGATTCCCTGGCCGATTTCACCCGCGAGCGCGACCATTCCCCGGCGCAACGCAGCGATCACGATCGGGGGTTGTTCACCGGTGCGCGGGACGCCGTGAATGCCCTCGACGAAACCGCGCATGTCCGACAACGGCTTGCCTGTTTTCGCGTCGAGGCGACGGTTCATCGGTTCATGGCTGATGCCGACGCCGAAACGAAAGCGTCCCCCCGAGATCTCATGGATGAACGCTGCGCTGGCGGCATACTCTGAGACGTGCCGGGAGTAGATGTTCGCGATGCTCGTGCCGAAGGGAATCCGTTCGGTAGCGAACGCGAGCGCTTCGCAAAGGCCCATGCCGTCGCCAAAACTCGCACAGTAGATTCCGGCGAATCCGCGGCGTTCGATTTCCTTCGCAAGTTCGAGTGCCGCGCGGCGTCGGCCGGGTACCGCGGCCAGTGATACTGCAGGCAGAGCCAGCGGGGGCATCTTCGCGCTCCTTTGGTTGTGGATGCTCGTGAATGATCCGAGCGAGGGCGCAACTCTATCATCGTGCCCGCGAGAATGTAGACTCGCGGCTCGGCTGGCGGGCCAGACCCACCAGCCATTGACGGAGAGGCGAGAGATGACTGAATTCGACGGTCTCGGTATGCAGCTCGGAAACCTGTCACGGCTGTCATCGGCCAGGAGCCGATCGATCACGCCGGAGAATCCTTCCGGCGCGAAGGGCCAGGGAGCGATGGCCACCGATGGTACCGGTGCACGTTATGCGGTCGATCTGGGCCGGGGCTGGAAGATCTCCCCGTCGGTCAAGCTGCCGCCCGGCGAGACACTGACGATGGCCGATATCGAAGGCGCTGGCGCCATCCAGAGCATCTGGCTGACGCCGACGGGCAACTGGCGCTTCAGCATCTTGCGCATCTACTGGGACGACCAGGAGATGCCGTCGGTCGAGTGCCCGGTCGGCGACTTCTTCGCGATGGGGTGGGGCAAGTACGCGCAGTTGTCGTCGCTGGCGGTCTGCGTCAATCCAGGCAGCGCATTCAACTGCTACTGGGAGATGCCGTTTCGCCATCGCTGCAGGATGACGCTGACCAACCTCGACGACGAGGAGATGACTCTCTACTACCAGATCAACTACGCGCTGACCCAGGTCCCACAGGATGCGGCGTATTTTCACGCGCAGTTTCGTCGCACGAACCCGCTTCCGTACGGCGAGGTCTACACGATTGTCGACGCCGTCGAAGGGCGCGGTCATTTCGTCGGAACCGCGATGGCCTGGGGATCGAACAACCGAGGCTGGTGGGGCGAGGGAGAAATCAAGTTCTACCTCGATGGTGACGGAGAGTTTCCGACGCTCTGCGGTACCGGGACCGAAGACTATTTCTGTGGGTCCTACAATTTCGACGTCGGAAAAGAGCAGGGCGGCTACCGTGAATTCACAACCCCGTATGCCGGGCTTCACCAGGTATTGCGACCGGACGGCCGATACAGCAGCCAACAACGCTTCGCAATGTACCGCTGGCACATCCCGGACCCGATCCGATTCGAGCGAGACCTGCGTGTGACGATCCAGGCGCTCGGTTGGCGCAAGGGCCCACGCTACCTGCCGCTACAAGACGACATCGCGTCCGTGGCTTTCTGGTACCAGGCGTTGCCGACTTCCACGTTTCCGGGGCTACCGGATCGGGATGTGTTGGAGGTGATATAGGACCCGGCGCGGGTCAACGCCTAGACGTCGCCGCGCAGTCGGACAGAGCGCAAGCGCAGTGCGTTGGCGATGACTGAAACTGAACTCGCGCTCATTGCGGCTGCGGCGATCATCGGGTTTCCGGAAATTCCCAGTGTCGAATACAGGGCTCCGGCTGCGATCGGGATGCCGAGACCGTTGTAGAAGAACGCGAAGAACAGGTTCTGCCGGATGTTTCGCATCACCGCGTGACTGAGCGCGATGGCTCTCGATATCGCGCCGAGATCTCCTTTGACGAGCGTGACGCC
>JAQBGU010000008.1:0-45396 GCA_032128375.1 Deltaproteobacteria bacterium | reverse complement strand
GAGAGGGTTCGACACGACGATCACTTAGGCGACGGGTGCGTGATCCCGTACGCCTTCGGCGACCTGATTCATGATCTTCAAGTTCGTCGCGAGCAGATCGGCGCGCGACATGCCGGGATTGCGCGCCAGCCCAGCGGTGATGATCACGAGGTCCGCACCGGCGATCCCCTCGTAGCTGTTGGTGCCGGTGATCTTCGCGTCGGAACCGATGACGGGTGCGCCCTCGGCCATGTCGAGGGCCTTGCCTTGCGGCAGCCCCTCGACGACATCGAAGATGATGACGTCACCGAGTTCGCGGTAGGCAATCTGCTCGGCGAGCACGCCGCCGATGTTTCCGCCTCCGATCAAAGCAATCGTGTTTCGCATGGGGGTCTCCGTTCGTGAGAAGTTCGCAGCTCGTTGTGCGTTCGCCGCATCGCGGCGAGAGCTTTCAGTGCGGTGCAGCAAGTTGTCGCCCGGTGGGTCCCTCCCTCCGGATACTCTCGAGCGCGTCGATCAATTAGCTCGTTGATGGTGGCGAATCCTTTGATGAATCTCGAAGCACGACACGAACGCTCAGCTCATCGAGTTGCGAAGCTTCCACCAAAGTCGGCGCTCCCATCAACAGGTCCTGGCCACGCTGCGTCTTGGGGAATGCAACCACATCGCGCAGGTTTTCCACGGCGGCGAGGACCATCACCCATCGGTCCAGTCCGAACGCGAACCCACCGTGCGGCGGTGCACCCGAGTCGAGCGCATTGAGCAGAAAACCGAACTGGGATTCTGACTCCTTCTTCGAATAGCCCATGATCTCGAGAATTCGGCGTTGCACCTCCGACCGGTGGTTTCGCAGACTCCCGGACCCGAGTTCGACGCCATTGACCACCACATCGTAGTGGGTGCCGCGCACCTTCTCCGGATCCGTATCCAGGAGTGGAATATCCTCATCCACTGGAGCCACGAAAGGCTGGTGGACGTAAGTCAGACCCCCCTCATCGTCGGACTGAAACACCGGGAAGTCCACGACAAACAACACATCCCATGGACGTTTGTCGATCCGCCCGAGCTCGCGTCCCAGGTCCGTACGCAGCCGCGACAGGATCGCGTTTGCGCGGTCGGACGTATCCGCTTGGAAGAACAACAGCGACCCGGGCCGGGCGCCGGTCCGCTCGATGATCGCGGCGCGCTCGCTGTCGGAAAAGAACTTCACGATTGGCGACTGCCAGGAGCCATCGTCGTTGACCCGAATCCAAGCCAGCCCCTTCGCACCGAGTTCCTTCTTGACGAACTTCTCCAGTCGATCGACGGCACCGCGGCTGAGACCCTCCGCAGCGTGGATCGGCAGACACTTCACGATCCCGCCGTTGTCGACGACGGACCGAAACGCTCGAAAATCGCTCTGCACGAACACGTCGCTCAGCTCGACCAGCTCGAGCTCGATTCGCGTATCGGGGCGGTCTGACCCGAAACGCGCCATCGCCTCGGCGTACGAAATTCGCGGGAACGGCCGCGCAATCTCCACACCCAACAGGTCTCGAAACGAAGCTTCAGTCAGTTCCTCGAGCACCTCGAGTACGTCGTCTACGTTGACGAACGCCATTTCGAGGTCCACCTGCGTAAACTCGAGCTGGCGGTCGGCGCGCCCGTCCTCGTCGCGAAAACAGCGGACGATCTGGTAGTAGCGGTCAAATCCCGACACCATCAGCAGCTGTTTCATCAATTGCGGCGATTGCGGCAACGCATAGAACTCACCGGGTTGCAGCCGACTCGGGACGAGGAAATCGCGCGCACCCTCGGGCGTCGCCTTGGCGAGAATGGGGGTCTCGATCTCGACGAAGTCGCGTCTCTCGAGCACCCGCCGAACCGATTGATAGAGCCGGCTTCGCAGCCGAAGATTGCGCTGCAGCGGGGGACGGCGCAAATCGTGAATCCTGTATCGGAGCCGCGTCGCTTCATCGACGTCCGCGTCCTCCTCGATCGCGAACGGTGGCGACGTCGCACGATTCAGCAGCCGGATCTCCGCGACCACGATCTCGATCTCGCCGGTCCGCATTTTCGGGTTCACGGTGTCGGCGCTGCGGCGAGCAACCTCGCCGCGGATCGCGATGACGTATTCGGATCGAAGCTCTCCGGCCCGCGCGTGGCATTCGGTCGAAACTTCCGGGCGGAAGACGACCTGGACGAGTCCTTTGTCGTCGCGCAGGTCGACGAAAATCACTCCACCGTGATCACGACGGCGATGCACCCATCCGGCCACGGTCACTTCGGCGCCGACCTGGACGGCGGTGACGTCCCCGCATTTATGGCTGCGACGCAACATCGCCATTCCGTCGAGCTCTGAGCCCTCGGTCACTAACTCTCCCTATCGTGTTTCAGTTAATAAAAGATCAGTGAAATCGCGGAGTTGGATAGCAGAGACTGGGCGGAACTGTCAATCCGCATCTGCATGCAACGAGCGATGTTGCGAGAACCGCGCGCGCTGGCGCAGATCAATCGCCGACGAGGTCGATCACCGAACAAACGCAGTTCCGGCCCAGCGATTTCGCCCGGTACATCGCCTTGTCCGACAGATCGAGTAGGTCGCGGCGGTTCAGCGTGTGATCCGGGTAGGTCGCGACGCCAATACTGATGCTCAGCCGAAACGGGGTGTCACCGCCGGCTTCGAAGACGGTATCGGCAACCATCGCCCGGATGCGTTCGGCGACGGCCCGGCCGGCTTCGTGTGGAGTATCGACCAACAAGATCGTGAACTCGTCACCCCCGTAGCGCGCGAGAGTATCGATCTGACGGATGCAGTCCCCCAAGACCTCGGAAAGTCGCCTCAGAGCACGCGAACCGATGAGGTGGCCGTATTGGTCATTGACGAGCTTGAAGCGGTCCAGGTCGAGAAATAGCACCGTCAGAGGCTTGCCGGAGCGCTCGGCCCGCTGCATTTCGTTGTCCGTGGCCTGCAGCAGATAGCGAGCGTTGTAGACCTCCGTCACGTCATCGATGAAAGCCCGTTCCTTGGCCTGGTCATACCGTTCCGCATTGCGCAACGCGAGTTCGGCGTGTGCAACGATCAATTCGATCCGTTCCAGCTCCGCGGCTTGGAAGGGCCGTCCGTCTTCGAACAGCCACAGCACGCCCTTTTCTTTGTCGGCGCCACGCATGGGCACCGCAACGATCGCGGTCGTGGCAATTCCAACACTATATAGTGTGTCATGAAACGCGCCCCGGTCCAGAACCTCGAGTTGTGAAATCGTATCGAGGTTGACCGGCTTGTTGCCCATCAGCACATCGCGCATTGCGCGAGCCTCGGCTTCACCGAAACCGCGGAACGCCACGCCGTTGGCCATCGGGATCGAGCTGCGCCGAAATAGCGCGATCCCGCGCTGACGCGGAAGGTTCTGGAGCAGCAAGTCGAGAGAGACCGCATAGACCTCCCCCGGCTCACTGCAGCGCATCAGGTTCCGGCACGACTCGACAATGCGGAGCGTGTCGCGCAATTTTTCGTTCTCTTCGAACAGGCGCCGTCGCGACAAGATCCGTTCGGCAACCGACCTCAGCTCATCTTGGCGAATGGGCTTGGTCAGGTAGTCTGCTGCTCCCATCCGAAGCGCTCCGACAGCGCTTTCGATAGTCGCGTTGCCGGTCAACAGCACGAAGTCGGTATTGGGGTACGCACGACTGACCTCGTCGAGCAACTCGATTCCGCTCATCCCGGGCATCGTAAAGTCCGAGATCACCAACGCTGCGGGCATGCGGCGCAGTGCCTGCAGCGCGCCCTCGCCGGAGTCGCAAACCTCTACATCTGCCAGGTCAGCCATCGCGTCCGCGACTATCGTGCGAATCAGGCGATCGTCATCGACGACGACCACGCGCGGGCGCCGAGATTCGCTAGCTGTCTGCTGTGTCGAACCCTGTTCCGGCACGCTCACAGATCCTCCAATCCTGGATTCGGCAGTGCACGCGCGGCGCTTGAGACTCAAGCTGCCGGGGCAGAATAGCCCCGAATGAGATGATTGCCGCTTGCCAATCCCGATCCGAGCGCCGGCCGGACAGTGGGCCGGCGCGATCTGCGTCGAGATCTCGCGAACGCCGAGCAGGGGCTGAGACACGAAAGTCGCGTTACGTTCGCCGCGATGTCGAAGCCGAAGATGATTGACGAGCTTGCGAATTTCCAACGACAGCGAGATTCGTTTCGCTGGAATATTCCAGAGACGTTCAATTTCGGCCGGGACGTTGTCGACGCCTTCGCTCAGAACCCGGAGCGGCCGGCCGTGTTGTGGAAAAACGCGAGCGGAAGCGAGCGGCGGCTGACGTTCGCTCAAATCCGAGACGCATCCAATCGCGTTGCGGACCTGCTTCGCGCACTCGGTATCGGGCCGCTCGACCCGGTCATTGTGATGCTCCCCCGCGTACCAGAGTGGCAGATCGTCACAGTCGGGGCGCTCAAATGCGGCGCGCTGCTAATCCCCAGTTCGACGATCCTACGCCCCAAGGACATCGCCTACCGCGCCCAGCACAGCGGCGCGGTAGCGATCGTTACGCTGAGCGAACAGACCGTCAGCGTCGACCAGGTTCGCGGCGATATCCCGAGCGTCCGACATTTTCTCGAACTCACCTCGGATGGGGCGGCTGCACCCGGTTGGATCGATCTGCGGAGCGCGATGCAGAGCACGTCGGACAGCTGGGACGGCAACCCGACCGCCGCCTCGGACCCGGCGCTGGTCTACTACACGTCGGGTACGACCGGCCCGCCCAAGGCCGTGCTCCACAGCCACGCCTACACCTACGCTCAGCGCTACACCACGACCCATTGGCACGGTGCCCGAGCAGGCGATCGACTGTGGACCACGAGCGACACCGGCTGGGCAAAGGCCGCTTACGGCGTGATTTTCGGTCCCTGGAGTGTGGGTGCGGAGGTCGTCCTGTTCGACGGGCGCTTCGATGCGCGCAGCGAACTCGATTTCCTCGTGGAGGTGGGCCCGCATATTTTCTGCGCTCCTCCGACCGAATTCCGGATGCTGGTCAAGGAGGATCTCAGTCAGCTGCGGATCCCGAACCTGCGCGAGTGTGTATCGGCGGGCGAGCCCTTGAATCCAGAAGTAATTCGTGCGTGGAAACAGGCGACAGGCATCACGATCCGCGACGGCTATGGCCAAACCGAGACGATCCTGCTGGTCGGCAATTTTCCCGGCATCCCGGTGCGTGCAGGATCGATGGGGCTACCGATGCCAGGCCACCGCGTCGAAACGATCGACTCATCGGGGCGGCCAGTACCGGTTGGCGAGGTCGGCGACATCGCGGTCTACGGGAGCCCTCCCAGCCTGTTTCGTGAATACTGGAAGGACGAACATGCCACGGCCGGTTGCCGCGTCGGCGACTGGTACGTAACCGGTGACCGGGCCTACATCGATGCAGACGGCTACTTCTGGTTCGTCGGGCGCTCGGATGACGTGATCATCTCTGCGGGCTATCGAATCGGCCCGTTCGAGGTCGAGAGTGCCCTGATCGAGCATCCAGATGTCGTCGAGGCAGCGGCGGTGGCGGCACCACACCCCGACCGGGGCTCGATCGTCAAGGCGTTCGTGGTAACTCGCGAGGGCGTCACCCACGACGCGGGGCTCGTGACGCGACTTCAGGATCACGTCAAAGCGGTGACCGCACCGTACAAGTATCCACGAGAGATCGAGTTCGTCGAATCGCTGCCGAAAACGATCAGTGGAAAAATTCGCCGGATCGAACTCCGCGAGCGCTCTGAGACCGGCGGCAACAAGACGGTCGAATAGCCGGCCTGGATATCTCCGCTAGCGGCATTCTACTACGGCTGCACTGCGGGCACTGCTACCCGTTCACGATGGCTCGCTACGAGCGGCGGTCTTCCGGGGGCAGCACCTGCGTCCAAGTCTGACCGGCGTCCTTGCTGCGCAGCACCATCCCGGCCTGGCCGACGATGTAGCCGACGTCCCTCTGGCTGTCGAAGCCAACGTCACGCATGAACGTGAAGATCCTCGGGAACTGTGACTCGCCGGGCTCGCCCCACGAATCGCCTCCATCAGTCGACGTCCGGACCAGTCCCTTCTCTCCCACCGCGACGATGCGATCGGCGCCGGTCGCTACCGAGAAGAATGCGTTCTTGCGATCCGTTTCCCGGTAGAACCAACTTCGTCCGCCATCCGAGCTGCGCAGGATCACACCTCCGAGCCCGGTGATCAGCCCGTTGTCCTGGTCGGTAAATCGAATCGTGAACAGATACGGGTTCTGCATCACGACCACCTTGATGCCAGGTACCTCGGCACGACGGCCATCGAAATAGCGGGTTAGAAACGTCGCGTCGTGTTCGACGAAATCCTCGAAATCCCAGGGTGGCTTATTGGGTATGCGCATACGGTCGGACAAAATCCCAGCCGCCTCGAGCACCGAGCGCACTTCGTCGATCCGCGCGGACAGGATGTCGAACAGTTCAGAAGGGTCGTCTTCCCTACCGAACTCGCTCATTTCCTGAGCGTTGGCGAAAGGATCGATCATTACGTTCAGATGGGTGGCATCTTCGATACTCGCAGCAAACTCCTTGAGCGAACTGACATCCGATTCCGCAAGCTCGATTTTGTTGTAGTCGAATTCG
Organism: Deltaproteobacteria bacterium; assembly: GCA_032128375.1. Lineage (GTDB taxonomy): Bacteria > Myxococcota_A > UBA9160 > UBA9160 > SMWR01 > JAJDAM01. The sequence continues at coordinate 38,807 of JAQBGU010000008.1, read as the reverse complement.
ATCGGACTCATGCGCTGTTCGCCGAGAATCTCGCCGCGTGTCCATGTGGTTCCGAGGTCTTCCGAGTAGTAGATGTACCCGAACTCGCCGACGATCCAGCATTGCTGAGACGGAAGAGGAAGACATGAAATGTTGTTCAGGCCGACGTCTTCGTAGACCAATTCCCCGTTGCGGACCCGCTCCTGGTCTTCGGTCGACAACCAAACAAACATCGGATGATCGAGCGTCACCGGCACCGAATGGTCGGACCAGGTCTTCCCACCGTCGTCGGTGAAGATCCGCGAACCCCAGACACCGACTACCCACGCCCGATTCGCATCGATCGCATGCACACCGAACAGATGGGAACCTTCTTCCGCCTTGATATTGGGCTGCAGCTTCCAGGTGCGACCGCCATCTTCGGTTCGGACGATCGTACCCAACTGTCCGACCGCCCAGCCGACCTTCTGGTTCGCCATCGACACGCTGTAGAGGAGTCGGGACGTCTCGCTCGACCCTTTGGACCAGTTGTCGCCGCCGTCCTCGGTGTAATAGGTCGCGCCGTGGTAGCCGACCGCCACGACATGGTCCGCATCGACGACCGACACCGCGAACAGGTCGTCGAGAATATCGATCTCGTCGGGCGCGAAGCGCGGTGAAAAGTCGAGAACGTGGCAGCCGAAAATGCCACTCGTCAGCGTAAGAGTGACTGCTAGCAGCAGCCGCAGAGATGAAGATCTGGACACGAGAAGAGACTCCCAATGGATCCCGTTGAGCGGCTCAGCCCGTCGGGGGGAACGATTCTGTAAACTACTGGCAGGCGCGTTGTCAAGGCAACGGTTTCTGGGCACACCGGAAATGTCGTTGTGTTCCTTCCCAATCGATTGCGGTCGATGTGACCGTTGAGAAAGGCACTGTATAGGGGTTCGAGGATTGATGCAGTCTGCGGCACCGCCGCCGGTCAGGGAGACGACCATTGCGTCCCCGCTCCGGCCCCACTTTAGACATCCCAGCCGCTCATGGCGTTTCGCGTGCCGAAGATGGGGAATAGAGCAAGTCTTCCAGTTGGCGCTGTGCGCAGCTCAAATCGGCCTGGACCGGGGCGTGATCGAAATAGTGGCGCTCTTGAGGGCCAATCGACCCACACTCCTCGCACGTTGGCAGGAGCGGTCCGCACAGCGCTTGGTGGACACATTGGGCGCCCTGAAAGGCACGTTTGCAAAGGCGGGCCAGTTCGCGGCGATTCGCCACGATCTGCTGCCTGCATCGGTGACGGTTCCGCTCGCGAAACTCCGCGACCAGGTGCCACCGCTGCCATTTCGCTGGGTACGCGCGATGGTCGAAGCAGAGCTGGGACAACCCCTGGATTCGCTTTTCGTGAGCTTCTCGGCCGAGTCGATCGCGGCCGCATCCATCGCGCAGGTCCACCGCGCCGAACTCGCCTCTGGAATCAGCGTGGCAGTCAAGGTCCAATACCCGTGGCTAGAGGGCTCTGTATCGGCCGACATGGCGATCGCCCGTTGGGGGCTACGCATGTTCAAAGCGGCAACCGGCCGGACGCAGGTGAACTTCGCACAGCTCCTGTCTGAGTTCGAAATGGGTTTTCGCAGCGAACTGGATTTCGCCCGAGAGGCGGCCGTCGCGGGTGAGATTCGGGCCAACTTGTCAGGAGACGAACGCGTTGCGGTCCCACGGGTGCACGCCTCGCACTCGTCACGTCGGGTCCTGACCATGGAATACTTCCCGACAGTCCGGGTCGACGACGCGGCGGGGCTCGCGCGCTTGGGCGTCGACCCGGCGGCGGTCCTCGAATCGATCGGCCGCGCCTACGCCAAACAGGTATTCGTCGACGGATTGTTCCATGCCGACCCCCACCCGGGGAACCTGTTCGTCATCGATGAGCCGGGAGCCGGCTCCCACCCTCGCCTGCTGTTCGTCGACTTCGGACTGAGCCGGCGGCTCGCCCCCGGGCTTCGCGATGAGATGCGCCGCGCAATCCATGCCCTGATCCAGCGAGACCTCGGCGCATTCATCGAGGGCATGCAGCGCATGGGCATGATCGCACCCGGCGCCGAGTCCGCGGTGCGCACCGCCGTCGAACGGATGTTCGACCGCATCGGCGTCAGCGGCGCACTGCAGATCGCGGGCTCACAAGTGCTGGGCCTGAAGGACGAGGCCAAGGCTCTCCTCCAGCAAACCGAAGGCCTTCAGTTACCAAACGATCTGCTGCTGTACGCGAAGACCCTGAGCTACGTGTTCGCATTAGGCGAACAGATTGCGCCGAAACAGGACCTGATGAAGCTGCTGCTTCCCTACCTCTTGAAATACCTGGCACAAAACCCGAACCCGGCGAATTGACAGCCCCACATGCCCGCTGGTCGCGTGGCGTTGCGCGTGACAGTTGGGCCGTTGCTAGGTGACGGAGTCCCGCCTATCAGCTGTATGCCCCGTCCTGCGTCGTCGTGCTGTCCTGTGCGCCCGTTGGCTGGCCGTTGTGTAGCCAGTTCGTGAACCGCACACCCCAGGAGCCGTTGCCCGCCGTCCCCGTGTTCGGGTCGTAGACCTCGGTGACGTCCGCTGACTCGCTCTGCCCTGCGGGAAATTACCGCAGTAGGCTTCGCCGTCAGATCGCGAGGAGTCCAACCAATTCGTCGGCCCGCTTGCGCAGCTCGTCGATCGCCTCGGCGGCATCGGCCAGGTTTGCGCGCCGCGGGTCGTCGGATTGATCTCCGAGATCGTCGGCGATCTCCGACAGGCAGCGGGTCAAGACATCGAGCGGATCGGCCATGGCTCGTCCACAAGTCGCGAGCCGATCGCTCGACACTTGCTGTTCGGTCAGAAGGATGATGACACCGACACTGCTGGCCGATGAGGAAATCGGCGAAGCGATCGCGGAATAGCCGCGGCCTCCATCGCGCAACTGGAAATGGACTTTACAGCCTCCACTGCAGACGTCCGCTACTGCGCGCAAAATTGCCTCTCTTGCGCCTCCTTCGAACAGTCCGGCCAATGTTTGGCCGCGGACCCTCCTCGCGTCGACGCCGAAGTGAGCCTCGAACGCCGGATTGACATATACCGTGCAACCATCCGGGTCGCCGACCAGGACCGGGGCATCGATGTAGTCAAGAAGCGAGGGAGGCGTCCCTTCACTCATCCGGGTACGCGGCCCGCATGGCGATCGACCGCTGCGCCGAGCGTGACGTTCTGGCTATTTCGAGACACCGCGCCCATCTCAGGTCGCCCTCGGAAGATCGTGCGAAGCATGCTCGGCGATGATGCTTTGAATTTCGTCGTCGGAGAGCGTGCTGGCGGCGTTCACGGTGATGTTCTGCACGCGTTCGGTCGCGAGGTCCCGCGCAGCGACGTTGACGATTCCATCGGAGTCAATATTGAACACCACTTCGATCTCCGGTACGCCGGACCCGGCATTCGGAATATCAGACAGCACGAACTCACCAAGCAAATGATTTTCGTCTGCCTGTTCGCTCTCACCCTGAAGAACCCGAATCTTGACGGCGGATTGATTCTCTCGCGTAGTCGTGTAGATGCGAGACTTGCGCGCGGGAACCGGCGTATTGCCTTCGATCAACGGAGCGAACTTTCCGTCGAAGGTCGCGATCCCCAGCGACATCGGCGTTACGTCGAGCAGCAACAAGCTGTCGCCTTCCGACGTCAGGATGTCCCCCTGGATCGCTGCGCCCATTGCGACGACCTCGTCTGGATTGACGCCTTTGTGCGGACGCTTTCCGAAGAAGTCGCCCACCGCTCGCTGGATCAGTGGCATCCGCGTCTGCCCGCCAACCAACACAACATTATCGATCTCCTGCGGGCTCAGTCCTGCGTCGATGACACACTTTTCGACCGCTTCGAGTGTTCGATGAACGATGTCGCCAACCAGGCCTTCCAGGACCTCACGGGTGATCTCCATACTGAGGTGGCGTGCTCCGGAAACATCGTTCGCGATGAACGGAAGGTTGATTTCGGTGACATTGAGCGTTGACAGGTCGCACTTTGCCTTCTCCGCAGCGTCCTTGAGCCGCTGAAGCGCCATCAGGTCGTTGTGCAAGTCCAGCCCATCCGACTCCTGGAACTCCTTGAGCACGTACTCGACGAGTCGGCGATCGAAATCTTCTCCTCCTAGAAAGGTGTTCCCGGCGGTGGCCAGAACTTCAACCACGCCCTTGCCGAACTCGAGGATCGAGATATCAAAAGTTCCGCCGCCGAGGTCGTACACGGCGATCTTCTCGTTCCGCTCTTCTCCGATTCCGTACGAGAGCGCCGCAGCCGTCGGCTCGTTGATGATTCGCAGAACTTCGAGTCCCGCGATCTTACCGGCGTCCTTCGTGGATTGGCGCTGCGAGTCGTTGAAGTAGGCAGGAACCGTGATTACCGCCTCATTGACGGGCTCCCCGAGATACTCCTCGGCCACGCGCTTCATCTCGCGAACGATGATGCCCAGGATCTCGGGACAGGTGAAGGCCTTGTTTCCGATCTCGATCCGCGCGTCATCGTTTTCTCCGCGAACGATCGTGAATGGGCACAGTTCCATCGCCTTCTGGACTTCGGGCGAATCGAAGCGCCGGCCGATCAGCCGTTTCGCGGCATACACCGTATTCTTGGCGTTGGTGATCGCCTGGCGCTTCGCCAGGTGCCCCACGAGTCTCTTTCCGTCCTGTGAGATCGCGAACATCGAAGGCGTCGTCTTGTAGCCGCCTGTGTTCGGAATGACGACCGTTTTGCCACCGTCGACGATTGCCACACAAGAATTCGTCGTGCCCAGATCGATACCAATCACGGTCCCCATGGTGCCCCCCCCTTGGATCAAGAACGCCGGCGTGCGCGTCGTAGTTCGTTCAACTCGGCCCTTACTTCGGAATGATTCGGATCGAGTTCAGCGGCGGTTTTCAGGATTGAAATCGCCTTTTCGCACATGCCACTGCGCCGCATCGCTCGCGCGAGTGTCAGAAGAATCGGCACTGACTCCGGGCAGTGATCGTTTGCTACTCGAGCGTATTCGAGCGCTTTCTCGTTTGCCCCAGTTGCGAGCGCCAGCTCAGCGGCCTGGTGGTTGGCTGCGCTGTCCGCTGGGCGATACGCCAGAATTTCTTCGAGCAGTTTCAACGCTGTCCCGACGTTGCTCTCGTTCCAACCTTTCGCGTTCTCGTCCAACAACTGGTTGACGCCCTGCTGGTGCGATTTGACTTGGATTTCGACAAACTCGGCGCGGTATTCGTCGTTCCATGGATCGAATGCGATCGCGAGCCGCACACACTGAGCCGACTCTTGCCATTTGCCACGCTGGACTGCGATCATCGCGGTCTTGTAGAACTGGGCAGCACTCGAGCGACGCTCTGCCATCACGCTCTCAGGCATCTTGAAGTGGCGGCGCAGCCGGTCGAGCGTCTCGCGTTTGGTGAGCTTCTTCGGGGTCTTGATGAGAGCGCCGGAAGACTCCCCGGACACACTCGATGGGGGAGGCGCGGGCACAGGGGCCCCGAGCGTACGTTCGATCTCGCTGCGGGTGTTCGGATCCGACAATAGCTCGTAGGCCTCGACGAGTTTGCGAAAGATCCGATCGAGGCATCGCGCGTATTCACCAATTTCGCGCCTGAAATAGCGATCCGGGTGGAAGATCTTGGAGAGCCTGAAATACGCCCGCTTGATTTCTTCGGTATCTGCATCGCGTGGAATGTCGAGTAGCTCGAAATACGAGCGACCGAGCCGAGCCTCGAAGTCGAGTATCTGCTGCTGTAGTTCGATTGCGATGTCGAGAGCAGGATCGATCTTCGGCCGCGACCGATCGCCGTTGCGAACAGCCGACAACTTGACCACGCCTTCGGTCAGCCAACGCTCAATACACTCGTCTACGTCATGCGGCGGGATGCCGCAGATCTGACGCAGCTGAACCCAGGGCGTGTGACCGTCGATTCTGGACAGCAAGAAACCCTCAGTCGGACTGAGGGACGCTTTGACGGGGTCCCAACCCTCAGCGAGTTGGGGAATACCCAGCTCTCGCGCGGACTGTTCTGCCCCTGGTTGCATGGCTCCCCCATGCGCGGCCCAAACCGGCCGCGACACCGTGACTCTTCGGTGCAGAGCTGGGAAAAGCTGAGAAATGTGCCGAACTGCACAAGCACCGGTTGGACGCCGCGCTGACTAACCTGGCTGCGTATAGATGCGGCGCGTCTCGCAGCGAGAAACTCGCAGGCGACGGCTTTCATCCCCCCCCGCGGGAAAATTCGGCCGCGCCGGACGCTGCGGGCTCGCCGCTTCACCGAGGATGCTTTGGCCAGCGCCTGCCCCTCGGGTCAGCCCCTTTGGATTCAAACGCCGAGCAGACGCTCGAGTACCGCCTTTTGCGCATGCAGCCGGTTTTCGGCCTGGTCGAGAATCAAGCTCCGAGAACCATCGAGAATTTCGTCTGTAATCTCTTCCCCGCGATGGGCGGGAAGACAGTGCATCACGAACGCCTGGTCGGAATGCGCCAACAGTTCAGCGTTCAACTGATAGTCCTGAAACAGCTGTCTCCGCTGATCTCGCTCGCTTTCCTGCCCCATGCTGGTCCAAACGTCGGTATATACGAAGTTCGCCCCGCGAACGGCCTCGACGGGATCTGCGCTCCAGAAAAGTCGCGCACCGCTGTGGCTCGCAAGTTCGTCGGCGCGCTTTTGGACCCGATGGGCGGGGCGATGGGACTGTGGAGTGGCGATTCGCAGATCGAGACCCAGCACCGCCGCGCCGTAGAGCAGCGAATTGGCCATATTGTTGCCGTCGCCCACGTATGCGATGACTGAACGAGAAAGTTCTACGCGTTCGGCAATCGTCTGGAGGTCCGCCATCACCTGGCACGGATGCAACAAGTCGGTAAGCCCGTTGATCACCGGAATCGTCGCGGCGCTCGCAATCTCTTCGATCAACGTGTGGCTGAAGGTTCTCGCAACGATGCCGTCGACCCATAGAGACAGGTTGACGGCCACATCGCGCGGCGACTCTCTGGTCCCGATGCCTACTTGTTCTGGCCGAAGCAGGATCGGGTGACCGCCCAACTGGCTGATCCCCGCCTCGAAAGTCACGTGAGTGCGTAGCGAAGGCTTTTCGAAGAACATCGCGAGTGAACGACCCAGCAGCGTTTGGGGGCGCACCCCGTTGTGCAGCAGATCTTTCAGCTCGCGAGCGCGATCGAGAATTGCGAGAAGCTCATCGGCCGACCAGTCACTGAGTGAGATGAAATCTTTGGGCATGAAAATCCCTGGTACGAAGTCCCTGTGAATGAAGTCCCCGGGAATGCTTCAGGGCATCCAATCAGCGGGTCAGCAGCGTCCCGACGCCTCCGTCGGTGAAGATCTCGAGCAGCAGAGCGTGCAGGATCCGTCCGTCTACGATCGTCGTACTGGAAACGCCGCTCTCCAGAGCTTCGATGCAGCAACCGACTTTGGGAATCATCCCGTCGCGGATCGTCCCTTCGGCGATGAGCTTGCGCGCTTCATCTGTTGAAAGCTGCGAGACGAGCTGGCCGTTCGCGTCCTTTACACCTTCGACGTCCGTGAGCAGAATCAGCTTCTCTGCGGACAAGGCGCGGGCGATCGCGCCGGCCGCCTCATCTGCGTTGACATTGTGGGTCACCCCATCGGCATCGATACCGATCGGCGCGATCACCGGAATGAAGCCCGACTCAGTCACCGCGACAATGGCTGCTGGATCAACCGCAACCACCCGGCCGACGCGACCGAGGTCTCGATCGGCAACCATCCGGCGAGTGACTCGAATCATCCCACCGTCGCCTCCCGTCAGACCGATCGCTCGTCCTCCCGCCCGGCCTACGAGATCGACGATCTCGCGGTTCACCTTCCCGCCGAGAACCATCTCGACGACGTCCATCGTCTCATCGTCGGTGACGCGCAGCCCGTCGATGAAACTCGACTCGATCCCCAGTCGCGACAACGTTGCGCCGATCTGCGGCCCGCCGCCGTGAACGATTACCGGTCGAAGCCCGATATACTTGAGCATCACGACATCGACGGCGAACGAAACCTGCAGCTCGGGTTCGGCCATCGCGCTGCCGCCGTACTTGATTACGACTGTCTGGTCGACGAAGCGCCGAATGTACGGCAGCGCCTCAATCAGCACCTCAGCTTTGTCAATCAGTGTCTTCATCGTGCCTGATGACTCTCGTTCACAGGAATTCGATTGGTCGCGCACCCGATCGGCTGTTGCGTTCAGCTCGGGCGTTGGTCTTGGCGAAAGGCTGGGTGTGGCGTTTCGTGTTGACCCTGGCGTCTGGCAGTGCGTCGAGCGCTGGCGACCTCGTCGACAGATTCGAGCAGGGAACGGTACATGAGGACATTGCGGACTGCTGCCGAGATTGCGGCCGTCAGAATTTCCCCGGTGCGTGCCGATGCGCTCACCCCTCGGTTCGGGAACACGCGGACCACTCCGAGCGTCTTGTTGCGCAAGACCAGTGGAAGGCACAACAGCGGCCGCGGCGGCGACCCTTCCGGCGTATCGACAAGAGCGTCGAATCGGGGGTCACTGTCGGGCGCGTCGGTTGCAATCAGATGCCCGGTCTGACACACCGCACCAGTCAGTCCCCGATTGGCGGGAAGCCGTTCGGGGTCGGCGTGGCTGGCCAGCTCGCACTGGGCCTCGAGCAGCAATTCATTCCCGGCCGCGTCGAGCAGATACAGCGACACCGGTGCCGCAGGAACCGATTCGGCCACAGAGCGGAGCACGGCGGCAATCAATCGCGCCGGTTCGATTTCGGTGGTCAGCGCATCGCAGATGCGGCGAGCGAGTTCGGCATCCGATTCTCCCCCTGTTTGTACGCTAGAGGTTACATCGGGCGCTGCAGGAGTTTCGGTAGGAGTGATTCCAGCCTCGAGGCCAGCCTGACGGCGATTTGCGGCAGCCATTGTGTTGCCGCGAGCCAACGCCGGGCCAATCGCGAGCGAGAGGATCCGAAGCAGACTCAGATCGTCTTCGCGAAACCGCTCATCGTCCAGCCGGTCCGTCGCACACAGCACACCGAGCGGCCCGTTGGCACCGGGCACAACAGCCAGCGCCAACGAGCGGGTGCGATATCGATGCGAGGTTGCACGCTCCCCGAACCTCTCGTCGGAACTGAGGTCGCCGACCAACAACGCCTGCCCGACGGCCAGTGCTGCACCGGCCAGGCCTTCGCCGATCGGGACAGAGTCCATATCGCTCGGCAGCAGATCGCGCCCAGTGGTTGCCACGACCCGCAGCTCACGACCGTCATCTCCCAGCAACATCAACGACGTCTTCGACGCGCCCAGCACGTCGGCCACCGCATCTACCGCTCGCTGTTCGATCGTCACACCCGGATCTCGGTCGGAATCGAACTCCGCCAGGCTCGTAAGCTGGTTTTCCAGCGCAGCCAGGCGGTCCCGCAAGAGCGCCCCTCTCGATTGCAGCTGGTAACTCGTGCGCGCGCGCTGCACTGCGAGAACCAGCTCCTCCTCGTGCAGCGGCTTAGCCAAGTAATCGCATGCACCCAGTCGCAGAGCGACCAGAATGAGATCCTGTTCCGTGTGGGCAGAAACGATGATCACCCGCAGCATCGGCCGTTCGCCGCGTAGCTGCTCCAACACCTCGATGCCAGAGACGCCTGGTAGGCTGATATCGAGCACGACCACGCCGACGTCGATCGCACGGCCAGCCCTCAGCGCTTCCTCCCCGGTCGTAGCCGTCGCGTACTCGATCGACGCAGCTGCGAGCGCATCGCAGATCTGCTCGCGAAAGAACCTCTCGTCATCAACGACGAGTACGCGCGGTCCGGCTTCCTCCATGGGCCTTCGAACTGACATCAAAGAATGAACCTCGAAAGATCTTCGTCGTCGGTAAGTTCCTCGAGCCGGTCTCGAACGAACTTCTCGTCAATGGTAATTCGGACCGGTCCGAGATCCGGTGCCTCGAAGCTCACTTCGTCCAGCATGCGCTCCATGACCGTATGCAGCCGGCGAGCGCCGATATTTTCGGTTCGCTCGTTGACCAGCGCTGCGAACCTCGCGATCGCATGGATCCCGTCTTCTCTGAAGTCGAGCTCGACGTTCTCCGTCCGAAGCAACGCAGTATACTGCCGGACCAGCGAGTTTTGCGGTTCGGTGAGAATCCGAACGAAATCCTCCCGGGTGAGACTCGCAAGCTCGACGCGGATTGGAAAACGGCCCTGCAGTTCGGGAATCAGATCGGATGGTTTCGCCGAGTGAAACGCGCCGGCGGCGATGAATAGAATGTGATCTGTATTGACCGGCCCGTGTTTCGTTTGCACGGTCGAGCCCTCGACGATGGGCAACAGATCCCGCTGCACGCCCTCGCGGGAGACATCAGCACTCGTCGTCTGCCCGGAGCCGCTGGCGACCTTGTCGATCTCATCGATGAAGACGATCGCGGTCTGCTCCACCCGTTCTATCGCCACCTCGCGGACGCGATCCATGTCCACCAGGTTGCCCGCTTCTTCGGACGCCAACGCCTCTCGAGCGTCGGCGACCGTCATCCGCCGGATGTTGGTCTTTTTCGGGATCAGGCCGCCCAACAGATCCTTGAATTGCATTCCCATTTCTTCGACGCCCTGGGCCGAGAAGATCGACAGCGTCTGGCTGGCACCGCGCGCGTCGTCGAGTTCGATTTCGACTTGGCGCTCGTCAAGATTCCCAGCGCGCAACATTTTCCGGAGTTTCTCGCGGGTATCCGAGTCTCGGGACACGTCGGGTTGTCCGGTAGTGGGATGCTCGACGCCGGGCATGTTCGGATGCATGGGAGCTGCTATCGCCCGTGACGGCAGTAGCGCATCCAACAGGCGCTCTTCAGCCATCTCCTCGGCCTTCGCGCGTACCGTGCGCTTCTCTTCTTCCAGCACCAGCCCCATCGCAGTTTCCATCAGATCGCGAATCATCGACTCCACGTCACGACCGACGTAGCCGACCTCGGTAAATTTCGAAGCCTCGACCTTGATGAACGGAGCTTGTGCGAGCTTTGCCAGACGGCGCGCGACTTCCGTCTTCCCGACACCGGTCGGCCCGATCATGATGATATTCTTGGGTGCAATCTCATCGCGCAGGTCCTCGGGGACCTGCTGCCGACGCCAGCGGTTGCGCAGCGCAATGGCGACCGCACGCTTCGCCTCGTTCTGGCCAACAATGTAGTGGTCGAGTTCGGAAACCACCTCTCGGGGCGTAAAGGATCGCATGTTACTCACGGCAAGGTGACCACATGAATGTTGTCGTTGGTGTAGATACAGATCTCCGCGGCCAGGCGCAGCGACTCTTCTGCGATTTGGGCCGGTCCAAGGCTCGAGTGGGCAGACAACGCCCGTGCCGCCGCCAATGCGTAGTTGCCACCCGACCCGACTGCGACCATGCCATCGTCCGGCTCGATCACGTCCCCGTTGCCCGATACGACCAACACCTTTTCGCGATCGCCGATGACCAGCAATGCCTCCAACCGCCTGAGTGCGCGGTCGGTCCGCCAGCTCTTGGCCAGCTCGACCGCGGCTCGCCGCACATTGCCGGAATACTCGTCCAATTTCGCCTCGAGGCGCTCTGTCAGCGCGAGCGCGTCTGCTGCGCCTCCAGCGAATCCGAGCAGAACCTCGTGCCTCGAAGCCTTGCGGGACTTGCGTGCCGTCGATTTCATGATTGCGTCGCCGACCGTGACTTGACCGTCCGATGCCATCGCGATCACCCCATCGCGCACGACGGCCAGCACAGTCGTCGACCGAACAGGTTCACCCGGCTTCATTCGTTCCTCCGATTCTTGTCGCGCTCAGACCGGGTCGGCTGGGCGCCAGACCTCGGATGACTGCGATCGTAGACCTCGACGAGCCTCTCCGTCGATACGCCAGTGTATTTCTGGGTCGTCGAAAGACTCGCGTGCCCCAGCAGTTCCTGGATCTCGCGCAAGTCGGCGCCCATGTCGAGCAGATGCGTTGCATAGCTGTGTCGGAGCCGGTGCGGGTGAACTCGATCTGCGATTCCCGCACGGCGGGCACGCGCCTTGACGATTCTGCGAAAATCTCGCGTCGAAAGACGCCGCGCGCCATCGACGGGCGACGAACGCAGCGACGGAAACATCGGCTCGCCCAGCAGGCCCGGCGCGCGTCTGGCTTCGAGGTAGTCGGCGAGCGCCTCTCGCGCAGCTAGCGGCAGCGGGACGACGCGCTCCTTTCGGCCCTTTCCGAGCACCCTCACGTCACCACGGTGGAGATCGACATCTCTCACATCCAATCCAGCCATTTCTCCGACCCGAATTCCTGCTCCGTACAGGAGTTCCACAATCGCGCGATCGCGCAGGCAGCCTCGCGCAGCATCCCGCGGGTCCGCCCGCTCCTCCATCAATGCGGAACAATCGTCGACCGACAGCGGGTTGGGCAGTCGCGATGGCGTTCGTGGCATCGGGATTCCGTCGGTAGGGTCGAGCGGACAATTCCCCTCGCGCACTTGAAACCGGAAGAAACTCCGCAACGAAGCGAGCTTGCGACCCATTGTCGAGACGTGACGATGGCCGTGCAAGCTCGCGAGGTAGGCGCGGATTTCGGTCGCGGTAACCGTCCCCGGCTCGCGCACGTGTTCGAGTGTTGCGGCGAACTGGCGTATGTCCGCCAGATAGGCGCGGAGAGTGTGAGCAGACAGGTTGCGCTCGGCGCGCAAGTGGAGACCGAATTCACCGATAGCGTCCGACATTCGCGTCGCGACGACTTTGGGAGCAGTCATCCCCGATCGCTCATAGCAGATCCTGGGTGTGTCGCGCGTAGGAGCCAATCGCATCGCGCGCGCGGGCAACCATCAACTCTGCCTTCTCGCGCTTTTTGAACCGCCCGCCGGTTCCTTCGAGCGGTGGAAACAAGCCGAAGTTCACGTTCATCGGTTGGAAGGTCCGCGGGTTCGCGTTCGCCAGATATTCGATCAGCGCGCCGTGAGCGGTCGCGGGTGAGGGCAACAGTGGCTCGTCTCCGCGACAAGCGACTACCGCATTGATCGCCGCAATGAAACCCAGGGCTGCCGACTCGACGTAGCCCTCGACTCCCGCCATCTGTCCCGCGATATAGAGCCCCTCGCGGGCGCGGACTTCGAGCGTGGGTCGAAGTCGCTTCGGGGCGTTCACATAAGTGTTGCGGTGAATCGAGCCGTAGCGCGCGAAGACCGCGTCTGACAATGCTGGCAGGCTGCGAAAAACGCGCTGCTGGTCACCGACGCGCATCTTCGTCTGGCAGCCGACGAGGTTGTACATCGCGCCGTGTTTGTCTTCTTGACGAAGCTGGAGCACCGCATAAGGTCGCGCATGCGTTCGGGGATCGATCAATCCCACCGGCTTCAACGGTCCAAACGACAGCGTTTTCGCTCCCCTACGCGCCATCTCTTCGATCGGCAAGCAGCCTTCGAAGTACAGTTTCGACTCGAATTTGTGCAGCGGAACCGTCTCAGCACCGAGCAATGCTGCCACGAGGTCGAAGTATTCCGACTCCGTCAGCGCGATGTTGAGATAATCGCCTTCTCCATCCTCGTCGTAGCGAGACGCACGGAACGCTACTTCGGTGTCAATCGAATCGGCATAGATGATCGGCGACAAGGCATCGTAGAAATACAGGTACTCATCGCCGAGTAACTCCTGGAGATCGCTGGCCAATTCGGACGCGGTCAGCGGGCCAGTCGCCAGGATCACCCGCCCCGATTCCGGCAGCCGCTCGACCACCTCATGCCGGATCTCGATGCGGGGATGCGAGCTGATGGTTTCGGTGACTCGCTGCGAGAACGCCTCCCGGTCGACCGCCAGTGCACGGCCTGCCGGTACCGCAGACTCATCGGCCGCCGTCATGATCAGCGACCCGAGAAGGCGCATTTCCTCCTTCAGCAGCCCGACCGCGTTGACGCTCGAGTTTGACCTCAGTGAGTTGCTGCAGACCAACTCGGCGAAACCTTCGAATACATGCGCTGGAGAGAAGCGGATCGGCTTCATCTCGAACAGCGTGACGTCCAGACCCCGCTGCGCCGCCTGCCAAGCTGCCTCACAACCAGCCAGGCCCGCACCGATCACGCTCAGATGCCGAGATGTCCGGCTGTTTGCAGCCTCACCCGATTGCGCGCTCATGGCCCCCCGGCTGCCGAAATCACGCGTTGATGCACACATTTCCGGCTGCGGCGCGCGCACCGCGGCGCGCACCACAGCGCTGGACGATAGCACTGAAAATTTGGACTCCGCGCTGTAGCCATGCCCCACTAAAGCCGCATCCACGTTGTGTTCGCGTCGCCTTCGCGTCGTACTGGCGCAGTACTTGCGCAGTACTGCGCCGGTACTACACCCGACAACCATGCGAAGCGCGGGTTATTCGCGCGGATCCACGATCAGAAGCCGTCCATCGCGTTCCTCAGCTACACGTCCATCCAGTTCGAGTTCCAGCAGATCCAGGGCCAATTGCTCAGGCGCTCGACCCAGCCGGTGCCCCAGTTCGTCTCGTGACGCGGGCGCCTCCCCCAAGGCCGCGAGGATCGAGGCTGCGCCGTCTCCAATCTTCCGGACAGGGCTAGCCGGTCCGGGAGCTTGGACCGACTCCACGCCCAGCTCTCGCAATACGTCTTCGGCGCCGAGTGCCACGTAAGCGCCGTCGCGTAGCAGTCGATTGGTGCCCTCACTGGTCGGCGCGGTAATCGGACCGGGGACCGCGAACACATCCCGTCCTTGATTCGCAGCGTGTGAGGCTGTGATCAGCGTGCCACTTCGCACGCGCGCCTCCACGACAACCACCGCCAATGACAGGCCGCTGATCAGCCGATTGCGCATCGGAAAGAACGGAGGCTTGGGCGGCGTCCCGAGCGGGAGTTCGCCTATCACCGCACCGCTGGTTGCGATCCGCCGCGCCAAAGAGCGGTGCTCGGGGGGGTAGACGCGATCGATCCCGCACGCCAACACGGCCACCGTCACGCCGCCGGCATCCAACGCACCCTCATGCGCCTCGGCATCAATCCCGCGCGCGAGCCCCGATACAACAGTGATCCCGGCTGCGGCGAGATCGGCCCCGATCTGCCTCGCAACCCGCTTGCCGTACACAGTCGCGGCGCGCGAGCCGACAATCGCAACCGCCGGACGGCTCAGTAGCTCGGGCCGCCCGCACACGAGCAGTAAAAGCGGGGGGTCAGTCAGCGCGGCCAGCCGCTGCGGGTAGAGGGGCGAATCAACCGGTAGCGCCACTGCGCGCGCGCGCGCCAGAGCTGCGAGGTCGGCAGCCGGATCGGCACTCGGGCTGGCGCCGATCCAATCGTGTTGTTTTCGCCCAGAGCGGGTCGTATCAGAGGAACGGGCTGGATCAGCTGAACGGGGCGAGCCAGCGGTACGGACCAACCGATCCGCCGCGCGCAGCGCTCGCCGGGGGTGGCCATACTCTCGGAACGCGCGAACGGCGAGCTGTGGGTGGAGGGCCATGCTTCGCTGGAATGCCAACCAGTCGGCGAGCAGCGATCGATTCTCGAGATCGGCCGGGTCCAGCACCCGTACGCTCTCAGACTGGCGAACGAAGCGATCTTTCGACGCAGGGTGCTTCGACGAAGGGTCTTTCGAGTCTTTCGAGGCAGGATCTTTCGAACTCGAACGCACAGTGAGTTCCCCGGGACCGGGGAACCCACTGATAGCTTTTAAGGCGACCCGTTCGCAACGGGTCGCCCAATCGTCGCTCGTTGCGCGCTCGCCGCTTCGACGGCGAAGGCTACGTCGTCGCCTGCCCCCTGGCCGGGTCTACCTGCTGGCTACGGCTCCATCGCCGCCGGCGCGAACGCAGCCGCTCCGCGAAAGCGGTCTCCCAGTTCGAGTTCGGTTTCCGTGTGGGTAATCAGCGCGACTGATGTCTCGGATCGCGTGGTAATTACCAACAAGTCGGCGATCGGTCGGTCCGGAATCTGCACACGTTCATTGCGCGCCACTTCGGGTGCTGCCCATCCCTCCCGATAGACGGCCAGCTGGTTCCCGACCGTCACACCATCCAGTTCTCCGCGGTTGAGGTAGACGAAGTCGGTCGTCGCCATCATTCCTCGCCCTGCCGGTAGGAAGCTGACTCGCCCTTCGACACCTATCGGGGACCCAGTCACCTCGATGTCGAGCACCGCCTTTTCGCGCGGCATCAAACGGTCGCCCGCTTCGATCTCGGAGTTGGACTGTCGGATCACCGCAATCGAAGTCTCGCTGTCCGGTTTGGTGACCTGTGCCCAACCGAGCACGTTGACGTGATAGCCGATCAATCGATTGGTGTCCGGGTCGAAGATTTTCGCGTCGGTCCGGAATATCGTGAACTGATCGCCAACGGAAACCTCGGAGTCACCCAACCCGATGTAGACCTCGTCCGGCTGAACCATCATGACCCTGGGCGCGACGGAATCGATGACGCTTGCCGCGCTCTCGAGCTCCTGCGGGGTTACGAAACCGCCCGCTTCAGAAGACGACACTCTGTATAGCCGCGGCAGTTCATCACCATCCGAGCCGACTTCCAAAGCGGCCGGCATGTCGGTGTCAGCTCGCGCCCCTGCGAGTAGCCTGTCAGCTTCTTCGGCCGTGACTCGTCGCATCTCGTACCGAGAGATCCAGATTCGATCCGCTGGCATGATGAGATGGGGGTTTTGGATGTCGCTGTTGTCGGTCCAGATCGACGGCCATACCCAGGGCGTGCCGAGATAGGCCTCCGAGATATCCCAGAGAGTGTCGCCAACGACGACGATGTGAATTCGCCCCTCGCGTCCCAGTTCGTCGTAGCCGATCTCGCCAAGCAGAACGGCCGGAGTCGGTTTGGAAATCTCCCGGACGGCCTCCGAGGCCAGTTCGGCGGGAACGGGAGAATCGAAGTCATCGCCTTTCTCCGTACTCGTAGAGGTGTCGTCGAGCATCGATTCCGGTCGATCGGCCGGCATCGCGTCGGGCGGCTGGTCGGCATCGCCCGCTTCGATCCGATCTGCGTCGGCTACTGCCACTGTGTCCAACTCGCCCGCCTGTGCGGACAACGGTGCCAGCAGCAAAAGCGCGCAGATAGCGCCGAGAACCCCAGGAATCCTGGACATCATCGCATCCCTCCGACCCATCCCCGCGGGAAGCCTCTATTGGCCTTCACCCGGGAACACAGGTAGTCGCACTCATATCGACCATGCGAGGGAAACGCTTGATCTTCGGAACTGCCTCGGGCGGTCAAAAATGAACCGCCGGCTGCATGAAAATTGCTTTCCGCGGGTGGATGAGGAGCCTTCAGCTGAAAAAATGAGAGAGCCTTCAGCTGGAAAAATGAGAGAGCCTTCAGCTGGAAAAGTGAGAGAGCCTTCAGCGGGTCGAACGAGAGCCTTCAGCGGGTCGAACGAGAGCCCTCAGCGGGTCGAACGAGAGCCCTCAGCGGGTCGAACGAGAGCCCTCAGCTGATCGAACGAGAGCCTTCAGCTGCGAATGAGAGCCTTCAGCTGCTCGAATGGCCCTCAAGCTGTCGATTGACTGCATCCGCTCAGCTGGAATCTTGCTCAGTCTCCAATCGGGTCAACATCGCTCGCAGCGGCGTCGCCCACTCGGGGTCTTGCATAGCTTTTTCGCCGCTCGCTCGGCGGGTGGACGCCTTTTCGTCGAGGTCGGACAACGCCCGTCTCAGCGCTTCGCTGGCTTTGTCCTTGGACCCGTCCGATTCGTAGGCGAGCGCGAGATGGTGCCGGATTGTCGCGATCGTCGGAGCGTCCGCCTCGGCGCCACCGGCTTCAGCTTCCTTCAGGTAGCTGATGGCAGCCGACGGAATACCTCGCTTGAACAACACCCAACCGAGTGTGTCCGCGGCGTTGTGGCTATCGGGGAGCGCGGCCTTTGCCTCCTGCGCGAGGTCGAGCGCGCGGTCCAGATTCTCTCCCGCCTCGGCATAGATGTAGGCGAGATTGTTCTTGGCCTCCGCGAGATCGGGGCCGTACTTGATCGCATCCTCGTAGCGCTCAATCGCCTTGTCGCGCGCGCCACCGTACTGATACAAGATGCCCAGAAAGTGATGCAGGTTGGGATCACTCGGTCGTACCTTCACCGCGTCTTCGTAGGTCTTCACCGCCTCCGGTAGCCGACCGGTACGCGCGTACAAGCGTGCCAGATGTTCGTAACCAGCCACGTCGGTCGGATCGATTTCGATGGCTTTCTTGAATGCCGTCTCAGCGTCCGCTTGGCGCTTGTCCATCCACGCCACCGCACCGACGAGCAGCCTCAGCTTGGCATTTTCGGGCTCGGCTTCCACCGCCTTGTTGATGCGCGCGACGGACTCAGGGAAGCGATCCTCTTGACGATCGAGGCGCAACAAGTTGCGCAGGATGTCGTGGTGCGTCGGATTCATCTCGAGCGCTTGAATCATGAAATCGCGCGCGATTTTCTTGTCTCCGTTTCGGAGGTGGACCCGCCCCATCGCGAACAACACATCGACGGTTCGCTCCTCCTCGCTGATCTGTTCGAGTTCAGCCAACGCCTCATCTGTTCGCTTGAGGATCACCAGACTCTGCGCGACCAGGATCCGCGTATCGACGGAATCGGGCCGCTCTCGCAAGTAGCGGCGCCCCTCTTCGATCGCGTATTCGTGCTCGTAGAGATTGGCGTGAACCCGTGCCAACACGCGCCTCGCTTCGAGCAGTCCGGCATCAATCTCGAGTGCTCGAGCGAGTTCGGTGCGCGCGGCGGTCTTCTCGCCTCGAAGCGACAACGCGGTGCCGAGGATGTAGTGGGCCTGTGAGAGTTCGGGATCGACGTCGATTGCGGCGCGAAGGGCGGCGATCGCATCGTCGAGCTTCTCCTCTGCGAGATCGATTTTGGCCTTGACCATCAACCCGCTGGGATGCGACGGCTGCCTCTCGAGCACACCCTCCACAATCTCCCGACCGCGCGTCACCTTCGCAGCGTCCCCTTCCCGATAACCGACATCGACCAGGATCTCGGCGACGCGGAGGTTCGCGTCGATATCGTCGGGTGCGATCTCGATCGCCTTTTCTGCCGCCGCGAGTGCCCCGGGAATATCGCGCTGCCGTCCACGATATGCGGACAGCACCAAGTACGGCTTCGGGTCTTGAGGGTCGGCGTGGGTGGCCTGCTCGATCAGTGCATCGGCCTTTTCCTCGTTGCCCTGCGAGAGATGCAAGCGAGCCGCCAGATAGATCAACTCAAGCGGATCGTCGACCTCAGCGATGGCTTTTTCGAGGTAGGCGTTCGCCTCATCGAGCCGGTCGCGTTGAAAGTAGAAGCCTGCCGTGTGGGCGTGAGCGCGGATTTGGTCTTTGCTCTCGGTCGCGCGTTTCGCTGCTTCGAGGTATGCAGCTTCCGTCTCTTCATCCCGGTCGCGATCTTGCGAGAGGAAACTGGCAAGCGATGTGTAAGATCGAAATCCCGGATCCATCTCCACAAATTTGTGAAACAGGGGCTCAGCAGCCTCAGAGTCATTGCGCGCGCTGTAAGCGATCGCCAGCATGAAAATCGGCGCAGACTCGTCCGGTGCCACTTCGACGGCTTTATGGAATGCTTCGAGCGATTCATCGGGACGCTTGAGTGCGTTCAGCGCTTGTCCGCGAATCATGTGTGCCAGGTGGGCCGTCGGATCGACTGCGATCGCGGAGTCGGCCTGAACCAGCGCTTCTTCCGGATCACCCGCCAGCACCAGCAACTGGCCGAGTTCCACTTTCGCGTCGATGTTCTGCACGTCGAGCCGCACGGTCTCGCGCAATTCCCAAAAACCTTCTCGCACCTGCGCGTTCTTCATATATGCCTTGGAAAGTCCGTGGTGCGCGGCCGCGTGATTCGGATCGATCTGCAGCACGTTCTTGTACTCGATGATGGCGGCTCCGGCATTTTCCGCCTCGAGGTATTCGTCACCACGGCTCATGTGCTCAGCGAGCTTGTCTTCATCCGCCTGACAGGCGGCGAGAACGAGGGTCGCTGCCACGAAAATCAGGGTTCGTCTGGCTAGGCTGCGCATGTGGTACCTCGTGTCTGAGCGGCGGCTAGCCGTCCATTGTTCATGTCCGAGCGACAGGTAGCCGTCCCGGAGTGATTGTGGGACGCCGCGTAGGCGCCTAAGGTTCGTGTTTCGCGCTGAGGAATCAAGGGGTTTCTTCACCGAAACGTCAGCTTCCGAATTTTGGTTCGTCTGGATCCACTTGCCGGTTCCTGCGCCAGCTCGGGTGAGTAATCCCCATTCGTTGAATCATGTAGTTCAGTTTTCGACGACTGACCCGCAACAACCCCGCGGCATCCTTCTGAACGTATCCAGTCCGCTCGAGCGCTTCGATCACCAATTCTTGCTCGACATCGCGTAGGGAGACTCCCTCTAGCGGAAGTGGAGGTCTCCAGCCCTGCACAGGCGCTCCCAACCGACTGTTCAATATCGACAGATCGTCCGCTTCAATCCGGGGCCCCCCGCTCATCAAAACAGCTCGCTCCAGAGTGTTGTGAAGTTCCCGCACGTTGCCGGGCCAGTGATGGGCCCGAAGCCGGGACAACGCGGCCTCGGAGAACCCGCGAATCGACCGGTCCAGCTCCTTGGTCAACCCGGCGAGGAAGTGGTGGGCGATGTCAACCAGGTCGTCGTGCCGTTCACGCAACGGCGGCAGGTGAATTCGGATCACGTTCAGACGAAAGAACAGGTCCTCGCGGAATGTTCCGGCTGCAATTTGGCTCTCTAGATGCTGGTTGGTCGCCGACACGATGCGCGCATCCGTGCGCAACAGCGAAGTGCCACCGAGTCGATGAAATTGCTGGTCCTGCAGGACTCGAAGCAGCTTGGCTTGGATGGTCGGTGAGGCATCGCCGACCTCGTCGAGAAACAGCGTCCCCCCACTGGCTTCTTCGAAGCGTCCGATTCGCTGCCGGTCGGCACCGGTGAATGCGCCCCGCTCGTGACCAAATAGCTCGGATTCCAACAGCGTCTCGGGCAGCGCAGCGCAGTTGACTTTGACCATCGGCCCATCGACACGCGGAGAGGCTCGATGAATCAGTCCGGCGATCAACTCCTTGCCGGTTCCTGTCTCACCGGTCACCAGGACCGTCGAACGCGTCGGCGCCACACGCTTCGCCAGATCCAGTGCAGCGCGCAACGCTGGGCTGTTGCCGATGATCTCGCTCGCGGCGATGCGCGCCGCCCTTTCGGCTCGAAGCTCGGTGACTTCGAACAGCAGCCGACGGTGGTCCACACCACGGGCGACTCGCAATTCGAGCTGGTCGAGGTCGAAGGGCTTCTGGACGAAGTCGAAGGCGCCGGAACGCATCGCGTCGACCGCGGTCTCGATTGTCCCGTGGGCCGTCATCACCAGCACGCTGGTTGCCGGGTCTCGATCCCGCGCCGCGCGTAGCACCGATACGCCATCGCTGCCGGGCAAGCGCAGATCGGTCAAGATCACGTCGAATGGACCCGCCTGCGAACTGCGAATCCGCTCGACCGCCGCGGATCCATTGTCGATCTCCTCGACGTCGCTCCAACGCTCGCGCAGCGCCATCGCGACCCCGCGACGCAGCGTGTCATTGTCTTCGACCACCAGGATCCGTGCGGAATCGGTCAGCACGGCTTTTCATCCTCGATGTGCAGCCGAAGCAGGAACGTCGCACCCGGACCAGCGCCCGGTGCGAGTTCCAGCGCACCCCCGTGACCCGTGGCGATCTTCAGTGCGGACGCCAATCCGATTCCGGACCCAGTCGCCTTGGTGGTGAAAAACGGATAAAAGATGCGCTCGCGAAGCTGTTCGGGAACACCCGGTCCGGTATCCGACACCGTGATGACAATCTCACGGCCCAACCCGATGGGTGGCGCAGCCACACCATCTCGATTCGCACTGACCGGCCGGACGGGGCCTGCCGACGATTCAGCCACTCCCAGACACAGCCGCTTCTCACGATGGTCGTTGTCTCCGGCCATCGCTTCGATCGCGTTGGCGACCAGGTTCGCGACCACCGCCCGCAGTTGAGACGCATCCGCGTTGATCTCTTTGATCTCGATATCGAATGCACGCTCGACGACTCCATCAAATTCCGACCCCGACAATCCGATTGCGAGACCGTCTTCGACAAGCCGGATCGGGTCGGTGAGACCGCGCTCCGGCGACATCGGCCTCACGAATTCGAGACAATCGGTGACGGTATGCGCCAACCTCCGCAGTTCACCGGTCAGCTGGTCTAACAGCTCGCGCTCATCGAGGTGATTGGCGAGCCGCCGTTTCAGCAGGCCCGCAATCACTTCCATGCCCGCCAGCGGGTTTCGAATCTCGTGTGCGAGCCCCGCCGCCATTTGACCCAGCGCTGCGAGTCGTTCCGTCAGGCGCTGTTGCTCTTCCACACGCTCGAACGGCGTGAGATCGCGAAAAATCATTGCTGCACCGCGAATATCACCGCCAGTATCGTGAATCGGTGTCAGCGTAAAACCGATCGTGGACGACATCTGATCCTGAGCGGAATCTAGGACCAGCTCGGCCCGCGATAGAGCCGACCGCCCCGCCAATGTGTCGAGCAACAGTTCGGCGACAACTGGCTGCGCAACCAGCACCTCGCGACAGGGCCTCCCGAGGGATCGATCGGCTGGCGGACAACCGAGGATTCGCTGCGCTCCGCAGTTGAGTTGCGCAAGCAAGCCGTCCTGATCGATCGCAAGGATCCCAGCGCTCATGGATCCGAGAATCCAATCTGCAATCGTGCCCGCTTCACTCGCAGCGGCGGGACGCTCGTGCCGCATGCGATCAACGCTCGAATTCTGCTCCGGGGTGGACGGCTTCGTCACGCCTCGTGTATCGGCACCACATGACGAACCACTGAACTCAATCCTCAACAGGCACGGTGTATTGCTTGCCTTTCTGCTGCAACCAACCGTCCTGCTTGAGACCCTT
The DNA here is from genome assembly GCA_032128375.1 of Deltaproteobacteria bacterium. Lineage (GTDB taxonomy): Bacteria > Myxococcota_A > UBA9160 > UBA9160 > SMWR01 > JAJDAM01. Next base: position 15,978 of record JAQBGU010000008.1, on the reverse strand, counting down.
GATTGCGCGCGTAACGGTTTCGCGGGACGTGCCGATCATATCTGCGATCTGCTGGTGGGTCAGTGCCTGGGTCAGACGCCGGTTGGGATCGACCGTCTCGGATTTGGCCATCCTCACGAGCAATCCCTGCGTCCGCTCCTTGACCCGCAGAAAGGACAGCGAGCTGGCCTGCTCGTCGACCTGCCGCAACCTTCGAGTCAGCTCCTGAACGACCGCGAACGCGAGATCGGTACTCTTCCTCAGCAGGTCCAGGAAGTCATTTCGGCCCAACGCCAGAACTCGAACTTCCGAAAGCGCCTCTACGCTTGCCGAACGTGGCGCGTCATCGAGTAGGGACATCTCTCCGAAGAAATCCCCGCCATCGAGTAGCTCGAGGATTTTCTCACGCCCATCGCCGGACAACTTTGTGACCTTCACGCGGCCGTCGCAGATGATGTACATGTAGTCGCCGGGCGCCCCCTCTTCGACGATCGTCTTGTGTTTGGGAAAACGGCGCTCAATCACAAGCGAACTCAAGGATTCGAGATCTGCGTCACCCACCGCCGAAAACAGCGGGATCGCGCGCAGCGCCCGAATAGCATCCCGACCTATCTGATTCTGGGCCATTTCAACTCCCCGTCACACCTGTCGGTCAGTCGCGCCAAATTCGTGAGAACCACTCCTGGCCAAACTCCGTCGCGGGCAAGCTCGCCTCTTCGGGTGGCCCGGGTCTCGAATACTCGGCTACTCGTTTGCGTACCTTTTCTGTGCCTTTTCTGAGTAGCTCTTTCCGTACATTTTCGAGTGCTACGTCAGGTCCGCTCGTCCATTCGCCTTCAGTCGCGCGACGACTTTGCGCAGCCCGGGGCTCTCGTCGAGTCGGGCGACCAACAGCGCGTCTGGCGTGTCGATGACCACGAGCCCCTCGACGCCAAGCAATACCACCGCCTTGCCCTGGCTCCAAACGAGGTTGGCGTCGGAATCGCATTCGACCAGTTGCCCGTCGATTACCTTGGATGAGCCTTTCCCTACGCCGAGTTCTTCGGCCAGCGACGCCCAGGTCCCGACATCGCTCCAGTGAATGCGAAGCGGCAGGGTCCAAACCCGCCGACTCCTCTCGAGTACCGCAACATCGATCGGAACCGAAGGCGCTCCTCGGTAGCAGTCTGTGATTGCGCGGCCGCTCGGTCGCCTTCCGGCCGACCGCAGCGGAGCCAATGCCGCGAACACATCGGGCGCGCAACTTTCCAGCTCGTCGAGAATCGCCTGCACCGACCATACGAATATTCCGGCGTTCCAGAGGTAGCCCCCCTGACGAAGGTAGCGCCGAGCAGTCGTCTCGTCGGGCTTCTCGACGAAGCGGCGCACCCGCCGCAACCCACCCGAAGCTACGCCATCGATCGCTGGACCGAGTTGGATGTACCCGAGCCCTGTGTCGGCCCGCGTGGGCTCGATTCCGAAAGTCACCAGCGCACCGGAGTCACGCGCTGCCCGACCGGCCTTGCGAATCGCCATCGCGAACGCGCGGGCATCGGGAATCACATGGTCCGATGGCAAGACTACCATCACGGCGTTTGGATCTTCGGCGCGAATGCGCACCGCCGCAAACGCGATCGCCATTGCCGTATCACGCCGCATCGGCTCGACCAGGATCTGTCGCGCAGGTAGTCCAGATTCGGATTTCACGCTGTTTGCGTGTTCGGCGCCGCACACCACCCATGTGCGTTCCGGAGCACAAAAGCGTCGAGCACGAGCGAGGGTGGCACCCAACAGTGTGATGCTGCGGCCGTTCTTACCTCCTTCGTTGATTACGCGAAGAAACGGTTTCGGATGGGCCTGCCGAGACGCGGGCCAGAAGCGCTCGCCTGCCCCACCCGCGAGGATCACCGCATGCAGCGAGTCCTCTATGCGCGCCATCAACGGCCTACACAGATATAGTCGAAGCCGGCGTCGCGCATCTGTCCAGGCTCGTAGATGTTCCGCAGATCAACAATCGTCGGGCGGTTCAACAACGACTTGATCCGTTTGAGATCCAACATCCGAAATTGGTTCCACTCGGTGATGATCACCAGCACGTCTGCATCGCGACAGGCATCGTAAGCGTTTTCGCAGACGACCAGCTCCGGGAGCAGCTTGGCGGCCTCGTTCATCGCCTGCGGGTCGTAAGCCCGAACCTTGGCGCCCAGTTTCTGCAGCCCGCTAATGATATCGAGCGAAGGTGAATCTCGCACATCATCAGTTTCGGGCTTGAACGAGAGGCCTAGCACCGCGACGGTCTTTCCATGGAGTTCGCCGCCAAGTGATCCGACAATTTTGCCAACCATCAGTTGTCGCTGTTTTTCGTTGACCGAGATCACTGTCTCGACGATCTCGAGTGAACGGCCGCGCTCGCGGGCGAAGTGGGCGATCGAACGAGTATCCTTCGGGAAGCACGAACCGCCGAATCCCGGGCCCGGATGAAGGAACTTCGAGCCGATGCGGCGATCCAGACCGATGCCGCGGGAAATCGCGTGGACATCGGCGCCAACCACCTCGCACAAGTTCGCAATCTCGTTGATGAACGAGACCTTTGTAGCCAGGAAGGCATTGGCCGCGTACTTGCACAACTCGGCCGACGCAATATCGGTCAACACGATGGGCGTCTCTATCAGAAAGAGTGGCCGGTACAGGTCCTTCAAGATCGCGGTGGCTTGGTCGTCTTCCGTCCCGATCACGACGCGATCTGGTCGCATGAAATCGCTGATCGCGGCGCCTTCTCGCAAGAATTCCGGATTGGACGCGACGCTGAAGCGAGCCGAGTTGTCGGCCCGTTCGAGTTCTTCGTTGATCCAACCTTTCACTCTTGCCGAAGTCCCGACCGGTACGGTGCTCTTGGTGACGACAACCTTGTAGCCATCCATTTCGCGACCGATTTCCCGCGCAACCGCTTCGACCGCGGTCAGATCCGTGCTCCCATCCGGCCGCGCCGGAGTCGGGACAGCGATGAAAACCAACAGCGATGCCTCGATCGCGGCCTTGGTGTCAGTCGTGAACGAGAGTCGACCTTCGCGGACGTTTCGTTCCACCAGAGACTCGAGACCCGGTTCGTAGATGGGAATCCGTCCAGCCTGGAGGGCGGAGACCTTCCCTGCATCGTTGTCCGCGCAGACGACCTGGACCCCAAACTCGGCGAAACACGAACCTGTCACCAGCCCGACATAACCTGATCCGATAATGCACACGTTCATGAAGTCGTATCCCTCGTTCTCACGCTGGCCGACGCATCGCTGCGCCGCACATAGATGGTAGTGCTGTCCAGGCTTCGAGCCGCTGCGGGGCAGCGGGGCGGCCTAGTGCATCAAACTCTCGATCGTTCTGCGCAGACCCTCGCGAAGATCGATGCTGGGCTCGTAGCCCAGCAACTCTTTCGCCCGAGTCAGATCCGCGAGGCTGTCTCGAACGTCACCCGCCCGCTTCTCGGCGTAGCGCGGTTCGAAGTCCACACCCACGAGATTCTTGATTTCCGACCACAATTCATTGAGCGATGTTCTCTGTCCCGCGGCGATGTTGATGACCTGGCCGGGGGCGCGCGGCGCATCGGCAGCGGCGAGATTTGCTTGAACTGCGTTCTCGACATAGGTGAAGTCGCGGGTCTGTTCGCCATCGCCATAGATCACCGGTAGGTTCCCTGCGATCGCTGCGGATACGAAGCTCGGAATGACGGCCGCATAGTCGCTCTTCGGGTTCTGCCTGGGTCCAAAGATATTGAAGTATCGGAGCGAGACGGTCTCGAGGCCGAACAACTGAAAGTAGAGCTGGCAATACACTTCGCTGCTGTATTTCTGCAGCGCATACGGCGACTGGGGCGAAGCCGGCAGCGTTTCGACCTTCGGAAGAACCAGCGTGTCACCGTAGGCAGACGAGGACGCCGCAAAAACCACGCGTCGCACGCCGGCGTGTCGCGCTGTTTCGAGCACGCACAGAGTCCCACTGAGATTTACGTTGTTGGTGAGCAGCGGCTGATGAACACTTTTCGGTACAGAGGGCAGTGCTGCCTCGTGAAATACCACCTCTACATCCTGCATGGCGAGTTGCCTCGCCGCTTCATCGCACACGCTACCGCGCATGAACTCGATCCGATCCGAAACGTTCGACAGGTTCCGTTCGTCGCCTGTTGAGAGATCGTCGAGCACCCGGACCAACCAGCCTGCCCGCAACAGACCCTCGACGAGGTGGCTTCCGATGAATCCAGACCCCCCAGTGACCAGGGCACGGCGTGAGGGCCTCGCGGCCTGCGTGCTCTGGCTGTCAGAACTCATTCAAGTCCCTGCAGCCATTGCGCGAATCGCCCGATTCCTTCTTCCAGAGATACCTGTGGGGCAAAACCCAGTGCTTCTCGCGCGGCGGTCGTGTCGGACCAGGTCCGCCGAACGTCGCCGATCTGTGCCGGCAACCATTCGATTTGCGCGCTGACCTTCAGCGTCTGCTCGATAATCGAAATGACCTCCAGCAGGGTCACCATCCGTCCGCCGCCGAAGTTCAAGATCGCGTACCCGAGGTCGCGGTCGAGCGCTCGGACGAGGCCATCGACGAGATCTTCGACAAAGGTAAAATCGCGAAGACTCTCACCATCACCAAACACCGGAATCGGTCGACCTTGCCGCATCAGGTCCGCGAACTTCCGGATCGCGAGATCCGGTCGCTGGCGCGGCCCATATGCAGTGAAAATTCGCGCACAGATGATGGAGACATCGCAGGCGTGATGGAAAGTATGAGCGATGAGTTCGCCCGCACGCTTCGTGGCTGCATACGGTGAGATCGGCCGCTCGACCGGGTCGGTTTCCCGAAACGGGCCGCCTTCCCGTTCTCCGTAGACCGACGAAGACGAAGCGAACACGATGCGCGGATTGTCGTGTCGCATTGCGGCTTCAAAAATGACACTGCTTCCATTCACATTCACATCTGCACAGAGAGCCGGTCGCTCGAGGCTCGGCCGGACCCCCGCGAGTGCAGCCAAATGGACGATGCCATCGAAACGGCCCTGATCGAAGAGCGAAGCGACAGCCTTGGCGTCCCGAATGTCACCTCGAACAAGGCGAAACCGGGGCTGCGTCATCGCTCCAAGAAGGTTTCGGCGCTTTTGCTCTTCGGGATAGAAAGGATCAAACGAATCGAACCCGGTGACTTCGCGGCCCTCCGCGAGAAGCCGGTCGACCAGGGTCGAACCAATGAAGCCAGCTGCCCCCGTGACGAGGACGCGCTCTGGTCGCGCCTTCGGACTCATCATCGCTTGCTCTTTGGAGCACCTTCTGTCTGAGGGACGGACGGGGCGACGGACGAATCCTGTGGCACGGTCGTTTCCGGATCCGACTGCAGCGCACCGAGGTTACTGACCAGACGGAATGTCAGCATGACGATCATGATGAGGCAGATTCCGACCCACCACGCTTCGTCCAGGCGCGAAACCCCGATCGAGAGCAGACCGAAAGCGGCTGTCAACAGATAGAACTGCAATACCGCGCTGCGCGCTGTGCCTTCGGTTTCCAGCATCCGGTGGTGCATGTGCTGGCGATCAGCCGCAAAAATAGGCGAGCGGCTCCTGATTCTTCGAATCACACTCAGCCCGGTATCCAGAATCGGGACAGCCAGCGCCAGAAGCGGTACCACGAAAGTCAACAGCGAAATCTGTCTGTAGCCCTCGAGGGCGATTAGCGACAGAACAAAGCCGATGAAAAGCGCACCTGTGTCGCCCAGGAAGATCCGAGCGGGAGCGAAATTGAAGGGCAAGAAACCCAGCAGCGAACCGACTAACGCGAGCGCAATCCACAGCCCAAACGTGTCCGAACCGTTCTGGCCTGCGATGATAGCCAGTGTCGCCGCGATAATCGCCGCGACGCCCGTCGCGAGACCGTCGAGACCGTCAACCAGGTTGATCGCGTTGGTGATCATGACGATCCACAGGATTGTGACGATCCACATCAGCCAGCCCGGCAGAGGGTAGGATTCCCGCGTAAAGGGCTCGGTGAAATGAGCGAGCTCGTATCCATTCGATACCGCCACGACCGCGGCCAAGATCTGAAGCGTAAATTTGGTCGGAGCCCTCATTCCGAAGCGATCGTCCCAGATCCCGGAGGCAAGCACGATCGCCCCCCCGACGGCGAGCCCCATCAAACGTCCCTCCGCGATCTCGCTGGACATCTGCCGGAGCGCCACCGCGAGCCCGGCCGCGAACCCCAGCCCGATCGCCATCCCGCCCATCAAAGGCATGTCGAGCCTACGGTTGACAGACCGCTCGTTGGGGCGATCGACGACACCGATTCCTAGAGCCAAGCGCCGCACCAGTGGCGTCGTCACGGCCGCAACACCGAACGCGACCACTAGTGGCATGATGTACTGCTGGGGTTCCATCGCAGTGTCAATTCAATCCGCAGCGCCATTGTGGGTCAGGCCGGGCGCAGCGCAACGCCCTTGGACTGCCGAGTAGTTCACGCAGGCGAAGGTTCCGACCTGAGACGGGCAACTCGGCTGCATCATAACTCCCATATTCGGATCCAGCCGTTCATGCCATCGCGCAGCTGGCAGCTATCCGCCTGGGTGTTTGGCTACCTCGCGTACCCGTATCGGCCTTCGGGTACGTCGACGCCGTTGATCAACATGCCGAGCAAACGCCGGCGATCCAGGATTTCGAGGACCGCCTGGATGTCCGATTGACTCGTCACGTCCGCTCGTACCACCAGGACCATGCCGTCGCAGAGATCGCTAACCGCCTTTGCATCCGGCAATCCGAGGGCGGCGGGCGTGTCGAGAATGACCCGGTCATATCGGGTCGATACCTCCGCGATGAGCTGGGACATTCCCGGGGAGCCCAACAATTCCGACGGGTTCGAAGGCCTCAAGCGGACTGGAAGCACGTCCAGGTTCGCACCATCGACAGACATTAGCGCCTCATCCAGAGTCGCTTGTCCAGCCAGCACTTCGCCCAAACCAACGTCCGGTTGAAGCCCCAACGACGTGTGTACTTTCGGACGGCGCAGGTCACAGTCGATCAGCAGTACCTTCGTTGCAACGGACAGATCGGACACGATTCCGAGGTTGACTGCGCAAGTGGTCTTGCCTTCGCCGGGAAACGCGCTCGTAATCGAAATCGTGCGCAACGGGCGCTGGCTGGAGATCGCGTCGATTCGTCCCCGCAACCCGCGGAACTGCTCAGCAATGTACGAATCGGGCTGGAGCAGTGCAATCCGGCGCTTGTTTACTTCTGCCGAACCATCCGGGACCGTCACAGCAGTGCGAGACGCGGCGCGCTTCCAGAAGGGTTTGCGGTCGGCCTTTTCGGCCGCAGGCCCCACTGGTTCCACAGTGAGCGGAGCGGGTCGGCTGGATTCGCTTCCGACTAGACGCATGCGCTCTTCTTCCGCCCGACGAAGGGCGTCGTATATCTTGGCCATGGCTGTGTTGCCCCTCTCGTGGTAGCGAGCTCGCTCTGCCCTACCGGAATAGACCCAGAAATCCGCGTCGCTTCCGATCGCCCGGCGCGATGCCGGTCTGATCCGTCAATGGCTTGTCAATGAGACGCAGCCCCTCGGCCACTTCCCGGATAACCGAGGCATCCAATGTGAGTTGCTCGCGACCGTAGCCGGTCAAGAGCGCTCCGTCACAGACCACGTTGAGCAGCCTCGGAATGCCGCCGGTCACCGCGCCCAGCTCATTGCGGGCTGATCGCTTGAAGATCCCCTTCCCCGTATATCCTGCGAGTCGGAGCCGCTCATCGACATATGCGTCGATCTCCGTCTGATTGAACGGGAGAAGGTGGTGACTCAATACGATTCGCTGCCGAAGCTGGCGCAGTTCCGGGCGAGCGAGCATTTCGTTCAATTCGGGCTGCCCGACCAGCATGATCTGGATCAATTTCGATGTCGACGTCTCGAGGTTCGACAACAGGCGGACCTCCTCGAGCATCTCCGTCGAAAGGTTCTGTGCCTCGTCGACAATCAACAGCACCGTCCGGTTCCTTTGCAGGCGGTCGATCAGGAATCGGTTCAGCGCCAGCAGGTACTCTGCCTTCGTTTCGCACGCGACTGGGATCTCGAGCTCGTCGAGCAGCATTCGAAAGAAGTCGAGCACGCTCAGTTTGGGATTGAAAATGAACGCGGTATCGGTCGTCGAGTCCAGTTGCGCAAGCAGCGCGTGCAAGAGGGTGGTCTTACCGGTACCGACCTCTCCCGTCAGCAGCACAAACCCCTTCCTCTTCTGGACACCGTAGACAAGCGTGGCCAACCCTTCCCGGTGAGTCTCACCAAGGTAGAGAAATGATGGGTCGGGCGTCATCTCGAACGGAGAACGAATCAGACCATAGTAGGTTCGGTACACGTCTAGCTCCCGGCGCGAGTCCGAGCCGGTTCCTCAACCGGCTCGCTCTCCCCGTCGGTGGCAGCACTCAGGAAATCCGGCGCGCCGTTGACCCACATATAGTTCACCACGCCACCAGCGATCGCAAACACGGTCATCGCAGTCGCTCCGAAAGCGGAAAGCAGCCGACTGCGGCGAAGCGCGGCAATGTCAGCCTCCAGGCAGATGCGCGGAATCGCGGCCAACACCGGAATTCCGATCGCGCTCTGTAGCTGGCGTGCGCTGTGAACCGAACCGTCGACGCTCTCCAGAACGATGCCCAACCCGATCCCAACCGCGAGTGCGAACACGACGCCAAGTGCGATGATCATCAGCCTGTCCGGCGAAGATGGTTCCGACGCGATGAAAGCGGATTCGAGCACACGGAAGTGTTCACCTAGCTGGCGACGCTCGAGTTGTGCTTGCACGGTCGCTTCGAGCTGCCGGTTGCTGAAATCCTGATAGCTCGAGAAGAGATGCCTGTATTCCCGCTCCAGACCATTGAGCAACTCTGCAACCGCTGGCGTCTCAGACAACAACAGTTGGACATCATCTATCGCGGCCTGCACCCGAGCGATCTCCTCTCCGGCTGACTGTTTGCGAAGCTCGGCCCGCCTCCGTTCGGCCTCGGCGCTCTGTTGGGAGAACGACAGGGTCTGCTCGGCTTCTCCGGCTTCGCCTTCCCCAGACGCCTGCTGGCGCGCCATGAACGCGCGAATTTCCAAGACTTCCTGTTGCGCCTTGACCACGTCGGGGTGCTTTTCGGTGTAGCCCCGTGCCTTATAGTCGGTAAGCACGACGTCCAGCCCCGCCAATCGACGCGCCGGACTGACCTCTTCGAGGCGCGACACTGACTCTGCGTTGCTGACCTGGCTGCGGAAGAAGGCCTCGTCGCTCGTCGACTCAGCATAGGTACGCTGTACGAACGCCAAGTCGGTCGTCAGACGCTCCAGTCGATGCTGGCTCGAGATCATGTCCTCGGGCAATCGCCCCGTGTTGTCTGCCTTGACTTCGGCCACACGCGCTTCGATATCGCGAATCCGTTTGGCGAGCCGCTCGAGTTCTTCGTCGATGAACTCGAGACTCTTCTGCGAGATGCTGATTCGGTCTTCAATGTGCTGTTCGATGAAGTCGTTCGACAGTTGTTGCGTAACCTTCATCGCGACCCGCGGGTCGCCGTCGGTGAAGGTGATTTTGAATTGGTTGATCGCCTCTGGCGTTCTGCTTTGGGAGGCCTGGGCGAGTGCGGAGGCGACCGGCTCCACGCTGACCATTCCCCGCATCAGATCGATGACCTGCTCACGCAGCATGTAGGTCGACTGTTCTTTGTACAAATTCAATTCATCGATGATCCGAGACAGGCGGGAACGGCTGAGGATCCGAGCCGACATCAACGCCAGTCGACTGTTCAGGTCACTTGCCGCCACGGCTGAGGAGACCAGATCCGGATCGACAGTCTGCGGCTCTACGAGTACGGTCGCGTAACTCGAGTACTCATTGGGCAAGGCCATCGCGATCCAATAGGCCGACAACATCAACACCAGTGACGTCATCGCAACGACCTTGCCGCGCCGGCGCACGATGCCCCAGATGTCCCCGATTTGTAGTCCAGCTTCTACGTTCATTACGAAATTCTGTGTAGCTCCCTAGAAATGGAACGGATCAAATTCGTAGCGAAAACCCAAGAAAGCGATGAAATCGCCGAAGTCCGAAGTATTGGAGACAGACGCGCCATTGTTGTCCTGCTTCTGATACGTCAACCTCGCCGACAACGTGATTCGCTGTGAAGCGCGGTATCCGGCCCGTGCGGACGCACTATAATAGGTCGTATCGACCGCGCGATCGGTGGTATCAAGACCGCTGCGAGAGGCTTGCGTGATATCGTTGGCGCTCTTTCGCTGCACCCAGTCGCCGCGAAGGGTAATGTCCAGCTTCCGAATCGGGTCCCAGTTCGTCAGAAACGTCACACTATCTGCGACCGTACTCGACCCGAGACTCGACGCAGAACCGTCCGTGCGGTTGTACGACAAAAACGATGACAGCGTCTGGGTCCAGTCGTGTGACAAACTGGCCTCGCCGAAGAAAGTGACCGAAGTATCCTTGGTGCGGCCGGGATTTTTCGCAGCTGGATCTAGCTCTAGTAAGGGCCTGATGGAATTCGGTTTGTCCTGATTGGTCGAAATCAGCGCCGGTCCGCCTCGGAGGCTGAGCTCGGTGTTCTGACCGAAGTTGTGCAACCAACTCGCGAAGATCCGATACGTGAGGGTTTCTGAGGCTGGCTGGCCTGGCACCCTGTCGAATTGCTGCCGAGTCACCCCTCCACCGCCCCCAATGCGATCCCGGGCACTGACGGCGTAGGACAAGCTGGTGAGTCCAGCCAGGCTCGTGTTCTTGGCCGTATTGTCGTTGGACGAGTCGAAATACTCGTATGTCAAAATCGACTGTCCCGAAACACGCGGCGTGAAACTGTGGTGCGCTTCGAGTCTCGCGATATTGGAGTAGATGTCTCCGCGTCGAGTCTCCGTGCTTGGCGATTCGATGTCGGCTCCGACTGTCCCGGGGTCCTCTTGATTGATCGACTGCGTGAATCTGAAATTTTCGGTCAGAGAAATGCCAGTCTTGTCTCCGATCCGGTAGTCCAAGTTTCCGCCCGCAAAGTGGCTGAGCTTGTCGAACTGGTCTTCCCGAACGAATTTCTGGTAAATCGGGCTGTATCGAACTTGGTAGTGAAGCTTTCGGATCTCATCGTGCACCTGGACCGTGGGTCCGATCCGAAAGGAGAAGTCACCCTCTTTCTTTCCATCGCTTCGCGACACATTGGTGTCGTACTCACTCGACGTGTTCACTGCCAAATCCACATCAACGGCAAGAGCAGGAAGGGACAGGGTGATTCCCGCCAGAAGCAGCACTGCACGCGCGAGCATCGGATCCCCCACAAGATCTCTTAGTCGGAAACGATGATCGTATCGCCATTTCGGAGCACGATGTTGGAGCCGGGTGCTTTGCCCTGGACGTAGGCATCGTAGTCGAATCGGTAGGTTTCTTCCGTTCCATCTTGAATTTGCCGTACAATCTGTACATTGCTCTTGTCCGCGAATGGAGCGAAGCCCCCCATCGTGATGATCGCGTCGAGTACTCGAAGATCGCGCCCTATGGGGAGGCGTCCGCTTCGGACCAATGCGCCTATCAGGCTGACCGACTGGCTGCGCATTTCGTGTACGATGACGGTGACATCGGGAGCCGTGATGAATTCCCCCAGCTCCCGGGTGATCACGGCTTTGAGTTCCATCGCCGTCAGGCCTTCTGCCTGTACGTCGTCAACCAGCGGAACCGAGATCTTTCCATCGTTACGAACGGTCACGTTCACGTTCAGATCTGGATTTCTCCAAACCGTGATGCCGATCGAGTCTTGAACACCGATCACATAGCTTTCACGCGACATCGGGTCCGGGTCCGGCGGCGATGGATGGATGACACGGCCGCCACAGGCCATCCAGTTCGCTACGCCGGCCAGCACGAGGACATACCGCGCCGCCCTCCGTCGATCGTGCATCCAAACTCCAGTCGTTCGAATCTGGCCGTCAGCGCTTTTCACTGAGACCGTTCTCCTTCATTTTGTACAGCAGAGCCTTGTAGCTGATCTGCAGTCTCTCAGCCGCTTCCTTTCGATTCCAGCGGGTTTGCTCCAGAACACGCTCGATCACCCGCTTTTCGGCTAGCTGAGCGGCACGTCGGGAGATTCGCTTTAGATCGATCCCTTGCTCACTCGAGAAATCTGCACCCAGGGCATCGAGGTCCAGGGAATCTTTGACTTCTTCGCTGCTGTTGGTTCGTTTGGACAATTGTTCGATTTCGTCGATTACAGCCTGCTCGTTGCCCAGCACCACCATGCGACGAATCATGTTCTCCAGTTCGCGGATGTTTCCAGGCCAGTCGTAACGTTGCAGGGCCTCCATGGTCGCCGGATTCAATTGCTTCAGGGACTTGTTGTACTGCTCGTTGTTTTTCTGGAGAAATTGGTCGATCAAGAGCGGAATCGCATCCTTGCGTTCGCGCAGCGGCGGCAGGTGGACCGTCACGACGTTCAATCGGTAGTAGAGATCTTCGCGGAAGCTGCCGTCAGCCACTGCCTCTTCGAGATTGCGATTGGTCGCGGCGATGATGCGGGTATCGACGTGAACGTCGCTCTCACTTCCCAATCGGGAGAACTCGCCGTCCTGGAGAACCTGCAACAGCTTCGCCTGGAGTGACGGGTGCATCTCGCTGATCTCATCGAGGAAGATCGTCCCGTGGTTCGCGTATTCGAACTTTCCGAGCTTGCGCTTCTGCGCACCCGTGAAGGCGCCCTTCTCGAAGCCGAACAACTCGCTTTCGAGCAGCTCCGACGGAAGTGCCGCACAGTTGACCTTCACGAAGGGCTTGTCGCGCCGAGTCGAGAGTTGGTACAGCTGCCGCGCGACGACTTCCTTGCCGGTACCACTATCCCCCCGCACCAAGACTGTGATGTCGGTATCTGCCACCTGCTCGACGATGTCGCGAATTTCCCTCATCTTCTGGCTGTCGCCGGTCAGCATCATGAACTCGGCTTCCGATCGAGTCCGGCCTCGCAGGCGTTCCACTTCCTGTTTCAATGCGCGCTTTTCCAGCGCCTTCCCGAACGCGAGTTCGAGTTCCTCCACCTCGAACGGCTTGCGTAGAAAATCCGATGCGCCGCGCCGCATCGCTTCGACAATGTTTCGGGCCTGGCCGTGGCCAGACAGCATCACCACCGGCACCTCCGGGAGTTTCTGTTTGAGTTGATGGAGCGTCTCCAAACCGTCCATTCCCGGAAGAACCACATCCAATGTCACCAGATCGGGCCTGGTGCGATCCAGTGTACGGAGCGCTTCTTCGCCATCGGCAACGGCAAACACGTTGTATCCCTGCCGCGATACCAGCGCCTCCATGTAGTCCCTTACACTGGGATCATCATCGATCACCAGGACTCGAAACCGCTCAGCCATCAGTCGTTCCTCATGACAGGCAATTCACCCGTAGCGGCGAGCAGGGCTCCCCTCGGGGACAAACCCGTCGCCGTTTCATCAGAGCGTCGAACTTCGAAATCAAGCTACCGAACCCACCATCCCAATCGACACTTGGCACCGATAGTGTGAAATAGATTTCCCTCTTTGGGAAGAAAATTCTCTAGTGGGAACTAAAGTTCCTAGGTCGGCGACTATACTTGCGTAGCGGTATTCCGGATTTCATCGGGTTACGGAATAATCGAGTCGCCTAGAAGCGCATGCCGTCGACAAGAGCCCAGGTGGGATATTTTGCCGAGTAACGCTCCAGAATCGATCTCGATTGGGGCTTTGGGGCTTCACTGATGCGCACATCAGTCCGAGAAACATTTGAAGGAAGGGGAGCTAGCCGTGGCCGATGCTGAACAAGCGCGCCTGGGCCTCGGTCGTCGTCTGCTGAACGGTTGGATGGCGATCGCGGGGCGCTTCGGATATGTGCAGACGCTAATGCTGCTGGTCTTCGTGTATGCGGTTCTGCTCGGCCCAGTTGCAATCGGCATGTACATCGGCCGAGCCGACCTGCTCAGCAAGCGCGGATGGAGGGCCACGGGTTCGGCATGGATCGAAGCGGACTCCGCAAAGCCGGATCTCGAACGAGCCAAGCGTCTTTCATAGCCATAGCCATGGCAGGCAGGGCGGCGCCCGTAGCGAATATGGCGGCGCCAACTACGGCGACGACAAGCAACGACCCAGGAAATTGGAGAGCGAACGTGTGAAGATCCTCGGCCTTTCGTGTTTCTATCACGACTCTGCGGCAGCGCTGCTGGTAGATGGCAAGCTGATCGCTGCCGCGCACGAGGAGCGATTTACCCGAATTCGGCACGACCCTGCCCTGCCAGCCGAAGCGGTGAAATACTGCCTCGAAGAGGCTGGATTGACGATCGAAGACATCGATTTCGTCGCATTCTACGACAAGCCATTCGTGAAATTCGAACGAATCCTGATCACCTACATCGCGACATTTCCAAAGTCGCTGCCTTCCTTCACCAAGTCGATCCCGATCTGGCTCAAAGAGAAGCTCTGGGTCCCCAACGTGATTCGAGAGAAGCTCGGCTACGACGGTGAGGTGCTGTTCGCCGAACATCACCAGTCGCACGCGGCCTCTGCATTCCTGCCTTCGCCATTCGAGGAAGCCGCAATTCTGACCTGTGATGGAGTGGGCGAATGGGCCACCACGACCCAGGGAATTGGACGAGGTGACAGCTTCGAGCTGCTGAGTGAGGTCCGTTTTCCGCATTCGCTTGGACTGCTCTACAGCGCATTTACCTACTACCTCGGATTCAAGGTCAACAGCGCTGAGTACAAGGTCATGGGCGCCGCGCCCTATGGTGAGCCAAAGTACACGAACAAGATCTTGGAGCACATCATCGATCTGCGGGACGATGGCTCGTTCAGATTGAACATGAAGTACTTCGCATTCGACTACGGACTGACGATGACCAACGACCGCTTCGCTGCGCTCTTTGGTGAACCGGTGCGCCAGGGCGAATCAGAAATGGAGCAGTTCCACTGGGATATGGCGGCAAGTGTCCAGGCCGTGACGGAAGAAGCAATGCTCCGGCTGGTTCGCGACCTCCACGAGAAGACCCACATGCGCAACCTCGTGATGGCCGGCGGCGTGGCGCTCAACTGCGTATCCAACGGCCGGATTGTCCGGGAAGGCCCCTTCGAGCAGTTGTGGGTCCAACCCGCCGCAGGTGACGCGGGTGGGGCGCTCGGAGCTGCGCTGTTTATCCACAATTGCGTGCTGAAGAAGCCTCGCAGCACGAAGATGGACCACGCGTACTGGGGCCCGTCCTTTTCGGACGCTGCCATCAAGAGCTATCTCGATGAACGGGGCGCACCCTATCGCACACTCGAGCGCGACGAAATGATCCAGGAATCGGCCCGCCGCCTGGACGTCGACCAGGCGGTCATCGGATGGTTCCAGGGACGACTCGAGTGGGGTCCGCGGTCGCTCGGCTGCCGGAGCATCTTGGCCGACGCGCGCAACGAAGAGAACTGGAAGCGCGTGAACCTGAAGATCAAGTTCCGCGAGAGTTTCCGCCCGTTCGCGCCGGCCGTGCTGGCTGAAAAGGCGTCCGAATGGTTCGAAATCGATCGCGAGAGCCCCTATATGCTGCTTGTTTGCCAGGTCAACCCGGACAGAAAGATCCCGGCCGTAACCCACGTGGACGGCTCCGCGAGGCTGCAGACGGTCACTCGAGACGCGCAACCCGAATTCTACGATCTTCTGGCCGCGTTCGATCAGATGACCGGTTGCCCAGTACTGATCAACACCTCGTTCAATGTCCGCGGCGAGCCGATCGTATGTTCGCCACAGGACGCCTATCTGTGCTTCATGCGAACCGAGATGGATGTTCTCGTGCTCGGAAACCAAATTCTTCTGAAGGAAGAACAACCCGAACTCCATGAGGATGGAGACTGGCGAGACCGGTACCAACTCGACTGAAACTTTCGCCCAAATTGGAGGTGGGTGGTCGCGGCAGCGAGAGACTCTGATCGACACTCCGTCGACGCGATAAACTACAATTGGGCAGATACTTGGGCTGTACCGCGGCACCGTCCAAGG
>JAQBGU010000007.1:0-19044 GCA_032128375.1 Deltaproteobacteria bacterium | reverse complement strand
CGTGTCGGGAACTTTCAATCTCCGCCGGGGCAGAGTAATTCGTGAGTTGCCACGCCGTGAAGCGTTTGCCGATCGCTCTCCACCTTCTTGTCGGGAACAGCGTAACATGCCTCGTCGGTCTGAGGCGCAGCCTCGCTAGTTATGCCACGATTGCCCCGACCCGTCAGCGATCTGGCGCCTCGTGGAGCTTGCTCCTCTCCCCAAAGAGAAAGAAGCGAAGGAGACATCATGAAACTCGGGCGGTGCAGTGGGATTCGGTCCCAAGGTCAATATCAACATGGACTTGATCTTGCGAGCAGAGGAACTCGGGTTCGACTCGGCATGGACCGCTGAGGCATACGGCAATGATGCGGTGACGACGGCGACATGGGTTGCCGCGAAGACCACGAAAATCAAGATCGGCACGTCGATCATGCAGATGCCTGCCAGGCAGCCGGCGATGACCGCAATGACAGCGATGTCGCTCGACCACCTGTCGGGTGGCCGCTTCATCTTGGGGCTCGGGCCATCGGGTCCGCAGGTCGTAGAAGGATGGTACGGCGTCCCCTACGGCAAGCCGCTCCAGCGCACACGTGAGTACATCGAGATCATTCGCGCGATCTGGGCGCGCGACAAGCCGCTCGAGTTTCACGGCGAACTCTATGACATCCCCATTTCGGGACCCGGCACGACTGGACTTGCCAAGCCGCTCAAGAGCATCCTGCACGGCAACCCCGACATCCCCATCTACACCGCATCGATATCACCTAGTGGGCTGCGTTGCTCGGCCGAGGTGGCCGACGGGGTATTCCCGATGATGTTGGATCCCGAGAAGGTGGACTCTGTTTATCTTCCCTACCTGGAAGAGGGTTTCAAGAAAGCGGGCGGTAACAAGAGCCTCGAGAATTTCGCCATCGTGCCGGGTGCGACTTGCATCATCGCCGACGATGTCGAGAAGGCGCGCATGATGGTGAAGGGGCACATGTCGCTGTACATCGGCGGCATGGGCGCACGCGACAAGAACTTCTACAACGATCTCGCGAAGCGTCTGGGCTATGAAGAGGCAGCCGTGAAGATTCAGAATTTCTTCCTGGATGGGAAGAAGGCGGAGGTGGCCGTGCCCGACGAACTGGTGGACGCGTGCCACCTGGTCGGCCCGAAAGATCGCATCCGAGACCGCCTGCAGGCGTGGAAGGAAGCGTCGAACAAGAACTGGGTCCACACCATGAACATCGGGACCTCCCAGGTGGAAGCCCTCGAATTGCTGGCTGAAGAGCTTCTCTGAACCGTGGCAGCGTTCGCCGCGCGGCGAACGCGCGACCCGTTGGCAGAAATCCCTGGAAGCGCGCCGCAGAACTTGGGGCGCGCTTCTATTTCTTGTTGGGGTTGATGAGAAACTTCCTGCCGGTGGTCTGTAAGGCGTAGACCGAAATCGCTTCGAGCTGCAGGGCCTCGGCCAGCGATACCTCGTCGCTGTACGAACTCGCAAAGGTGGTCTTGATTTCGGCCGCGATCCGATTTCGAAGCTTGCTGGCTGCCTCGCTTCCGATTTTCTGCAGGAAAGGTGTGAGGAGCCAGCCGCCGATCGACCACGCAGTGCCGAAATTCCGATTGAACTGCGTCGGTGAGCGGTCGAGGCTTCCGTAGATGTAGACCTGCTTGTGTGTGGTCGATCCGTAGCGGTTGTATTCCTTCACGTTCTGGTTGGCCGCGATCTCCATGCAGGTGAGGATCTTCCCGGCGAGCTGACCGCCGCCGGTCGCATCGAATGCCAGCGTTGCGCCGGTATCGACGAGGGCTCGGGTCAGGTCGGCTTGAAACGATTCGGAACTCGAGTCGCAGACGTGGGTTGCGCCGATGGATTCGAGCAACTTCTGCTGGTCGGGTGTGCGCACGATATTCACCAGCGCAACGCCGTCTTGCAAGCAGACCTTGACCAGCATCTGGCCCAGATTCGACGCAGCCGCGGTGTGCACGAGCGCGGTATGGCCCTCGCCGCGCATCGTCTCGACCATGCCCAGAGCAGTCAGCGGATTGACGAAACACGATGCGCCTTCGGCCGGCGTCGTCCCATCGGGGAGCAGCAGACACATTTTCGCCTTCATGCAGCGGTATTGGGAGTAGGTCGCCCCGCCGAGGATCGCGACCGTCTTGCCGAGCAGCGCTTGCGCTTCGTCCGAGTCACCGGCTGCCACCACCACGCCCGCCCCCTCGTTGCCGACCGGCAGAGATTGGTCGACGCGCGGAGCCAGGCCCTTCATTAGCCCGGCCGGAATCGTCGCGGTCACGACCGGTCTGTCCAGCGTGCCCGAGACTTCGGCCGTGCTGATATCGGCCATGCCCAGTAGCAATCCCAGATCAGAGGGATTGATGGGCGCAGCTTCGACCCGAACCAACACCTCATCGGGACCGGGCTTCGGGGTGTCGACGTCTGCGAGCGAAAGCTCGAGCACACCAGTTTTTTTCACTGTGGAGCGGAGTTGGAGTGCGGCGGTGGGGGTCTGACTGGTCATTTCGGTGTCCTCGTCGTGTGTCGACCGGGTTTGCTGGGGAGTCACATTGGCTTTCGAACCGAAGCACATTGTACGCGAATGGATACAATCCGTTCATGACCGTTGATGTTCCGATTCGATGTTCTTGCGGCACCCTGCGCGGCGTTGCCCGGGGCGTTTCCAGCCAGAACGGCAATCGCCTCGTGTGCTACTGCGACGATTGCCAGTCGTTCGCGCACTTCCTCGGGCGCGCAGACCAGGTGCTCGATGCCCACGGCGGAACGGATATCTTTCAGACGACGCCAGCGCATCTCGAGATCAGCGAAGGCGCAGATCGGTTGGCCTGCATGCGCCTCACGGCCGGCGGGCTGCTCCGCTGGTACGCGGACTGCTGCAAGACCCCCATAGGCAACACACCCAACTCTCGGCGAGTGCCGTTTGTCGGTGTCGTCCACAGTTGCATGGATCACGCAGCCGACACCCGCTCGCGAGACGACGCGCTCGGTGCCATTCGAGCACGCGTCAACGGACGCTTTGCGAAGGGCGATCTCTCACGACTCGACGCCCACCCCAAGGCACCCGCGTCGATGTTGCGGCTCGTCCCGTTGATCCTGTTGGCTTGGCTGCGCGGGGAGTCGTCGCCGTCTCCATTTTTCGACGCGCAGACCGGAAAGCCCCGCGTCGAACCGCGAATTCTGAGCGAAGCCGAGCTGCGCGAGGTCATAGCGGCGCGCGACTCCCTCTGAGTTCGGGCGACCACCCGGCCGCCGCCGCAATCAGATCAGGCTCAGAGCAGGCCACTGCGTCCCATCATACCTAATGAACAATATCGACACCAAAAAGTGTTCAGTTCAAGATCATGCGAGATCAGAGCAGGATCAGAGCAAATAGCCCGACTGGCCGCCGTCGATCAGCAGACCGGTGCCGGTGATGAATTTGGCCGCGTCGGAACACAAAAAGGCCACGGCTTGGCCAAAGTCGCGCGGGTCGCCAACAGTCTGCGTCGGCACGTTTTTGGCCGCCTGCTCGACGCTGGTGAACTGGGTGATGCGGGCCGTCGCGTGGACGCCCGGTTGAGCCGAGTTGACCGTCACGGCGTGCGGTGCGAGCTCGCTGGCAAGGTTTTTCAAGAAGCTGGTTACGCCGGCACGTGCCGCACTCGACGCGGCCAGGTATGGGATCGGGTTTCGCGTACCGCTGGACGTGATGGCGACGATTCGCCCCCACCTACGATCTTTCATTCCCGAGGCGACCGCCAGACACATGCTCACAGTCGACAGCATCGATTGCTCGAGTCCAGCGCGATAAGCGTCGATCGTCGTCGTCATCGCCGTGCCGGGCGGAGGCCCACCCGAGTTTGCCACCAGGATGTCGATGTCGCCCAATGCCTCGGAAGCTGACTCGATGAGCGCCTGCACACCGGCTTCGTTCGATACATCCGCGACGATGGGGATGGTGCCATGCCCGATAGCGTGGGCCGCAGCCTCGATGCGATCGCGATCGCGGCTGCAGATCGCCACTCGCACGCCAGCTTCAGCGAGCGCTTTCGCACTGGCGAAGCCGAGCCCAGCGGAAGCGCCCGCAACGACAGCGGTTCTACCCGCAATCCCAAGATCCACTGTTGCACCCCCTGCGTCATGCGAGCCGATTCTGCCGGGAGTCTCTCACAGTCTCGACCGATGCGCAGTGCGCATCAGCGTTTCCCGCACGCGATAAAGGCCGGAGCTGCTTGCCACAGTTCGATCCCGAACGGGTCGCAGATGCCAAGCGGCGCTATGGGAGACTGCGCGACTTCACTTCTTCGCCGCTGCGGATTCTCGACCGGGAGTGAAGTGCCGTGCGCGGCTGATCCGCTCAACCGGGTTGTGTGCCTATGAAGTAATGGGTCGCCACTGTGTACGCAGCAGCGAACAGCGTAATGGCGCAAAACGACGCGATTCCGAGCGGCCCGCAGCTTCGCGGCATCCGTCGGATGCCCGGGATTGCCACGAACAGCAACGGGACCAGTGGAACGAAGTAGCGCCCCTGTACGGTGGAGGAATTGGCATCCGCAATGCCTGGCACCGCCAGGAAGATCAGCATCAGCGTCGTCATCAATGACGCGCCAGCGATGCCGAACACGGCGATTCGGCGCATCACAGTGAGACCGGGCGAATCGTCGCGATCGAACAATGCGACTGCGACCAGCGCGATCGGGTAGGTGGAGTAGATCCAGCGCGGTAGCACGACATCCAGGTGCCCCAGGATCCCGATGTACTGAACCCATATTCGGTAGCTATGCCGGCTCAGAGCCTCGAGCCAGACTGGAAACTGGCTGTACATCGCAACCACATCCGACAATGTCGCGACGGCTCCGTCGGCGCTCCCGTGAACGCTCGCAGCATTCGCGGCGCGAACGGCCAACGCCCAGCCGACCACGCACACCGCCATCGCCAGCGCCGACCCCACGACGATTGCGAACCGCTGGCGCCGGCTTCGGAAACGCGCCTCAGGAATCAGCAGCAGCAACAAGCCGAATGCCCACAAGCCCTGCTTGATCATGCCGAGGCTTGCGCAGAGCGCGACCAATACGCCGACATGACGGCCTTCCACCCGGAAGTTCGGCACCAACGCGGCCCGCAAGATCGCCGCAGTCGCGAGCAGCGCGACGGCATTATTGATGGCATCGCCACTGACGAAGCTCGCCTGAAACAGCGTCATCGGGCCCAGACACAGCATCATCAAGGTCCACTTGCGCACCGGGGACCAGCGCAGTGCCAACCAGCACAGCGCGATCGAAGCGGCCAGCGTCGCAAAGCGCGCCAGATACAGCAGCGAACCCGCCGACAAGCCTTGCAGTCGTCCGAACAGTAACGCTGTGGCTTGCGGGACGTACAAGAACGGGTTGTACGGACCGCCCCATCGAATCGGCGTTCGAACCTCTGGCCTCAGTGGAATTTTCAGCGCAGTGATCGGGTCGCGTGGGTCATGTAGACACACGACTCTCCCATCGCGCCCACGTTCGCGGTCGATACTTCCGTCCGAGTGCTTGAAGAAGTAGGGGGGATGCAGGTGATTCAAGCTGGTGGGAACCAGCGGACGAAAGTCGTCGGATTCTCCAACGGGCCACAGGTAACCTTCCGAAAGTGCGAAGGCCCGCTGGAAATGGCGACTCTCGTCGGCTCCATCGAGTGGCGGCAACGCCAATGCGAACGCCAGCCCAAACGGGATCGCCAGAGCGACGAAGACCCACTCTGGTTTCAATTCTGGTTTCAATTCTGGTTTCAGTTCTGGCTTCAATTCAGGCTGCAGTTCTGGCTTCAGGTCCCGCTTCAGGTCTGACGTGTGTTCGGATCTCGGATCGGAGGAACTGCGAACTCGGTCCACCTACAGGTGCCCGAGCTTCCGGACCCATCGCATTCAGTTTGCTCGCGGCTGCTTGATCGCGTCGCGCAGTAGCGCCGCGAGTGCCGATTTGAGCAATTGGACCTGGACGGTCGCATCGCCCGACAGGCGCAGGGTCATGGCCATTCCCGAGAGCGTCACGAACGAAAACCGCAGCAGCTCCCTCTGCGCGATCTCGGAAATCTCGCTCTCGCCGAAGAACGCATCCCACAGTCGACGCGCCCGAGCGAAGCTCTCGGCGATCGGGCCGCGCGCCCAATCTGTCTCATCTCGCAGTTCGCGAGCACTCAGCACGATCTCGAGAGTCGATCGAAATTGCACGCTGCCGTAGTGACGCCAAGCGCGGTCGACGAAGACCGAGACCCGGTCTTCGAGTGAGCCTTCGACGACAGTGCCCTCGAATTCTTCCGACAAGCGGTCGAATGAATCTTCGAGCACTGCGCGAAGCACGTCCGCTTTGGACGCGAAATGGTGTTGGACCGCACCGACTGTGACTCCGGCCGTGTCGGCAATCGCCTGGGATGTCGTCCTTGCGAGGCCGAGCTCGTCGACGCACCGAACCACCGCGGCCAGAATTCTGGTCCGCGTGATCGCGCTGCGATCTGCCTGGGTGCGCTTCCGGGGAGTATTCATTTTCGCCCCACTCTCGACGATGTGGTCTCGACTCTAATCGAACTTGTTGGGGATGTAGTCGAGGCCGTAGAGCTGCTTGCAATTGGTGTGGAGCATCAGTTTGACTTCATCGCTTGGGACACCCCGGAAGACGCGTTCCAACGAGATGCGAGAATCGGGCCAGTCGCAGCCGCTGTGCGGGTAGTCGGTCGACCACATGATGTGCTCGAGGTTCATCCGGTAGCGAAGCTCGACGCCAACCGTATCGACCATGAATGTCGCGTAAAACTGGCGATGGAAGACGTCACTGGGCATCCCAGTCATCTCGTTGACCGCCCCGGTGTACCAACGAAAGCGCCGGTACATATCGTCTGCCTGCTCGAGCAGTGTGGGAATCCATCCGATGTTCGCTTCGACGAGTACGATCTTCAATCGGGGGAACTTCTGGAACACGCCCGAGAAGAGCACGTCACACACGACACCCAGCGTCTGGCCGCCGGCCTTCGTCCAGGCCGCTTTTCCGACGAAGCGCAGCCCCGTCCAGAGCGCGCCGGGGTTCTTGGCCTGCTTGCCCACGGGGGCCGCCTGGCTGGGGAGAAAACTGCCGATGTGGATCGCAACCGGCATGTTGGCTTCCTGCGCGATCTCCCAGAAAGGGTCGTCCTCGTCCTTTGGATCGAGCGTGCCGTTGGGAAAGGACGAGATGATCACGCCCCGGTGCCCGGCCTTCAGCGCGCTCTCGAGTTCGAACACCGCATCCTTGACCCCGGTGGTCGGAATGATGGCCTGCGAAATCAACCGGCCGTTCGAACCGTCGCAGAAGTCGAGCAGCCAATCGTTGTAGGCGCGCACACAGGCGAGTTGCAGCTGCGGTTCTTCCGAGTAGATCCGAGCGCCCTTGAGCGTGACACTCGGGTAGATGACTTGTGCGTAGATCCCGTCGGCATCCATATCTGCTAGCCGCGCGTCGGTGTCGAAGCTGCCCGGTCGCATCTGTGCATAACCGCCCTTGTTCATCGGATTGAACTCGAAGAACGACAATCCCGCCGTCGCGGTGAGTCCAACGGGCCACTTTTCGCGACCGTCGTCGAACGACCAGAGGTCGCCGTCTTCGCTGTGGATGACCTTGGGCGCGCGGTCTTTCCATTTCGCGGGGACACGCTCCTGCCAGAGTTCGGGCGGCTCATTGACGTGGGAATCCGCATCGATGATGGGGTAGTCGATGCTGTAGGCGTCGCGGAAAATGTTGGACAAGGGGGGGCTCCTGTTGTTCGACGACGGTTCGATGACGGTTCGACGACGGTTCGGCGGCTATTCGCGACTCTGCTGGAATGGAAGCGCCACCACGTGGAGAAAACAATACGTTCGTATGGTTTCTTTTCAATGACCCGGTACCTTTTCAATGACCGGTACTTCGAAAGACGAATCACTCGCGGCGGTACCTTGCATGACGATCGCCATCGAGTGCGGGATCCTGTGGAAGCCGCGATGCCAGCCGGTGGATCAGACACACCGGATTCAATCAGAAATGCCAGCAGAGATCAGCCATGACACAGATCATCGACGCCGACACTCATCTGATGGAACCCGCGACCGTTTACCTGGATCACATCGATCCGAAGCGTCGAGACGAGGCGCTGGTCGTCGAGCGCGATGATCGCGGATGGCCGTGGCTGACCCACCGTGGCAACCGCCTGTTCCGGATCGACTCGCACACGCCCGGCCATCCCGAGTTGATCGGCGAACAGCAAAGGCGCTTTGCCAATGGAGAGGCTTGGCAGCAGGCGGCGCACCAGATCTCCGATGCGTGGCAGCCCACCGAACGCATCGCCAACCTGAACCGCAATGAAGTCGACGCATCGATCGTATTTCCGAACCTCGGTCTCGGTTGGGGTGAACGCTTGAGCGGCAACCCGGACGCACTGTTTGCGAACCTCGCGGCCTACAACAGCTGGCTGCTCGAACTGTTGCCCATCTGTGAGCAGCGTCTGTTTCCCGCCGCGACGCTGAGCCTGAAAGATCTCGCTTGGTTCTGCACGGAATTGGATCGCGTCGCAAAGGGTGGTTGCAAGCTGGCGATGATTTCCCCGTCTCCAGTCGACGGAAAAGCGCTCGCCCACCCCGATTTCGACCGGGCCTGGGCGGCGGTCCAGGACCACGACATGTCGCTCTGCTTCCACGTCTCGAACATCGCACTCCCGCTCGATCCCGCCTGGTACGCACTCGACCCGGAACCCGTCAACAAGCTGATGGACACAGCCTTTCTCTACCTCGCGCCCGCCGTCGCACTGGCCAGCCTGATCGCTCACGGAAAACTCGAAGAGTTCCCCCGGCTGCGCATCGGTGTGTTCGAGCTGTCCGCCGGCTGGGTACCCGGCTTCCTGATGCACCTCGACGGCGCGTTCCACTTCTATACCCAACAGCGCGGCCACCCACTCGCGCTGCTGAGCATGCGACCCAGCCAATACTTCAAGCGGCAGGTGCGTGTGAACGCATTCGCGCTCGAAGGCGCCGCTCACCTGATGGACCTCGCCGGACCCGAGATCTTTACCTGGGGCAGCGACTACCCCCACGCAGAAGGAATGAGCCAGCCATGCTGGCCGCTGTATCGTCGAACCCAGCCGCGCGACCTGACTGAAACAGAGGCGAACGCTCTCGGCGGGGGCAACGCGGCTTTCTTGCTTTCACTTTGACGTCGAAGCCGGCAGCCGAGCATTCTGGGTCTTGTGACTGAGGTCGGTGGCGCCCCCGTCGCCGTAGGGGATTACATGCTCGAAGTTACGGTCGACAAGGCCACCGGCGCATTCGTCGCGGGCCAAGGGATCTCGGTCAATAAGTGACGTCGCACTCGTCTTCGGTCCGATCAACGACTTCGGTTTTTCGGGCAACAGGGTCCGCATGGTTCTCGAATTCGAGTTCGGCGACCCGGTCCTTCAGGGCACGCTCGCACATCTCTTTCCAACAGGCATTGGCGGCTCATTCTCACAGTCGACAACAACTCCTTCGTCGATTGGAATACCAAGTGGAACAACCTGCAGTTCGACATTGCGGGGACCGGCCAGGACACTGCGAATACTGGACCGTTGATTTCCCCCGCATTGCCAGTCCCGGCATTGAACGTGCTTGCTTTGGTGATTCTTGGCGATGTTCTCGGAGTTGCTGGCTTTCGGAGACTCTGCGACTAGCGCAGGGAGTGGGGACGTTGGACAAGGAGGGAAGATGATGCTTCGTTGGGTCGGAGCTACCGTTCTTGACGCTCGGAATGGTTTCAGGGGAGTCAAGGGCTTAGTAATAAGGGCGCTTCAGGATTTCGAGTGGGCTGATTTGAGGGTCTCCGGGTAAAGATCGAGCCCACCCAGGTGGAAGTAGATCGCGTTGCGAAAGTTCTCCCGGTTGCGATAGCCGCAGGCCATTCGCTTGACCCACTGGATCCGGCTGTTGAGGGCCTCGGCGCGCGCATTGGTGACGTTCGTGGTGGCTGCGTTGATCACGCCCTCCCAATGCCTCTTGATCATGCGGGCCACCCGCTTGATCGGCTCGAGCCGCGAACGGATGGCCCACTGATACCAGCGTTTCCACATGCGCTCCGCCCAGCCGCGGCGGACATAGCCCCAGAGCAACATCGCCGCCTCCTTGATCGCCCAGGCCCGAGCCACCTGGAGGCGGCTGTCGCGCAAAGGGCCGAACTCCCGCCACTGCGTCGCGCTCATCCGATCCGGGTTGCGGAGCCACAGATACTTGGTGCGCTTCAGCCTCGTGCTGCCCTCGGATACAAGCTCTCGGTTCTCTTTCCTTCGAACCCGGTCGACGGCGTCCCCGAGATGCTTGGCGATGTGGAACTTGTCGAACACGATCTTGGCGTCGGCTTCCGGCACGTGCGCCCGCGTGGCACCGATGTAGGGCGCCCACATGTCCATCGCGATGTGCTCGAGCTTCGCGCAGCCCTTGGGCCCCAGACCCTCGAAATAGGCCTCCAGAACCTCCTGCTTGCGATCGTCGGCCACGTGAACCACGACTTTCGCGGCGATGTCGTGCACCACCGTCACATACTCGTGCCGCTTCTGGAACGAGGTCTCGTCCACGCCGATCTGCGTCGGAGGCTTCGACTTGCGGCGTGCCAACCCTCGCGTCGCCGCCCGCTTCTGGATCCCGGCCACCTGATCCCATGACAACCTCATTCGCCGTGCGATCGCCAGCACGTTGGCTTCGCGGAGCCAGTCGATCACCAGCGCCTCGAACAGAGCGGTGAAACGAGAGCCCGGGTCCGACCACGGAACGGCGACCTGGCGAACGCCATGCTTCTCGCACTGCACGCGGGGGACCTCGACGATCACGAACGTCCGGTACTGCATCGTGTCGAGGTGGCGCCACCGCCGCTCCCGTGTGTCGTACCCACCGCAGGCACGATCACACTCCGGGCACCGGAGCCGAGGGCGAGCGGCTCGAACCACGAAGATCTGAACCTCTTGATCCGTATGGGAAACTTCGACCCGGGATACCTCCCAAGGCCGTCCCACGCCGATCAACTGCGCGTAGTGCTGGGCGATCGTGTCCTCAGGCATCCCATCAAGTTATCGCCGATCTCATCGCCCCTCCCATACCTCATGATCCGCCCCCTCCCACGAATCTCAGCTCCCTCGGTGACCCACACGAAACCCGGAAGAGTCGTAATAAGAGACATGGCAACTCTCGTGGAGGCTCTTCGGCGTCACGAGAAATCGCTTCACGAAGGACACGAAGCCTCGTAAGATCGTTCAAGACGGAGTCGCTGCTCTCGGAGATTCAACACCGAAAGGGACAAGCCCAGATTCCGTGTGTCCAATATTGAATCAACGCGCACACAGCACTCAAGCCCTTCCCAAGGCGTGATCATTCTGCGCAGGAAACAACAAATTGTGAAGGACCCATTTGGCACCACGAACCTCCATCCAGATCGCCGATCGCCTCGACGAGGAAGCACCCTCCCGCGACGGGTTCG
Source organism: Deltaproteobacteria bacterium (assembly GCA_032128375.1). GTDB lineage: Bacteria > Myxococcota_A > UBA9160 > UBA9160 > SMWR01 > JAJDAM01. Next base: position 7,599 of record JAQBGU010000007.1, on the reverse strand, counting down.
CAGCAAGGATTGGCGACCTTTCTGCACAACCATCTGCACGAGACCCTCGCAATCGACTTTGCAGTCGTGCCGACCGTGACCTATGGCATCGTCTATGTGTTCTTTGTCCTGAGCGTTCAGCGGCGACGAGTCCTTCACTTCAACGTGACCAAGCATCCGACCGCGCCGTGGACAGCTCAACAGGTGGTTGAGGCCTGCCCATTCGACCTGCCGGGTCGATATCTGATTCGCGATAACAGACCTACCGGACCTACTTCCAGGACCGAGTCGATGGGCTTGCGCTGGAGCAGATCCGCACGGCTTTTCGCTCTCTTTTTCAGTACGGCTTTGCCGAACGATGGATAGGCAGTCTGCGCAGAGGGCCCAGCCCACAATCGCTCCAAGAGACCCCAAACCCACTGCGAAAGGGGGGGCGCTGGAATAAGCTCTCGCCGAGCCGAAAGAAGGATAGCCTCAATGCTCGTTGATCCTCGCTCCCTGGGAGCCGTCGTTGGCCTCGTCATCGGCATCGCTTCCAGCGCCTCCGCGATCCCATCGTTCCGAGGCCTTGGCGCTCTATCCGTCGCCACCTTCGACAGCAGGGCGTTGGGGATCTCCGCTGACGGGAGCACCGTGGTGGGCGCGAGCACAACCAGTCGAGGTAGCGAGGCCTTTCGGTGGACGGGCGATGCCGAGATGCTGAGCCTCGGCCAACTTCACGTGGGACCCAATGGATTCGGTCGCCCCAGTAGCAGCTCGGCGGTATCCGCGGATGGTTCCGTAGTGGTCGGCAGCAGCTATACGCCCTTTCGCTTTACGGAGCAAGGGGGTCTCGTCGACCTGGGTACCATTCCCGGTGGCGATGCGAGATTTTCTCCCAACGGTGCGAGCGGAGTTTCCGCGGACGGATCTGTCGTCGTTGGCTCGAGTCATTCGGAGGATGGCCCCGAAGCTTTTCGCTGGACACAGGAGGGTGGCTTTCAGCGGCTCGGCGACCTGCCTGGCGGTAACTTTGCCAGCAGGGCCCATGATGTTTCGGCCGATGGGTCCATCGTGGTTGGCGATAGCTACTCGGAGCTTTCGCAGGCTGTTGGCTGGACGGAAGCATTCGTCTGGACCGAGGCCGCGGGGATGATTGGGCTGGGAGATCTTCCAGGCGGTGTGTACCGGAGTAGTGCAAGCGCCATTTCGGGGGATGGCTCGACGGTGGTAGGCGCCAGCTCTTCCGATCTCGGTTCCCAGGCTTTTGTCTGGACCGACGCCACCGGAATGGTGGGTATCGGATTTCTCGGCGAGGATGATGTCGCGAGCGTCGGTTCGGCCACTTCGGGCGACGGGCGAACCGTCGGAGGGTCTGTATCGCGCTTTGACGGACTTGGCGGAATCTCGGTTTTTGACGGACCTCGCGGAATCTCGGTTCAAGTCGCAAGCACTAGAGCATTCGTATGGGACCGGCTCACCGGAATGCGGGACTTGCACGCAGTTATCAGTGGGCTGGGACTCGACATCGAAGGCTGGACTCTCGAAGGGGTGAGCGGAATCTCCGGGGATGGCATGGTGATCGTGGGCACGGGCATCAATCCAGCCGGGAACACGGAGGCTTGGATCGCCGATCTCGGCGACCCCACCGTCACTGTAGACATCAACATCAGACCGCGGAGTGACGCGAACTTCGTGAACCCCGCGAGTCGCGGGCGCATCCCGGTCGCCATTCTAGGATTCGACACCTTCGACATCGCGGACGTCGACGTCACGACTCTCACCTTTGGCCCCGAAGCCGCTCCTCTGGCCCACCGGAACTGCCCGCACGTGAAGGACACGAATCACGACGGTCTTCCGGATCTGCTCGGCCACTTCCGCGCACGGGAGACCGGCATCGCATTCGATCAGGAGGAGGCCTGCATCCGGGGAGCGCTACTGGACGGGACGCCCTTCGAGGGCTGTGACGCGATTCAGACAGTCCCTCTCGTTCGACGGGCATCCAGGTGGCGTTGGTAGTGCCCGGGCGGGTGTAACTCCGAGCGCGGGTCAGGGCGCGAGAGTTCTCCGGTTCAACTCGCTCGGCACGATCATCGTGAGTAGCTCGTCCGACGTCAGCTCTGCGGCGGCATGGACGCCGCGTGGCCGGACCTCATCACGACGATCCGGTCGGCTAGCGCCATGACGTCGTGAAGGTCGTGGCTGATGAGAACGATGCTGAGCCCGGCTTCGCGCAGCCGCTCGATCTGGTCCGCGATGTTCCGCGTCTCGGAGGGTCCGATGGCTAGTACCGCCACTATCTCGAACGAACTGGCACGCAAGCCGCAGGCGCTACGCCAGGTGATGCCCTGGAATCGTGCAGGTCCGCGATCCGTCATCGAACGCATCGGGTCGTCGCCGAAGTGGTGCTTCCACAGCCTGGGCGTCAGCTCCTCGATTCGATCGAGCGGATAGGCCGCTCGGGATCCCCTCCCGCTGGCTCTAAGAACTCAGATTCCGATCCAAACCCTGAAACCCGCAAAGGCTCGGTCGGCTACGATGTTCCGCGGCACGCTGTTTGTCACCGCGGATGCGTTGCGTACTGAGGATGAATTCCGATATGCGAATCACCTGGATGCCCGAACTACTGATCGCCCTGGTTCTCGGTGCGACGAGCGCCCATGCCCAGATTCCTCCCATGCCTCCACCCGCGATGCCGCGCGGTCTCATGAGCAATACATCGGAGGCAACACCGGGTTACGTATTATTCAGTCCTTCCAAGTCCGGCACCGTGTTCTTGATGGCGAATGACGGCAACGTCGTCCACACGTGGGACAATGTTTACGCAGGGATTTCCCACTATCTGGAAGCCGATGGAACACTGCTGCGGGGGTTTCGCGATCCGGAAATTCTGCACTTCCGCCAGGGCGGTGTCAGCGGCGGGCTGCAGGAACTCGATTGGAACGCCAAGCTGCTGTGGGAGTGGAAGCTCGGCGACAGCAAGCGTGTGCTGCATCACGACATCTCGCGGCTCCCGAACGGAAACATTCTGGCGCTCGGCTGGGAGGTGAAGACGCGCGAAGAGGCGATTGCAGCGGGGCGCCGGCCGGAAGCGGTTACCGACCAGGGGTTGATGCCGGAGTTCGTGGTGGAGATTTCTCCGGTCCGCCCCGACGGCGCGAAGATCGTCTGGCAGTGGCACGTCTGGGATCACCTCGTGCAGAACCAAGACGCGACTCTTCCCCACTACGGAAACCCCGCGGAGCGGCCGGAGCGCCTCGATCTGAACGCCGACGCAGGGGTGTCGGCGATCAGCGACGACGAACTCGAGCAGCTGAAGGCATTGGGATACGTCGCCGCCGAAGCGGAGCCCGAAGATGTGCGGATCGACTTCCTGCACGCCAACGCGATCGATTATCACGCGGGCCTCGACCAGATCGCCATCTCGGTGCCCTCATTGGGCGAGGTCTGGATCCTGGATCACTCGACGACGACAGAAGAGGCCCGGGGGTCGCAAGGAGGTCGCGCCGGCAAGGGAGGCGACATCCTCTACCGTTGGGGCAACCCGACCACTTACGGTCGGGGCGATGAATCCTCTAAGCGCCTCTTTTACCAACACGACGTGCGTTGGATCCCCGAAGGCTGGGCGCGCGCCGGCAACTTGACGATCTTCAACAACGGTCGTGATCGACCCGCGGGTGCGTTCTCTTCGGTGGACGAGATCACACCGCCACGCGAGCCGGATGGAACCTACGCGATCGCGAAAGGCGCAGCGTATGGCCCGGCCGATTTGGCTTGGACCGCCCAGTTGCCGCCGGACCGCTTCGCCCCGTTCATTTCGGGAGCACACCGATTGCCAAACGGAAACACCTTCGTGTGTGCTGGTACGGACGGCATACTGCTCGAGTTGTCACCCGAGGGCAAGATCGTCTGGGAGTACCGCAATCCCTACAGCGGCAACATTGTCATGGCAGACGGAAAGCCGGCCACGCCGGGCATCGAAGGTCTTCCCTACGCGATCTTCCGCAGTACGCGAATCCCGATCGATCACCCAGCGCTGAAGGGCCGAAGCCTGAAACCGCTCGACACGCAGCCGCTGTGGGCCGATCCACCTGCGCCGATCGAAGTCAACTGAATCTCGCGGCTGGCCGATGTGGCACTCATCGGACGGATCACGAGATGAACAACTGTGTGTGGCAATTTGGCATCCGGCGAGCTGCCCTGGCTGTGCTCGCTTGTACGGTGTTTCGGGACCGGCTGCAGGGTCGAAGTCGAGGCCGAGCCGGTTGTCGCCGCAGCAGTAGATCCCGAACCGGAAGCCCCGAAGCCCGACCACATCTGGCCGCCTCGGGTCGGAGAGCGCTATCCGAATCTCCAGCTGCTCGATTCGTTCGGGGAGAGGATCGCGCTCGAATCGCTCGGAACTCTGTCCGTCAGCTTCGATGCGTCCGGTGCCGCAAACCTCGAAGCCGCCAATCATGCGGCCGCCGTTCCATTGAATGCGATGTGGCTGGCGCTTCTCGGGCTCGCTCTGGGCGGCGTCGGCGTCTTCGCTCGTCCGCACCTGCCCCGTGTAGGCTGCTAGCGGGACTGGTGGATCACCCCTTCGGCCGCCATTTCCAGTTCCTCGAGCGCGGTCTTCAGGTGATCGGCGAGCGCCCACGGGTCGGGTACCAACTCGGGGTCGACGATGATGCCGACGTCGATGTGGTCGCAGTAGCTCACGACTGTGAAGTTCAGCCCCTGTCCGACGGTCAACATCGATAGCGGCATGATCGACGCGATGCGCGCGCCCGCCATGTACAACGGGACGGGGGTTGCACGAACATTCGACACGACGAAGTTTCCGGGCAGCAGGCCCAGATCGCCCACGAGATCCGCAGCTTTCATCATCCACTCTGCGACGCCGGGCGCGAACGACTCAGCCATGATCGCCATCCAATCGAACGAGCCCTTCTCGACACCGAGCTTTGCGGCGGTCGAGTTCTCGTGAATCTTGCGCAAGCGCGCAGCCGGGTCGGCGAGGTCGGTGGCGAGCGACACCGTCATGTTGGTGATCTGGTTGCCCAGTCCGTTGTCGCTGCCGCGCGTCGAGATCGGGCACATGGCAAACACCGATCGCTGGGATTTCCTACCCTGTTCGCGCAGCCAACGACTCACCGCTGACCCGACGATCTCGAGCACGACGTCATTGACTTTGACATCGAAGTGTTTCTTCAAGTCGAGCACCCGCTCGAGTTCGATCGAGGCCGTCGCGATGCTTCGCCTGCGGCTGATATTGCGATTGAACGCAAGCCGCTCTACACCGCCATCGTCGGCGCGCTCTTGGACTGTACGCATCCAGTGTTGGATTCCGCGGCCCAGGTGACTGGCGAGTCGCGACGGCCGGCTCAGCGCATTGCTCAGCGCACACTTCGCCAGGTGCATCGCGGAGGGGGGTGTCGGAGGCGCTTCGTTGAAGCCATCCGGGACAAAGGGGGGTGCGGTCGCATCGGGCGTCAGGTCGGCCATGATTTCACCAAGCCCAGCACCGCCAGCTCCGTCGACCAGGCAGTGGTGGGTCTTCAGGTAGACGGCGACGCGCCCGCCCTCGAGACCCTCGATGCACCACACTTCCCACAGCGGGCGCGCTCGATCCATCGGCTGCGCGTGAAGCCGACCGACCAGCGCGGTCAATTGCTTCATCGTGCCCGGTGACGGGATCGCGGTGCGGATGATGTGGTCGCGCGGATCGAACTCCGGCGCCTCGACCCAGTACGGGCGGTCGACTCCGAACGAAACCGATTTCAACTTCCAGCCCAAGCGCGGCACGAGTGAGACGCGCGACCTGATGTGGGTGCGCAAGCGCTCGAAATCGATACAGCCGTCGTCCGGGGGTTCGAGAAGCATCAACGCTCCCACATGCCCGGACGAGGAAGGTGTCTCCATCGACAGGAAGATGGCGTCTGCATCGCTGAGTTGTCTGGGGGCGCCGGGTAGCCCGGAAGGGGTCTGGGGCGAGAAAGAGAGGTCGGGTGTCTCGGTGGGCATCGAAAATCCTGTGTCCTATTAGGAGAATATAAATTTTCCAAAATATACATATAAATTATCCAATCGCAACCCGTATTTCCTGTTTATTTTCAGAAAGTTATCGGACAATTCTTACAAAATTGAACAGAAGGTCAGATTTTTTGGCCTAATTTCAATCAAGCATTGAATACGAAATCGAATCAGGAGAGAATGTCGCTTCCCCAGTTGGAGAATATGGATTGCCGCGAACCCGGAAAAAATCCAACGTCGCAGCCGCTCGCGCGCGGATGTACCACGACCTGGTGTTCGAGTGCGCGGAGCGGGTGTTCGCGGAAGAGGGGTTCGCCGAGAGCACAATGCAGGACCTGGCCGCGGAGGCAGGCATCTCGCTCAAGACCCTCTACGCCACATTCGCCGGAAAAGACGAAATCTACCGCGAGATCCTGGCGGTCCGCGGTGACGCTATGCTCGATGCCATCCAAGGCGCGCGGCACGCGCAGGGCACGGCGCTCGAGAGACTCGCCCAGGGGATGCACGGCATCGTCGCGCACCTCGCCGAAAACAGGCGATTCTTCCGCATCCTGCTGCAAGAGGGTCACGCCTGGGGGCTGAACCCGCGCGGCGACGAAGCACGCGACAGCTGGGAAGCTGGACTCATGGCGGTGCGCGAGGTTCTGATCGATGGCATCGCGTCGGGTGAGTTTCTGCCGTGCGATCCGGACTTGCTCGCACCGACCATCAACGCGGTCTTGCAAGTCCAGCTTGCGGGGTTGCTCGATCGCGACGGCCGGCCAGACCCGCGTGCGATCGCGGATGAAATCATGATCTCGCTGCGCCGGTTGCTATGCGGTGAGTCGATCGGAGTCTGCGCGGTAGAGCACCGGCTCTAGCGTACAGGCGACGACGCGGAAGAATTCGAACAAGTCGCCCAAGCGCATCGTTCGAAAGCAGGAGCCGCAAGGAAAGCTGCTAGGCGTGGTAGAGTCGGTGCCCAGCCATGGCCTGTAGCGATTGCGGCTTCGAGAATCCCGAGGGGATGAAGTTCTGTGGCGAGTGCGGCGGCGCGCTGCGCCCGCCGGGGACCTGCGCGGGTTGTGGGTTCGAAAACCCGGCGGGGTTCAAGTTCTGTGGCGAGTGCGGGGCCGGCATCGACAGGGCCGCTGGCGCTCCACTCTCGCGGGCTCCGAGCGACTACACGCCGAAACACCTGGCCGTTCGAATCCTTCAGTCGAAGGCGGCAATCGAGGGTGAACGCAAGCGTGTGACCGTGCTGTTCGCCGACGTGAAGGGGTCGATGGAACTCGCCGAGGAACTCGATCCCGAGGTGTGGCACGCCATTTTGGATCGCTTCTTCGCAATCCTCAGCGAGGGCGTTCATCGCTTCGAGGGGACGGTCAACCAATACACGGGCGATGGGATCATGGCGTTGTTCGGCGCACCGATCGCGCACGAGGATCACGCCCACCGCGCATGCTATGCGGCTCTACATCTGCGCGACGCCGTCCGAGAATACGCGAACGAAGTGCGGCAGCAGCACGGGTTGGCGTTCGGGGTTCGGATCGGCATCAACTCGGGCGAAGTCGTGGTCGGTAAGATCGGCGATGACCTGCGCATGGACTACACTGCGCGGGGTCACGTGGTCGGCCTCGCGCA
>JAQBGU010000006.1:0-9358 GCA_032128375.1 Deltaproteobacteria bacterium | reverse complement strand
AGGGTCGTGATTCCACGGGCCGACCGACCGGTGTGTCGGCCATCGAGGTGTGGACGCGCTCCGCGGTTCCGTTCTGCCATGGGCTTCGGAACGCGGTTCGTTTCGGATCGACGCCAAAGCTCTCCATCGCATGGCTGACTGCAGGCGAGAAGATCGAGTCGTTGTCGTAGATGATGAACCGATGGGTTGGCTCGTCGGGGAAGGTCTCGCGCAGCTGCTGAATCAGCCAACGAGCGGTCGGGTGCTCAGTGACGTTGTCGTGCAGAATCCTGCGTCGTCCGTGGTCGATTGCTAAGGCGAGGATGCAATGGAAGAGTAGCGCCGTGAATCGGACCCGAGTGCGCATGGGGACCGAGATCCTGCGGCCATATCTCGAGCGGGAACGAGTCCAAATCTCAGGATCGATCGGGTGTATCATCCAAGCATGGGCGTTGAGGGCAGGGCGGAAAATCCCAATGGAATCAAACCGGACGAATATTGAGAAAACACAGCGCTGCGTAACTCGGCAGGGCTGCCGAATCTGGCCGCCGACGATTGGCGGAAACCGAGTACCGTCGCGTGTGGCTCAATCGCGCGCTTTTTTCCAACCACGCAGCTGGGCGCGAGCGCATGAGCGAAATTACTCGTAGCGGATGTGGCGGGCGGTTCTCCTGTAGTGAATCAGCGGGATTTCGTCTGCGCCACAGTCGCGTAGTTCCTCTCCGGCCCGATGGCCCAACCGGCGCGCAACCGTTTGCAAGACGAACTTCGTCACGTCGAGCATGGGAAGCTCGAGGGATGCATCGAAGCTTCGCCACTCGAGGTTGAGCAGTTCACCGTTGCCGACCAAATCGCCCGAGAAATGCGCAGCGTTTGCCGCGAAAAAGCGAGCGTGGTAGCGAATCGGGTTTCCGGCCGGAGTGATCGCCCGAGCCACATAGTCGAGGCGGTGAAGCGCTGGGCACAACTGGCCGTCGACCATCTCGCCCAACGCCAGGCCGGTCTCCTCGCGGGTTTCCCTGACGCAAGCGATTGCGAGTGATCGAGAGCGTCGCTCGGACCAGTGTCTGGACATTCGCTGTGCGACTTCAGCGCGAAGTTCGCTGGCGACGGGTCGCGTCGCATCGCCTGGGTCGACACGCCCACCGGGGAAGACATACATGTCGGGCAGGAAGCGATCGCGCGGCTCGCGACGACCCAACAGCACACGGCTAGTGGGACCGCGGCCGTGTGTGATCACCAGGCTCGAGGCATCGCGAGGACGCCGCGAATGCTGTGGAACAGGACTGTCGGGTGGGCGCTGCTGCGTGGCCATCAGGCGATCGTATATGATCCGCGCGTCGATCGCGTGAACGACCCGGTCGACTTGGAGGCCTCTTGTGCAATAGGGGGCTCGATGGAAGTGACAATCCGTTGGAGGGACCATGTTCGAATCGACTCCTCTGTATCGACGGCAGTTTCTCGAGGGCGCACTCGCGCTGTCGGGTGCGCTGTTGCTTCCGGTCAGGCGTTCGGGAGCCACGGATGATGCCGCGCTGTCTGCGGAGGCGACCGCTGCAATTGCCACAAGCCCGCTGATCTACCTGAGCCCGATCCGCAGTGATGGCAAACCGAGCGCATGCCAGGCCGAAGTGTGGTTTGGCAGCGACGCCGATGAACTGTTCATCGTGACGGCCGAGGACGGCTGGAAATCTCAGGCCGTGAGGCGAGGTCTCGACAAGGCTCGCATCTGGGTTGGCGACTTCGGTCCGTGGAAAAATTCGAACGATCGATACAAATCCGCGCCGAACTTTCTCGCGAATGCCGCGTTCGTCGCGAAAGATGATTCCGCGACGGTCAGGCGTGTGTTGGCGGTGATGGGGAAGAAGTACCCGAAAGAATGGGGGAAGTGGGGGCCTCGCTTCGACAAGGGCCTGGCCGATGGCAGCCGCGCAATGCTCCGATATCGGCCGGTCGCTGTGTGAAGAGCACCCGCGATCTCAGTCGCGCGGGAAGTTCGCCGTGAAGGCAGCGCGGTAGGCAGGTCGGGCGGTGTTTCGTTCCAGATACTGCTGCAATCCGGGCTCGATCTTCAGATCGAGGAACTTCGCCCAGACCAGACACGAACTCAGCAGGATGTCGGCGCCAGTGAATTGCTCTCCGAGGATAAACGGCCGTCCATCCGCGAGTTCGCGTTCCGCTACGCCGACGTATTTTTCGAAGTACTCCGCTGCGGCCCGAACTGCGTTGGGAGCTGCACCGTATACGTTGGCCAGGTCACCGTGCCTGCGGATGACATAGAGGCTTTGCGCATCCAGTTCGCTGAGCACGAAGAAGCACCACTCGAAATAGGCGGCGCGCTCGCGGGTCCCCGGCGCGGGGATCAGGTAGTTGTCTTCCCCGTAGGTCTCGGCCAGGTAAGTCACAATGGCCGCGCTTTCTACCAGCACCCAATCTCCATCCTGCAAGGTCGGGATTTTTTCGCGAGGGTTGAGTGCGCGATAAGCGTCGGTTCGAGTCTCGCCGGTCCGCGACCCGATGGGTCGGCTCTGATAATCCAGGTTCAGTTCGTGGAGCGCCCAGTAGACGCGAAGCGTGCGGGGTGTTCCCACGCCCCACACGATGCGTTGTCGATGCGGATGATCCGAGGCCATTTTCCAGACTCTATCTCAGGGGGCACCTCCCCTGGGGAATCGCGAAACTCGGGCTCGACGGCTCTCGCGCAGTCCTCGCAGTCCTCCCAGGCCTCGCTCTGAAGCCACCGACGGGAGGTGAGTGTTTCCTGGGGTTTCGCAAACAAGCTGCCGGTTTTCGCGTCTTCCGGTCGAGATCCGGCCATCGGCTAGCGTGCGTGGTCGATGAGCCCCTCTGGGGCCATCTTCCAAGATTTTCTCCGTTGATCGCGGACGGATCGGCACTCGCGTCGCGCCTGGGGGCTCTCGCGCTCGCTGGGCGTTCGGCGTCGTCGGGTCCGGCGATGGCTGCGCGTTTTGGGAACGCGACGTTGCGCCCGTTCGACAATCCGATGCGCGACACTCCTATCTCGCGTCCCAGTCCTGTATCGTCTCTTGGACGCTCACCGACGCGGGACGCGTTGGTGAGAAGGGAGGGGGCTATGGAAGTCGGCGCTGATATCGACAATCAATGTACGAAGTGTGGCATCACAACACACATCGTTGTTGCCGTGATGGAAGGGAAGCTAGCCAAGGTTGAGTGCAAGCAGTGCGGAAGCGTGCACCGGTTTCGAGACCCGGCCAAGGGCAAGAAGAAGAAGACCGCGGTGAAGAAGAAGGCCTCCACCCGAAAATCCGCTGTCCCGCCCGGGCCGTTAGTCGAGCCGAACATGGACTTGCCCATCAAGCCGTACGAGGTCAGCGACACCTATGAACCCGGCGAGCGCATTGCGCACAAGACCTTCGGAGCCGGTGTCATCGAACAGGTGATCGGGCCGCTCAAGGTTCGTGTGTTCTTCGAGGACGGTCAGAAGATTCTGATCCAGGGCAAAGTGCTGTAGGCGGCTCAGCCTGCTGTGATGACAAACTATTCAAGACAAGTCGTTCAGGACCAGTCGTCAAAGACAGGTTGTGCGAGAATTTGTTGAAGACGACTCCGCCGTGTGGTGTCTCTGTTGGTTTGGACTAACTGGTCCGGGAAGCTCGAAGCGACACCGCTCGAGATCGTTCGGCCGCGCAGCGAAGGCGACGTTGTCGATATCGTTCGCCGCAGTTCCGGACCCAAAATCCGCTGCGTGGGCGCAGGCCATAGCCACGCGCCGTTGGTCGTGACGGACGGAATCGTGTTGGATACTTCCGCGCTCGTCGGCGAAGTGGAAATCGATTCGCAACGCCGCGAGGCGCGGATCGGCGCTGGGGCCCGGATCAGCTCACTCGGCGATCTGTTGCGCAGGGGTGGTCTTGCGCTCAAGAACCAGGGGGATATCGATCGCCAGTCGATCGCCGGCGCAGTGGCAACCGGTACGCACGGAACCGGACCCTCGCTTCAAAACCTCTCGGCTTCGGTAGTTGGGGCCCGTGTGGTTCTGGCCGACGGCAGCGCGCTGGATTGCGGTCCCGATTGCGAACCCGAGTTGCTCGAAGTCGCGAGGCTGTCGCTCGGTGCGGTGGGTGTCGTGACGCGAATTCAGTTGTCGCTGCGCGATGCCTACAGGCTCGAAGAGAAGATGTGGCTCGAGGATCTCGATACGGTCTTGGATCGGATCGACGCACTCACCGCGGCGACTCGCCACTTCGAGTTTTTCTGGATGCCCGGAAAACCGCGCGCCGCGTGCAAATCGCTGGCGGAAACGGATGCAGAAGCGTGCTACCCGCTCGCAGCCGAGGGAAGTCGCTTGGCCTGGAGCTACGACGTGCTGGCCAATGAACGCAACGATAAGCACTCGGAGATGGAGTACTCGATTCCGGCCGAACGCGGCCCGGAATGTCTTCGCACACTTCGGGATTTGATCGCACGCGATTTCCCCGACCTCGCGTGGCCTATCGAATTCCGCACGTTGGCGGCCGACTCGGTTTGGCTGTCGAGCGCCTACCGGCGCCCAACGGTGACGATCTCGGTCCACCAGGGGGTTGATCTCGACGACGAACCGCTGTTTCGCGCCTGTGAAGAAGTCTTCCGAGGCTACGAGGGGCGCCCGCATTGGGGCAAGGTCCACTATCTCGACGGTGAGCGACTCGCCGCTGTCCACGAGCGCTGGTCCGACTGGTGGCGGGTGCGCGACCACTACGATCCCCAACGACGTTTCGTGAATCGGTACCTCGAGGGGCTGTCCGCGCGGTAGCCGGCTGGCAAGGCGGGCCTGGTATCGAGCCGCGGGTTTGGCGAGACTGCGGACCCCGCAGGTTGCGCACTCGGGGTACAGCGCGGTGCAACACAATGCGACACAGGGAGAATTCGATGGGCATGTTCGACGGCAAGGTTGCACTCATCACTGGCGGCGCCTCGGGGATCGGCCTCGCAACCGTCGAACGAATGTCCATCGAGGGCGCGGCAGTCGCGGTCGTCGATATCGATGAAGCGGGTGGGCGCGCGGCGGCGGATAAATTCGGTGGCCACTTCATCCGCCTCGACGTGAGCGACGCGGACGCGTGGGCGGCCGTCGTCGACGAAACGGTGTCGCTCTATGGGGGCCTCGACATCGCCTATCTGAACGCCGGGCTGTCCACGTACCCGGCACGGGAAAACACCGAGTTGGATGACGGCGTGTCGGGGAGCATCATGCAGTCCTTCGATATCGCGACGCTTCCCGATGATGCCTACCGGCGGATTATCGGCGTGAATGTCGATGGCGTCGTCTTCGGCGCGCGTGCCGTCGTCCCGGCGATGGTGCGGCGTGGCGGCGGCGCGATTGTCGCGACCGCATCGGTGGCCGGCCTGATCGCATTTTCACCCGATCCCATTTACACGCTCACCAAGCACGCAGTGGTCGGGCTCACGCGCGCGCTCGCACCGACGCTGGCGTCGCGGAACATCACGATGAACTGCATCTGTCCCGGGATCGTGGACACCAATATCCTGGGGCCGAATATCGGAAGCATCATGCGCAAAGCCGGCATCCCGATCATGCAGCCGTCCCAGGTCGCCGATGCGGTCGCACAGGCCGTTGCGTCCGGTGCGACCGGTGAAGCGTTTGTGTGCATGCCCGGCAAAGATCACGAGAAATTCGTCTTCAATCCGGTAACCGGGCTGGGACTCGATGAGGGCGACCGGGTCGACCTCGCCAATGCTTGAAGCGCGTCTGTCAGCAGCCAGCATCGAAGGAGCGAACGACATCGAACGACATCGAACGACAGGCGCCGGAAGCGAGTGTTGTTCTTACTTGTTGACGAAGCCGAACAGGTGGCCGGCGACCTTTCGGATTTGAATCTCTTCGGAACCCTCAGTAATCCGGTAGCGGCGGTGGTGGCGATAGATGTGTTCGAAGGGCTTGTGGCGGCTGTAGCCGATGCCGCCATGAACCTGCATTGCCTGATCCGCGGCTTCACAGACCAAGCGGTTGGCGCGGTAGTTGGCCATCGATACCTGGTCGGTGACGGCCATGTGGTCTTCGCGATCCAAGTGCCAGGCGGTCTTGAGCACGAGGTTTCGCACCATTTCAGCTTCCGTGTGTAGTTCGGCCAACGGAAACTGGATGGCCTGGTTGGTCGCGAGCGGTTTGCCCCAGGTCACACGTTCGCGCGCGTAGGCGACGGACTCATTGATGCAGTACTGTGCCATCCCAACGCCTGATGCGGCCTGTCGGATCCGGTTTTCGTGGACGAAGTGCTGCGCGAGCATCAAACCCTCGCCGACTTCGCCCAACACCGCATCGCTCGATACGCGGACCTCTTCCAGGATGACTTCCGCATGGTCGGTCGGCATGTTGAACGTCCACCACATGTACGGGACCTGGAAACCGGGTGAATCAGTGGGGGACCAGGAATGCCGTGATGCCGCTCCCCTGGCCGGGTTGGCCCGAGGTGAGCGCGAAGATCAAGTCGACGTTGGCGTTGTGCAACCCGGTGTTGAAGCGTTTGGCGCCGTTGATCAACCAGGAATCGCCGTCCTTGACCGCGCGTGTTTCCATGTAGGTTGCATCGCTGCCGTGGTTCGGCTCAGTCAGCCCAAACGCGATCCGGTGTTCTCCGGTGATCATTCCCTCCAGGTAGAGGGCCTTTTGAGCTTCGGTTCCGAACTTCTTCATCATCAGGACCTGCGGAAAATTGCCGACGATCGACGATTCATTCTGCAGGTCGTTGTGTAGCCCGAGCCCACGGGTGGCCAGATGTTCTCGAATAATCGCCATCGCGAGGTTCGAGCCGTCCTGACCACCGAGCTCCTTGGGAAGCGAATATCGCAGATGGCCGGCTGCGTCGGCGCGCCGTTTCATTTCGGCCAGTAGCTCCTCCCATTCGCGTCTCGGCTTGCCATCGTTGTCCCAGTCGGTTCGGGCGTGTTCGCGTCGATGGTCGAAGTACTGGATGTTTTCGGCTTCGAGCGGCTTGATTTCTGCTTCGATGAATGCGTCGAGTTCATCGAGTTTTCTGGCGATGTCGTCGGGAATCTCGAAATCCATGGGGCGGCTCCTTGGTCAGCTCGTGGATGGGGTCGTCAGAGTGCGTACGTGGCGGTGTCCAGCTCGTAGGTGGCTGCCGTTTGCGGTTCGTTGCGCGAGCGCCGGGCGGTGTTCTCGGATGCGATCTGTCGGTACATACGCATCGCCTCCACATCCCCAACGCCAGTCGTGTCCCGTCCCAGGTGCTCCCGGAGCAATTCGCAGCGAAGCGCACGCACGGTCGGCTCGTGCCAGAACGATGCGTTGAGTTCTGTGTCGCCATAGAACGAGCGATTGGCGATGTTGGTCGAGCCGATCGTGGCCCACGCGTCGTCGATCAGCGCAATTTTTGCGTGTATGTAGACGTTCTTGCCGTCCTCGGATGCGATACCGGCGAGCGTGAAATTTTCG
Organism: Deltaproteobacteria bacterium; assembly: GCA_032128375.1. Lineage (GTDB taxonomy): Bacteria > Myxococcota_A > UBA9160 > UBA9160 > SMWR01 > JAJDAM01. Next base: position 1,941 of record JAQBGU010000006.1, on the reverse strand, counting down.
AACTGGCCCAAGCGCGCGATGGAAGCAAAGAAGGGCTCCGATTCGGGATTCTTGCGCGCCTCGCGCATTCCGCGATTGGGGTCGGCAGGAACCAGAAACACCACCTCGACGCCTCGCTCGAGCGCTGCGAGCAATGCGTTGACGCTCTGTTGATGGCCGATGGCTTGGTCCTCGATGTAGATCGTGCGCTTCGCGGCATGGATGGCTTGCAGATACTGGTCGAGAATACTCTGGTCTCCGTTCTCGATCGCGAACGGCTCACCGCCGGGTGTGGCGGTACCGTCTGCGTATTGACCGCGCCGAACCGTCCGCTGAATCTGTACCGCGACGGGTCCCGCTTCGGCTGAAAGTTGCGAGGGAAATTCGAGGTTGCTCGAAGTCGAGGCGTTGGGCCAATGACCATCCGCCTCGCCTCGGTCGCTGGCTTCGTTCCAGCGCTGGACGAAGTTGTGATGAACGTCGGTCCCAGCCGGTCCGACGAGCTGAAGGTACACATCGTGTGTGTTACCGACCGCATTGGGAGGATGACCGGGCGGCACCACTGAAGCCTGATTCAGGTTGATTCCTCCCAAGAATGCAACCTCGTTCGAGGTACCGGCATCGATCAGCCAGCTCTTCTGGTGCTGGCAGTAGAGCTTCTGGCCGCGATCCCAGCGCGCGAGGAAACGCGATTGGCGGGCCGCCAGCCATTCGCGCTCTTCTTCGGTTCCGGAAAAGTGCGCCCCTGGCTCGATCGCCTCGAGTTCGCGAGAGCGCCAGAAGATCACGCGAACATCGATTCCCTTCGCGACGGCGCGGTCGAGCACGTCGAAGAAGCCGCCGCGGCCGTCAGGCATCTGTACGTCGCGTTCGATGAAGGCGACCGTCAACCAGATGCTGTGTCGGGCAGCCTCGACAGCCTCGCTAATGCGTCGGAAGGCCGGCTCGCCGTCGACCAGCGGTACGACTTCGTTTCCGGCTCGAATGGGGTAAGGACCGCTGGAGACGAAAGGGATGTGCGCTCCATCTCGATGCATGAGTTCCTCGGTCGGGTTCAGGGGGCGGAAAGTACTGAGGGCGTACGGGGTTGGAGAACGAGTCTACCGGCTTTGGAATCCAGCTGCCGAAGTGGACTTGCTAGCGTTGGCGCCATGAGCGACGAGCTTCCCGATGCATGGCTGTGCCGCGATCCGCTTCCGGCCGACCCGATTCCGCAATTGAAGGCCTGGCTCGACGAAGCATTCGATCGCGGGCTCCAACCCAATCCCCACGCGGTATGTCTCTCCACGATCGATCCTGACGGTCGGCCCTCGGCGAGAATGGTCCTGTGCAATGGCATCGATGTCGAGCGCGGGGCGTTCGTGATGTACACCAATCGGGAAAGTCGCAAGGGACGTGCGATTGCCGCGAACCCGCGCGCCGCGATCGTGTTCTACTGGGGACCGCACGCCCGATCCGCCCGGGTCGAAGGCAGCATCGCGTGGACGCCGGATGCCGACTGCGATGCATACTTCGCCAGCCGTCCGGTCGATGCGCAGATTGGCGCCTGGGCAAGCGCACAGAGCGAGCCCATCGCTTCTCGCGCGGAGTTGGTGGCCAGGGTGGAAACGCAGGCCGCCCGGTTCGGTGTCGAGTTGGGTGACCCGTCCAATGCGCGGATTCCGCGCCCGCCGTATTGGGGTGGATTCACGCTGGTCGCCGATGCGGTGGAACTCTGGGTAAGTCGGCCCGCCAGAATCCACGATCGCGCACGTTGGACACGAGATCTGAACGAAAGTCTCACACAAGCAGGAGACTGGCATGTTGAACGACTACAGCCCTGACTGCAATCTCGACTGTCGATTCAACTGTCGACTCAACTGTCGACTCAACTACAGCCCCGAGATCGAGTTGCTGGGACATGATGCGGCCCGCGAGGCGTTTCAGCATCCGCAAGCTACCGGGCGCCGGCAGCGCCGTGTG
>JAQBGU010000005.1:0-17927 GCA_032128375.1 Deltaproteobacteria bacterium | reverse complement strand
ACTGTCGACTCAACTGTCGACTCAACTACAGCACCGAGAAGAACCCCCGTGATGCAGACGTGTGGCAGCCGCTGTGAGTGCGCGCCCGATCTATCACATTGCGCCGAGCTCCGAGATCCGGTCAGGCGTACGCAACCGCGTCTACACTCCGGCGCGCTTCGCCGAGCACGGGTTCGTCCACTGTGCAGCCGGTCGCGAGACGGTCATCGCTGTGGCCAATGACTACTACGCGACGGTTGCCGAACCGGTGATGCTGCTCGAAATCGATACCCATCGCTTGACCGCACCGTGGCGATTCGAGCCGGCGGCGCCGATTCACGGGGGCGGCACGGGCCACCTCGAAACAGCCGACGAGTTTCCGCATGTCTACGGACCGGTGAATCTCGATTCGATCATCGGAATCGGCACGCTGGGTCCCGGTGACGGTTCGTTTGGCTGGCCATCCGGATTCGTCGATATCGACGCGTTCTTGCGAGCTGCGTCCGACTGAGTCACGGCGTTTGGAAGTGAGCTCTCCGCCCAAGCGCAGGTCGAGTTGTGACCACGTCGGAAATCTATGCTTCGGCTCGAAACAGCAGCGACGCACGACGTCTTTCCGCGTACGCATCCAGAACCGCGTCAAACCTCGCAATTCTGGGCTTCAAACTGCTCAGTCAATGGCCCCGGCGGCCGATGAACACCCAGGCGGTATGAGGCCAAAGCGAAGCCGTGGCCACGGGATGGAACGATCGATGTCCGAGACAGCCATACTGCCTGCGACGCGACGCGGCCTCGAGTTGCTCGCGACAATCAAGGTGATCGACGAAGCAGGTGCGAATACGACCAAGTGCTTCGGGAATATCCTCGAGTTGGGATGCGATTCGATGGTCCTCGAATCGCATCGTGAACAAAGCGCGGGCTCTGCGGTGTTGCTCAGTGTTGTCTTCCCGGGCCAGCAGCCGCAGGCCAACCCAGTTGTGACTCTCCACTGTGTCGTTCGTCGAATCAGGGATCGAACTCGGCTCCACTACTATCTCGCGATCGAAGACATGAGCGATGTAACGCGCGAGCGTCTGATTGAATTCCTCCGTCAGCCAGACCGGTGCCGCACGACACCGGTAAAGGACAGATCTGAATGGACGTAGTCGGTATCGATCTCGGTACGACCAATAGCGTTTCCGCGGTTGCGGGACGCACCGTTTTTGTCGCAGACGACGGATCCTGCACGCTTCCGTCAGTCGTCGCGTTCTTGCCCAACGGCCACACGATGATCGGACGAGGGGCTCGACGTCGGCGAGCGATCGATTTCGAGAATACGATCTGGTCGGCGAAGCGGATCATGGGCCGGCGCTTTCGGGATTCGACGACCACGAGCTTCCGGGAACGCTACCGATTCTCGATGCTCGAAGGGCCGAACGGAGAACCGCTGTTCGCAACCCGCACAGGGAACTTCTCGCCGACCGAGATCGCATCGAAAGTGCTCGGCGAGATCGCACAGTGGGCCGAGCTCCGCACGACTACGACACAAGTCAATGTGACGATTCCGGCGATGTTCGGGCCCGCGCAGCGCGAGGCGACCGCGCAGGCCGCGGCGCTCGCGGGAATTTCGAATGTCCATCTGATATCCGAGTCAACCGCGGTGATATTCGCGTACCGTGCGCTCGACGTCGACCTGGGTACCGCGCTGGTCTACGACCTGGGCGGCGGGACGTTTGACTGCGCGATCCTCGATTGTTCGAAGAAAGTTCCGATCCTCTTGTCGCATGCGAGCGATCTCTTCCTGGGCGGCGACGATATCGATCAGAATCTGGCATCTTGGGTGACCCGCTACGTGCTCGAGAAGCACAACTGGGATCTGAGCAACTACAGCGAGATCAGCGATCGATTGGTCGCTCGATGCGAAGCGGCCAAAATTGCTCTGTCGTCCGCTGAGGAAGCAACACTGGAGCTTTCGCAGGTCGACCCAGAGTGCCCCGCGGCATCCGAAGGAGTCACGATCTCACGGCGGACCCTGGATCGCCTGTGCGAGAACCTGGTTCGTCGTACGTTCTCGACTTGCGACGAAGCACTGTCGCGCGCGGGTATGCACCCGCCCGACATCGACACCATCATTCTTGCGGGCGGGACGACGATGCTTCCGATGGTTCAGTCGAGCGTCAGTGCCTATTTCGGCAAGGAGGGATTGCGCAATATCGACCCCACGACCGTCGTGGCCCAGGGTGCGAGCCTCGCCCCCAGTGTCGATCAACAGGATTGAAAGCAACCGCTCGATCCCGAGCCATGAGCCGGTTCGTCGACTCAGTCCTCGTCGATTTGGATCGCAGCCTCCGGACAGTTCGCTTCGCCGCGCCGAGCTTGCTTTTCGAGACGCTCGGGGACGGCCGCTTCGACGATCACGCAGTGCCCCCGCTCATCGTCTGTAAACAGCTCCGGAGCGAGTTCGTAGCAGCGACCGTGACCGACGCAAGCGTCCCGGTTCAGCCGGATCTTCAACGGGGTTCCCAGCTGAGCGGCAGAAACTGAACTTCTCGGATGCCGGGGCTGTAGCGCGGCGTTTCGCCGTGCTTGATCTGGTAATCAGGGATGCGCGCATGGAACTCTTCGAGTGCGACCCGAAGCTCCATGCGAGCGAGATGCGAGCCGAGACAGCGGTGAGGGCCGGCGCCGAAAGCCAGATGGCGGTTGCTTTCGCGGTCGAAGTCGGCTGTTTGTGCGGTCGTGAACTCTGCATCATCCAGATTCGACGCACCCAACAGCAGCGATACGAGCTGTCCCTGTGCAATCTCGACTCCATGGAGTGCGATGTCGCGCGTTGTTATGCGAGGCACCAGGCTTACGGGAGTTTCAAACCGCAACAATTCTTCAATGGCCGCCGGAATCAGTGCGGGTTCAGCGGCGATTCTACTGCGATGTTCGGGGTGATTCGCCAGGAAGGCGACGCTGCACCCCAGCGTCGCGGTCACCGTGTCGAGGCCGCCGAGCAGCAGCAGGAAGCTGATGTCGAGGATCTCGTTGTGTGTGAGCTTGCGACCGTCGAGTTCTACCGTGACGAGGTGACTCATCAGGTCGGCACCCTTCGTCATGCGGCGTTCTTCGATCAGGTTCTCGAAGTACGCGTAGATTCGCTTGCCGGTCCTGGCTCGGATCTCGGCGGCTTCGTTTGGATCGTCTGTCTGGGTGTGCGGCCGGATGATGCCATCCTTGAGTTCCAAGAAGAGCTCCAGCTCTTCGGTGGGCAGACCCATCAGGCGCAGGAATGCCGTGCACGGCAGCGGGATCGCGAACGCGGAGTTGAATTCGCACTCGCCGTCGTCGGCGAACGCGTCGACGAGCTGTCGCGCGTGGGCTCGAACGCTGGGTTCGATCAACTCCATTCGCCGTCTCGAAAACTGGGGATCGAGAATTCTGCGATACATCGTCTGGATTGGTGGGTCGATCTGTTGGGGGATCATCGGGCGCTCGGTTCCGAGCCCCATCTGGATATCCATTTCTGACGAGAAGATCTCGGGATGGCGAAGTGCCCAGATCACGTCTTCGTATCGGGAAATGACGGGATTGCCGCTCCATGCGTCGTGTGCCACTGGACTTTTCGCACGCAAACGCGCGTACACAGCGTGCGGGCACGCGGAGACTTCAGCAGAAAAAAGGCTGACCTTGCCGTCCGGTGTAGGGTTCTCGCTCATCGCGTACTCCATTCGAACTGCCGATGATTGTAGTCGACAATCCCAGTGGGTACTTGTTGGGGTGGGGCAGACTCGTTAGATCGCCTAACAAACTGTAGCGGGTCTCAGTGCTCCGCGGATCGCGCCGCGAAAAACGCTGTCATTTGCGGCGTCACGTGCTCGATCAAGGCCTGTACCGCATTGATGGGTCGAATCATCACGTCGATGTTGACCAAGCGACCTGCTTGATCGATCGTTATCAAGTCGATGCCCTGCAGGTCCATTCCTGCGACTTTCCCGGTGAATTCCAGTGCGAGCTCCCGCTCATTGATCCATTCGCGCTGGTAGGTGAGCCCCTCGATGGTTTGAAGGATGATTCCGAGCAGGTGATGGACGACTTCGCGTCCGGTGAGCTTTTGCCAATACGGGGGGGCGCCCAACGTCGGTGCGTCGGCGAGGATCGCACCGAGCGCATCGAGGTCGAGCGTTTCGACGATCCGATGCCAGCGTTTCAGGAATTCCGATCCGTCGTTTCCCATCCGTCCTCCTGAAGTCTCTGTGCAGTCGAATTGATGCAGCGTAGCGCTGACGCGAAGCAATCGCGGCGCGCTACTGCCTGTTAGACTTCGAACTCTTCGCATCAGTCGCAAACGTCGCAGCGAAAGGAGAGGCGATTCCATGAGCCGTACATCGATTTGGACCCGAGTCGCGTCCCTCGCTCTGCTTTTCGCCGTGTCGTGCGGTACTTCGGATTCGCCGGAGGACGTGGCGCGCGGTTTTTGGGAAACGATGCGTGTGGGTGACCGCGAACAGGCGGCGACTTTCGTTACCGATAGCAGCCTGCGGCTGCTCGATGACGGAATGTTGCCGGACAGGATAGAGAAGATCCTGTTCGGCGAGGTATTGCGGAACGAATCGGCAGCAGTCGTTCGCACCTCGATGCTGACACGAACTGACGATATCGATCTCAACATTGTGTTTCATACGCACCTGGTTCTTCAACAAGGCGATTGGAGGGTCGATCTCGTGGCCACTCAACAAGAGGTGAGTCGCTCCACGTTTGCAGCCGGCATGAAGTTTTTCGGTGAGGCGGTCGGTCGGGGCATCGAGGAGTTCGGGCAAGTCTTGGAGCAGGGCGCCGCAGAAGTCAGCGACGCCATTCGCGACGCGATCGACGAGCTGGGGAAGGCCGAAGGAGAGGCTCTGTAGGGCAAACCTGCGGGTTGGCGGTTCAGCCCGGGCGGGACACTTCTGCGTACGCCCAATCGAACCACGGCAGTAGTGCCTCGATGTCGTCGGCCTCAACGGTCGCACCTCCCCACACGCGAAGGCCCGCAGGGGCGTCGCGGTATGACCCAACGTCGAGCGCGACACCCTCGTCGGCGAGCAGGCTGACGACCTGTCTTGCGTTTGCCGCCTGGTCCTGTGCAGACAGCTTCGCAAACGCCGGATCGACGATGCGCAGGCAGATCGATGTGCACGAGCGGGTCTGCGGTGTGCGCGCCAAAAAGTCGACCCAGGGCGATGATGCGACCCAATTCGCCACACGCGTGAGATTCTCCTCCGCGCGGCGAATCGTAACCGTCAAACCACCGATCGATTTCGCCCATCTGAGTGAGTCGATCGCGTCTTCGACACACAATAGAGACGGCGTGTTGATTGTATCACCTCGGAAGATCCCTTCGATCAGTTTGCCACCCTGAGTGAGTCGAAAAATCTTGGGCAGTGGGCGCGCAGGCACGTAGCTCTCCAGTCGTTCGACGGCGCGTGGGGATAGCGCGAGCATTCCGTGACCGCCCTCCCCACCCAAGGCCTTCTGCCACGACCAGGTCACGCAATCGAGTTTCTGCCACGGAAGCTCCATCGCGAACACGGCCGAGGTTGCATCGCAGATCGTCAATCCGGCGCGGTCGTTCGGGATCCAGTCGCCGTCGGGAACGCGCACACCAGAGGTGGTGCCGTTCCAGGTGAATACGACGTCACTGTCGAAGTCCACCTTTGTGAGGTCGGGAAGTTCGCCATAATCCGCCAGCAGCGAGCGGGCACCGTCGAGCTGCAGCTGGTCGATCACATCCGTGACCCACTCGTTGCCGAAGCTCTCCCAAGCCAGCATGTCGACACCTCGCGCGCCCAGCATCGACCACAGCAGCATTTCGATCGCACCGGTGTCGGACGCCGGGACGATTCCCACGCGATAGTCGCCCGGTATCCCCAATACCTCTCGGGACAGTTCGATGACTTCGCCGAGCTTCGAGCGACCCAATGACGAGCGATGGGAGCGGCCGAGGGCCGCATCTGCGAGTGCTTCAGGTGTCCAGCCGGGCCGCTTCGCGCACGGCCCGGAGGAGAACCGGGTATGAGCGGGGCGTCGTGTGGGCTTCATTCGGGGCTCCGTCCCGGGCCCAGTCGAGGGTTCTGTCCGGGGTTCATGCAGGGTGTCATCACGAGAGTATTTTCTGTGCGGGGCGCGAGATCGAAGGCGCGCAGTCTATCGGCGACTGCGGCTAGCGGCCAGCAGTCGGACGACCGAGGCCTACTTGATCGTCCACCACACCATGTCCGATTGGAGCTCGACCGGATGCGGATGCCCCGCGAAAAATTCGTCCACGGCGCGCTTGACACCCGGATGTCGCCGAGAGCCGTAGTCGTGCCCAGCGATCACGCCGCCGCGTTTGATCTTGGGTGCCCAGGCGGCCAGATCCTTGTGGACTCCCGCCTGGGAATGGTCCGCATCGACGAAGATCAGGTCGACCGATGCGTCGGAAAACTGCCCGGCGCACGCGTCCGAGTACCCCTTCACGAACTTCACACGCGGTAGGTCTCGGATCAAGCTCCGTTCGGGATCGGGCTCTTGGATATCGATCGCGTAGATGCACTTCACTTGTGGGCAGTACTTGTGGATGTGTGCGCTGGAAGTCCCGCGGTAGGTGCCCAGGTCGACCACGATGGCATCTTCGGCCGGGCACAGGTCGTGGATCAGATCAACCAGTACGTGCCATCGCTGCCGCTTGCGAGACTCGTCCTCAGGGGCAAGTCGCTTGCTTCGCTGAATCTTCAACGCGTCGGGTTTGCGACGCAGGCGCCGTTTCAGCGGGCCACTCGCGCGTCGCAGCGCACGCCAACCAACCCGAACCCATCCGAGTTGCTTGCCGTGTCGCTCACGGTAGTCAGACAGCATTTTCAGACCTTCGCGACTCAACTTCTCTTCGTCTCAGCGGATCCCAACGTCTCCAGCCAGTTGCCTGTCTCGCGTGCGATTTCCTCGAGCACTTCTTCCTGGCTGCGGCCCGACCGCTTCAACACGTGGAAGGAGTGATCTGCGCCCTGAACAGTGTACAACCTCGCTTGACTTCGGAGCCTGTCGCAGACGGGGCGCAGCAGTTCGAGGTCGGCCAGCTTGTCCCGCGTTCCCTGCAAGAAGAGCATCGGTAGGTCGACCTGTGCGAGGTGGTCCGCGCGTTCGATATCGGGCTTGCCGGCCGGATGCAGCGGGAACCCGAAGAAGGCCAGCCCCCCGCACGGCGGGTAGCGGAGCCTCTGCCGCAGCGAGCGACGTCATCCGGCCGCCGAATGATTTGCCGCCGGCGATCATGGGCAGGTCGCCGGCAGCGCGCTGGGCCGCAACTACCGCGGAACGAACCGTCGCGATCGCGATCGGCTTCGGGTCGGGACGCGGAGTGCTCTTTTCCCTTTCCCTTTCCTTTTTCCTTTCCTTTTCCATAGACGGAAACTGGTAGCGGAACGTCGCAATGCGCTGCGTCGCGAGCTGCTGCGCGATGGCTTCCATCACGGGGTGGTGCATGCCGGCGCCGGCCCCATGGGCGAAGACGAACACCGCTCTCGCGTTCTCCGGCCGCAGCAACAACGCGGAGACCTCGCCCTGGCTTTTCGACGCGATGAATCGCAGCGGGTCGGATTTCTGGTGAGGGCTCACCGCAGGGGTCTACTTGGCAGCGGCCTTTTTCGTGGCCGCTCGTTTCTCGCTCCCCGGGGACGCTTTGACCTTGGCCGTCTTTCGGACTCGCTTGGGCTTGGCGACGCTCGTCATCTTGTTGGCGAGGCTTTCTTTCAACGCGGCCACAAGATCGATGATCTGGTCGCGCCGGTCGGGCTCTTCGACGATCACGATCTCCTCGCCGGCCACCTTGCGGTCGACGGCGAGCAGGACGGCCTGGCGATACTCGTCTGCGTATTTTTCCGGCTCAAATTTCTCGTTTGCGAGCTGTTCGATCAACTGCTTTGCGAGATCGAGTTCACCTTTTTTGAATTCGACTTCATCGCCGAGATCGATGTCGTCGAAGCTACGCACTTCGTCCGCGTAGAAGAGACCGTGCATCGTCAGGCCATCCATGGTCGGTCGCAGCAGCACCAGCTGCTGGCGCCCACGGCTTCCGTAGCGACCGAGGGCCACCTTTCCCGCTTCGATCATCGCCGTACACAGCAGACGGTAAGATTTGTGGCCCCCCTTGTCGGGCCCGATCAGATTGGATTTCTCGAAGAAGATCGGGTCGACCTGGTCGATCGGGATGAATTCCTCGATTTCGATCGTACGGTCGGTCTTCTTCTCGAGTGACTTCAGTTCGTCCTCGGTCATCACCACGTACTGGCCGCGTGAGTACTCGAAGCCCTTCACGGTATCGCTACGCGGTACGATCTCCTCGCACTTTGCGCACACGTATTGCTGCTTCAGGCGGGAGTGGTCTCCCTGGTGAAGCATGCTGAAATGCACGCTCTTCGATTTCGACGCGCCGTAGACCTTGATCGGGATCGCTACGAGTCCGAACGAAATCGTCCCCGACGCCGTTGCGCGAGCAGCCATCATCAACTCCTTTTGCGTGCGGCGACCAGCGTGCCGGCTAGGACCGAACCTCGCAGAGCGGGGCATCGGCGAGCTGTAGAGGCAAATAGTCTAACATCCGAACGATGTTTGCACGGGCCGGATTCGGACCGGGCCGTGGTGGGATTGGCAAAGGTCAGAAATGAGAAAATCGCCATGAGTATCGAAGGTCTCGAGCGTTATCGTCAAAAGCGAGATCCGCGGACGACTCCGGAACCCTTTGGCGACCAGCACTTGCGCCGAATTCTGCCGCCCGGAGCCAGCCGCGAGTTCGTGGTGCAGCAGCACGCGGCGAGAAACCTCCACTGGGACCTGCGATTGGAGATCGATGGAGTTCTGGTGAGCTGGGCGGTACCAAAAGGGCCCACGCTGGACCCCAGCCAGCGCAGGCTCGCGGTCCGGACCGAGGACCACCCGATCGAATACGCTGCGTTCGAAGGCGTAATTCCGGCCGGAAACTATGGTGCCGGCGCCATGATCGTTTGGGACGCCGGTTCGTTCCGCAGCGCAGACGGCGTCTCGCCCGCCGAGGGCCTCGCTGCCGGCAAACTCGACCTCTGGTTCAGCGGCCTGAAGCTGACGGGTCGCTTCGCTCTCGTTCGCACCAAGGCCGGTGCTGGCAAGCACTGGCTCTTGCTTCACAAGAACCGTGCAAAGGCGGGTGACACAGACCTGATCGATGCGCAGCCCGAGTCGGTCCTATCCGGGCTGACGATCGGGGAACTGGCTGACGGGCGCTGCTTCGATGCCGAAGTCGCTGCGTGTATCGGTACGCAGGCTGGTGTGTCTCCTGCGCTTTCGAAACTGAGGCCGATGTTGGCGGCCACCGCCGACGATGCTTTTTCTCGGGACGGATGGTTGTTCGAGGTCAAGTACGATGGGATGCGCATCCTGGTCGAGAAGAACCAGTCTGGCGAGGTCGAACTCCGCTCGCGCAGTGGTCGCGACGCCACCGCGTCGTTTCCCGAAATCGCTGCGGCGGTCGGGCATCTTCGGCTCGAGACGTTCATTCTCGATGGCGAGATCGCCGCTCTCGATGAAGCGGGTCGCACTTCGTTCGAGCGTCTGCAACGGCGCTTCGCCAAGTCGAACCCGGAAGAGGTATCGCGGCTGCGGATCGAACAGCCGGCGGTGATGTTCGCGTTCGATTTGCTCAGCGCGCTCGGGCACGATTTGCGAACACGTTCGAACCAGCAGCGGAAGGAGATTCTGGAGCGTTTTGTACCGCGCGCCGGCCGAGTCCGCTATGCGGACCACGTCGAGCGAGAGGGCGAGGCACTTTTCGCGATGGCCTGCGAGCACGAACTCGAGGGAATCATCGCCAAGCGAGCCGACGCCCGCTACGAGTCGGGACGCCGCTCGAAGAGTTGGCTGAAGATCAAGGTGCCCCGGCGCGCGCAGCTCGCGATCGTCGGATTTTCTGCCGGCCGCGGATCGCGCGGCGCGTTGGGTTCGCTGCTGTTGGCATGGATGCGAAATGGAGAGTTCCGCTTCGCCGGCAGTGTCGGATCCGGTATCTCGGCTGCGCTCGAGTCCGAGTTACTGCCGCGCCTGCTCGCCAACGCCCGCAAGCGGCCCGCTTGCAGCGGCGCACCGCGTGCTGCTGCGCGAGCGACAACCTTCGTCGTCCCCGAATTCGTGTGCGAAGTCAGCTATACCGAGATCACCAGCGCGGGACAGCTGCGTCATCCGGTCCTCGCAAAATTGGTCGAGGGGGCAGACCCGCTGGCATGTACTGCACCGCTCGATCGCGGGCCGGTACCCGAGACTCCGCCCGAGCGGCTGCCAACTCCCGTCGAACCGGTGCTCCAACTTTCGAACCTCGACAAAGTGTTCTGGCCGGAACAGGGCTACACCAAGGGAGACGTGCTGGCGTACTACGAAGCCGTGTGGCCGTGGCTGGAGCCGTACCTCCGCGATCGGCCGGTGGTTCTGACGCGTTACCCGGACGGAATCGAGGGGAAGTTTTTCTATCAGCAAAACGCACCGGAATACACCCCGAAATGGGTCGAGCTCGAGAATATCGGCGGCACCGACTACTTCATCTGCAATGACTGCCGGACGCTCCTGTATGTAGTCAACTCGGGTGCGATCCCGCTGCATGTCTGGGGCGCCAGGCGCGGGTCGCTGGACAGACCCGATTGGTTGATCCTGGATCTCGACCCGAAAGAAGCGCCGTTTTCGAGCGTGGTTACGATCGCGCGACACATTCATGCGCTGCTGACCGATCTGGATGCAGACCACTTCATCAAGACATCCGGCCAGAGTGGTCTCCACATCCTGTTGCCGATGGGCGGCCAACTCGATCACGACGAGACGCGGACTCTGGCCGAGGTGCTGGCGCGAACCGTCTGCGCCGAACTTCCCGAGATCGCGACTGTCGTGCGTCCCATCGCGGCGCGCGGGGACAGAGTTTATGTCGATTACGGACAGAATGGACGAGGAAAGCTGATCGCGTCGCCGCTTTCGCTGCGCCCGGTGCCGGGTGCGACGGTCTCGGTACCCCTGCGATGGTCGCAGGTGACGCAACGACTCAACCCCGCCAACTGGACCTTGACGAGCACGCCGGCGTACCTGGCGAAGAGGGGAGACGCTCTGCTGGGCGTACTCGACGATCCGGTGGACGTCGGCCGGTTACTGACCGCTCTGGTCGAGCGGCTCGGCTAGGAGTTCCCAAGCAGCGACAGGCGACGACGTAGAGCGTTCTGCGCGAAGCTGCGAACAGGAACTCGAAGCTGAAATGCAATCAAATCGCTTGCTGGCCCCCGTTCCTTCGCTCGAGAGCGTCCGTTTCACTTCTCGCGGGGGTGAGGCGGATGGCAAAGGTCTGGCTGCTTTGGCATGGCTGATCGTTCCCGGTGTTGCCGTCGCGGGATGCCGGTCTACAGGCGCGGGGAGGTCACTCCCCAGACTCGAGACCGCGTCGTTTTCGACCGGGTGGTTGCCAGCGGCGCGTCAGCGGTGCTCAGCGGAAACGCAACGTTGTGTTCCAGGGTGAGCCACTCGCCAGAGTGCTCGCGGAAAATGGATTTCGCAGCGGCTGGGAGGCGCGTTTTTGACTTTCGCCGGAGTGGTTGCTACTGCGATGTCGGGGAGGTGACTGAACCATGTCGATAAAATTCGGAATTGGGCGCGTAGTACGAGGCAGCGTGCGAACAGAGGGCAGCGAAGAGAGCGGAAAACTGGCAGGAGAGGTAGAAGAAGCGGTTGGGAAAAGAGCCCGGAGTGAGGTGCGCTGTTGGGTCAAGGAGAGAGCCGCTGGTCGGCGGGCGATGCGAAGTTTCGTCGCGGTCGCAGGTCTGCTTTCCGTCTCGAGCAGCCTGGTCCCCGCAGAAGCGACGGCGGACATCGATGTCGAGAACATCGAGTTTTTCAAGGGGCTGGATCGCTTCAGCGGGGTGATACCGGCAAATTCTGCCTACTTCGTGGAACTCTGCTTGGTTGCCACGGACGTCACGAGCGCGATCGTCACACCGCCTTCGCCAGGCCAGCCATGCCCAATGGACGACTTCGTCCTCGGCGATGAGTTCTGCTGCGAGCAGAGTTTCGACACGCTACTCGAGCTCGACACCGCGTTTCCCACCGGACCTGGACAGAACTACACAGTCGACATCGTCGGGGTAGGGGGGCCAGCCAGCGCAGTCGTCGAATTCGACGTGGAAACGCCTCTGGCTTTTACCGATATCACCTCTCCGGCACCCGGTGCGACCTTCGACACTGACCTGGACTTGCCCGTCACGTGGACGCTCACCCGTCTGCCAGCCTGCCCCGTTGGACCCACCACAGACTGTGCTGACGGCATCGCATTGTTCGTTTCCCCGACCATGGGAATGGATGACGACGTTTACAATTCGGACAACGACCCGATTCTGATTACCGATACCAGCAGAGACGTTCCCAACGCTGTCCTCGAGCCCAATACGGAATACCGCATCGAGGTCGAGACATTCAATGGCACGCAGGACGTGCCAATGAGCACGGATCTCAAGGATTCGTATCTCCTCTCGCGCATCTACGAGGACATCAATTCGATCGTGGTGCCCGAGCCAAGTGTGGGGTGGTCGCAGGCCGTAGCACTCGCCCTGCTGCTTGGCGTCGCGCGGAGCCGCCACCGCCGCCGGTAGATCGCTCGTCAATTGTTGGCGGATTCCGGACCTGTGGGCTTTTGCGCCCTCGATTGGATCCCCGCGCGGGCGCTATTCTGGCGGCATGGTCCATTCCCCCGATCTCGCGAAGCGATTCTATGACCTTCACCGCAAGGGCGACCCGCTTCTATTGGCCAACGCCTGGGACGTGGGCACAGCGCGACTCTTGGCCGCGCTGGGCTTCGAGGCGCTCGCGACGACTAGCGCCGGCCACGCCGGGACGCTGGGTCGCCTCGATGGACGGATAGGGCGCGACGAGGCGCTCAGCCATGCGCGAGAACTGGTGGCTGCGACACCGCTGCCGGTGAGTTCGGATCTCGAGCACGGCTTCGCCGATTCGCCCGAGGAAGTGGCCGTGACCTATCGGCTTGCCCTCGAGACGGGGCTCGCCGGCGGATCGATCGAGGACTCCACTGGCAACAGCGATGATCCGATCTACGCGACCGATCTGGCCGCGGCGCGGGTGGAGGCGGCGGTCGAAGCCGCCCACAGCGGCGCGGGTTTCATCCTCACAGCGCGCTGCGAGAACTACCTGCACGGTCGACCTCACCTCGCCGAAACCATCGCGCGGCTCCAGCGCTACCAGAGCGCGGGGGCCGACGTGGTGTATGCGCCGGGCCTCACCGCAATCGATGACATCCGCGAGGTCGTGCGCGCAGTCGACGTACCGCTCAACGTGCTTTGCTTCCCAGGAGGCCCGACAGTAGGCGAGCTGGCCGAAGCCGGTGTCGCCCGCATATCGGTGGGAAGTGCATTTTACCACGTGGCCATGTCGGCTCTCGTCGCGGCGGCGCAGGAATGGAAGGAGCAGGGCACTCACGGATTTTTGGGCCAGGCCGTGGGGGCGAGGGCAGTCACCAAGCGAGCCTTCGCATAGCGACCCGCTGGGGGCGACTGGGATGGCGCAGGCTCGCGACGGCGAAGCACGCCTCACTCGGCCCGTTCGATGTTGTACTTCCGGATCAGACGGTAGAGCGTGGTGCGATCGATGCCGAGGCGTCGCGCCGCTTCGACGCGCTTGCCGCCGGTTTCGGAGAGCACGCTGCATACGCGCTGTTCGGCAGCGCTCTCGAGGAAGTCGTGGAGGCTTTGCGTGGTCGCGTCGGATGATTCCGAGGCCGAACGGCCGTCGAGCGCCTCGTCCTCCGGATGCGACTCGAGCAGCAGGTCGTCCATTTCGATCGTGTCTGACCGAGCCAGTGCAATCCCGCGTTCGAGCGTGTTTTCGAGCTCGCGAACGTTGCCCGGCCAAGTGTGGAGCGTGAGATAGCGCTCGACTTCGTTGCTCCAACCGCCGACGCTGCGACCCAGTGCTTCGTTCCACTTCGCCAGAAAGTGTCGGGCGAGTGGCATCACGTCCTGGCTGCGTTCTCGAAGCGGTGGCAGGTGAATAGGGATCACGGCGATACGGAAGAACAAGTCGTCGCGAAAAGTGCCAGCCGAAACCTCCTCGCGCAAATCGCGGTTGGTGGCAAAGACGAGGCGCGCGTCGATCGCCTGGTGGCCTGAGCCTCCGACCCGCCGCACCTGTTTTTCCTGCAGCACACGCAGCAGCTTGGCTTGGAAATCGGCGCTCACGTCGCCAATCTCGTCGAGAAACAGCGTTCCGCCGTTGGCTTCCTCGAACAGCCCCGCGCGAGCGCGGTGGGCTCCGGTGAACGCGCCCTTTTCATGCCCGAAAAGCTCCGATTCGAGCACTCCTTCGGAAAACGCCGTGCAATTGGCAGCAATGAACGCGCCGCCGACGCGATCACTTTCGTAGTGGATGGCGCGCGCGATCAGCTCCTTGCCCGTTCCGCTCTCGCCGGTGATCAAAACGCTGCTCGGCGCGCGGGCGCTGCGGCGAACGAGCGCCAGCACGTCGAGCATGGCTTGGCTTTCGGCCACAATCTGGTCGAGTGAGTAGCGGCTCTTGAGTTCACCGCGCAGGTAGCGGTTCTCGCGCTCGAGCCGGGTGAGGTCGAGAGCGCGACGAACGAGTGCTTTGAGCTCACCGTTGTTGAAGGGCTTCTCGACGTAGTCGACGGCACCTTCCTTCATGGCTTCGATGGCGGTCGCGACGCTGGCGTGCGCCGTCATCAAGATCACCGGAAGCTCGGGGTGGGCGGCGCGGGCGCGCTTCAGCACTTCGAGTCCATCTGCGCCGGGCATGCGCAAATCCGTGATGAGGAGGTCGAAGGATTCGTCGTTCAAACACTGGAGTGCTTCCTCCGCGCCCGTGCACGCGGTCACCTCGTGGCCAGCGCGGCGCAGAACCATCGACACGATGTCGACCATACGCTGTTCGTCGTCCAAGACGAGAAGTCGCGATTTCATGCGACGGACTGGCTACGTGCCGACTCGAGTGCGCTCACGGCGGCCGCGGCGAAATCGGGTCTTGGCGGCGCCGCCTCAATCGGCAGCTCGAGCCGAAAGCAGGCTCCGCGTCTTGCCGCGCCAGAGCCTTCGCCAGCCACGATCGAAAGGCTGCCTCCGTGAGCATGCGCGATCCGTTCGGCCATCGGAAGACCGAGTCCGGTACCGGTCGCCTTGGTGGTGAAGAAAGGTTCGAAAACATGCGCGACTGCTTCGGGTTGGACGCCGGCGCCCGAGTCTGCCACCTCCACGTGCACCGAGCCGCGCGCGCATACGGTTCGAACCGCGATGCAGCCGCCCTCGCCGAGGGCTTCTGCTGCGTTCGAGATCAGCCCGTAGACGACCTGCGACACCAGATCGGGGTCGGCCGAGAGCTCCGGAAGATTCGCAGCGTCGTCGCGCTGCAATTCGATGTGTCGCTTGCGCAGATCATCTGCTGCCAGCGTGACCGCGCGATCGATCACT
Source organism: Deltaproteobacteria bacterium (assembly GCA_032128375.1). GTDB lineage: Bacteria > Myxococcota_A > UBA9160 > UBA9160 > SMWR01 > JAJDAM01. The sequence continues at coordinate 2,484 of JAQBGU010000005.1, read as the reverse complement.
TTGGTGAGTGAGATCTTTCTGCGCTTGAGTTCGGTTGGCCGTGAGAACGTCAGCAAGGCGGTGATCAGCGCATTCAAGCGGTCGATCTCCTGGCAGATGAATTCACAGGCGCGATACGGATCTTCGTTCGCTTCGAAGCTCTCCTGCACCATCGATGCCGATGCGCGAATTACGCCGAGCGGGTTTCGCACCTCGTGCGCGACACCGGCGGCCACTCGACCGATGGCCGCGAGCTTCTCTTGCTGGACGAGCTCGCGCTGGGTGCGCTCGAGTTCGTGGAATTGCCGCGCGATGATCGCGTTGTCGCGCTTCGAGCGGGCCTTTTGTTGGTTCAGGCGACCGATCACGTATCCCATTCCAGCATAGGTCACGGTCAGGAGCGTGAGCACACCGAAGGTTGCGTCGACTGCGCCCACGCGCATTTCGACGCCGAAGGCGAGTATGACCATCACATCAAAGAGGGCACCGGCCGCGCCAACGGCTGCACCGATCCAATGTGAGGGCCAGCGCTCCCAGCGGGTGATCTGTTCGGTGTCAGGCAAAAATTGTGTCGCTTGCGTGCTGCTCATATTCGAAGCTCCGGGCAGTGGCCATAGCGTATCACTGCATGAGCAAGCTTCGTGCCATGCTGGTGGGGTGCAAGACCCTTCGATTTGGCGATTAGCCGCATTGAGCGTTGCACGTCCGCCACAGTGTTGCGGTGCTGCAACGCTCGCGCTCCCTTGGGCCAGCGTTGCGAACCGTAGGCTGCGTCCGGCTGTGTCGTGAGCCACGTCCGATGGCTGGCACAGCGGTTGCATTGCGGCTGTAAAGAGGCTGTAAAGAGGCTGTAGAGAGGTTCTAGAGAGGTTTCAAAGCGGTTGCCCAGAGAACGACAACAATCGCATCAGCCGCAACAGCGACAACAAACCCAAGCTCGGAGGAGATCATGAGCAAGAAGCAAATCGGACTTTGGTGTGTGATGGGCGACTTCGTTTGCCTGACCGTCTATGCGATGTTTACGGAGGGCTACTTTGCCTTCATCGGGGTCGCGATCGACTTTGCGGGAAGTCATATCTGGGGTGCCCAGATTCTGGCCGACTTTCTCATTGCTTTGACGATTGCCCTCGGCTGGTGCGTGGCTGATGCCCGCAAGCGCGACCTGAACTACTGGCCCTTCGTCGTCCTGACTCTGACCCTCGGCGCGATTGGCCCGCTTGCCTACCTGATCCACCGCGAGCGCGTCGAAGCACGTTCTGTAGTCGAGAGCGTCGCCCAGCCCGGGCTCCAGCACGCCTGAATGAGCCAGGAGCTTCGTTCCGAGCGAAGCCTTGGATCGACGACGACGCACATGTATCCTCGCCGGATCGCCGCTCGCCTCATCGAGAGCCGGTCCGACGCAGCTGCAACCCGCGCCACAAGAGCGCGACCCTTCGAGCCATGCGCTCGGCCCAGTGCATGCGGGCCGTTCCCACTTTCACCCCGCTGCGGAAAGTCGTTACGCTGTCGCCCGCGACGTGCTGTTCCTCTCCGTTCGGGAGCAACACGCGGAACGGGTGGTCAGGGTTCAAAACGGCGCTTACATCGGTAACACGGACGGGGGTGTGTTCGCGAAATTCGGCCGCGATTTGTTGCAGCCGAGGGGACCGGTCGAAGAGGTTTGGCGCGGCTTGGCGAATCGATAGACGCACGCTTCCGCCCACCGGCACCAGGTCGAGAACCGCGCCCAGGCGATCGGGACGGTCTTCGTCGCGGAGCTTTCCGCGCAGCCACATGCACTCGTATGCGCGACAGATCCTGGGGCGTTGCGCGTGAATCCCGCAGCCTGCAGCGTCACGCACGTGCTGACATCGGGTTCCGCCGAGCTTTGCAATTTCATCGACACGCAATACCGTGCAACACAGCGAGCACTCGCCGCATTGGCGACTTGACTTCTGCGCTTCTTCACGCAGCCGTTTGCATCATCTATGCCTGCGTGATCGGAATGTGTCCCGGTTGCTCACGCACCCGCGCGAGCCAACTCTCGATCCGTGGGTAACCCGAAAGGTCGAAGCCCCCCTCGTGTGCGACATGGGTGTAGGCGTAGAGCGCGATGTCTGCGATGGAGAACCGGCCGCCGACTAAGCTGCCGACTGAGCTGCCGACTGAGCCGCCGACAAAGCCGCCGACAAAGTAGTCGGCGCCTTTGAGGTGATGCTCCATCACACCGAGCGCTGCGTAGCCGTGCTTGCGCTTGTCGTCGACTTGTTTCTGCTGGTCCGGGGAGAGTCCCTGGTGGACCCAGAAACGCACGACAGCCACGTAGGGTTCGTGGCTGTATTGCTCGAAGAACATCCACTGCAGGACCTTCGCCCGCTCGAAACGGTCTTCGGGTAGCAGCCGGGTGCCTTCGGCCAGGTACCACAGGATCGCGTTCGATTCGGACAGATGGGTGCCGTCTTCGAGTTCGAGCGTCGGGATACGGCCGTTGGCGTTGCGCTGCAAGAACTCAGGCGTACGTGTTTC
>JAQBGU010000004.1:0-3516 GCA_032128375.1 Deltaproteobacteria bacterium | reverse complement strand
GCTGACAGAGCACGCCTGATTCACTGCACACAGCGGGCGGGCCGTCGCTGATCGAGTCGGGGTTGCAGGCGCTGGCGAGCAGCAATGACGCCAGCAGTGCCGCGACTTGTAGAGGTATTCGCCGTGCGAATTTGAAGCGGTGGAAGCGCTCGGGGCTCGTCGCATGAAAGCGTGGATCGATAGGGCCGTCGATCAGTCCCATTGGATCAGCTTGCCTTCTCGGGCGGCCCGATCTGCCGCGAAGGCCATGCGGTGGCTCCAGAGCGATTCGCTTGCGGTCGTCAGGGGGAGGCTGTCGCCGCGAAGCGCAGACAGAAAGGCGGCGAACAGCCGTGGATCCGCGCCGCCGTGCGTTCCCGATTCGAGGGCCAGTTCGACGCGTCTTGTCCGACCCGACTTGTGATCGCTTACGGTCAGAAGTTGCTCGCTGTTGTAGAAGCCCGCGGCGAGCGACCCACGTGTGCCGTCGATACGCGTCTCGCGACCTTCGCGGTGAGAGGTCGAGTGCATGGTGAAGCTCGCGTTGATTCCGTTGGAGAACTGGATGTCGACATTCTGGCTCGACGGTTGGTCGTTGTCTCCGACGCGATACACGCAGCGCCCATACGTCGTCGTGCGCAGCGCGTGCTCGACGCCTTCGGGTGACGGGTCGGTGGTAATCGCCGAGATCGGCCATCCCTTCCAGCCGGTGGCGCGTGGCGGGTCAGCGGCAGCGTCGATCGCGCGCCAATCAGATTGCCTCTTCAGATCGAGTAGCAGCGGTGTCAGGTGCTGATACATGGCGATCGCATCGTAGGGACACGTTTCCGCGTGGCGGCAGCCCTCGATGCAATACGCCGGAGCGCCCTCGGGCGCGTTGTCTGCACACAGCAGGGTGGGCCGCTCGAGGGACGTGAGCCGCCGGGGAGGCGCGCCCGCGAGGTAGTAGAGCAAATCGAGGTCGTGGCACGACTTGGCCAAGATCATCGGCGACGATTCGGCGCGGTTGCGCCAGTTACCGCGGCAGTAGGAGTGGGCGTAGTGCCAATATGAAACGTTTTCTGAGTGCTGAATCGTCACGATCTCACCGATTTCGCCCGAGTCGATCACGTACTTGACGGCTTCGAATAGCGGTGCATAGCGAAGCACGTGGCAAACCTGCAGCAGCCGGCCCGTGCGTTGCGATGCCGCGACCAGCGCTTCGCAGCGCGCCTCATCGACGGCCATCGGTTTTTCGAGCAATACGTGGTAGCCCCGCTCCATCGCGGCCAGCGCAGGCTCGAAGTGGAGCGCGTCGGGCGTCGCGATGATGGCGAAATCCGCCATCAGCGGTTGCGCGAGGAGCGCTTCGAAGTCGGCGAAGCAGGCCGAACCGGGCACGTCGTAGCGCCGCGAAAAATTTCGCCGCCGAATCGGATCGGGCTCGGCCACTGCGACGATGCAGCCCATCGCGGGCTGCTCGAGGAGAAGCGGCGCATAGGCGTCGGCACCGCGGCTGCCGGCGCCGATGACGATGCCTTTGAGGGGTTGCGGCATCCGGTTAGGGTTCCACGACTCCGAAGAACATGCCGGTTCGCTCGAGTGCGTCGAGTAAGCGCTCTAGCAGGCCGCTGTCGCCTTCCAGTGTGATCTGATTCCCCGCGATGGCTTCGTCGAGTGTGTTGGCGAATGAGATCAGCCCGCCCAGCTCGCTGCGGGTCACGACGACGGACAGTGTTGCGGCGTCGCTCTTTCGATCCGGCAGGTGGTGGACCGCGGCCTCGGTGATGCCGAGTACGTGGTCTTCATCGAGGTCGCTGAAGCGGAAGTTGATCAGACCGCCCACTCCCGAAAAGCGATCCGGATCGAAGCGGACGCCCAGCACGTCGAACAGCTTTTCGATCGGCATGGCATCGAACGAGCGCTGACCGACGCCGAGCGGAATCGGTGGGACGCCGTTGCGCAGCTCCTGGGCGCCGTTCAGGTACGCGTTGCGCCAGGTGGCGGACTCGGCCTGGTAGCCGAGTTGTTCGAGCGCATCCGCCTGCAGCGCGCGCGCGGCGGGGTTCTTCGGGTCTGCGAACACGACATGGTTCACGACTTGCGCGACCCAGCGGTAGTCGCCGCGGTCGAACGATTCCCGCGCTCGGCGCAGTACTTCGTCAGCTCCGCCCATGAACTCCACGTAGTTGCGACCGGCGTCTTCGGGCGGCAGCGGTTGCAGGTTGGCCGGGTTCGCGTCGTACCAGCCGAGGTAGCGGGCGTACACGGACTTGATGTTGTGCGAAACGGTTCCGTAGTAGCCCTGGACGTCGGATTGTTTGCGGAAGCACGCGGGCAGTTCGAGCTGTTCGGCGATTTCGACGGCCGTGTAGCCCTGGTTGGCGAGCCGCATGGTCTGGTCGTTGAGCCAGCGGTACACGTCGCGCTGGCGTTCGAGAAACACCTGGACATCGTCCCGCCCGAAGCGCGGCCAATGGTGACTTGCGAACGATATATCACTTTCATTTCCAAATAGATACAGCGCTTCGTTAATGTATTTACTCCAGGCCAGAGAGTCGCGGACCTGGGCACCGCGAATCGGGTACAGGTTGTGAAGTGTGTGGGTGCAATTTTCGGCCATGCACAGCAGGCGCTTGTCGGGGAAGTGAAAATTCATCTCGGACGGCGCTTCGGCATCGGGTGTGTTCTGAAACACGATGCGAATGCCGTCGACGTGGAGTTCGGTGCCGGTACCGACGATGGTCTCGGTCGGCGCGATCAACGCCGGAGGCGCGGTCGGGATGCCCTTGCCGAGTCCAGCATCGACTTGGCTGCGCGGACCTTTCGGAAGCAAGGGCCCGAATTGAAACACCGCCCGACGCATCATCGCCGGGCCGGCCATCACGTTCTCGTCAATCGCCTGCGCGAGGAAACCATCGGGCGCGATGATGCGCACGTTGCCGGCTGCGACGGCCTCGCGAGTCGTGACACCCAGGATGCCGCCGTAGTGGTCGACGTGGCTATGGGTGTAGATGACCGCAGTGACGGGACGCTCGCCGAGGTGTTGATTGGCGAGCGCGAGACAAGCGGCGGCGGTTGCGCCGGATGTGAGCGGATCGATGATCACCCAGCCTGTGGTTCCGGCGATGAACGTGATGTTCGAGATATCGTAGCCGCGCGCCTGCCAGACGCCGTCGCAGACTTCGAACAGGCCGTGGATGCAGTTGAGGTGCGCCTGGCGCCACAAGCCGGGATGCACGGTGTCGGGTGCCTGCTCGGATTCGCGGACGAAGTCGTAGTCGGCGACATTCCAGGCATTGTGGGCGCCAAGCGAAATCCGACCGGTGTCATGCGTCGCGATGAGACCGCGACGGGCCCGCTCGAAATCGGCCGGGTCGTCGAACGAGAGCAGCGCGGCGGCTTGTTTGTTGCGTTTCTGTGTATGTGTCGTGGCTGCGCGAGGCGTGGGGTTTTCGAGTGATTCGCTCACCTGGACTCCTGGGTTCTTGATGAATAGTTCGGTGGGTCGATGGTTCGATGGGTCGATAGTTCGGTGGGTCGATGGTTCGGTGGGTC
>JAQBGU010000003.1:0-39258 GCA_032128375.1 Deltaproteobacteria bacterium | reverse complement strand
ATCGGCCCGGCGATCGCCGGGAAGCAGCGCGAGGACAGGGCGCTCGCCGCAGCGTCCCGCGCCGGCTCCCGTTGTGCTTCACGGAATTGCGCCCAATCGATCCCCGCCTCGCGGGGGTCGAGGTTCCGGGACGTCAGCTGGCGAGCGAACTCCTCCAGCCGGCGGTCCATCTCGCGCTCAACGAGGGAGGCAGGCAGCTCGAAGGTGACGCGCCGGGAGAGCTGCTTGAACAGCTCTGCGCGCACCTGGCGCCTGGCCTTCTCTTCCGCCTCTTCCTGGAGGTCCGCCCCGATCCGCTCCCGAAGCGCGGCGAGCGACTCGAACTCGCCCATGTCCTTGGCAAAGTCGTCATCGAGATCCGCGACCTGACGGCTCCGGATGTCGACGATGTGCGCGGCGAATACCGCATCCTTTCCCGCGACGTCGGGGTTCCCGTAGTCTCCCGGAAACCTGACGTTCAGCTCGCGGTCGTCACCTGCCCGTGCTCCAATCAGTTGCTGTTCGAAGCCGGGAATGAATCGGTCCTTGCCAATTTCGATCGACACACCCTGGCTGCTGCCACCTTCGAACAGCTCCCCATCGATCCGGCCGACGAAATCGATCGTCGCTGTGTGCCCGTCTGCGATCGCGGTGCCCTCTGGCGCTTCGACAAGCGGTGCACTCGACTGGCGTAGTGTCTCCAGGCGCTCCTCGACTTCACTGTCTTCGATATGAACTTCCGGCCGCACGCCCGGAAGCCCCGACAGATCGGGCAATGCGATCGTCGGGCGAATCTCGACTCGCGCGGTGTACTTGAAGTTCGCCCCCAACATCGGTTTGCCGGCTTCGATCGTCGGCTCCGCGACTGGATCGATCTCGGCGAGTTCCAGCGCCTCGACGATGGTCTCCGAGACGAGCCTCTGCTCGAGTTGTTCGGCGATCGATGCGCCGTACATACGCTCCAGCACGGACCGCGGCGCCTTGCCGGGCCGGAATCCCTTGACGTTGGTCTCCCGCGCGAGCTCTCGAAACGCTCGATCGAACAACTTCCGGACCCGCGCTGCGTCGATCTCGACCTCGATCGTGTGCGAAATCGGGCCCTGCTCGAGCGTCTCGACCGAAACGGCGGATTTCCGTTTGGCTTTGTCTTGGTTTGTGTCGTTCTGTTCGTTCTTGTCTCTTGTCGTGACTTTCATCAGATAGACCGGATTGGAAGGGGTGATTGGGCAGCGTGAATCAACCAACCGAAAGCGTTCCAGAAGCTGCCCAAATGCCGCGTCAGAAGGTCCAACTCAGCAGTTTCGAGCGGTATCCGTCATCAGCAGCTGGAGCCATGCTCCATACCGCAGTAGCCAGGAGCGATTTCCCAGTGACTGCCCAGCATCTATAGCGGCTGGAGTGCGCGCCACGCCAGTGCCGGGCGGATTCGCGTATTTTTGTGAATGCGGCCCAGTCCGAATCGGAAGTTGGCGTTCGTACTGATTTTCGGGTCAGCGATTTCCGATCGCTCTTTGGGTCGCGATGTTGCCCTTGTCGCGCAACGGGATGGCTCTGGTAGCGAAGACGGAAACGTCCACAGCCCTTACGCAGCCGGAGCGTAAGGCGCTGGGCATATTGCACCACCTGGTGTACGAACGAGATGGGACTTCTACGCGGGCAGGATGCACGACAGTCTTCATGCTCCGTGCACTCGGTGCAGTCCCCACCCGCTATCGGCCACCAAGCGACGCGAGTGGCGGAGTCAACACGAGTGCTGGTGGTGGCGCGGGTGGTGGCGATGGTGCCGGGGACAGGACTCGAACCTGCACGACCTTTCGGACTGTGGCTCCTAAGGCCACCGCGTCTACCAGTTCCGCCACCCCGGCCACTCAGCGGCCAGCGTAGAGGTCAGCCTATGGAGCGTCAACGGAGCGTCAACGACAATCGGCTTCTGGCGCTGAGCTGGGTGCGGCCTGTGACCCAGCCATCCGCGCTACGGAATGCAGGTGCTGTACACGAACCTGCGCTGCATGTCGTCGTCGAGCGCCAGGACATCGAGCCGCAGTTTATCGTCCACGTAGCTGTCGAGGCGCATGTAGCCCGGCCTTGCCAGCGACATCAAGTCCGAGTTCATCTGGCGGACGAAGTCGACCCTGCTCGCGCTGCCCGCCCCGCTCACAGCGTGCATCACGCCCGTGGGGTCGACGTGCAGCTGTAGGCTGTGCTCGTGGCCTGCAGCGACAAGTGCCGGCATGCCGGGCCGAAAGATCGCCTTCGCGCTGTCGATGTACGCCTGGTAGGTCGCGCTCATCATTTCCGTGTCAGTGACTCCCAATATTCGCGCCAGCGGAAAGATCGAGCCGATCGCGGGCAAGGGGATCCACAGATCGCGGTGGAAGACGCGCAGCGGAAAGACGTGCTCGCGCCACGGGAAATAGCCGCCATGAGGACCGCTCGTCATCATCGGCGCGTGAGTCACGAGGGTCAGCTTGCGGTCCGCAGAGTCTGCGAAAATATCAACGACCTTCTTGGCGATCCTCCCCTCGCCGGCTTCCAGACGACAGTGAGACTGCGTTTGACTGTCCGGATTGTCGGTCTGGTAGACAGCTGCCCAGAGGTCGATGAACACGAAGCGAAGCGACTCGCCGAAGTCGACCACTTCGGGGCCCGCACAGGTGTCCGACGGGTGGACCGAGATGTTGGACGCGCGCGAACCCAGGAACGCCACCTGGGCGTTCGCGACCTCCCAGCCTCGCCCCGAGCTTCCCTGGTCCCAGTCGTGGTTTCCCAGCGTGAACAGGCCCTGCGCCTCGCCGATGGCCGCGATCTGCGCCTCGAGCACGCGAACACCCTGTGCGCGACCCGGCTCGCCCGGAAGCCCGATGCCCGCCGGGTAGATATGGTCACCCAGTACGACGACGGCCGTGCGCTCCGCACCCAGCTCGGCGACCCGCTCCGCCACGTCGCGCCGCAGTGCGGTCAGCACCGGGTCGACGAGGGTGTCGGCAGACCCCGGCGGGGTGTCGGGTAGCTCCGGCGCACCCGCGTCGCCGATGAAGAAGACGGACCGTTCGATGGCCGCTCGGGTCGAACAGACGATGGGCGGATTGAAGTCCGGGTAGACGTCGTGCTTGCAGGCGCCGAGCGCCGTTGCAACGAGAAGTGCCCCGAGCAGTGCCGTCTGGTGGCGCGAAGGTCTGAACCGATCGGTTCGGCGCATGCGGAATCATCTTCGCAAAAAACCGAGCGTAAGCACATGCGCGCCACCGCTTCGGCGCAGAACAGTGCAAACCTATTCGAGAGTATCGAGCGCGGTGTACGACTCGTTCAACTGCAATTCGCCTTCCTTTGGCATGCAAGCAGAGATGGACGTTCCGATCGATTCGGGTTCGCACGGCGAGTGGTCGACGCCGCCCCCGCCGATTTCGAACCAGAGAGTTCTCGCGGCCGCACGCCGCGATCACTCCGCCGGCGCCGCAAGAAAGCCACCGAACAGGCGTCGACTCGCGAATACGCGCCGACCTACGCCGACCTACGCCGAACTGCGCCGAACTACGCCGAACTACGCCGAACTACAGTGGTGAGCGCGGAAGGAATCGAACCTTCAACCTAGAGATTAAGAGTCTCTTGCTCTGCCAATTGAGCTACGCGCCCACCGTCGCGTCACAGTACGGAGCGCGGTCGCGTCTCGCAACCCTCGCCGAGCGCAGTGCGGCGACCCGTCCGTGTCGACACCTGCGAACCTGCGCGCTCCGCTGGGGACCGATCCACTTCGCCGAAGCCGCCGCCTCCGGGCGTCTCGACTCGCAGGCGCTCGCCGCTCGCCATTTCAATCCGTGCCTTGCCGGGAAGCGGTGTAACCGTTTCGTCGGTTCGAATCGCGCTGTTACGGCCCGACATTCCCGGCTCGCCCCCTCGCTGCCCGTAGGGTTGCGTGGTTCGCCGCTCGGTCAGCAACGAGACAGTGACTGGCGCGCGGAATTCGTACTCGCGAACCAACCCGTCTCCGCCCGGCCAGTGTCCGTTTCCGCCCGACCCGCGCCTCAGCCGGAACTCGCGCAGCAGCACCGGATGCCTGGCCTCCAGCACTTCCGCGTCGGTGATCCGGGTATTGGTCATGTGGGTGTGGACGCCCGACGCGCCGGCAAAGCCGTCGCCCGCGCCAGCCCCACCTCCGATCGTTTCGTAATAGCCGAAAGTCTCGTCGCCAAACGCCACGTTGTTCATGGTTCCCTGGCTCGCCGCTACCCGCCCAAGCGCTCCGAGCAGTACGTCCACGATGCGTTGCGATGTTTCGACGTTGCCACCTACCACCGCGGAACCCGCCGGCGGGTCGAGCAGCGAGCCTGGTGGGATCCGAATCTCGACCGGCTCCAAGCAGCCGCCGTTGAGCGGGATACGTTCTGCTACCAGCGCGCGCAGAACGTAGATCACTGCGGCCTGCACGACCGCGCCGGGCGCATTGAGGTTGCCGCGGCTCGCCGCACCGGTGCCGGAGAAATCGATCAGCATGCGCTGCCCAGCAATCGTCAGCGCCACGCAGACCGGTGTGCCATCGTCCATCTGGTCGGCGAACTCGAAGCGGCCGTCGGGCAGGCGTCCAATTTCTCGGCCCACCTTCTGCGCCGCAGCGCGCTGGAGTTGCGCCATCGTCATCTCGATCGCCGGGCGACCGTGCTCGGCCATCATCTCCTCGAGCAGCCGCTCTCCGCAGCGGTTCGCGGCAACCATCGCCTCGATCTCCGCCAGATTGTCGTCTGGATTTCGCGCCGGGTAGCGCGCGCCCGTCAGCCGCTCGCGCAGATGCTGTTCGTCGAAGCGCCCGGCGCGAACCGCGAGAAAAGCTTCGAGCACAACGCCTTCTTCTTCCAATGAATGAGAATCCGGCGGCATCGAACCCGGCGTCACTCCCCCGATATCGGCGTGGTGACCGCGGCTCGCAACGAAGAAGGCTGGCGCGGGGTGGCTGTCAGAGTCCGGGGCCGAGCCGTCGTCATGACCCGGAAAGGAATTCTCGAAGGAATCTTTTGCAAAGACGGGTGTGACGGCCGTTACGTCGGGAAGGTGCGAACCACCGGCCGCCGGATCGTTGGTGACGACGACATCACCGGGACCCAGTCCGGGAAACCGCAATCGGACATGGCGAACGGTCTCCGCCATCGCGCCGAGATGCACAGGAATGTGTGGCGCGTTGGCGACCAGGCCACCGCTCGCGTCGAACACCGCACACGAATAGTCGAGTCGCTCTTTGATGTTGGTCGATACGGAGGTATTGCGCAGCACGCCGCCCATCTGTTCGGCGATCGACATGAACCGGTTGCCGAAGACCTCGAGCCGGATGGGGTCAGCGCGCGAGTAGTCGATGACTTCTGCGCGGCGAGCGCCGGTTTCGTCGGTCAGAACCAGAATCTGTTCGGCGCCGAGATGGGCGCTGAAGCCCGGATCGAGAATCAACGTCCCAGTGTCTTCGAGCACCACGGCGGGCCCGCGAAATTCGCAGCCGGGCTCGAGTGCGCTGCGGTCGTACACGGGTACGGCGATTCGGCCGAGTCCTGGGAACCAGACCCTTTGTACGCGCAGCGCTTCCGGCACAACCGCGAACGGGTCTGGTTTCCGAGGCGACTCGACCTGCTCTTTCGAGGGGATGCTCGACGGCTCTTTCGAGGGGATGCTCGAGGGCTCTTTCGAGGACCCGCTCGTCGGCTCTTTCGAGGACCCGCTCGAGGGCTCTTTCGAGGAACCGCTCGAGGCTTCTCGCGAGACCGTGACCCTCACTCGCGCCGTCACGATTTCCACCGGTCGGCCCGGGCGCGTGTAGCCGAAACGCGTCTGGTGATCGGCCTCGAAGGCCGCTTGGAAATTGCCGGTGTCGGGCTCCGCGACACTCAATGGCGTCTCGGTACCCCGGTAGCGCAGATCGAGGAGCCGTTCGATACGGAGCGGTGCTTCGGCGTCCGGCGCCTCGGCGGCGATGGCGGCGCGGCCCTGTCGCTCGAGTTCGTCGAGTCGATCGGCAACGGATGCGGGAAGCGATGTGGTTGCAGCAGCGGCGATCGAACCGAGCAAGACGCGCCCCGCATCGCGCTGCCCATCCCAGCTCACGTCCGCCATGCCGATTCCGTACGCGGACAAGATCCCGGCAAAGGGGTGCAACAGCACGGTGCGAATTCCGAGCGACCGGGCGATCGCGCACACGTGCTGGCCCGACGCGCCGCCGAACCCGACCAGCGCGCAGTCCCTCGGATCCACGCCGCGAACAACGGACACCTCGGCGATCGCGTCCGCCATACAGGCATTGGCCACTTCCAAAAAACCGGCCGCCACAGCATCGCGGTCGAGTTCGTGACCTTCAGCCGCCAACTTCGCGACCATCGTCGATAGCGCCGCTTCGACTGGCTCTGAAACCAACGGGAACGGAAATCGATCGGGCTGGATCCGTCCCAGCGCGAAGTTGCAGTCGGTCAGCGTCAGTTCGCGCGCGTCGGGTTGGCCATAACACAGCGGACCGGGCCGGGCCGACGCGCTGTGTGGCCCCACCAGCAACCGGATTCCATCGAAGCGACACAGCGATCCGCCTCCGGCCGCCACCGTGTGCACACGCAGCATCGGAGCCTTGACCCGCACGCCACCGATCAGTGTTTCGAACGAGCGTTCGAGCTGGCCACGGCGCAACAGCGAAACGTCAGTCGACGTCCCTCCCATATCGAAGCCGATCGCGCGGTCGAAACCCGCGGCTGCCGCCACCTTGGCCGCCCCCACGACCCCGCCGGCCGGCCCGGAAAGCAGTGCTGTGGGACCCTTGAAGCGTGCGGCGTCGGTCAGCCCGCCAGAAGACTGCATGAAGCGCAGATCGGAGCCGGGCAGCGCTGCGCTCAATTCCTTCACGTGAATTCTCAAAAGTGGCGTCAAGTAGGCGTCAACACATGTTGTCTCACCTCTTGCCAAAAACCCCATCTCACGCGCCACCTGATGCGAGAGACTCACGTAACCAAAGCCGAGTGCATCGGCAATTTTGCGAATCGCGATCTCGTCGTCCGCAAACGCGTATGCGTGGATCAGATTCACCGCGACCGAATCGATGCCGTCCCGTTTCGCGCCAACCAGCGCCTCCCGCGTTGCAGCGGCGTCGAACGGCGTTCGGCGCTCGCCGGCAACGTCGACGCGACCCGCGACCTCGATCACTTGGCGGTGTAGCGGTGCCGGCTTCGCGATCGCGAGCGCGAACAACTCGGGTCGCTGTTGGGTGCCGATCTCGAGCACATCGCCGAGCCCCTCGCTCGCAACGAGCAGCGTAGGCGCCCCGCGCCGCTCCAGCAGCGCGTTGGTCGCCACGGTCGTTCCCAGGCGCACGCGGCAGGGAGCAACCGCTGCGTCCGGTTCGAGTACGCCTGCCCTCCGCAAAATCGCGCGAATTCCCTCGACCGGCGCCGTGTCCGAAGACAGCAGCTTGCACACATGCAGAGCGCCATCGGGGTCGCGCCCGATGCAGTCCGTAAACGTCCCGCCCCGATCGATCCAGAACTCCCAGCTCATCGGGGGTTCATCCGGAGCGCCCGGTGACGCGCTTTGCCGCTCGCAACAATGCTTCGCGCAACGGCCCGTCGCCGATCGACCACACCCCGAGCGCGCACACCAGCGCGAAGACCGCGCCACCGGATGCCAGCGTCGCCAGTGCGCTTTCGAACCATCCACCCGCCCATGCGCCGACCGCCGCCGCAACACCCGCGATGAGCAGTGATCTCGCAGCACTCGAAGCGATCGGCTCGAGCGGCGGCCCACCGTGACGCACGCGCGCCAACCCCAGCGTGGCCAGTGCACTCGTCGTCATACCGATCGCGCCTGCGCTAGCGAGCCCCTCAGCGTCGGTCCCGAGCACCACATACAGCGGAATGAACGCCAGCGCGATCCCGGTCCCCAGAAACATCGGGAACCACATCTGACCTCGCGCATAGAAGGCGCGCACCGCAATCTGTTGCACGATCCACGCGGGGACAGCTACCGCAAAGATCGCCACCAGCCCCGCTACCCGGTCACTGTCGGCGGCGCCGAATCGACCCGTCTCCATGATCACTACGACGACCGGGTGCGCAAACGCAAACAATCCGGCCGCACACAGAACCCCGAGCCCCAAGCCAGTGCGAAGCGTCGTCGACAAGATCCGATCGAGCTGCTCGCGATCGCCGGCCGCCCACAGCCGCGACAGCGTGGGAAGGGCCGCCGTCGCAACGGCCTGCCCGATCACACCCACGGGTACCTGGGCCAACCTGCGTCCGTAGCCGAGGTATGCGACCGTTCCCTCCGCGAGGCCGGCGCCGAAATACTTGTCGTACCACTCGTCTACCGTGAGTAGGCTGACGCCGAGCATGATGGGTGCAGCCATCGCCAAGTAACGCAGCAGCATGGGGTCGAGCGGCGCGATGCGAACGCGCGGGCGCAGCTCTGGGTCGCGCCAGACCTCGAGCATCGGAATCGCGAATGGACCCACCGCCGCGCCCGCCAATGCACCCCATGCAAACGCCTCGGCGCCAAAGCGGGATCCCCACATGCCCCCCGCCAAGATGATCCCGACGTTGTAGATCAGCGGTCCGAGCGCCTGGCTCGCGAACCGGCCTCGTGCCATCAAGACCGCGCGCAAGATCCCCCCTGCTACGAAGAAGATCTGCGCGGGGAGCAGGATCCGCACCAGCCGCACCGTCATCAGCTGTGTGTCGGGGTCGAAACCTGCGAAGAAAACCCCCACCAACGGCTCCGCCTGCCACCAGAGGATCGCGGTCGCAACCACAGCGCCAGCACTCATCGTCCCGAATACGCTGGCGAACAAAGCCCCGGCGGCCGCGTCGCCGGACCGCGCACGCACGCTCGAGTAAAGCGGAATGAACGCGATTGCCAGCGCGCCCCCAGCCAGGAAATAGTTCAGGATGTCGGGGATCAGGAACGCCGCGCCATAAGCGTCGGCCTGCTGGGTGGCACCGATTTGGTGTGCGATGACTCGCTCGCGAACCAAGCCGAGTAACCGAGACAGCGCCGCACTGAGCGCCAGCAGCACCGCGGCGGCGGCAAGACCGGTCGATCGCTCTTGCTCCGATGCATCGCTCACGACGGGCCATCATCGAGTGAGTTGGGCTCGCGCCAGATTCTGCCGTCGAAGCTCTCGACGACGACCTCGTCGCCCTCCCGGCCGCGATAGTAAGGATAGGTGACAGGGACCTTTCCGTACGGCGTATCGAGCACGAACAGCGGGATCGCAAAACCGCTGGTACGACCGCGCAGTGAGCGAAAGATCTCGAGTCCGCGTTCGATCGGCACGCGAAAATGGCCGGTGCCCTCGAGCATCTGCGCCTGGTAGCAGTAATACGGCCGGACCCGCAATCGCACGAGTCCTTCGCAGAGTTCCTTCATCACCTCGACGCTGTCGTTGATGCCGCGCATCAGCACGCTCTGGTTGCCGACCGGGATACCGGCTCGCGTCAAGCGATCGCAGGCCTCTGCCGCCTGTTCGGTGAGTTCCTTGGGATGGTTGAAGTGGGTGTTGACCCAGATCGGATGGAAGCGTTCGAGCATGCGACACAACTCATCTGTTACGCGGTAGGGGAGCGTGACCGGCAAGCGCGTGCCGAGCCGGATGATCTCGACGTGGGGAATCGCGCGCAGCTCGCTGAGCAACCATTCGAGGCGGTCGTCCGAAAACACCAGCGGATCACCGCCGGTCAACAACACATCGCGGATTTCCGGTGTTCTGCGGATCCAGTCGAGCGCGCTGCTCAGCTCGCGCTTTTTCATCGTCCAGTCCGGTTCGCCGACCATGCGCTTGCGCAGGCAAAAGCGGCAGTACAGCGCGCATTCGTTGTTCACACAGAATGCAATGCGATCGGGGTAGACCCGAATCACGTTCTTGACCGGCGAGTGCTCGACTTCATCGAGTGGATCCCACCCGACCGGGTCGTCGAGTTCCGCGCTGCGCGGCACGACTTGCTTGCGAATCGGGCATTCCGGGTCGTCCGGGTCCATCAGCGATGCGTAGTAGGGCGTGATCACGAAATGGAAGCGGTCGGCCAGCGCATCGATGGCGTGCCGCTCATCGGGCGTCGTCCGGACGTAGCGCTCCAGATCGTTCGCCGTGCGGATGCGGTTGCGCATCTGCCAACCCCAGTCGCGTTCATCGCTGCCTGTCCCGGCCGCACTCATTGCAGCCGCTGCCGGCGCAGGGTCCGCCGCGACGTGCTCAGCTCGAAGCCCTGCCCATCGCGACCCCTTCCCGCGCAATCCTTCCCTGTGAAACCCTTTCTCGTGAAATCCTTCCCCGTCAAATCCTTCCCTGTGAAATCCTTCCCCTTCAAGTCCAAGACGCACCAGCGCCGCCGCAATGACTTCGCCGAGCAGTGCCTCGAGCGGGCGACCCTCGAGTTCGGCGAGGACACCGAACGTACCGTCGGGTGCGAAGGTCGGAAGCGGATTCATTTCGAGAAATCTCACTTCACCGCAGCGGTCCAACTTGAAGTCAGCGCGCGCGAAGTCCACGCAATCCAGCGCTGAATAAGCGCGCACCGCGAGCTCGGCAAGGCTGGCTTCGAGCGTCGCAGTCAGCTCGCCCGGCACGACCGCACGGAATCCCTCGGGCGGTGCTTCCGCGTCGATCGCGTGAATCCCGATTCCGGTCGCCGCGTCCAGCGCGCGCTGAATCACCGGCAGCGCACGCGGTGGGTCGTTCCCAACGACGGTTACCGTGTACTCGGCACCCGGCAGAAACTCTTCGACCAGCGCAGGCTGGTTGTAGGTTTCGCGAATACGCCCGACCTCACGCGCCAGCTCGTCGCGATCCGCGACCTTCGAGGCCCGCCTGATGCCTTTGGCAGTTCCTTCCCATCTCGGTTTCACAAACAGCGGAAACGGCCCCGGTAGTACAACGTTTTTTGCCTGGTTCGAGGATTCGAGCACGCAGCGCATTGGGACCGGAACGCCGGCCTCTGCGACCAGCGTCAACGCCCAGGCCTTGTCGAGCGTCAGCGACAGAGTCAGCGCATCGGAACCGAGCGTCGGAATGCCCGCCATCTCCAACAGGACCGGCGCCCACGCCTCACGGTTCCGTCCGCCGCGCCCTTCGGCAATGTTCAGCGCAGCATCGAGTGCGGGCAAATCGCCTTTGCCGATGCGGGCCAACAGCGCATCCGGGTTGCCGATTCGCACCGGCTTGTGGCCGAGCCATCGAATCGCGGCCTCGAGTGCGCAAACCGTCTCCTCAGGCTCATATTCCGCATCGACATCGGGAGGATCTGCCCGCTGCCGAGGGTAAGAGCCGAGCAAGTCGTAGACGAGTCCGATGGAGAGCTGTGTCATCAACGCGACAGGATACCCCGCCATCGAGGCGATCGGCGTCGGCTATGCTGCGCCGCGATGGGGTCCGTCGAATTGCCGCAACAGGCGCGAAAATCTTCGGCGCCCCTCCCTGCGGCCCCCCCCACCTCGCGCGGCGTTGCGTGGCTATGCGTCGCGCTGTGGATCACAATGATTCAGTCGCTTGGAGGCGACCATTTTTCCAACAGCGAGACCTCGCGCTTGCTGGGCCCGCTACTGCACTGGTTGTTCCCCGAGTCCAGCGCCGACTGGCTCAGTTCGGTCCAGTTCGCAATCCGCAAGGCAGCGCACGTCGTCGAGTACGGGATCCTCGCCCTGTTGTGTATTCGCGCCTGGCGCTTGAGCTATGGCTGGTCGAGATGGAGCAGTGCGCTCTCGAGCGTGGCGGTCGTGGTGGCCGTGGCCGCTGTCGACGAATGGCGACAAGCCCAATCGTCTGATCGGATGGGCGCGACGTCCGATGTGCTTCTCGACACCTTGGGCGGCGTGTCCGCACTGGCGGGCGCGCACCTCGCGACTCGTTGGCTACCGCGCTGGCGTTGAAACGACTCGCGCTGGCAGCAGTCGCGTTCGCAGCCGTCGCGTTGTGGATGCTGTACCAGATCTCCTGGGGCCTGCTCGGTGAGCACGAAGGTCCCGGCGAGATTCGCGGCGAGGCCATTCCCAATGGCATCGTATTCGGCCGCGAAGCTGCGCGCGGTGCCCGCGCCGCTGCGCTGGGCGTGCCGCGGGGGCGCCAGATCTTGTTCGGCGACCTGCACGTCCACACGACTTTTTCGACCGATGCGTTCGCGTCCAGCCTGCCGATCTTCGGCGGCACCGGCGCACACCCGCCGGCCGATGCCTGCGATTTCGCGCGCTATTGCGCGGGGCTCGACTTCTGGTCGATCAATGATCACGCCTCGAACCTGACCCCCGAACACTGGCACGAAACACAGCAGTCGATCCGAGATTGCAATGCGCGCTCCGGCGATCCGGAGCGACCCGACCTGGTTTCGTTCCTGGGCTGGGAATGGACGCAGGTCGGTCAAACGGCCGCCAGCCACTACGGCCACAAGAACATCGTGCTGTTGGAAACGGCCAGCGACCTCGTTCCGAAGCGGCCGATCGCCGAACCCATCGCGCTCGCGGTCGGCGGCGCCAGCGGGCCCGGCGCCCTCGCGCTGCTCGATCTCGAGCGTTCCCCTCAGCGCTACTTCGACTTCGCGCGTTACATGAAGGACCGCAGTGAAGTGCCCGTTTGTGCGGAAGATGTCCATACCAGCGAATTGCCCGGAAATTGTCGCGAAATCGCGCCGACACCGGCCGTGCTGTTTCGGAAGCTGCGCGAATGGGGAGGCGATTCGGTCGTCATCCCGCATGGCACCAGCTGGGGGTTCTATACGCCGCTCGGCTCGAGCTGGGACAAACAGCTGGGGACCGAGCAGGACGACCCCGCGCTGCAAACGCTGTTCGAAGTCTATTCGGGGCACGGCAGCGCCGAGCAATACCGCGATTGGCGGTCCGTCGTGACCGCAGCCGACGGTTCGCCGAAGTGCCCCGCACCGCGCCCCGACTACCTGCCCTCGTGTTGGCGTGCCGGCGAGATCATGCGCGAGCGCTGCACGGCGGCGGGCGGAAATGCGCAGGTCTGCGAGCAGCGAGCGGTGCTGACTCGCCAACGCTACGTCGATACCGGGACTCGGGGGTTCCAAGTCGTGCCGGGCCAACGTCCCGACGACTGGCTCGATTCCGGACAGTGTCGTGACTGTTTTTTGCCGGCATTCAATCACCGGCCGGGCAATTCGGTACAGTACGTGGCAGCGATCTCGCACTTTCGCGCAGCCGACAAGACCGGCGATGCGAACGAGACCCGCGCGGCCGAACTAGATACGCGACCCAAGCGCACACGCTTCGGCTTCGTCGCCGCGAGCGATGGCCACCAGGCGAAACCCGGCATCGGCTACAAGCAGCTCAACCGAAATTTCTTCGTCGACGGGCTGAAGTTCGAGACGCCCGCAGCGCTCGACACGGTGCTTGGACGCGGAGGCGACCGGATTGCCAGCCAACCCCTCGAAGCCGGCAGCTTCGGTGGATTGGGAAGCTTCGAAATCGAGCGCACCAGTTCGTTCCTCAGCGCTGGCGGGCTCACCGCAGTCCATACCAGTGGCCGCGACCGACGCTCGATTTGGGATGGGCTGAAACGTCGCGAGGTCTACGCGACCAGCGGCACGAAAATTCTGCTCTGGTTCGACCTGATCAACCCGCCCACTCCACACGGGGTGAACGCCGATCACAGCGCGCCGATGGGTTCCGAACTGGCCATGATCGACACCCCGCGGTTCCGAGTGCGCGCAGCGGGCTCTCTGGTACAACGCCCCGGCTGTCCGGATTACGCGTTGTACGCATTGGGCCCCGATCGCATCGGCGCGTTGTGCGCAGACGAGTGTGATTTCCCAGGCGAGAATCGGCGCCGGATCGACCGGGTCGAGGTCGTCCGGATTCGCCCACAGCAGACGCCGAACGAACCGGTGGCCTCCTTGATCGAGGACCCGTGGCGCAGCTTCGATTGTCCGCGCGATCCGTCCGGCTGCGTGGTCGAATTCGACGACAAAAGTTTCGCGCGCGACTCGGTCTACTACGTGCGCGTGCTCGAGGAGCCCAGCCAGATCATCAACGCCGGGGGGCTGCGTTGCACGCTCGACCAGCAAGGCGAGTGCATTGCGGTCGACGCGTGCCATCAGAATTTCGAAACGGATCGAGACGACGACTGTCTGAGCGAAGCCCGCGAACGGGCCTGGTCATCGCCGATCTACATCGACTTCGCGGATTCGGTCGGCGGCTCCTCGGTGGAGCCGGAGCGACCACCCGAGCGTCAACCGAGCCGTGTGAACCGCGTTTCCATGGTAGCCTTGCCCGCGAGCGGTTGAACCGAGCCGGCGGCGTCCAACCGATTTTTTACTGCGAACCCTGATCGAACTCTCATCGAACCCTTCATCGACTACCGAGATCCCATGTCCCCTGACTCTTCGCCCAACCCTTCACCGACGTACAACGAAGCCGTCGCAAGCCTGACCGGGCCGGGAGGCCCATTCGAAATCGTCACCGAAACGATGAACGGCCGAAACGTCCGGACGTTCAAGAATCGCGAAAAGTCGCTGCGCGAAAAGATCGTCAACGTGGCTGCCCGAGGCGATCAGGACTTCCTGGTTCACGGCGACCGACGCATCAGCTACGCCGATTTTGCCCAGCGCGTCTGGGGCGCGTCGCGCGGGCTGACCGAGCACGGCCTGCGCAAGGGCGATCGGCTCGCCGTGTTGTCGTACAACTGTCCGGACTGGTTGATGGCGCTGTTCGGCGCCACGTCGATCGGCGCGATTGGCGTCGGACTCAACGGCTGGTGGGCGACCGAAGAGATCGAGTACGGGTTGAACGATTCAGGCAGCCGAATGCTGGTTGTCGACGATCACCTGTACCCGCGCGTCGAGCCGCTGCTGGGAAAGATCCCGAGCCTCGAGAAAGTCTTCTACATCGGCGACACACCGCCGAGCGGGACGATCCCGATCGCAGAGCTGCTCGAACCCTGGGAACACCCGCCGACGGTCGAAATCGACGAAGACGACCCGTTCGTGATCTTGTACACGTCGGGCACGACCGGTCGATCCAAGGGCTGCATCACCACCCATCGCGGAACGATCTCGCAGGTCCTCGGCGTAGTCTTCAGCAGCGTCGCGGGGGCCATCTCGGGCGGCGCAACCCCGCTGCCGAATACCGGCGCGCAGCCAGCTTCGCTGCTGAGTTCACCGCTGTTCCACGTCGGCGGCCTGCACTCGGGCGTCTGCGTCGGCATGACGGTCGGAGCGAAGCTCGTGTTCCTGGAGGGCAAGTTCGATCCCGAGCAGTGCATGCAATTGATCGAGCGCGAAAAGATCAGCCTGTGGGGTGCGATTCCGACGATGCTGCACCGGGTCGTGCATTCGCCCAAAGTCGCCGACTACGACCTGTCGAGCCTGCGGTCCGTCTCGTTCGGCGGCGCACCGACGCCGCCCGAGACGATCGAGAAGGCGCGCGAGGTGCTGCCGATCGAGCCGAGCTTTGCCAACGCCTATGGGCTGACCGAAACCCACGGCGTCGCCACAGTAAACGGCGGCAAGGACCTGCTGTCGCGCAAGACGTCGGTTGGCCGACCGATGCCGTTTCTCGACATGAAGATCCAGAATGAAGCTGGCACTGAGATGCCGACTGGCCAACTCGGGGAGCTGTTGATCTACGGTCCGACCATCACACCGGGCTACTGGAACCGCCCCGACGCTACCGCCGAAACGGTTGTCGACGGCTGGCTGTACTCGGGAGACCTGGGTTATGTCGACTCGGACGGCTTCTACTTCGTGGTCGACCGCGCCAAGGACATGATCCTGCGCGGCGGCGAGAACGTCTATTGCAGCGAGATCGAAAACTGCCTGGCCGACCATCCAGAAATCGACGAGGCCGCGGTGGTCGGCGTCCCCGACGCCGAGATGGGCGAACGCGTCAAGGCAATCGTGCGCCGTGTGGCTGGATCACAGCTGACCGAGCGCGCAGTCCAGGCGCACGTCGCCGAACACATGGCACGCTTCAAGGTGCCAGAGTTCGTCGCATTCACCGAGCAGCCGCTGCCCCGCAACGCCGCAGGAAAGCTTTTGAAAAACGTCCTGCGCGGCAAGGGCGCTGTGCCTTTTGACACGGGTAACCTGGCTTAGCCAATGGTTGAGCAACGGTTTGGAAAATGGGCTGAAAATTGCGCTGTGGCTCAGGAAATGGCTAGATGAATGCCGCCGTCCTCGCAGCGATCGCGTTCGCGGCATTCGCGCTCGGCTATCGGTTCTATGCCGCGTTCTTGACCCGCTCGCTGTTCCAGTTGACCGATGGCGAGCCGGTCCCAGCCCGCGAGTTCGAAGACGGTGTCGACTTCGTGCCCACCCCGAAGCACGTGCTGTGGGGCCACCATTTCACGTCGATCGCCGGAGCCGCGCCCATCGTCGGCCCGGCGATCGCCGTCATCTGGGGTTGGTTGCCGGCGCTGATCTGGGTCGTGGTGGGTACCATCTTCATGGGAGCGGTCCACGACTTCTCGGCGCTGGTCATCAGCTTGCGACACCGCGGCGGATCGATAGGCCAGATCGCCGGCAGCGTCGTGAGCCCGAGCGCGCGAACTGCGTTCCTGGTGATCATCTCGATTCTGATCTGGATCGTGTTGGCGGTGTTTGCGTTCATCATCGGAACACTCTTCGTCGGCAATCCGGGCGCGATCTTCCCGATCAACGTGCAGATCATCGTCGCGATGGGATTGGGTTGGCTCGTGCACCGGCGGGGAGTCCCGATCCTTTGGCCGTCGCTGATCGGCTACGCGCTGCTCCTTGCGGCCATCTTGTACGGCAACAGCTTCGCCAGCGCGTTTCCCGCGATCGGCGATATCTCCGTCACGGCCTGGGTCTGGATCCTACTGACCTACTCGTTGGTGGCGTCGGTGCTGCCCGTCTGGATGTTGCTGCAACCTCGCGACTACTTGAACTCTCACCAACTGATCACGGGCCTCGGCCTTCTGAGTCTGGGACTGTTGGTGTTGCATCCGACCATCCAGGCACCGGCCATCAACCCGTCACCGGAAGGCGCGCCACCGATGATCCCGTTTCTGTTCATCACGATCGCGTGTGGCGCTATCTCGGGGTTTCACGGGCTCGTGTCTTCGGGAACGACATCCAAGCAGGTCTCGTGCATGACGGACGCGCGCGCGATCGGCTACGGCGGCATGCTCGGCGAAGGCTCACTCGGGTTGCTCGCGGTGCTGGCCGCGACGGCCGGTTTCGCGAGCGAGACAGAGTGGTCGAGCCACTACGCGAGTTGGGGTGCGGCGTCGGGACTCGGCGCCAAACTCGATGCGTTCGTCTCAGGTGGTGGGAACTTCGTGGCGGCGCTCGGGATTCCGGTCGAATCTGCCAAGACCTTCATCGCCGTCATGGTGATCGCATTCGCGGCGACGTCGCTCGACACCGGCGCACGCATCCAACGGCTCATCATCGCGGAACTCGCCGAGAGCTATGGGGTGCGCGCGCTGCAGAATCGCTTTGTTGCGGGCATTGCGGGTATCAGCGCAGCGCTGCTGCTCGCTGTCACCCAGGCGGGCGGCCAAGGCGGCTTGATTCTGTGGCCGCTGTTCGGGACGACCAACCAGCTGGTCGCCTCGGTGACGCTACTCATCGTGTCGGTCTGGCTGCGAAAACTCGGGCGGCCCATCGTTTACACCGTGGTGCCCATGCTGTTTGTCGGTGTGGCGACCATCATCGCGATGCTCGGTGAACTACAAGGCTACTTCGCGAATTTCGCAGACCAATGGCTGCTCGCGGCGACTGGAGCGCTGATTCTGGCGCTCGACATCTGGGTCATGTTCGAAGGGCTCCGGATGCTCGTTACCTCAGCGCCAGGCGATCGTGCCGTCGAGGCATCTGCGTAGCGGCGAGTACGGAATCTCAGGGCCATCGAGAACCCACAGCCAGGTCCGAGATCGGAATTCAGCAGAAGGGGAAGATCGATGGGAAGAATGGACGGAAAGGCCGCGGTAGTCGTGGGCGGCTCGAGTGGCTTCGGAGAGGGAATCGCACGGCGTTTCGTCGCGGAGGGTGCGAAGGTCCTGATCGCCGCACGCGGCCCCGATCGGCTGAAGCAGGTCGCCGACGAACTCGGCGTCGAGAGTCGTGTGTGTGACGCGTCGAGCTTCGCGGACATCCAAGCCCTGGCCGCACACGCGGTCGATCGGCTCGGGCACCTCGACGTAGCGATCAACTCGGCGGGCTTCGAGGACAACTGCCCGATCGCGACCCTCGAGCCAGAACGCGTCGAAAAAATGGTGGCCGTTCAGTTCACCGGCGCGCTCTACTTCATCCAGCACATGGCAAACGCGATGGGCGAAGACGGCTCGATCGTCACCATATCGTCGCTGACCGGAACGCTGGTCGCAGAGGGCTACGCACCCTATGCGGGCGCGAAAGCCGGCATGAATCACGCGTCGCGAATCGCCGCGTCCGAGTACGGTGCGAAACGCATCCGAGTCAACGTCGTGTCACCGACCACCGTCGCGACACCTATGATCGCTCAGCTTTTGGCCACGCCGGGCGTGAAGGAAGCCCTGATCGCCGAGACGCCGTTGGGCGCACTCCCCGAGATCGAGGACGTCGTCAACGCGGTCCTCTACCTCGCCAGCGACGAATCAGCGTTCGTCACCGGCGAAAATATCCATATCGACGGCGGCGGCGCGTTGCGCCGGCTGCCCCGAGCCGACGACATCATGGCGAGCATTCGGCGTGCGATGCAAGACAAGTCGAACTGACAGCGGCCGCTTCCCACCAGCGACTTCTCGGGCCCTTCTGTTGCCGGAGCCTTTCGATTCAGCTCTCGATTCAGCTCTCGAGCTTGGCTGCGTGTTCCGCCATCCATTCACCCATCGCCTTCTGGGCCGCCGGGTCGAAGTCGTCTCGCAAGCGCGCGATGCGGTCTCCCTCGAACACGGCTGTTTCGACACCCGAAATCACGAGGTTGGGGGCGCCGGCCTTTGGGTAGGTGACCGTCCATTTCATCACGAGAGTGTTGCCATCGACCGTCGGCGGCTGGAAGTCCGGGATTCGCTTGTCCATCTTGCGATCGAAGCCGTCGACCCCGCCCTTCAGCTTCGCGATGACTGCGTCGCGGCCCTGCGCGTCCGGGTCGCCCTCGTAGACTGCGTCCGGCGTAAAATACGCCTCGATGCGAGACCAGTCGTCATCCAGGTAGCTCTCTTCGAAGGCCTCGGCGTAGGCCTGGTAGCGATCTGCGATGCCCATGGGGGGTCCCTCCCGCGTTGCGATTAGAGGTTCACCGCTGCGAAGCACGCCTCGGTGAATTGGTGAGACTGGTGATTGAAGTACGCGGGCCGAATCGTATCATCCCGCCGCTGGCCGCAACAGCCAAACCTCCCGGAGGGCTTCAAGGATCGACATGAGCGAAGCAGAACCCGAACCGCGCGGGATCCAGAACCCCCATGTGATCGACCTGATCCGTTTGGACGCAGAGGCGAACCAGGTGGTGCTCCTGATGCTCGAAGAACGCGCCTGGGGCAGCGTCGCGGACCAGCTCGAGCAACTCGACGAGAAATACAACAGCTACGTGAGCTACGTGCTCGACGGGCACCTCGTCGATCAATACCCGCAATACGCCGACAAGGCCGTCCGAATCCAACTCGACTGCACAAGCCCCCCCGGTGAACAGGAACAGATTCGGATCAACGCGATGCGTAACTTCGCAGTGTCAGAGAGGCTGGCGTTCGCGGTGAATGTGATCGTCCCGGCGGAAGCAACGTAGAAGCCCGTCTTCGTAGCCTGCCAAGCTCCAAAGCAGCGGTCAGCGCACGAGCGGGACGGCGCGCGCGACGTCGAAGTCGATCATGGTGTCGATCTTGCCGTCGATCTGGTAGAAGCGAGCGACCTGCTTACCGGACAGAACCTTCCCGAATCTTCTCTGGTACGACCTGCGCACCTTCGCGCGCTTCGCCTGAAACTCAAAGGACTCGTCGAGGAGGTCGAGCGCCTGTTCGTCCGTCAGCGTTGCGATGTCAGTGGCGAGCTGGGTGAGGATTTTCACGCGACGGTCATTCACCTCACGCATGGCTGCCGCGTATTGGTTGTAGACGGGCCAGAACGCCTCGCTCTCGGCCTCGCTGAGATTCATGTTCGTCGCCACGACGGCCTTGCGCTCCGTCTGGATCACGCTCCTGACCATCTCGATCTCGTCGGTCGCGGTCTGCCCGAGACAGGGTGCAGCTACCGTGACGAGGGCCACGCTCGTCAGCAGGGTGGGAACGAGGGCAAACAATTTCGACATCCTGGAATCCTCCAGTTATTGGAAATGTGAGATCCGGCTATAGCATCTGAACCAGTCGTCGCCCAGCGAAAATCGCTGCGGCGCTCAGCGCCGAGTTTGCGAACGTCTCCAGTTCCGGAAAATATTGCCTGCTGCGCGGCGAAAACCTCCACGTCGTCGCCCGACCCAGCTTCGGTCTGACTTCTAGTTCGAAACGGGTTGAGGCTGTCGCTCGCGGCGCGACTTCAGGCGAGCGAGGTAGACAGCGTGCTTGCGTCCGCCGCGCCCGGCACTGCGGCGCTCGAACTCGAACCCTGCGCGAGCGAGTCGACGCTCGAACCTGGAGTCAGCCTGTTCGCACCAGCGCGCAAAACTGCCGCCGACGCGCAGCGCTCGGCACATCACGCGCAGCGCCTCGTCGCCGTAATAGGGGTCTTGGGTACCGCGTTTCGGAAGCCGGACACCCTCGTAGAGGTCGAGCGCGATCACGTCGAAGCGGCCGTCGCTATGCCGGATCGTCTCGGCCACGTCTGTGATCGCCACTTCGACGCGCGGGTCGGCGACCGCAGCCTGGGTCAGTGCAGCGAGCGGGCCTTCGCACCAGCGAACCACCGCGGGTTCGATCTCTGCGACGAAAACGCGCGCATCGTTTGGCAGCACGTCGAGCGCAGCGCGCAGCGTAAACCCCATGCCCAGGCCGCCGATCAGTACCTGCGGCGACTTGGAACCCGCAGTCGATTCTGCGGCGGCTCGCCCCAGCGCTTTTTCGGAGCGGCTCGCCATGGCGTTCATCAATACGCGCCGGTCGAGCGCGATCAAGAAGTCGCGGTCACCCCGGCGACGCAACTCGAGACAGCCGTCTGGGCCGTCAATGCGCTCGACCACCTGCCACGCGCGGGTCACGCCCACCTCGAGCGCTGCGTTTGCTTCGAACTGCTCGACGAGCTCGGTATCCAAGAGGGCCATGATGTGAATCTAGCCACCAGTGACGGGTTGGAGATGAGGTTCTTCACTGGGCGAGCCGTCTACGTGCCTGACAAGAGATCCGCATACAATGCAGTAGAACGCTCGACCGAAAAGCGTTGCGCGCGTTCGACGAGGCGCGCCGAATCTCTCGGCGCATCGAGCGCACACGCCATCGCTTCGGCCATCGCGGACGGATCGTCGACCGGTATCAGGATCCCGACACCGTCGCCGAGAATCTCTCTGGGTCCGCTCGCGCAATCGGTACTCACGACGGGACAGCCACACGCCATCGCCTGGATCAGCACCCCGGGCAAACCCTCCCAGCGGGAAGACAGCACGAATAGCGAGGCCGCAGACATATAGGAGAATGGATTCTCGACGAATCCGCAGAACTCCACGTCTCGGTCGATGCCAGCAGCGCGCACCTGTTGTTCCAGCGCAACCTGCAACTCGCCGCTGCCAAGAATCAGCAGACGCGCGGCCCGCTGATTCCTCAGCATCGCAAATGCCGCAATCAACGTATCGAAGCCCTTCTGTTCGCGTAGTTTGCCCGCAGCGAGAATGACCGGGACCGAATCGTCGAACAACCACGGGTGGTCGACCGCTTGTGCAGCGCGCTCGGCGAGACCTGGCGAAACGACCGGATTGTAGGTGGTGGTGATTCGTTCCCTCGGCAGACCTGTTGTCTCCGCCAGGTCGTCCGCCACTCCGTCGGAAACGGCTGCGATGCCATCGGCCCATGGATAGAAGTAGGAGATCAGCCCAGGCAGCCGTTGATTCCGACGCCCAGTGCTGGCACGGTGCGACAATGTGTTGCGTTCGCTCACCACCAGGCGGGTTCGAACGCCGGCGAGCCGGTGGGCCCAGATCGCGGCGAGATTCGAATAGTTCAGAGCAGACAGCATGGCGTCCGGCTCTTCGCGCTTCAGGTAGTCGCTGAGCGCGGGAATACACCCCAACACCCAGTGAGGATTCGGCGGCATCAGCGCAGGGATCATGCGCCAGGCACTACCCGGCCGGCGCAACAGCCGAGGCAACGCCGCGTAGGCGCTACGCCGCCCCAGAATCACCAAATTCACATCCGGGTGAATCTCATCGAAGAACGCGCCCTCACGAACTCCCAGCACGAGGTCCACACGATGACCGCACTCGACGAGGCGGCAGGCGAGATTGACCATCGCGCGCTCGGCTCCCCCACCGCCGCCGAGAGAGCGCAAGAAAATGGCAAAATGGCGATGCCTGCCAGGCAACGATGCGATCCTCGCCATGCGTTGATCTCTACTCCGTTCGAGCCGCGGCCAGCTGTTGGGCACCCATCGGGTGGCCCGGACGCCTGCCGGGGATTTGCCGGCCGGACTCCGTGGCCGATGCCAGCAACCCTACCAACTCGGCGTGACGCGCGAGCAGACGTTCCTCCAGTTCTGCGGCGTACGTTGCCCGCGCGCGCCGTGCCTCTGCCTGCACCGACTCGGGCAGACCGTCGTCCAGACCATCTCGCAGCATGCGAACCGTGTGCAGCAGCGACGAAATGTACTCGGGCGTGAGCACCTCGTGAAGTAACTCTGCGAGCACTTCCCGATAGCGGGCGCGCAGGCGAGGCTGCTCGTGGGCGTGAAAGTCCATGCGGTCGCGGCCGGAGAAGATCAGCGGGTCCGCCACTGCGTCCGGCTTCCCCTCGGCGGATCCGATGTCCTCGAGATCCCAGGCCATCAGCCGAAGGGGATCGGGATGCGACACGTCGGCGCGGCGCTCGTAGAAGAACAGCTCCGCCTGCATGTCCTCGTTCAACAAGATGGTGTTGGCCGCGAGGTAGCGGAAATACGCGTCGAGATCGATGTGTTCGGAGTATTGCGCAAGCGGGTCATCGAGTTGCGTCTGGCGCCGAATTTCGCGCAAGCCGGTGATGGATGCTTCGACACCGGGAACTTTCTTCTGCCACGCGATGCTGTAGAACCCGAGCGCCTTCCTCCGGTACAGTGCGACGAGGTCGGGATACAGGCGGCGCAGTCCCCCAAGGGGCGGCTCGACCAGCAGGTACATGCCCTGAGGCTCACCGTTCAGGGACAGGCGCGCGTACTGCACGTCAGTAGGATACAAGCCGAGGTCGGCGAAAATCCGGTAACCGAACAACGACACGATCTGGTGTGGATCGTGAATCATTGCCATCAAGAGGAGCCTCTTCATGGCGACCCCACTGGCGAACAGCTGCGCGCGGATCAAGTCGACCACGAAATTCAGCTTGTCGCCATTGCGCAGCGTCGTCGCGCCGCGCAACCGCGCAGTCGCTGGAAGGTATCCTCCATCGCCAAACTGGATGAATGCGTCCGTACGTCGCAGCTTGAGCCGAGTGCGGTTGCGCTTATCGAAGCGCAGCAACAATTCGTCGGGATCGAGTTCCAGATTCAGCGACATCCCCGCGCCGCCAACAGCGAC
Source organism: Deltaproteobacteria bacterium (assembly GCA_032128375.1). Lineage (GTDB taxonomy): Bacteria > Myxococcota_A > UBA9160 > UBA9160 > SMWR01 > JAJDAM01. The sequence goes on along the minus strand of JAQBGU010000003.1, from coordinate 15,702 downwards.
AGGCTTGTCCTCGAAACCGCTCGGGTCGAAGGAACGCAGTGTCCGACGCAGCTTCGCATCTGCGACGAAGAGTTGATCTGGCAGACCGCGCTCGCGCGGCGGCACCGGGTCGGTGATGACCGAGCCCGTCACCACCACGGCGAGCACCAACAGGGACCCGCCCAACCACGGTCCGTAGAGCCGAAGGTCACCCACCGCGCGCCACGCTCAATCGGTAGCGCGCAGTGCAGCGCCCAGGCCATCGGCCAGACAACAGTGCACGTATTTCGAGCAGCGCGCGAGCCGGGGCTTCAGCGGAAACAGCAGACGCCGTACTTGATGCTCGTCCGCGGCAAGCGTCTTCACCTCGACGACCGCGAGGCGATCGAGCGCGACGCCAGCCCGGCGGGCGGGCCGCTGCAGGCCCAGCTGGCTGAAGCCCTCGATCCGGTAGTCCAGGGTGAGTCGAATGGGCGAATCGCGATCGCGGAAGTGCTCGCGCTGATATGAAACGAGCGCGGTCGGGATCGGGCGCAGGTTCAAGCGTGCGGCGGTCTCCGGATCAAGCACCTCGCTGAGCCAAGCTGTGAGCTGGTCGTAGGGGATCCGATCGATCGCATCGGTCGCTTCCAACGGCGTGCGGTCCTTCGAAATGACCTGTCCAGATCTGCGCTTCACCTCGAAGAACAGTCCGCGGCGAGCGAAAGACTCGTCGTACCAGCGCAGCCGCAGCTTCACGCGCCGCGAGACACCCGCCAGCGACTCTGCGGCCGAGCTGAGCCGATGATCGTCGAAGTAGATGCTGTTTACCCGCGATACCGGGCCGTCGCCGAAGGCGATACGGCGCGCGTTTACTTCGAGCACATCGCGAAGCGCATCGACGCGGCTGCCATCGAAAACGAATTTCATCTCGCGGCGCTGCGCAGTCACTTCATCGGGCGCACTGGAAGCCGAGCCGACGCCCGAGTCGGCCGGACGGAGCACTGCGTTCGATCCCGGGGTTTGCATCGCACTCACTTCGTTTGCGCCTCGCGGACTCAGAGCAGGCTCTCGAGGTTGACGTACGAGATCCGGCACGCCGGAAGGCGATCGCTCAGCGCCGTCAACATCGGACCGACCTCGTCCGCTCCGCGAGGCTCGATGACCGCGCGCAACTGGACGTGGCCTCCATCTACGTCGAAGCGCTGCAATGAGAACGGGCCTGCCACCTCACCTAGCAGATGCATCACCTGCTGCGAGTCGGCGCCGATGTCGGCGAGCTCGCCTGAGATCGTAAGCAGTAGCGACTGGTCGCCTCCGCCGGCGAGCCGAGCGCGGGCTCGGTGCGAGCCTACAACGAAGGCCGTGAATACGACGGTGCCCATCGCGGCCACTGCGAAGTATTCGGCCCCGATCGCGAGGCCGGTCGCGATGCAGAAAAACAGGTAAACGAGTTCCTCGGGCTCCTTGATGGCCGCTCGAAACCGCACGATCGACAGCGCGCCCACCAAGCCCAGCGAAAGCGCCAACGAGGACTTCACAACGAAGATCACCAGGATGGTCGACAGCGTCAGCAGTGGAAACGAGCGGCTGAAGCTGTCGCGATTCGACACGGTACCGGCAAAGCGTCGATACAGCGTGCGCACGTAGACGCCGAGCAACCCTCCGGCCACGAGATAGGTGCCGAGCACAACCACGTCGCGCAGCAGCGCGTCGTACCAGAGCCATTGTAGAAAATCCATCAATTGAACCTGTCTCCTCAGAGCGCAAGGACAGCGCAGGGACGATACGCGGCGGAGTCTACGGGCGATTCAGCCCGGGGGCGACCAGACCGCACCGGATCGCCAGAGTTCGCTGTCTAGATCTACCCGGGCTCAACCCACCGCACGCCAACCAGACGCTGGTTGCGCAGCCGCCTCCGAGATCCGAAATCCACGCGCTTGTCGGGAATTCGCTCGGGCCGGCTTTGTCCTATGGTCCGAATTCGAGGTCTCATCCCGATATGCTGCGCCTTCCGCAAAAATCACTGCATCCCCTGAGCCGGCGAATTCGCAACCGGTTCTCGATCTGGTTCGGCAATCGCCCGCCACGAAACCAGAACGTGTATCGCGTCGAGATCAATGGCCATACCGTCAAACGGGTCTGCATGGCGGATTCTTTCGAAGCCGACAGCTGCGCTGCGAACCTGCGGGTTTTCGGGCCCGACGGGATCTACCCCGCACTGATCCTGCGCAAAGAAAACGAGTTGTGGGTCGAGTACATCGAGGGTAAGCCGCTGCGCGAGGTGGATCGCGAGTCCCTCGACAAGCTCGCAAAGCTTCTCGCGGTGCTCAATTCCCGAGATTCGGAACTGGTTCAAACCTCGCAGACCGACTACAACCACGCGCTGCATGTCGACCTCGGATTCCTGCAGGCGGCGGGCATACTGAGCGCCACCCGACATCGTGAGCTCGATGCCATGGTGGATCGAATCACACCGGCAGCCGTGTGGATCGGGTACGACTGCACCGATGCGATTCGAAAGAACTTCGTAGTCTGCGCCGACGGGCGCATTCGTGGCATCGACATCGAGAGCATTGGCGCGCGAATCCTTGTCGGTTCGGGGGCCGCAAAGGCCTCTGTCCGCTGGCTCGGACCCGAGCGCGAGTTCTTCCTCGAAGCACTCGCGAAGCACTCCGCGCCGGACGTTCGGCCCTACATGAACTTCCTCGAACTCTCATTCAGCGCTTTCTGGCAGAAGAACTGTGTCCTCGAAGGAAAGCGCCGCTTCGTATCACCCGAACTCTTCGATCGATTCGTCGACTGATTCCGCATCCGGTCTCCCTCGTGGATGGCGAACCGCGAAATTTCGCGAGCCGGCCAGGATTCCGACTGCGATGGCCAGGCGAGTCTACACATATTAGAGTCGATTGCGATACGCGGTAGGAGTCAGACGGGGAGCCGCAAAGCGTCCACCCAGCGCCAATCGGCATTCGCAGGTTCCGTCCCGGGAAACAGCGCTCGTATTGCGCCCAAATGCGTCACGATCGCGACGTTCTCCGACGGGTGGTCGGCGGCGATCTGGGCCATCTCGCGGCGAATCCGAATGCGGATTTCGCGACGGCACTCTCCGCCGCCGGGTCGAACGTCCGGCTCCCCCGCCTCGAATTTCTCCAGCAAATCAGCGGTCCGCATCTCGATCTCGCTGCGGGTCAAACCGGTCCACTCGCCAATGTCGAGCTCGCGCAGGTTTCGGTTCAACTGTGGTTGCAATCCCCAGCGGGCACCGAGGATCGTCGCCGTTTCAACGGCCCGAGCCAGATCGCTCGAGTACAGCGCGCCGATCGTTTCACCCGCCAGTTTGTCGGCGAGCGCCTGCGCCTGTTCGCGACCGCGAGCCGAAAGCGGCGGATCGCCTTGTCCCTGCCAGCGTTCGCTGGCGTTCCATTCGGATTCTGCGTGTCGGATGATCAGTAATCGGGTCTCACTCACGTGACCCAACATAACGGCGATCTCGCCGCTGTGAAGCGGCGACGCGCCCCCGTCAGTTCGAATTCGGGCTGAGCGCGGACCCGCGGGCCAGTGCGGATGCCAGAGGGAACGACGCCAGCGTGGCAATCACGAGCGGACCGATGTGATGGCCGAGCCATACGTGCCCGCCGGTCAAGATCGGGCACATCGCGTGAACGGCAAGCGCGCCGAGACCGATCGAGCCGACCAGCGCGAGGTACGATGCCATCCGCAGCTTTCCGACCGCGCCACCTGCCAGAAACAGGCCTACGATCAACAGCGGCGCGATCCCCATCGCGATACTCCGCGCAACACAGCCGAGGCTGCCCGGGTACGATAGTCTGTCGGGTCCCCAGGCATAACATGCTCCCGCGGCCAGCGCGGCAACCATTCCCAAGACGGCCGCGTTGCGGCCGCGGTCTGCTGTTTCCTCTCGGCCCGGAATCGCGCTCGCAAGCGATGCGAACAGCCCACCGAGACCGGCAACCCCCAGTCCGACCAGCCCCGCATAGTGGCCCCAAGACCAACTGGCGAGTGCGGGTGAATGGCCGTCGATCAGCCAACCCAACCAGACAACGACACCCCACAGCGTAAGCGCGGTCGCGCCGACCACTCGAAGCCGCGCCACGGGTCGCACGCGAGTGAGGTCCCTTGCCAGATCGGCAACGAGTTCCTCTGTGAATCGCCGATTCACAATTCGTCCTCCTCTACGTGCAGGCGATCCAGGCTGGCGCGCATCGAACGGTACCCCCGGTGTGCCCGGACCTTGAGAGCCGACTTCGTCACGCCGGCTCGCTTGGCCGCTTGGGCAACCGTCAGTCCGGCGATATGAATCAGCTCGACAGCCTCTCGCTGCTTGTCGGGGAGTGCTGCGAGCGCAGCCGTGAGCGCTTGGGGCAGCCGTCGTTCGAACGGCTCGACCGGGTCGACTGCGGGTTCTGCGACAGTGTCGGCAGCCAAGGGAGTTTCGCGGTGCATCCTGCGTGTTCGTTGCCTGGCGAAATCGATGACCGCGTTTCGGGCGATCGCGTGGAGCCATGGACTGAACGGCCTCTCCGGTCGGTAGGTGTGTCGAGCGCGATGCAGCGAGAGCAACACGTTTTGCACGACGTCCTCGGAAGCAGTCGGGTCGAAGAGTCGACGCCCAACGAAGCCCCGCAGATACGGGGTCAATTCCATCAGCAGCTTTTCATACAAGGGCGCATCTCCGCGTTGCGCGGCGAGCATCCAGATACGCCAGCGGTCTTCCCGCTCGTCGCTCATATGAAGGACCGTACTCCCCTATCTACGCCAACCCGCGGTCATCGGTTACAACACGGGTTGACAGAATCGTCATCGATCCTTCGCAATGACACCATTCAAGCGCTGGAGCCACTAACAGAATGCCAGCTGTTGGAGCCCCTCACGTTGAACCGGCGACTGTTCGACCACTTATTTGCCGAAATCTCCCTTGCGGCGGAAACGTTGGTCCCGCGTTACGCGCTGTGGCTCGAGCTGCACCACCTCGGCTGGAACCCGGACGCAATCACGACGGAACAAGCGCTCGCATTCATCGACAGCGCGATGTCGTCGTTTCTCGGCGAACATGGGCTGGCCGTCGCGCCTCGCGCGTCGCGACGGCTGCGCAAGCTGATCTCTCAGTTCGACCCCAATCATCAAACGCCGTATGAGCGCTGCGAGAATTGGAGTCGCGCGCGATAGCCCCGCACCAGCTCAATCCAGGTCCAGCCCCAGATTTACCCGGATCGCATCGCTGAGGGCGGTGAATGCGACTGCGCGATGGGAGATTCGATTCTTTTCCACCGCGGTAAGTTCTGCCATCGTGGCGCCCTTCCCGTCCACCGCAAAGATCGGATCGTAGCCGAAACCACTTCGTCCACGTGACACTTCGAGGATGTGCCCTGCACACTCGCCCCAGGCGGTGACAATGTCGCCTTCCGGGCTCGTCAGCGCAGCAACACAGACGTATCGCGCACGGCGTTGTTCTCCATGCAGGCGTTCGATCGCAGCAAGCAGCGCTCGAACGCGTCCAGGGTCGTCGAGATTCGACCCGCCGAAACGCGCGGATAGCGGCCCGGGAGCACCACCCAAACTGAAGACTTCGAGCCCTGAGTCATCGGCGATCGCGACGCGATTGCTGAAGTTGGACGCTGCGCGCGCCTTCGCGATCGCATTCTGCTCGTAGTCGTCGCCCTCTGGTGGGAATACGAACCCCGGGAAATCCGCGATCGACAACAAGTCCAGTGGCAGGTCGGCGAGAATCTCCCGGACTTCGCGCAATTTGCCCGCGTTCGAGGTTGCGAGGACGATCTGTGCGGTCACTGTGTCTGAGCGGCTCGCTCGATGGCATCGAGCTGGATCTTCGCGAGCTGGTCTACCCCCCGCAGCGCCAAGTCCGTCAATGCGTTGAGGTCCTGTCTCGAAAACGTCGCTTCCTCACCGGTTCCCTGTACCTCGACGAAACGACCTGAACCTGTCGCGACCACGTTCATGTCGACATCCGCGCGCGAATCTTCTGCGTACGCGAGATCGAGCATGACATCTCCTCCAACGATCCCCACCGAGATCGCCGCAACCGAATCTCGCAATGGGCTGCGTTTCAAGTCGCCGCGTGCAATCAACCGGTTGACCGCGATCGCGACCGCCACATACGCGCCTGTGATCGAAGCACAGCGCGTGCCGCCGTCCGCTTGCAACACGTCGCAATCCACCCACAAGGTTCGCTCGCCGAGCGCGCTGAGGTCGGCGATTGCCCGTAGGCTGCGACCGATCAGGCGTTGGATCTCGAGGGTGCGACCGGACGGGCGCCCCTTGGCGGCTTCACGGTCGACTCGAGTATCCGTAGAACCGGGCAGCAACGAGTACTCGGCGGTCAGCCAACCGCGGCCCGTACCGCGCAGGAAGCGCGGCACCGACGTTTCCTCGCTGACCGTGCACATCACCTTCGTTCGACCCATCTCGCACAGCACAGACGCCAGCGGGTTTTCCGTGAAGTCCGGCGTGATTTGCTGCGAACGCAGGTCGTCGAGCATTCGCCCGTCGATTCTCATGATCACCCCCCTCGAAACATTTGTGCCGCCGCGCACTCTAGCGTTTACCGCCGCCACGCCGAACGTCATAACGACGCCCGAATTCCAGAGTTGCCCGAACCAACGCTGCGACGATCCGATCCCTGCCCTGCGAGCCGCTCAAGAGTTTCTCGTCCTGAGGGTTGGTCAAGAAACCGATCTCGACCAGCGAAGAGGGCATCTGCACCCCTTCGAGTACCACGAACGGAGCCTGCTTGACACCTCGGGCCGCTGATCCGATCGCGAGTTCGGCCTGCGCGAGCCGCGCGAACTCGTTGGATTCCTCCATGTGCTCGGTGACGATCAGGTCTCCGATCATCGCCATGAACGCATCGTCGCTCGGTTTTCGTGATCTGCCGCCGAACGACCGGTTCTCTCGCGTCGCTACGGCTGACGCGGAGTCATCGCTGGCGTCGAGAGCCAGGAAGAACGTCTCGATTCCGCGAATTTTCGGATCGGGTGTGGCGTTCGCGTGGATCGACACGAACAGGTCTCCCCGAGCGTCGTTGGCGATCGAAGTTCGCTCTTCCAGCGCGATGAATCGGTCGTCTTTGCGCGTCATCACGACGCTGAGCCCGCTCATGCGCAAGCTCTCGGCAACTCGGTTCGCAATATCGAGAACCAGGTCTTTTTCGAGCAGTCCCGCTGAACTGCGAGCGCCCTTGTCCTCCCCGCCGTGTCCGGCGTCGATCACGACTATGTCAAAGAGATTCGGTGACGGACTCTCCTTCGGCCATGACTTCGACGTTGGCAGGCCGGCTGCGGCCAAACAAACGACACCCACACCCAGCGCTTCCCGCACTCTCATCCGTGCACACTCATCCGCCCACCCTCATCCGCCCACTCTCATCCGCCCGCTCTCATCCGCCCGCTCTGATCGGGTTGCTACACCCTCGCACGTCTCTTGGTCCCCCTCGAAGGGCTCGACGGTACCACGGAGCTTGGCATCGTGCGTGCTGTCAGGATACGTTAGGGCTGTGGACATCGAACTCGATTACGGTCGAACCGCCCTCTCGCTTTCGCTCCCAGACGACCGGATCATCGAGCGTGTCGAGAAAAAATCCGTAGCCCCAATGGAGTCGCCGGAAGAAGCGCTGCGCATCGGAATCGAGCGGCCGATTGACGCGCCTCCGCTGCGGGAATTGGCGAGGGGCCGAAAGGACGCGGTCATCGTCATCTCCGATCGGACCCGCCCAGTCCCCAACGCACTGCTGATACCACCCGTTCTCGATGCGCTCGACCAGGGAGGCCTGCCAGCCGAGGCCGTCACGATCCAGGTCGCGACCGGGCTGCATCGCGCGTGCACGCCCGGCGAACTCGACGAGATGCTCGGCACCGAGATCGCGCGCAGCATTCGAATCGTTCAACACGATGCCCGCGACCTCGACTCTCACAGAGATCTCGGAAAAACCGCGGGCGGCATTCCGATTCTGATCGACCGGTTCTTCCTGGACAGCGACCTACGTATCATCACCGGGCTGATCGAACCGCATCTGATGGCCGGCTACTCGGGCGGGCGCAAGGCCGTCTGCCCGGGGCTTGCGGCGGTCGAGACGATTCGGGTCGCCCATGGACCCGCGATGCTCGAACGCCAGATCGGACCGGGCATCATCACGGGCAACCCGCTGCACAAGGGTCTCATGCAGGTGCTGCGCAAAGTCGGTGTCGACTTCCTGGTCAACGTCGCGCTCGATCGGGATCGGCGGGTCGCCGCTGTGTTCTGTGGACATCCCGAGACCGCCCACAGCACCGGAATCGAATTCGTCGAGACCGAATCGCACGTTGCGCTCGACGATTACGCGGATTTCGTCATTGCATCCGGAGGCGGACACCCGCTCGACGCGAGCTTCTATCAGGCCATCAAAGGTATCAGTGCGGCTTCTTCGATCGTTCGACCTGGCGGTGTGATTCTGCTTTGCGCGTCCTTGTCGGAGGGAATCGGTAGCCCGTCATTCGAAAAGCTGATCCGCGAAACGGAGAGCCCAGAAGATTTCGAAGCCAAACTCCTCGACGACCAGTTCTTCGTGGTCGACCAGTGGATGGTTCAGCACCTGTGTCAGGCTCGTCGGCGTGCCAGGGTACTGTTGTACACCGATGGCTTGCCCTTTGAAGCGGCCGCGGAGCTGTTGGTTGAGGCTGTGCGTTCGCCAGCTGACGGGGTCGCACGCGGGTTGGCGCACATCGGCGAGCACGGTCGAATTGCAGTCATTCCGCAAGGCCCCTATGTGCTGGCCACCGTGCGGGGGCAGAAGCGCCCGCTGGGAGGCCCACCGGTCCCAGCTTTCGGCACTTCGGCGCCATAACCTCCGCACCCCGCATCGTCCATCTGCCAGCTGCGAGACCGCTTGTTGCCGTTGCGGCCACGCACCGCAACGGAGTCAGATTCGGGGGTCTTCTGTGCACTCCATGGCGCGTTCTGCCGAGAAGCAGCCCGAGATGGATACGGATCACACGCGATCAACGATTGCGCGGACGCTGGCCTCTGGGTGCAGACGCCGCCCGATTTCGCACCGGGCGCTTCGACTCACGCTTGCGCTTGCGCGGCGGGCGATCGTTGAGATCGATCAGCTCCCCAACGGTACGGATCTCGGGACCGCCCAACGCCATTTGAAGCATGTCGATCAGTGCGATCGCGGTGGCATCGGCATCGCCGAGCGCACGATGTCGCGACCGATTCGAGATGCCAAAGTGTGCACACAGCGCATCGAGGTTGTACCGGCCCAGCTCCGGAACCAGCCGACGGCCGAGCTTCCGCGTACACACGACCGGGCCGGGGTACGCTGCGAGTTGGCAGGCTTCCAGTCCGAGCTTCACGAACCCGTGGTCGAAACCCGCGTTGTGCGCGACGAACGGTGCCATGGGCGTGATCTCGAGCCAATTTCTGAACGCGCGAAGTGCGCTTCGCGTCGTGGGCGCTTCGGCGACCATTGCATCGCAGATTCCAGTCAGTGCGACGATTGCCTGCGGGATTTTTCCGGGTGGTCGCACCAGGGTTTCGAATCGGTCGACGATCTGCAGTGCCGAGATGCGAACCGCCCCGATTTCCAAAATCGACGCACCCGTCGCCGCGAGACCTGTCGTCTCCAGATCGACCACCACCCAATCCGCCATTTCGATCGGAATCTCGGCGACATCGAACTCTCCGTCGAGACGCAGATCGCGCGGGTGCAATCGGTCTGGCAGCGAAGCGGCCGGCCGGCCAAGAGCCATCGCGACGACCCGCCTCGCCAACTCTGGAGCCAGCGGAGTGGACACCGCCAACAGACGTTGCGCGAGCGGAACGAGCCCAATCGGTTGGCCCGTCGCGCGCAGTTCGACCAATGAGCGCCGCATCAATGCGGGCTTGGAGTCTCGCATGAACGAGGATTGCATGAACTGGGAACCACAGAGGAACGAGGAGCGGGGCGGGTCGAAACCAGCCTACCACACAGGCTCCGCTTCGCGTCATGACAGCGCGGACACAACCTCGTATCGTCGACGCGCCATGTTTCGTGCGAACGGAATCCTGTCTGTTGCAGTGGCCACGTCATGTGCTGTGCTGCTCGGTATCCCAGCCCGCGCCGAGTCCAGCACGCCCGCTGTCGCGAGGCCCGTTCTCCGCTCGGCGGGCGCCCCGGAAAATCTGGGCATCGTGTTTTTCATCGCCACGCCCAGCGAGGCAGGCGTTGCGGCAGTCGGAACGGCTCACACGCTGGACCGGCAAGACCTGGCCGCGGCGGGTGAAGTCGAGTTCCGACTCGGGAATTCGACGCAATCGGTCGCGGATTCTCGCGGATTCTTGGTTCCGCCGGGGGTTCCGTTTTCTACACACGGCGCAACGATTCGCGACGACTACTTTGTCTACTCTCTCGACGCCGCGCCAACCGCGATTCGAACGCTGACGATCGATTCCGAACCGGTCGAGCGCAAATCGCGGGTCCGGATTCTGGGAATTCCGATCGGCGATTCCGAGCCGACCAGCGAGCTCACTGGCGTAGTCGCGAAGGTGTCCGACGATCGGATCGAAATAGATCTCGACGCGCCCACGAGCCTGCGCGGTTGGGGCGGCGCGCCGGTTCTCTCGCAGAGTACGGGCCGGGTCGTTGGAATCGTCCAAGCGGCGGACCCGAACCGCAGCCTGCCACGCGTGACGGCCGCGCCGATCAGCGGCGTGCGCGATGCCCTCGACAACCGCGTGATAGACCCGCGCGACCTGAGCTTCGAGCGATTTCGCGGATCCGCCCCACCCGCATCAGTCGCGGGCGGTTCGAGCGCCGGCCGACAAGCGCGCAGCGCGGTTCAGCCGATCATCCTTCCACTGGAACCCGACCCGGACCAGATCGAGTTGACCATCGAATATCCGAGCGACGGGGTCGTGATGGCCGACACGGCCTGTGGCGCATTTGTCGCCGGACGCGCGATCGCGCTGGAGGGAGCATCGCAGCACTTCGACGTCGCGATCGTGCTGGATACCTCCGGCTCCACCGAAGACCTGACTGGCTCTGACATCAATGGCAATGGCGTGATTGGAACGCCCCACATGGGGCGGATGAGTTCGCTGTTCGGCGAACCCACGACCGACCCGGGCGATACGATCCTGGCCGCCGAGGTAGCCGCCGCCCGGCAGCTACTGCGCGGGCTCGACCCCCGGTCGACCCGCGTCGCACTGGTCACGTTCGCCGGTGGCACGCCGGGTGGCGGCCATGGCGATCAGCGGCCCACTCGACAAGCCATGCCGGCCGCGGTCACGCGCAGCCCGCTGACCCACGATTTTTCTCGCGTCGAAGCAGCCCTCGAGCTTGTGCTGAAAGATCGCTCGGCTGGCGAGACGGATATGGCGGCTGGCGTCCGATTCGGGTTCCAAGAACTGAACGGCCTGCAGGGCGCACGCTCGGAAGTCCACGATGGGACGACCAAGCTGATGTTCTTTTTCACCGATGGCGAGCCGACGGCTCCGCACGGCGTTGCCGCGAAAACCGACAACTATCGGGCGGTGGAGCGCGAGGCCCAGCGAGCGAAACTTCTCGGCGTTCGGATCCATTCGTTCGCGATCGGACCCCTTGCGGTCAACCGACCCATCGCGGCCGTGGCGATGGCAGACATCACCGACGGCTACTTCACGCCGGTTCGCCATCCGGGCGAGCTGTCCGAGATCATCGACGCAGTCGGTTTCGCCAACCTCGAGGACGTGATCGTCCAGAGCATTACGACGGGCGACCGCGCGACGCCGTTTCGGATTGCCGCCGATGGGAGCTGGGGCGGCTTCGTCAAGCTGACTGCAGGCAAGAATCAAATCGAAGTTGCGGCCCGCGCTTCGGATGGCAGCCAGACGCTTCGCCACGTCAGCGTCATCTCGGAACCGGCGGCCCAACCTGCGGTGGTCCCCCCCGAGTTGGCCATCCGACACAACCGGCTGTTGGAAGACTGCCTGCGCGACGCAAAGATCCAGCGGGTCGCCGCAGAGCAGGAACACGCCGAAACCGTACGCCGCCAATTGATGCTACAGATCGATGCGGATCGCGCCCGCGCAAGACAGCGCGCCGAGCAACAACGCAAGCAACTGGATCTCGAAATCGAGCAGTAGGCTCGGTCGCGAAGCGTCGAAGCGTCGAAGCGTCGAAGCAGTGTCGAAGCTCACCACTTCCACCCGAAACTTCGTCTCGAAGTCGAGCTTCTAGTTCTGGGCGAACTGCTCGGAACGCCGCTCCGCGTGGACCGTGAAGTCTCGATCTTCCGTGAAGACCTTCAGCGGAGCCCAACCGGGAACCTCGGACATGCGCGGCATGCCGGAGGTCATTGCTCCGGTGGGATCGATGACCCAAGGGTCATCAACATCCTCGAACCACAACGTCACCATGTGATGTTGACCATCCTTCTTTCGAAAGACGATCGAGCGAAAAACTTCATCGGCTCCGAAGCCGAGGTCGCGCAACATGTGGTAAGTCAGCAACTCGAGGCCGTCGCAGTCGTCACCGTTTTGCACGAAGGTCTCTTCGAGCGTCGCCCAGTGATCGATCGGGCCGTCCGCTTTGTAGTGTTCACGCGCCTGCTGCTGGATCCAGTCGGCCAGTTCCCGAGCCATTTCGCGCTTGCGATCGCCGCGAAACGCCTTGTATTTGTCGCGCAGCGCACTGCTCGACGTGTCGGCGCTTGTAGCGTCCGGGGGCACCGAAACGGCTGACAATCCGCTGAGATGATCGCTGCGCTCGCGGGCCTGCCACGAAGAAATTTTGTGGCTCCATGCGTCATCGGCAGCCGGCTTCACGAAATACGCGTAGTGGGTAAGCCCGGAAGACCCTGTCGTGCAGCCGAATCCGAGCAACAGAGCCGACGCCAGGGTCGACGCTGCCGAAATCTCGAATCGACGTGTTGCTTTCCCCATGATATGGGGATATATCGGCTGGCGTTCATCCGTCGTTAGTTCTAAGTGGCTGTTTTAGCTGATCAAAAATCTCGGGTAGGAATTATCGGCGCCGTTGCGGGCATGTTCGGTACAAGCTGCCCACCCAGGCGACTGCAACGCGAATGCAAGACGTTCGACCGCACAAGGCGGGCGGTCAGGCGGGAATGCCGAACCAGCGCGTCATCGCAAACAGCACGACCATGAACATGATGATCGAAGGCACACCGAATGCGATGTAGAGCATCGAAACCCGGTCTGCCTTGCCTACGTCCTTTCGATCGTTGTCGTCTTGCATCGTTTCTGTCTCCCCCGCTTGTATGAACTTGATGGCGACCACCGCCTGCGTCGGCCGAGATCGGCCTGGCACTGCGGTGGCGCGAAGCGGTCGACGTTAGCCAGCTTCGCATTCGGCGTCGACTGAAACGCTGTGGGCGCCTGGCGCGCCGGGACACGTAGAATCTGAGCGGGGGGTGGGGTGGATCTTCGACAAAAACTTCCGATCATTGCGTGGGTCTACGTCATCGAGGGCTTCCCGATGGGGGTCCACGACCTGTGGGCGATCTATCTGCGCCGGCACGAGGCACCGTTGGCCGAGATAGGATTGCTCGCGAGCCTGCGCTTTGCCTGGACATTGAAAGTCCTGTGGTCCCCGTTGATCGATCGGTTCGGCGAGCGACGCCAATGGATCTGCGGGTCGATGGCGGCGATGAGCGCCGCGTTGGTGTGCATTGCCGCCAGTGATCCACAACCCATGTCGGCATTTCTCTGGGGCGCGTTCTGGTGCTATTGCCTTGCATCTGCGACCCAGGACGTTGCGATCGACGCCTACTCGATCGGATTGACCGATCGGGGCGAGGAAGGTCCTGTCAATTCGACCAAGGCCATGGGCTACCGCGCAGGCATGCTGCTGGCGACAGCAGGCTTGTTGCTGCCGCGATGGATCGGCTGGAGCGCGACGTTCCTGTTCGGTGCGGCCACGAGCGCAGCGATGGCGGTGGGCGTGTTCCGAGCGCCGCGCGTCGCGGCCTCTCATCCCACCGCGCGTGAACTCTGGCCGGCACTGCGACGCTGGATCGGAGACGGCAACGGTGCCGCCGTAGTTGCGTTCGTCATGTTGTTTCGAGTCGGCGATATGGCGATGGGTCCGATGCTCAGCGCGTTCTGGATCGATGCCGGTTTCTCCAACGAGGAAATCGGACTCGTGTCGAAAGGCCTCGGCATCGGTTTCTATTTGGCAGGTGCCATCACGGGTGGTTGGGTGGTCGCCCGCGCGGGGATCTCTCGAAGTCTGTGGTGGCTCGGCGGGCTCGCGTTGGTTTCCAATCTGGTATACGCCGCAGTCGCCGCCTTCCCCGAGGTTGGGCGTGCCGGCGTGTACGCGGCGGCTTCGATCGAATCGCTTTGTGGCGGCATGGTCTCGACCGCGTTTCTCTCCTACCTCATGCGCATCTGTCAGCGCGAGAACGCCGCTGTGCAGTATGCGCTGCTCACCGCCGCATACGCGCTGCCCGGCGCAGTCGCGGGAAGTTTCTCGGGGTTCATAACTGAGGGCGTCGGCTACTCGGCGTACTTCGCGTTGACGGCCGTGATGGCCTTACCCGCTCTTGCCGTGTTGCCGTGGGCTACGCAGAGAGTTTAGCCAAGTGACGTCACCCGAGGCCTCGAATCACTCGACGTCCGACGACGCAGACCCATCGGGGCCAGCTATCCCGGGCGAGAATGTGGGTCAGCGCTCCATCCACCATTCTTCGGGGACGCCCGCCAAGTTGGCCTGCACTTTCAGGTCGAGCAGTTCCCTTTCGGTGCGTTCCACCGCCTCGCGGTCGCGCCGGATCTGCTGATTGAGCCCGAAGTTCATCGGCGTGGTGTCGTCGATGCTGGCCTGTGAGCCCGGAGCAGAAACTTTCCAATTCCCCCCCGATTCGGCCAAGTCGGTGAGTTTGGCTAGCGACGCGTCGAGGTGTTGCTTTCCCTCGGCGACGGCGGCGTTCGCTGCGGCAAAACGCTCGCGCCACTCGGAGCGCGTTGCGCCGCCTCGTCGCTCGACATCGATCTTGACCGAGTCGGGGATGATCAGCAGCTTGTCCAACGAAACCACCGGCGCTTTCTCAGCCATCGGCTCAGCCATCGGTTCAGCCATCGGCTCATCGTTGGCAAAGGCGATTGCATTCGATGCCGCGACCCAGAAAAATGCGAACCAGCTGGCAGCTCCCAGCCACGCGAATTTCCGCAGTCTCTGGATCGTTCTCACCCTACGGCATCCCTTCCTGTATCCAGCGTGGTCCACCGACGCAAGCCTAGCGAACGCCATCGGTGTTCGAATCCCGATCGTTGCATTCGGGAGTCAAGCCGGGGGCCGAACCGCCGATACAGATCGTGGTCCTAGTTTGGGATCTAACACTCCATCCTCGCGGAGGGTGAAACGCGATGGATCGCGAGAAGCTGTTTCGGCTCCTGCGGCTTGGTATCGAAAAAGGCGCATCAGATATCCACTTCCAAGTGGACTATCTACCCTTGTATCGCTTCAACGGCGACCTTGTCGAACTTCGATACAAGGTTCTGACCGCCAAGGACACCGAAGCGATCGCCCGGATCCTGCTGGAAGGCGATCCGCGCTCGGAAACCGGTGAATTCAACGAAATCGATCTGGCCTTCGAGCTCCCGGGTGAAGGCCGCTTCCGGGTCAACATTTCCCGGCAGCGACGCTGCTGCAACATCGTGCTTCGGGTCATCCCGCTGCAGATCCGCACCTTCGAAGAACTGAACCTTCCGAGCGCACTTCGCGAGATCGCGACCCTGCAGCGG
>JAQBGU010000002.1:0-71074 GCA_032128375.1 Deltaproteobacteria bacterium | reverse complement strand
CCGTATTCCTTCGGCCACGTCATGCCGAGCCAGCCGCGATGCCCCATCTCTTTCATGAACGCGCGCCGGGGCGGCGTGTCGACGATCTGCGCCATGTTCTCGCGCCGAACGTCCATGATTTCGGGTCGATCGTGTTCGTCGAGGAATTTTTCGACTTCTTCAACGAATGCGTGGTGCTCTTGCGAGAACTCGAAATTCATCCGAGCAGCCTCCGGTAAATGGGGATAGGGGGGCGATGCCCCGCAGGCATTAATCTATACGATACGTAGCGTATAGTAAAGATTTCCCGCGGGGAACGAGCAGGGTGTGCGCGGGAACTCGGACCCGCAGGCTGCGGAAAAACTCCTCGCATTGCACGGA
Organism: Deltaproteobacteria bacterium; assembly: GCA_032128375.1. Lineage (GTDB taxonomy): Bacteria > Myxococcota_A > UBA9160 > UBA9160 > SMWR01 > JAJDAM01. The sequence continues at coordinate 70,714 of JAQBGU010000002.1, read as the reverse complement.
TCTTCGGGCCGAGCTCTGCGTTGGGAAAACTCGCCGTAACGCCAGCTATGGCTGCATTTTTTGCGCCTCGGCGAGGCCGGCTTGCATCGGTGGCCTTCGGCCACCTCGTCTCGGCCCGAATATCCGCACCAGGCTCGGTCCGGAGTATTCCCGCAACCTGCTAGAATTCCCCGAGCTTTCGATGGAAGGCGTCGTCGAAAGGGTCCTGAACGAATGCCTCCCACGCCTCATTCAAATAGCCCCCTGGTGCCGACAGCGGTGCGGTACCCGCGAAGGCCACAAACCCGAGCAGTGTCCGGGCGGCGCCGGCCGGACGCAGCACGATCAGATCGAAGGCAACGTCAAAATTTGAAGCCGAAGGATTGGAGCAGAACGCGATACATCCGGATTCGTTGGCGCCGGGTTCCGCAGCCTCTTGTGCTGCGGCCGGCCCAGCGAACAGCGCTAGAGCGAGTAGCACCGGCAAGCATCGCTTCCGTTGTGTGCATGAGACCGAACGCATTGAGAATCCCCCGAGCACTGAGCACCACCACCTTACCACGACGCGAGCCGTGAGACAGTCCTGCGAGACCCTCAGCCCGTGGCGGCGTTGTCCCCAGTGCCCTCTTCTTCGGTAGCCAGGTGGGTGAGCCAACGATCCGCCACACCGCGGGTCGAATCGTGATTTCGCGCGCGCAGGAAGGAGCTGCGAGCGGGGCCGATGCGCGAGTCGTTGTAGTAGGCGATGCCCAGCAAGAGGGCCGCGTTGCCCGGGTCCTTCAGGCTGCCCTTTTCGATGGCTTTCGACAGCAGTTCCGAAGCCTCGGTCCACGACTCGCCCTGCATGTAGACCTGACCCAGCCGCACATAAAGGTTGCCGTCCTCTGCCAGCGCGGCCGCCTTCCGAAGCGGCCCAATCGATCGTTCGTACTCGCGGGCTGAGATCCAACTGTTCGAAAGCAGTTCATAGGCCTCGGAGTCTCGCGAGATCGCGCCCGATTCGAGCCCCTCCTCCAGCACTTTCGCGGCCGGATAGGGTAGATCGTGATACAGGTAGGAGCGCGCCAATCGCCGCAGCTCATTGTCCCCGCTCAGCAGTTTCTGCGAATACGCGACCTGCTGCACAGCCAGCGATCGCCGATAGTTCTCGTTGGCACCGTAGATCAACGAGAGTTGAACCCAGTACTGCTTCTTCGGGAAGCGCAGCACGAGTTCCTCGAGCACAGGTGCGGCGTTGTCGTGGTCCTGAATGCGGGAGTACAGAGCGGCGAGCAGTCGCAGCCAGGCCTCACGCGGCTCGTCGCTCAGTTCGATTGCGGTCTTCGAATGGGCGATCGCCGAGTCGAAGTCCTCCAGCTGATAGTGGGCGATCCCCAACAGGTAATGGCCGAGTGGATCGACCTCTTCGACGTAGAGTAGCCAGCTATTCAACCACGAAACGACTTCGGCCCACTGCTGGAGCGACGCGTAGAGCTGCGCGATGTAGAAGCGGATGTTGGTCTCATCCCTGATCGACATCATCTCCGCGTCCAATGCCAATTTGAAGTACTGGATCGCTGCTTCCGATTCGTCCTGACCGTACGCGACGTAGGCGAGCATTCGGTTCACGACCGCCAGCTCCCTGGAGTTGATTCTGCTTCTGGTGAGCTTGTTCAGCAGCCGCATGGCTTCGGCTGGTTCGCCTTCGTCGACTTTTTCGGCAGCGGCAGCCAGGTAGCGCTTGGTGCGAGGTTTGACAGCGTTTCGAACGGCTTTTTCCGTGCGATCCTTCTCCAGCGCCTTCAAGTCGATCGCTTCCCCCTCGGGCTCCGCTGCGGTGGCTGCCAGAAGCGGTGGTTGGATCAGCAGAACGACGGCTACCGCGAGCAGTGCGATTCGGTGTTTACAACCCAGCATGGCATCAGGCTCCACTCAGATCGAAGCGAATACGCACCTGGACGCCAGGTTGCGCCACGGCGCGACCGTCGACGACCTTGGGGTTGTACCGCCAGCGGCGGACCGCGCGCAAGGCCGACTGCTCGAATACGGTGCTCGGATGCGCCCCGATCACCTTGGCGTCGTGGACAGTCCCCGCTGTGCCGATCGTGAATTCGATGTCCACCCAGCCCTCGATCCGACGCTGCCTCGCCCGCGGCGGGTATTCGGGGTCGACCCGGACCAGCGGCACGACATCGCTGTCGCCACCACCGGCGCCGAGCTTCGTGGCCTTCCCGAGTTCCACGTCGATATCGGTCATCGGGATGATTTCGCCGACCGCATCACCGGGGTTCATGTTCTTCGCGAGGTTCATCTCGGGCGGCGGCGGCGGCTGGTCGGGTTTTTCGCGTTTGGGAGGCTCGCGTTCCTTTTCAATGGGCCGCGTATCACGCTTGAGCCGCACGAAGTCGATCGTCGGGGAACGCAGGCCCTCCTTGAGTTCGCCCGTCGCCCCGATCAGCGCCTGCATGGTCCAGAACAGACCGAAGGTAACCAGCAGCGCGAGCGCCGTCGCGACCGGCAGCCTGGAGGTCACTAGTTGACGACCTCGGCGGCCAGCGAAACGCTCGATACACCCGACGAGCGGGCGGCATCCATCACCTTGACGAGCAGACCATTGGTCGATTTCGTGTCGGCCTGGATCACCACGCTGCCTTGCGGGTTTTCGGCGTGCATGCGTTCGATGTTCGCTCGCAGCGCGCGCGGATCGACCTGGCGCCGATCCATCCAGACCTGATCGTTTGCGGTGATTGCGATCAGGATGTTGCCACGCTCCTTTCGGGTTGCGGTGGCTGCGGGTGGACGCGTCACGTCGATACCTGATTCCTTCACGAACGAGGCGGTCACGATGAAGAAAATCAACATGATGAACACGACGTCGAGCATCGGCGTCAGGTTCACTTCACTGGATACGTTGGCCCTTTGTCGTCGTCGGCGCATGCTTTCCTCTGTCCTGCTCGCTTTTGCGTTATCGTGCGATTTCCAGCCGTTCGGCGACGCGCTGCGCTTCGTCTTGTGCGAAACGTTGCAACTGGATGCTGAACAGCATGCCGGAGAGCGCGGCCACCATTCCGGCCATCGTCGGCAATGTCGCCTTCGAGACGCCGCCCGCCATTCCCCGTGTGTTGCCGGCACCCGCTGCCATCACATCGAAGACCTCGATCATGCCTGTGACCGTGCCGAGCAGGCCGAGCATCGGACATATCGCGACGGTCGTGTTGATCATCCCCAGACCGGCATTCAATTTTGCGGAAACCTGTGAGATCATGAGCCGCCGGATCTGGTGCGCGTTCCACGACGAACGATCGACGCGATCCTCCCAGCTGGCCTGCACCCGCGCCTTCTCGCGCCGGTGCCCGATCCTGAAATACCAGAAGCGCTCGATCATCAGCGTCCACATCACCGACGTCGTGAAAGCGATGACCAGCAGAACGTCGCCGCCACGCTCTACGAATTCGCGAACCGATGCGACGATCTCAATCTCCCACATGACTGTCCTCAGCACGTTGCGCGATCAGTCCGGCACTCTGTTCGTCGAGGATGTCGGTCACGCGGCGCGTGCTGTTCGCGAGCGTCTCGTAGAGGAGCACCATCGGGATCGCGACGGTGAGTCCGAGCATGGTCGTGACGAGTGCCTCGGAGATGCCGCCCGCCATCATCTTGGGATCGCCGGCGCCGAACAACGTGATCGCCTGGAACGTCTGGATCATTCCGGTCACCGTGCCCAGCAATCCGAGCAGCGGGGCCACGACGGAAACCGTCTTCACCAACCACAGAAAGCGCTCGAGTCTCGACGTCTCGCGCAAAACCACTTCATCGAGCTTGAGTTCGAGCGTCTCGGTATCGGCGCTGCGGTCGTCCTCGGAAATCTTGAGGATCCGACCCAGCGGGTTGCGGTCATCGGCTCGTGACACTTTCCGCTGTGCATTTACCCTGCGGCTCGTGACGGATATCGCGATCCAGCGCCAGAGTCCGATGAGCCCACCGATGACCCCGAGAACAATGATTACAGCACCCACCGCGCCGCCCTGCTGCACCCGTTCGGTGCGGCTGGGAGTTTCGACCAGCATGTTCAACAGCGAACCTTGCGAGGGATCGAGCGCGAATTGGACGTAACCGCTCGTTGCGTTCGCGAAATCGGACACGGTGTCGACGTACTTGCTCGGCGGTTGACGTTTCATCTCCACCAGAATCTGGTCCGCGGATTCCCACAGCAGGTACTTGCCGTTGGCGACGACACTGAACGGCCCGGCCCGGACGACTTCTTGCGGCTCCTTCTTCCCCTCGAGCGTGAGCACTTCGGCTTCGTACCGGACGATCTTGCCTTGCTCGATGATCTCTCGATTGAGTTCGTACCAGAGCCTCTCGAGGTCGTCCGTACTCGGGAGTTCCTTGCTGCGGCCGAGACGGTCGAGGAGTTCGCCTCGTCCGCTCAGCTGCGAACTCGTGACCGATTCCCAGGTCTGTCCCGACAGGTCGGTTGCGACCTGGCGCACGACACCGAAGAGTTCGCCGAGTTCGCCGAGCCGCAGGGTGAGTCGCGCTTCGGATTCCGCAATCACGGGTTCGTTTTCGTTGTAACGCCGCTCGAGCTTTTCGCTGAGGCTCTCCTGGCTTGTCAGTTCGGCGTGCGCCTGATCGAGCAAAGCCTGCTGCTGCTCTTTCGCGCGAACGAACGCGGCCTCGCGTTCCCGGTTCTCCGTGCGCTCGACGGTGAAGCCGCCCTTCACCAAATCGAGCAGATCCTTCAGGGACGCCGGTTTCGGGGCTTCGGCAGCGGCCTTCGCCTGCATCTTTTCGGCGTCGGTCTGCGCCGGAACTTCCGTCCTGGGCTTCGGAGCAGTTTCCGAATTGGCCGCGTTCTGGGCCGACGCCGATGTGGCCGATAACGCCACAGCGAAAGCGAGAAGAATCACGATTCGCATGTTGGTGAACGCACTCATCAGCTCGCTCCCGCTTCGGGCGCGGGCAGCGGCAGCCGGATCAGATCCGGAGCCGCCTGTTTGCGCGCGATTCGAAGCCCGTCGCGGAGCGCTCCGCGATAGCCCGCGTCCAGCGGGTCCCAGGACCTGGTTTCCTGGTTCCATACACCAGACTCGGTACCATCTGGAGTCTGATAGACGAGCGCGATCCGGCCGAAGCGCAGGAAGTCGACCGTGACTTCGCGACCGCCGAGATCGAGCGTCGAACGGTACGCCTCGATCGTGCGGCCGTACTCGTTCTCGATCTGGTATGCTTCCATGACGCGCCGGTACTTCTCCGCACTGGTGACATCCGAACGCTTCATCATCGTGCGCAGCTCCATCACGCGCTTGTTGCGTTCGTCGATCAGAAACGGCAGGTCGAGCCCGACCAGAGATTCGTAGGCGTCGACCATCTTCGACATCAGCGGCATCACGTTTCGTCCGACGACCTCGACCTGGTCGAGCTGGCTCTGGAGCGAGGCCAGTTCGTCTTCCTGCGATGCGATCAGATCGCGCATCTGGCTGTTGTAAACGCGGATCGCGTCCGTCTGCTTCAACGCCGTCCGATATTTCGCGAGTAGTTCGTCGGTTGCATCGCTCGTAGCTTCGATGCGCCTCTGTACGGCCGCCGACTCGTCGTTGGCGACCAAGCGTTCATCGAACAGCTTGTCGAGCGCGGCTTTCTCGGCCTGCATGTCGGCATCGGGGAACACGTCCTGGGCGACCGCTGTCGCACCAACGAGAATGGCCAAGGCCCCGAGTGCACCAGCGCTCGCGAGCCTCGACCATCCACCAATTGAATATCCCATGCAGACCTCCAAAGAATCGAATCACACCCCACGCAGGGGTCCGAGATTTAACCACAAATCCGCTGCCGAAAGTCAAGAAACCTGTTCGCGGACCGAAAAGCCCCCGGTTGGCTGCACATCGGAGGTGCGATCGCAGGCGACTAGGGACAAAGGGGCTGCTCTCAGCTCCTGAGCGCTACCCCATCGTCGGTGCGCCTAGATCGCGCTTCCCAACCACTGGAAACGGATCCCCAGGTGGACTCGGAACATCCACGGGTCGACTTCGACCTCGAAGTCGGCGATGGAGGTGTCCATCCCGAACTGGTCGTCGAAGCTCTGGCTGGAGCTGAAGGAGATCTTTCGGTTGCCCAGGATGTGATAGGCACGAGCACCGATGAAGATCGCCGAACCGATCGGACCGTAGCGACCCGTATCCAATTCGATGTCGAGGCCCGGGCCGATTCCGTTGAACCTACGGGAATCCGTGCCGCTTTGCGTGATGTCGCGCAAGAAGCCGAAGCTCATATTGCCTTGGTTGTCGGTGAAGTCCACACAATCGGGAAATGCGTCTTGGCAGAAACCCGTCACCAACGTTCCTTTGGCCTCGATCTTGTAATTGAACCATCCCACCGAGGGCTTGATTCGGAGTTGGCGCTTTCCAAACTGGACAGGGAAAGCGGCGCCCAGATTCACACCGTACATGTAGTTGCCGATCTCTGCTGTGGTGCGCGCGCCGGTGCCATTGAGGGAATCCTCCGGGTAGGGGTTGTCGCGCGGGTTCGCGTCGACCGCACACGGGGCGTCGGGTTCCGGCCCCCTGATACAGCCCGTATTCCCATCCAGAGCGACCTCGCGCTGCGAGGCAAACGCGGCGACCAATTCTGCACTCAGAAACAACCTCGGCCTCGTCGGGATCGGGAGCGCCGGTGTCATCAGCTCCAGCGTTCCGCCGACGAAGGGAACGACGGCCCGGTCATCCCCATCGATCGGGGTTTGAGGAGACAGCGTACGGCACTCGGATCTTGTGTCGTTCGCGGCGCAAGGGGGTACGGGACTGCTCATGCCCTGGATCAGGGAAAAATCCCCAGATCCCTTCTGCTCGGAGAAGACCACGCCGCTGATGATCGCCAGCGAGGGCACCCAGCGTTCCTCTCCCGACTGTCCAGTCTGCTGGGACGACACGTCCGGATCGCCGCTTGCCTCGGCACCAGACACATTCGCAGCTGGCAATTGGAGAGCAACGATTGCGCCAACCGTCAGGAATACACTATTTCTTCTCATGGCCGCATAGTATTATCACAGTTGAATGCTCCGGGATATGCTCCCAATCGAACGGGGATTTCGATCCTCGCACCCGCGAGACGAGACTGGACGAGACTGGTAGTCGAACTGGTAGTCAAACCGGTAGTGAGTGGATGATGGCCGGAAGGAATCGGATGCAGAGTCGAGTCGAGCGACGGGGCCACGGGCTGCCCCACACCCAATGCGGAAATTCCTGGGTCGCCGTTGCAATCGCGGTCGGGTACGCGCTGGCGATCGTCGCTGCGCCGCCGGCACGGGCACAAGAGCCCCTGCCGGATTCCGACGACGAGGCATCGCCCGGTTTCGATCGGGAACCGCCGTCCCGGCCCGGAATCGAGGAGTTCCTGGTGCGGGGCGGCGAATCGGATGCCGCGCGTGATTTCAGTGTCGCCGACTCGGTGACGGGCTTCGGCGCCGAGGACCTGGCGGCACTGGGTGCCCAGAACATCGCCGACATCGCGGCGTTTACCCCCAATCTCGAAATCGTGTCCTACGGTGCGACCTCGCCGACCTTTTTCATCCGCGGCGTCGGCCTCAACGACTTCAACTCCAATTCAACCGGTGCTGTCGCCATCTATCAAGACGACGTGGTCAGAAACGCCCCAGCGCTGCAACTCGACACGCTCTTCGACATCGAGGCTGTCAACGTCCTGCGTGGACCCCAGGGCACCGGCCTCGCGCGCAATGCGTCGGCGGGGGCGATCAAGATCTACTCCCGCAAGCCTACGGGCGAATTCGGTGGTTTCCTTCGCAGCGACCTTGGCGACTTTGGGTTTCGTGACTACGAGGGCGCCGTCGAAACTCCGCTTTTCGAGGACATCCTTTCGGCTCGATTCGCCTTCCGTTTGACCGAGCGCGATGGGACCATGAAGAACCGCTGCGGAGGCGCCAAACCCTACTCCGAACGCGCTGCGGTCCCATCGAACGCGGTACTCCAACGATCAGGTCTTCTGAACACAGACCGACCCTGGTCGGTCTGTGGCGAACCGGTCAGACTCAACGTCAACGAAAACCTGGCCAATCCCGGGGGAGGAATTCCGCAGTACATGTCCGGGCAAGTCCCTCCGGGGCTCCCCGATCACGTAAACGACACCAACAACTGGGCGGCACGCGGAACCTTTCTATTCCAACCCACGCTGGATGCGAGCTTTCTGGTGAATGCACACGGCTCACGGCGGGACGAGTTGACCCGCCTCGGCCAATCCATTGGAACGTTTGGGAACACCTGTGCGAACGGCGACGTCTCCAATTGCATCGAAAATCGACCCGGGACAGCGTTTATCGGCGGCACGTTGGGGGGGACCCAAGGGGTGCTGACGAGTCCCGGGTATCGCGCACCCGAGATCCGGCAGCGACTGAGAGAGCTGGCCCCCAACTGCTACCCGGCAGTACCGGGGAACATTTCTGTACCTGGCAGCCCGGAAGGGAGCCGCTGTGTTCCCCAGGCTTTCAGAGGGCAGGAATTGGACACGGCGAAGGTCATATTGGCCAAGGAACTCACGGATCTCGACTCCAAGCCGTGGGTAGGCGACTTCAACATCTGCGGCGCAAAAAGCGATACTGATCCATCTTTTGATGAAAACGGCGTGTTCATCGGAGGAGCACCCGGAACGCAGTGTAAGAAGAATGCCGGAAAAACGATAAACGACACCTGGGGGGGCTATCTCAAGGGCGACATCGCGCTGCCGCTGGGAATGCAGCTCGCCACGATCAGCGGCTACGACACCTACGACCGCTTCCTCGATATCGACCTCGACTTTTCGCCAGAGACCTTGTTCCAGATCGAGACGGACGACGAGGGCTGGCAGTTCACACAGGACATCAAACTCGATGGCCAGTTCCGCGAAGGGCGTGCCCGCTGGGAGGTCGGCGGTTGGTTTCTGCGTGAGAATCTCGACGTCGAGGTCACGAACGATCTGGGTCCAGGGGTGGCGGGTACTTTCGGAGTTGGCAAGCGCGTTTACACCCAGGACGTCTATAGCGCAGCGGGCTACCTGAGCCTGGCCTTCGACTTCTGGGACGATTTCACGCTCGACGGTGGCATCCGATACAACTGGGAACAAAAGAAGCTCGACTACGAGCTCTTCTCAGGAACTCAGTGTGGTCCGGATGGGATCTGCCCGGAGTTGCTCAACGATATCTGGCAGGACCCTACCGGTACGATTCGTCTGACCTACCGCTTCCGCGAGGACACGCACGCCTTCTGGAAGTACACGCGCGGCTTCAAGCCCGGGACCTACAATGCCACCAGCTCGCCGGGACAGGGGGTCTCGGTCGCGCGGCCCGAGACAATCGACTCGTTCGAAACCGGGGTGAGCGGAAGCTGGCTCGATGGGCGCCTGAGCGTCGACTTCTCGGTGTTCTACTACTCCTATTCCGACTACCAGCTGTTCACCGCCCAGCAGTTCGTCGGTGGCCAGCCGGAGTTCGTGATCATCAATGCGGATGCGGCCGAGGTGTACGGCGCGGAACTCGACGCGGTGATCCGGCCCTGGTACGGGGCGTTCGCCAATCTCCGGGTCGGTTGGATCGAAAGCGAGTTTCTCGACTTCGTTCAGATCCAGCAGGACACAACGGTCATTTCAGGCGCCAAGGTCGTCGTCAACCGCGAACTCCAGAACACCGGTAACTCGCTGCTCAATTCTCCCAGGTTCAAGATCAGTATGACCGGTGAGCAGACGCTTCCGCTGTGGTCGTACGGCTCGTTGACATTGCGCTACGACGGGGTCTGGACCGACGAGACCTTTTTCGATGCGACGGAGGGCCGAGGGATCCCGAACAACCAGAACATCGAGTTTCTCCCAGACCACACCACCTCACAGACACCGTTCTGGTTGCACAACTTGAGACTGTCCTACAGAGCGCCCGGCGGCCGGTTCGAAGTCGCGGGATGGGTGCGCAACCTGACCAATGAGGCGTACAAGACCTTTGCCTTCGACGGCAGCACCTTCACCAACACCAGCATCTATTTCGTGGGGGATCCCCGAACGGTCGGCGGCAGCGTGATCTTCAACTTCTGATCCAGTAATCAAGCCCGACGACCCGTTCTCGCGAAGCGGCTGCGATCGCGGGATCAGATCATGGGCCTCGGCGGGACTCAGTCGATCTGGTAGCCCAGGGCCCTCAGCAGGTTGAGTTCGAGTTCGCCGATTTCTCGCGTCGGCGACTCGCCCCAGCTGGGTTTCGCCTCGTAGTATTCTTCCGCCATCGCGCTGAGCCGCGCGACGTCCTGCGCATTCTCGGCAAGGCGATCGCGAAGCTCGAGCGGATCGTCGGAGGCGTCGAACAGTTCCTCGCGGGTGGTACCCCCGGGATGCTCTCTACGGACGTAGCGCAATGGGCCGTCTAGGACCGCGATCGTCTCCAAGGGTTGGCTGTCGCGCCGAGCCCAATTCTGGTCCAGAGACGTGATCGCAATCTGCCCAACGGGATCGATTTCTTGCCCAGACGCGCTCGACAGGATGTCGGGCACCCGCGAGCGGCCGTCGACCCCCGCGAGCGGCTCGAGACCGAGCAAGTCGAGAAGCGTGGGCCAGACGTCCACGTTTTGGGTGCGCGTATTGACGACGATGCCGGGATCGAGGCGGAAGGGAAACGAGATCAGTAGCGGAACGTCCGTCGTCTCCCGGTAGACCTCGCGCGCATGACCCTCGAAACCCCGCTCGAGGAATGCCTCGCCATGGTCCGCTGCAACGACGACGAGCGTGTTTTCGAGCAGTTCGAGATGGGCGAGCGTCTCGATCAGGAACCCGATCGAGTCGTCCGTCCAGCGGATCGAGTTGTCGTAAATGTCCTCGTAGGCGTTGCCAAACAGCGCGGTCTCCTGGCTGTAGATGTACTCGTGGAGGTCCATCAGGTGTAGATAGAGGAACCAGCGCTCGCGGCCGTTGACGCGAAGAAACTCTTGCGCGGCCTCGATCACCGCCTGGTCGGTGCCCTTGTCGCTGACCGTCGGATTCTCGCGCCGAACATGCGTAGGAAGCGGTGACGGTGTGGGTTTTTCGTACACCTCGAATCCCTGATCGAAGCCGAACGTCGGAGCGACCCAGCCGTTGCGATACAACCCAACACTCTGGAAACCCGCCTCGCGCAGCCGCTCCGGAGCCATCACCGCGACGTCGGGAATCACGTCATCGAATCGCGTGATTCCGGTACGCGCGGGGTAGAGCCCGGTCCACAGCGAGGCCATCGAGGATTTGGTCCAGGTGGATTGAGCCAGATGGCGATCGAAACGAACACCCGAACGCGCGAGACGATCGAGCAGTGGGCTGGTGTCGCGCTCGTAGCCGTAACTGCCGAGGTGTTCGGCGCGCAGCGTATCGATCAGGAGGAACAGCACGTTCACGTCGCTGCGGTCCTTGAGCCGAGCGATGTCATCGACGGAACCGCTCGGGCGCCGATCCCAGTCTCCGATCTGGACGAATGTCAACAGGAACACGGCTACGCCAAGCCCTCCTGCGGTAAGCCAAGGCCAGCGCCGCTCGAGTATTCGCTTATGCATGCGCGCAATGTAGCGAAGCGACCCTGGTTCAGGACCGCAGGCATCGTCTACAGTCCGACAATGCATCAGGCCCTCCGAGCCATTCCGTGCGGGAACCTGCGTCACGCGATCAGAATCGGGTTACTCAGCTGCCTAACACTCAGCGCACTCAGCGCACTCAGCGCTTGCGAGCAGGCCGACCCGCTCGAAGCCATCCGCCAGCAACAATTGATCGGAGATTATCTGGGATCTATCGAGCCGCTTCGGGAATATCTGGAGGCGAACCCGGATGACTCGGAAGCGAACTATCTCTACGGGACGGCGCTCACTTCCACCAACCAGGGGAACCTGGCGGTCTGGTCGTTTCGCAAGGCGATGAACGACCCCGAGTGGCTCGTGCGGGCCGGCTTGTCTCTCGCCTATGGGGCGCTCGTTTCCAATGACTTCAACGAGGTCGTCGAGGTCAGTGGGCGCGTGCTGGAAGTCGAGCCAGATAATGAGTCCGCGCTGATGATGCGTGGGAATGCCTATGCCCACTGGAGGAAGGACCCCGAGCTCGCGTTGGCCGACGCAGAGCGATTGCTCGAACTCAATCCCGACGCCCTCGATGCCTACGAACCGAAAATCCTCGCACTCCTCAGCCTCGATCGGCTCGACGAAGCGAGCGAGGCGCTCGCGGAGGCGGGTCGCCGGCTGCAGGAGAGCGGAGATCAGGACAATCCGACCAAACAGGCTGTACTCGCATGGCACTGTTCCACGACGGCGGCATTCGAGCGGGAGAGCGAAAAACTCGAGCAGGCGCGCGAGACCTGGATCAGGTGTCTCGATGCGCATCCGAGCAACTCGGAGGTGGTGACGAACGCGGCGACCTTCTACGACGAGATGGGCGAACCTGAACGCGCGCTCGAGGTACTGAGATCGGCGCTGGCGGCGTCTCCAACCTCGCGGGCGTTCAGGCTGGCACTCGCCCTGCGACTGAGCGGTTCGGGCAACACCGCCGAGGCCGACGCCGTACTACGCGAGCCCACGCAATCGGAGAACCCGCTGGTAGCTGCCACCGCTTGGTTGGATCTCGGCGAACTCCGCCGCGCACAGGGAGAGTTCGCTGCCGCGGCCGACGCGATCGAGCGAGGCATCGGGCTGGCTCGCGAAACGGGCTCACCCGAGGCGCCACTGCTGTTCGGATACGCTGATGTGCTGGTGCTGGCCGGCCGGCTCGATGAGGCCTTCGACGTTGCGGCGCGCCTCTCCAATCCTGCGCAACGCCAGCTGATCCGCGCGCGCGTCGCACAGGAGCGTCGGCAACCTGCCCAGGCACTGAGAGAATTCGATGGGGCCCTCAAGCTCTGGCCCGACAACCCCTGGGGCCGCTACTACGCAGCACTCGCGGCCGAAGAGTTCGGCGACTTCGAGCGCGCGCTGGCAGAATACCGCTATGCGGTGCGCATCGACGCAGGCTCGACCGATGCTCGCACGCGTGGCGCAGATCTGCTGCTCGCGCTGGGGCAGCCAAGATCCGCATTGCAGATGCTCCAGACCGCTGCGGACGAGGCGCCTCTGCCGATCGAGGGGCAGCTGATGCAATTGCGCTTGTGGGCGATTCTGGGCCAGACGGCTGCTGTGACCGACGCGCTCACGAGGTTCGGGACGGATCTGGCTGTGCCGGTGGTGGCTGATGCTGCCGAGGACGTATCCTGGCTGGCCGGCCCAGCCAAGGCGCTGAAGATGCTGGCGAGCCTACCGGCGCTCGACTTCGAAGATCCGCGCTTCTCCGCTGTTTTGCGAGCGCGTGTGCGCATTTCGCATCTGGTGGAGGGGAAGGCTGCGGAGCAGGCGGCAAGCCTCACGAGGATTCTCGCCGCGTACCCCGATTCGAGCGCATTCCAGGAGATCAGAGGATTGAACCTCGAGCTGTCTGGAGCCCCGGGAGACGCCGTACGCGCGGCCTACACGCGCGCGCTGGAGATCGAGCCAGGCAACGCGCAGGCGCTAGCGGGATTGGGTCGGCTGGCCCTGGCCGACGACGCCGAGGCAGCCCTGGTCTTGTTCGACCGCGCCGCATCAGCGGACCCCTCCGATCCCAACCTGCAGCTTCTGTCAGCGAGAGCACTCGTCGCCGCGGGAAAACCCGAGCTGGCGGCCGAGCGGCTCGACAGGCTGCTGGTGGAGCACCCCTTCGACGCCGAGGCAGCTTCTGAACGCGCTCGACTGGACCTCGAGCGCGGGGCCGCGACCGATCGGACGCTCGAGCGAGCCCGCCGAGCCGTGAACCTGCGCCACGGCCCCGATACACTCGAGCTGCTCAGCCGGGTCCACCTCCAGCGGGGCGAGCCAGAGCCCGCCGCACAGGCGGCCGAGCGCGCTCAGAAGCTTCGCGAGGCTGCTTCCGCGGCTGCAGTTTCGCAAGGCTAGCTCTTCTACGGTCACCGCCTGGTGCCTGTAGCGCGCAGCCCGATCCCCGCGGGATGACAAACTCGGAAAGCGTGTTCCACATGCGTGGAAAGACATTTCCTCTCTCCATCAGAAACGCCGCCAACCAGTTCACCTGACGAACCGCGAATCGTCCATAAATATTTGATTTTTCTAGTAAAAATTTCGGATCAAAAGGTCGTCACTTCTAGGCACAGAGATTGCATCGGGTACGTTCTGTGCGATGACGCTCATTCCATAACGAAGGGCATGTTCTGATCCGGTTAGGTCGGATCTCCGGAACGCCGGAGATCGCTTACCAACAAGGGGAGATATTTTGATGTTGCAAAAATGCACCATGTTATTCACTGCGATTTTGCTGAGCCTGGTCTTAGCGACCAGTGCTCAGGCGGTCGGACAGCTGAAGTCTCTGCTCGCCGGGTCCGGCGCGCAGTTCCACATCGGCAACGGCTTGGCACTACCGATCCAGGCCGCGTTTGTTGGCACGGGTTCGCAGCAGCCAACGCTTCTGATTCCGCGCAAGGGTGGTGTCGACAGGCCGGTCTATGTGACCGCGATGGCCGCACAGGCGAAGATCACCCTTCCGGTTGGCGTGCTCAGGAAGGACTCTACGCTGACGACGGTGGGTGTGTACACATCGAACACGGCCGTCTACGCGGTCGGGACTGCCTTGACTTACGAATTTCCCGCTGGAGCTTCGGGCGGGAGGATGTTCTCGACGGGAGTCCGATCGGTTGGGGACCAGACGCACACCTACCTGGTGGGTGCGAAAAGTATTCGGTATTCGCCGGGAAACCTGGCGAAAGCCTTCGGCGGCGCGGCCCGGGGAAAACTCAGCTACCCGGGTGGGAAGGGCCTGTTCCCCGGAGCGCCGGTGAGTGTTTATCTGGTTGGCGGCGGTGCGCCTCCGGCGTGCCACCACACCATTTACCCTCCGCTATCCACTGCTAGCGCTGCCTGCCGAGCCCTCATGGTCGGCGCATATCCCAGCGGACTCGGAGCCATCGGCGCCACGCCGGGTGTCACAGTGATGGATTTTGGCCTTCCCCCGCTCGCCGCGGTAGTTGCTCTCAGTGTTGGCCTTGCTCCCCCAGGAACGCTCTTGATGAAGCCAGGCGTCATCATTGCGGCTGGTCCTGCTCTGGTCAACGCCGCGACCTCCGTGGGTTACCCTTGGACCGCGGGCAGAATTACAATTGACGTACCCAGCGCATCGCCGATGGAGCACTTCACGCTCTCAGGCACGGACATGCGAAATGCGAACGGCAACGGGATGATCTCGATGGTCGCCGGCTCTTTGAGCGACCGAACCCTGTCGGGCCCGAACGCGAATCGTGGTTGGCTCAAGCTCGTGATTGGCAACGAAACTTTCGTTCCCGCATTGTCCACATGGGGACGCGTAACTGCAGCCGGGTTCATCGCGCTGGTCGCACTCGGCTACGCGAAGCGAGCACGGTGGGCTACGGCGTCGTAAGGGTAAGTCGACGCTTAGAGCCTCTCTGAAACACGCTCTGGCAGAATGGACGGGGCGGATTGATTTCGATCGATCCGCCCCGTTTCGTATTGTTTCGGTCGGACGCACCGCCGCCATCCTTTGGGCCGTGATGCACATCGCCGGTGCATCGGCCTGTGCATCGAAGGGTGCCTCACCGCACCCGAATCTCGTCTCGATCTGGCGGCATTTCCTCGAATTACCGGTGGAACGTGCGCTGGCGATCGCTGGAGACCCTCGACGAGTTCGGTGGGTCACGGCGGCAGCGAGCGGCTACCTTACGCTCGATGAGGCCAGCGCCGAGGCGCTCGCCCAATGTCGCATCCGCCGCGAAATCCAGCGGATGCGGGCGGAATGCGTGCTTTATGCTGTGGGCGAAGAGATCGTTTGGCGCGGCAGATAACCACGTTGTGGTCCGCACTGTGGTCCGAAGATTTGGGTCTCTCTGATCGCTTACCGCCGTACCCAAGCTTCCAGGCCCGTTCTTAGACCGCGTATTCCAATGCATGCGCCGCGCAGTTCAATCCACGACTCTTACGAATCTTCGGGCGGCGTCTCCGTCGTGTCTTCCTCGCCCGTCTGCTCCGGCTGGTTTAGCTGACCGCTTCTACTGCGCGCTCTGTCCCGTTCCTCCGGCGTGAGCGGCGATTGGAGGAGCCAAGCCTCGGACGCGTCCGGGTCGGTATTGCGCCACTCTCGAACGATCAAGACGAGCACATTCGCACGATCGACTTCGTCTTCGATCCGCATCGCAAACTCGATCGCATCGCTGGGTGAATCCTCTGTGACCAACAGCGCATAGACAGGCAGAATCGGGGCGAGCCTGGGGTCCAGCCGCTGTCCGGCAATCCGACTAGCCATCCAGTGCAACGCTGCCTGTCGATCGGAGGACCGGCCCCAGAGCGCGTAGGTGGCGCGCAGAGCCAAGTCGTTGTCCTTGTTTTGGGGCGCACTCAGGATCCAATCGACCGCGGCCTCTCCGTCCTCATAGGCCCATTGTCTGGCGATCAGGCTTCGCAGGTTCTTGCCGTAGGGTCCTTCGCAGTGTGCTTCGCACCACGCGATACCGGAGTCGTGATCGAATAGCGGCAGCGCAGAGGCCACCTGGCGGTAGGCGGCCAGCTTGAATTGTCCGTCGTCGTCGGAAAGCGACTGGGCCCAGTGCTCCGCCTTTCCGCGCCCGTGAGACTGGATGAGGACGCGCACGTAGGTGGCGATCGCGCGCTGCTGGGTGAAGCTCGCTCCGAGGCCTTGGATCCATTGCCCGAGCTCGGGAGAGTCCCCGTTCGCGTACCACCCGGTCACCAGAGCGATCGGCACGACATTCGAGAGCGTAGGGTCCTCTCTCATCCATTGCTCGGAGGCACTGAGCGCAGCCGCCGGATCCGCCTCTGCCCACATCGCGAGCGCGACGATGATTGTGCTCATACGAAAGAGCGGTGGCGAGAAACGGGACCAATTCGCCACGTTCTCCGGTTGATGGGTCGCCCAGTACCGCACCAGCAACTCGCGATCAGAGGGTCCCTTATTGAGCGCTTCATCCTTGAGCGTTTGTGCGGCCGCCTCAACACCCTCTGGGCCCAACGTGGGAAGCAGGGCCCCGAGCTTTCGGGCCCTCGAGAAGGCATCTGGGTCCCGCATGACCTCTGCGAGGGATTTGCGGATCTCAGCCGTTACCGTGTCGTCGGCGCTGGTCATTTCTGGCGCGTGGGCCGGTGCGACGCGATCGACCGCCTCGGACTCGACCGGCAGCGACTTGACGGGTTCGGGAGATTCTGCCGGGTCACATGCAGTAAGCCCGACACCCCCCACGATCGCAGCGAGTATGGTGCGCGAGATATTTTTCATCACGCCGCGAACATAGCCGAGCCCGTGACTGTGCTCCAAGAATTCTAGCAGGCCGACTCGGAGGGGTACCCAGCCAAGTAGCAGAAATGGCAAGGCGGCCGAATGCACGGGCGAAATGCGCGACCCGGGGCGGCAACGCGTGACCGAGGCGTTCAGAAGCCCGTGGAGCACGAGACCAGCGAGGTATGCAAGTCCCGGGTCGGGTTACAATCGCACGCGTGGGCCGTCGAAAGAGCTTCAGCCGAAAATCCAATCCGCGAAAAGCGGCGTCGCAAAACGCCGTTGATTCAGTCCCCGGCCGACACGGCGCATTTCACGTGTTCGCGATGTCATCTATCGCTGTTCTCTGTCTGGCCGCTTATTCGAACAGCCTTTCCGGGCCGTTTGTCTTTGATGACGTTCCCAACATCCAAGACAACCGGAGCCTACGCTGGACGGACTTCAGCTGGTCGGGCGTGCAAGGAGCCGTGCGCGAGAGCCCCAGTCCGAGTCGGCCGGTGGCGAACCTTTCCTTCGCGCTGAACTACTACTTCGGCCAGCACAACGTCAGGGGATACCATGTCGTCAACATCGGCATCCACCTGCTCACTGCCTTGCTCGTGTACCTGCTGGCGCTGGCCGTGCTCCGGCGGGTCCCGCCGCGCGAGGACCGCCTGTTGCGGCCTTCCGTTTCGCATTGGATCGCGCTGACAGCTGCCCTGATCTTCGCCAGTCATCCGATCCAAACTCAGGCGGTGACGTACATCGTCCAGCGGATGACCAGCCTGTGCGCATTTTTCTACCTGGCGGCGCTGTTGCTCTATATCTACGGACGCACTGCACAGGCGCCCCGTCGTCGCTGGACACTTTGGGCAAGCAGCGTTGTCTGTTGGCTATTGGCTTTGGGCAGCAAGCAGATCTCCGTCACCCTGCCGGTGACCATCCTGTGGTTCGAGTGGTACTTCTTTCAGGACTCGGGCGTTGCTGGTGCCAAGAAGAACACAAAGTTCGGATTGCTGGCGTTGGCGCTGCTGGGGTTGCTGGGGTTGCTGGCGTGGCTCTACCTGGGCAGTGAGCCACTCGACAGGTTGTTGGCGAGCTACGCCCATCGTGACTTCACGTTGGGCCAGCGGCTAATGACACAATTTCGCGTCGTCATGTTCTATCTCAGCCTGCTGGCGGTGCCACATCCGTCGCGACTGAACCTGATTCATCAAGTCGTCCCTTCGCAATCTCCGATCGAACCGATCACCACGTTGCTCTCGATGGTGGGTATCTCTGGCCTGTTGGGCCTGACCCTCTATCTGGCGCACCGACATCGGATTGCTTCCTTCTGCTTGTTATGGTTTTTCCTGCACCTGGTGATCGAATCGAGTGTGATCGGGCTGGAGATGGTTTTCGAGCACCGGTTGTATCTGCCAATGGTCGGCTTTTCACTGTTGCTGGCCTGGCTGCTGTTCGCTGGAACGGGGGCCCCGTCGGGCTGGGCGGTCGCCGTGCCCGCGGCCATCTGTCTGCTACTGGCAGTAGGTTCGTACCACCGAAACCAGGTCTGGCAGGACGAGATCACGCTCTGGAGCGATGTGGTCTCGAAGAGCCCCCAGCACGCCAGAGCCCACAACAACCTGGGCGCCGCTCTGGGAAGGGTCGGACGCTTTGATGCGGCGCTGACCCAAGTTCAAGAAGCGTTGCAGATCGAGCCGGACTACGCGGAGGCCCACTACAACTGGGGCGTTGCCCTGGCGGGTCTTGGCCGTCCTGAAGAGGCGGTGGCGCATTACCAAAAGGCCTTGCGGTTGGAGCCGGATCACGCCAAGGCCCATGACGGCTGGGGCACCGCCCTGCAGCTGTTGGGGCGCTTCGAGGAGTCAGTTGCGCATTACGAACACGCATTGCGGATCGAGCCGGACTACGCCGATGCCCATTACAACTGGGGAACCGCGTTGGCGAACCTCGGCCGTTCTGAGGAGGCGATCGCGCACTACCGAGATGCCTTGCGGAACAAGACGAACCTGGCCGAGGCTCACTACAACTGGGCCCTCGCCGTCCAGGACCTGGGACGCCTCGCAGAGGCGATGACGCACTACCAAGAGGCCTTACGGATCAGGCCGGACTACGCAGAGGCCCAGTACAACCTGGGTGTACTTCTGGAGGATAGGCCGAGAAAAGCCGCTCTACAGTGATGCCAACTGGTATTGGCCTGAGGATGAACGCGGTCGATGACTTCGACCCCGGGCGACGCACCCAGCGCGGTCCACCGCGAAGCGCGTGGTGACGCGCTCGGTCCGCGGGAATCGGGCCGTCTATTGTCGCAGAAGTGCGATGATCCTCCGCGGCCATGGCGCGCTTTCGACCAGAGCCCATGCTGCGAGTAGATAGACTTCAGGACGCAACGCGATGCCGTATCGCGGCAGTGCCAGGAGGACCGTATGAACCGCGGTCCAGTACACAATCGTCACGGAGAGCACGGCGGGGACAATCAAATCAGACGCAAGGCCCTTTCGGTAGATCCCGAACGCGGCGTGGATGATGGCGAAGGCAGCAAGACACAGCGCAAATGGGTGCAGAGAGCGAATCAACTCACGCGTTAGGCGAGCCCAACCTTGCGATTCATAGATCGATTTGTCGACTCCGTAGATGTAGATGTCGCCCGCACCCTGCACGAACCCCCACTTCCACAGAGCCAGTGGTTTCTGGAAGGAGTACCACGCGAGGTACCGAGTCGGGTCGTCGGCAACACGCGACCTCATCACTTCAAAGAACCGGTGCGCCGACGTTTGCATGTCGCGAAACTCGGAATCCGCTCGATATGCATATCCGTATGTGGAGTGCTCACCGAACCGAAAGCCCGGATAGCTGCCCTCCACAGCCGCAGACCAAGCCCTTCCGGAGCCCAGGTTCTTCGATTCGGCGGGAATGCTGACGATGCCACGGAGCTGCCAAGCCACAGGAAACACCGCGAACGAGCCTAGAAGGACGATCAGCCCGCGTCGGGACCGGGGATGGCGCGCCGTATGACTCCCCAGCAAGACCAGAGCGACCAACAGCGGCGCAAGCAGCAGCGTAGCCTCGTTGGTCATGTACAGCAGACCGAACAAGATCCCCGCAAGCACAGAAGTACTGATTCTGTGTCTTGCGAGTGAAGTCACGAACCCGAGAATACTGGCCGCGAATAGGAACGACTGGAGTGTCTCGGTGAGCAAGTAGCCGCTCGACGTGACCTGGTGCGGCATCAGCGCGGTCATCAATCCCACCGCGAGCGCGTATGATTCCCGCATGGTCCGTCTTGCCAGTAGGATCACGATCGGAACCACGAGCGCAGACAGAAAAGCCTGGATGACGAGCTGCGTGCGGTAGAAGGCAGCCGGGTTGTCGACTAGCGCGAGGAGAGCGGCCAGCTGAAGCGGATAACCAGGCGAGCGAAAAGAATCGGGCTCGAGGACATCGGGCGCCTGCGCAGATGAGTAGACGCCATGGAACGCGAGGTTGTAGCCGTATCTCACGTATTGCGCCGCATCTGCGCGGATGGGATTGTCGACGACAGCCGTGGCCACGTACGCTGCCCGGATCCCCAACGCGAGAAGCGTGAGAGCGATCAGGAGCGACATCCGAGCTGTGCGGTTCATGGGTTGCCAACGAGATATGGCTGGCACGACCTGATCCGGCGATCGACGTTTTCGTGCGAATTCAGAGTATTCTCCTGGCTCCCTGACAGAGGGATCACCAGTGAACGTTCCTTCGAACTCGGGGATGCTATCTGAGAACGAACACATCGCCGACTGCATGATGCGAAGTGGAGCGATGACTGTGTACCGATTGATTCGGATAGCGATGCTTCTTGCTCTGCTGTTTTCATTCGGATGTCCGTCCGAGCGAATCCAGCCGAAGCGGTCGCGGTTGAGCGTACTTTTCATTTCCGTCGATGACCTCCGCCCGGAACTCGGTGCGTACGGCGCACCAGCGATTACACCCAACATCGACCGACTTTCAGCGCAAGGTGTGCGATTCGATCGAGCCTACGCCGCCGTAGCGGCTTGCGCTGCGTCACGCGCTTCGATGCTGAGTGGAGCGTATCCGCAGACCACGGGGGTAATCTTCATGGCTCCGGCGTTGTCTGAGGGCAACCCGCGCTTGATCCCGCTCCCGCGCCTATTCAAGGATGCGGGCTATGAAACCGTCGAGGTGGGAAAGTTCCTGCACACCGCAAAAGACGCGCCGGAGGCTTGGAGCCGCGAGAGTTGGCTACCGCCCGAATGGGTTCACCCCCAATATCTGGCGACCGAAAACGTCCACATGTCGGGAATTCAAACCTCCCGACGCGGGCCCATATCCGAAGCACCCGATGTCCCGGACGACGCGTACGTAGACGGAAAGATCGCGACAAGGGCAATCGAAGAGCTGCGGAGGATGGAAGACCGCGACTTCTTCCTGGCGGTCGGTTTCGTTCGTCCACACCTTCCGTTCAATTGTCCTGCCAGGTATTGGGATCTCTACGATCGCGATCAGATCGAGGTCCCCGATCGAGAGGGTATGTATCGCGTTGCCAATCAGCAGTTTCATGGCAACTATGAGCCGCGCGTCTACGACGGTGGCGGATCGATCGACGCCGACACGGCCAAACGGTTGATCCACGGCTATCGCGCCTGCGTCAGCTACGTCGACGCACAGATAGGGAGATTGCTCGCCGAGCTCGCGCGGCAAGGGCTCGCCGATCGAACCGTAGTCGTGCTCTGGGGGGACCACGGCTGGCATCTGGGCGAGCACGGAATCTGGGGCAAGAACACCGCTCTGGAACAATCGCTTCGCATTCCGTTGATCCTGCGTGTGCCAGGCGTCTTGGGTGGACAGTCTTCGAGCGGGCTGGTGGAATCGGCCGACATTCTGCCAACCTTGTGCGAACTGACGGGGATTCCCGATCCCCGCCAGGGCGAAGGCGTGAGTTTCGTCGCGCTGCTGAACGATCCCGATCGGCCGTGGGAGGAAGCAGCTCTTGGCTGGGCGTATCGGGCCAATTCGATCGGCCAGACCGTGCGCACACAGAGGTATCGCTACGTTCGCTGGGGAGGCCGCCGCGGCGGTGAATGGGAGTTGCTGGGAGCCGAACTCTACGACCACCAGAACGATCCGCGCGAATATCAAAACGTGGCCTATGACCCTGAGAATCGCGACACAGTAGAGCGATTGAACACGCTGCTCGACGCCTTGTTGACTGGCGATTCCGGGCCAACAAATTCCGGAACGAAAAAATTCGTTTCGGCGATTGGCACCGAGTTGCAGAAACTCGCACCGGTCCTCGCAGCGCCGCGCATCAACGGCGCGATCATGCGCATCGATCGCGACGTGCGCTATTCCAAGGACAAACGGCCCTACAAAGACGGCTTGCACCTGATGTTCAGCGAGAATATGGGGCGAGAAGGTGCAGGATAATTCGAGGATAGGTCAAAGCGTGCGACCAGCAGAGCCTTGTCGCGCTCTTTGACCTACGCGCACAGGCGCGATCGGAGTCCGTAGCCCAGGTCATGAACCCACCAGAGCTCGAAGACGGCGCTCGCTTCCAATGCCGCCGCTGCGATCCGCGAGATGGCGGTCGATCCGACTTTCGATGCGGAGGGGCAAGGAGATCGGGAAGCAATGCATGCTGGTGGTGAGCGGCGTGACGACGAGCCGCCGACACGGGGGTGATCATGCTCCAAGCCGGGGACAAGGAGGTCTTCGAAAGCTTGGGCCAGCGTGTTCCATGAGCTGGTCGTGCGCGGACTCGGCGCGCTGTCGATCGAGCTCGGCATCATCGACGGCCTGCCTGGCCCGAAGGGCCTTTCTCAGAGCGTTCCGCAAAGTCAAGCGCTGGCGTCGTTCATGAGGGCGTGGAACGAGGGGGGCCCGCGAAGGCAGGTGAGGCAAGATACAGTGCACCGCGGCCTAACCCAGGTACGGAGCCCATGATGGACACCCGATTCGCGCTGCTGCTCGCCTGCTTCTTCTTGTCCGGTTTCGCGGCACTCCTCTACCAGACGGTGTGGACGCGTGAGCTGAGCTTCGTGTTCGGAACTTCCGAACTCGCCATCGCGGCAGTCCTCGCGGCCTACATGGGCGGGCTCGCGCTCGGCGCTGCGGCAGCGGCGCGATACGTGACGCGGATGCGCCGGCCGGTTCTGGCCTACGGCGTGCTCGAACTGGCGACCGCCGTCTCTGCGTTGTTGGTCCCCGTTGGGATCCGGCTGACCAACTCGGTATACGTCGGACTGCTCCGAGGCGGCGACGAACTGCCGGAAGCCGAAGCCACGGCCGCCGCGCTGTTCCAGCTCGGGACCGCCTTTGCGGTCCTGCTGCCCCCGACCGCCTTCATGGGGGCAACGCTACCCGTGCTCGCGCACTACGCCGTGCGCAACGAGGCGGAGATCGGCCGACGGGTCGGTGTGCTGTACGCGGTGAACACAGCGGGTGCGATCGTCGGCACCCTGTGTGCAGCCTTTTGGCTGATGCCCGAGCTCGGGTTGCGCCACACGGTCTGGGTCGGTGTGGCGCTGAACGGGCTCGTTTTTGCGCTGGCCGCCTGCCTGGCACCGGGTACGATGAAGCCGGAGACCGCGAATCGGATGCGACCGGCGCCGAAACCTGTCGCTGGCGGCGCCGCTTGGATCCTGCCGGCCGTCGCAGTATCGGGAGCTGTTTCCTTTGCTTACGAGGTGCTGTGGACTCGGCTGCTCGGGCAACTGCTGGGTGCGAGTCTCGACGCTTTCGCCACCATGCTCGCGAGCTTTCTGCTGGGCATCGCGCTGGGCAGTGCGTTCGCGTCGCGTCTGGCGACGAGCCGCGAACGCGCCGCGGTCGGCTTTGGGGTGGCGCAGCTCGGGATCGCGTTGACCTCCTACTTGGGCTTCGCCTTCGCCGACTGGCTTCCGGAGCTTTCGCTTGTGGTCGGGGCCGGAGCCGGGGCTCCCCTCGCCAGTGCGGCGGTCGCAGGCGCGGTACTGCTGCCAATCACACTGTGTATCGGTGCCACGTTCCCGTTCGCTGTACGCGTACTCGCGCTGTCTCCCGAGCAGGCCGCCGGAGCGACCGCGCGCGTGTACGCGTGGAACACGCTGGGCGCGATTGCCGGCGCGCTGGGTGCGGGGTTCGTGTTACTCCCGGGTCTGGGCTTTGCGGGAACGATTGCCGGCGGAGCCATTGCGAACCTCGGACTCGGGGCGATCGCGGCGGTGTCGATTCGCCCCAGACGTACGGCACTCGCCATCGCCACTGCAACAGCGGCGCTGGTCTTGATCGCACGACCCCCACACACACCGTGGGCGCTATTGAGCTCGTCGCCTCTCTCGCGTCAGCGTTCCCAGGGCGAAATCGTCTACGCCGCCGTCGGGCGTTCGAGCACTGTGATGCTATTCGATCAAACGACTCAATTCCGCCTCACCTCCAACGGATTGCCCGAGTCGATCATCGAGCGCGCCGGAATGCTGCCCCAACCCTCCATCGGGTACTGGATGGGCCTGCTCCCATCACTCCTGCGCCCCGACGCGCGCGACCTGCTGGTGATCGGGCTCGGTGGTGGCAGAGCGCTCGAGCCGATTCCATCGTCGATCGCGTCGATCGACGTGATCGAAATCGAGCGCGAGATCCTGACGGCCAATCAGCGAGCCGCCCCTGAGCGCAACATCGATCCACTCGAGGATTCACGTGTTCGAGTACATATCGGAGACGCACGCGGACTGCTGCAACTGACGGAGCGGCGCTTCGACGCTGTCGTCTCCCAGCCGTCACACCCTTGGACGGCCGGCGCCTCCCATCTTTATACGCGGGAATTCTTTGCGCTGGTGCGCTCACGCCTGCAGCCCGACGGGGTGTTCGCGCAATGGATCGGGCTCAGTTTCGTCGACGCTGCGCTGCTGCGATCGCTCGCGGCGACGCTAGTCGATGTGTTTGGGAACGTGGAGGTCTACCAGCCGGCCGGCAGCTCGGGCCTACTCTTCGCGGCATCGGTCGAGCCGTTCGCGTCTCTCGAGAGCGCACGCCGGGCATTGCAAGCCACCCCAGAAGACTACGGCCGCTTCGGAATTCATCGCGTCGAGGACTTCGCCGCGGTGCGGGTGCTCGATTCCGTGGGGACTCGGGCGCTGAGCGAGGGCGGATCACTGATCACGGACGATCACAACCTGCTCGCCTCGCGCGCGTCGCGCCTCGGAAACTCTGCTCTCAACGTCAATTCCGTCCGTCGGTTGTGGGACGATCTCGACCCGTTGCTCACTGGGATCGACGGACTCGACCAGTCCGCGCTGCTCCGCAAGCTCGTCGCGACAGGCTTCGAAGAGCGCGCTTTCGCGCTGGCCATGTCCCAAGAACCCGCGCTCGACGAGGCCGGGCTCGGTTGGGTCGAACTCGGACTCGCCCGGCCAGGCCGGGCGGCACGGCACTTCGAACGGGCCCTCGAGCTGGCGCCCGACATGAGTGACGCGGTGGTGGGGCTGGTGGCGAGTCTCCCGCTCACGATCGCGCAAGCGAGCGCGGCCGCGGGAATCTCGCAGCAGGATCTCGACGAACAGCTCGCCGCGTTGATCTCAGGCCGGCGCCATGAGGTGTCGGGTGATTGGGACTCGGTCGCCACGCTCGACGCTGAACTCGGACGCATTCTGCCGGGGGAAGCATTGTTCGTGGAGGCGTCCCGGCTGCGTGCTCGCTGGCGGCTCACGGCGGGCGACCCGACGGCGGGCGCCGAAGCCCTGGTAATCGCGGAGACTCTGCTGTCGCGGAAATGGGAGGCGGGCGATTCGCTGTTGCGGGCAACCGCGGCTCTCGCCACCGATCAACCGAGCGTTGTCTGGGGATCACTGCGCCGGATCGCCGACACTGCGAACCTGCCGGTTGTGGTCTACGCGCGCGCGCTGGAGATCGCGGAGGCGTTGCCAGAAGACCGCGATCGGGACCTGCGCGTGCTTCTGCAATCGCGCCGCTCGCGCGCAGCCCGGTCTGGTCATTAGGCGCACCACGGGTTCATTCCAGCGCTTGACCGCGTCGTGATTCCGCGGTCGCTGGAACTGCCGCACGCGCAGGTCGCCCGCTGAATTCTGGTGGTGAACGTTCATCGGGTGCCGGGCGGGGAAGGCGCGCGAGCAACATGGCCACGGCGTCATCGAGTTTCACGGCGTGATGCTCCCGCTCGTACTGGGTAAACGTGGCATGCCAGAGCGTTCCTCCGCCGGGTCGGATCGCCGCGATTCCGAGCCGCATTTCTTGATAGCGATGCGTCACCCTGTCGGAGCGCTCAATGGAATACGATGGCGACGAGTCCAAGCTCGAAAGCTCATAGATCGCGCTCGGCTCGTTCTCCTCGACGAGATGTCGACGCTGAGCGAGCTGGTAGGTGACGTGGAAGTCCGGATCGGTGAAAGCGCGCCGGAAGCCGTTGTCAATCAGCTTCCGCTCGATGAGCCGCGAAAGCTTGGCTCCGATCAACGCGGGGTCGCCCTGAGTCACATCGATGTTGGAGCCTCTCCGAGGCAGCCAATTCCAGGTTTGGCACTTCGAGAGGTCCTCGCCCGCGACGAACACGAGGTCGACGTTCCCAGCACAAGCGTTAGACAGCGCTGCAAGGAGAAAGAGGGTGATGACCTGGACTGCACCTTTCATTGGCATTCCGCCAGAGCGATCCGATTCGCCCGAACCCCGGCAAGGATACGTCTTCGAACGAGACGTCGCTCGCTCGACACCGTCGCGATACGGCTCGCGAGCAGCCGCCACACAAGACGGAGAATCTGTGATCACTCCGGCGGCAGAGCCCTCGGTCGGCTCACAGGCCATGAAGTGCATCTCTTCGCGCGTCTGGCGAAAGCCGAGTTTCGATGCGAGCTGCAGGCTCGCGGTGTTGTTCGGTGTTGTCGACCCGCACGGCGATCGACCGCGGGATTGGATGTCGGCGATCACCGCCGCCGAGCAGACCGGGCTCCAGTAAGCGCTCCCCGACGTAGAACGGGACTGCAACGGAGGCCAGGCGACCCGAGCCGAAGCCTCCGAAGGCGGTGTTCATCTCGGCGAGCGCGCGCGGGCCGTCGAGGGCGCCCGAGATCCACTGGATGTCCTCGTCTAGCGCTTCGACGGCTGCGCGGTCCGCTGCGCCGAGTCGCCGCAGTTCGCCTGGCGGGGGCGCGACCTTGGGTGACAGCATCTCGTCAGTGGTGACAGCAGCGGCGACCGCGCTTCTATTCCGGGGGTCCGGGGGGCAGAGAGCCTGGTGTCGGCTCGCCGGCGATGAAATGCATCTCTTCGCGCGTCTGGCGAAAGCCGAGCTTTATCGCGACCCGGATGCTCGCGAGGTTGTCGGGCGTCGTCGACCAGCACGGCATTCGACCGCGGCAATGAATATCTGCGATCACGGCGGCCGAGCACGCCGAACTCCAGCCCACAGCGCGGTGGGCCTCCGCGGTGACCACACCGAGTTCCTCGAAGCGCTCACCGACGTAAAATGGGACCGCGACGGAAACCAGGCGACCCGCGACGAACCCCCCGAATGCGGTGTTGAACTCGGCGAGCCTACGCGGGCCGTCGAGCGTATCGGAGATCCACTCGATGTCATCATCGAGCGCCTCGACGGCCGCTGCGTCTTGTGCGCCGAGTCGCCGAATCTCCCCCGGCGCAGACGCAACCTCGGGCGCGACTGCCGCGTCCGTGGTGAAGATGACTCGAGGCCAGCGGGCTGGGCCAACCAGTGCCTCGACGACCGCGGGCACGAACGCGTCGGGCGCGGCGATGAAGACGCGCTCCCAATCGGCGAGCAGCGTTTCGATGACCGCGGCGAACCCGTCACGCGAAAGCGCTGCGGCATCGCCGACGAGCGTGAGGTTCCCACCCGCGAACGCGATCGCACAACGCGGCTGCGCGAGGCGGTCCACCCAGCATCGACCGATCTCCGTTGTCAGCGTATGCCACGCAATCAACGAGCAAGGCTGCTCCGGAACCAGCCAGTCGCGCAGCTCTTGCCACCTCCGTGTTGCGAGCACTTCCATTTCCGCGATCTCTCCGGTTCGATGTGCGGCGATCGGTATCGGCCGACGGTTCCGCCGTGGAGTCGACGCGTTCGACAGGCTCTCAACAGGTTCTCGACAGGTTCTTCAACAGGTACTCAACAGGTACTCAACAGGCCCTCTACACGCCCTCTACAGGCCCCGCTTCATTCTACTCATTGCGACCGATCGTGCACTCTAGCGGTGGGCTTGCTGTTCACGGCCGTGAGAACTTCACGTTGTGCGCGCAGTTGTCTCGACCCGTTCGGCGCGGGTCGGTGCCTTGCCAGGCGTGAAGTCGATCGACAGAGAAGTTGGCAAGCAGTCCTGCAACTGTCGCCTACGGTCACGATGCGCTTGCGAAGCCTGCTACTATTTCAGAGACCTGCGATCGTGGAAAACGGCTGCGCGGCGACTTGCGTCAATTCCGATACCGAAGCGCTGCTGCTTCCGAGCCCATTAGAAAGCGCCCGCAGCTGGGCTGCCACTTCCCGCTGGCCGGCCGCCTCTGCGCTGGGCTCGGTTTCAGCGTGCCCGAAATTGCCAAGGCGGTCCAGTCGATTGCTGTCTTCGTCCATGTTCGCTGTACTGACACTCGGCTGATGCGCGCAGCGTTGCCCGCCAGGCCGGCTCAATCCTTGGTCTTGAGCTCGCCTTCGTTCTGTTCCATGAACGTCCGAATCTCGTCGCTCATGTCGAGCAGCCGGGTCCACTGCTCCTTGTAGAGCGTGACCGGAAAACGCCCGAGCCCGTACACCGACACCCCCCCCTTCTGGCTCACCTTCAAACTCAAGCCCTTCTCGCTGCGGGTCTTGAGCGAAGCATTCTCGGCGCGAAGCCGCTCGAGCTCGGCCTTCATCTGTTCGTCCGTCATTTCGTCCGTCATTTCGTCCGCCATTTCGTTCGCCATTTCGTTCGCCATTTCGTTCGCAATGGTTCATCCTCCCCGTTCATGCACCCGGTCTTTGAACAGTGCCCCTTGTCGACATCAAAAACCGCAGCCATCGGTTTCGATCAGCTGATCGAGGTAACGAAGTATTCGACGATCTTGCCGTCTTTTTCCTGGTAGACACCGAGACAGCAGATCGATAATTCGGGACTCATGACGATGTCGTAGCGCATCGCGTTGTCGTTGAACGCGACGTTGTCGATCGTCAACCCACCGCGGACCATGAGCTTCGCGAAGTTGTCCACGATCGCGGCGCGCCCCCTCAGGATGATCGGGTCCATTCCAACGGTGCGCGGAGCATCGTCGTGGAACAACGCTGCGTCCGAGAACACCGATCCAACCTTCGCCGCGTCTCCCTCGCGCAGCCCTTCGACGTAGGTTTCCAATAGGCTCATTTCCGCTCCTCATCACTTCTCGTCCGTTCGATTCTCGCCGCGCGCCACGATAGCGAACCGCGAGGGCCCGCCATCGCTGGCCCCGGAGCTGGACCAACGCCGGGTGGCGGGTGGGTATACTGCCCGCATGCGAATCGGCGAATCGAAACACGAGGAGCGGGGAAAGTGGGGTAAACCGCTGGAAGGGGTCCGCGTGCTCGCCGCCGAACAGATGCAGGCGTTGCCCTACGCGACCCAGTTGATGGCTCATCTGGGTGCCGAAGTCGTCAAGGTCGAACACCCGATTCACGGAGAGTCGGGCCGCGGCGCGCTACCACGCATTACCGATGCCGATGGGCGTGAAGTCGGCGCCACCTATCTGCGCAACAACTTGAACAAGAAGAGCATCGGCATCGATCTCAAGCGCGCATCGGGCCGTGAGTTGTTCGAGCAGCTCGTTCCCCACTTCGATGTCGTCGCCGAAAATTTCAAGCCGGGCACAATGGACCGGTTGGGACTCGGTTACGAGGTCGTCTCGAAGCTCAACACACGGGCCATCTACCTGTCGCTTTCCGGTTTCGGCAGCCTCACGGAGACGCCGTACCGCAGTTGGCCCGCCTATGCGCCGATCGTCGAAGCCATGGCGGGAATCTACGAACCGACCCGAAAATCCGGCCAACCGCCGCCGGTGGTGGTGGCGGGTGCACTGGGCGACAACGGGAGCGCGCTGTTCGCGATCATCGGCACCCTCGCGGCACTCCACCAACGCGAGCGAACTGGACTCGGGCAACACGTCGACATCTCGATGTTCGATGCGATGCTTGCAATGGCTGACATGATTCCCCAACTCGAGAGTCTCGGGGAACCGATCCAATTGGCGACCGCCGGTACGACTGCCATCGTCGGCGCCTTTGCCGCTTCGGACGGCTACTTCGTCGTCGCAGTGTTTCGGGAGCACCACTTCGAACGTCTCGCGACGCTCGTGGGCCACGCCGACTGGGTCGGCGACGAACGCTTTGCGACGCGAGCAGGCTGGGCACAGCAGATCGAACCTGTGATTCGTCCCGCGCTCGAGAACTGGGCGCGAAACAAGAGCAAGCTCGAAGCGGCACGCGAATTGTGCGAGCACGGCATTGCGGCCGGTCCGAGCAACGTGGCGCAAGATCTTTTTCGCGACCCGCACGTTGCGCTGCACGACATGCTCATCGAAGTCCCCCGCAGCGACGCACCCGACCCGATGATCGTCGTGGGAAACCCCATCAAGATGTCTCGCCTGTCTGAAGGACCGATCTCGAGCTTTCCGCGACTCGGAGAACACACCGACGCCGTGTTGCGAACGACACTGGAGCTGAGCGACGAACAGATTGCCCGCCTTCGAGAGGAGGGCGCGATTTAGCGGTCTTCTCGCCCAGGCCCCGCGAAATCCGCGAGACGCACGGGGAGCCTGCGAGCGCCCCACTCCCCGGGCGGTCCGTCGAATATGCCGGCGCAGCGTTCGCCGCAAGCTTGGCAACACCCGTCGTCAGTCAGCGTCCAGCGCGTCAACACGTACTGGTCTCGACCGATCGCAATCTCGCCGCACGCGTGACACAGTGTGCTCCCACCGCGTTCGTCTCGGACGTTTCCTGTGTAGACGTAGTGGAGCCCGTAGCTTCGCGCGATGTTTCGCGCACGTGTCAGCGTCGCGGCCGGCGTTCGCGCTTTGTCGAGCATCCGGTAGTCGGGGTGGAAGGCGGTAAAGTGCCATGGAACGTCCGGTCCCAGCTGCTCGGCCACCCACTGGCTGGCCGCGTGCAACTCCGCGTCCGAGTCGTTTTCGCCCGGGATGAGCAGCGTCGTGATCTCGAACCAGACCGCGGTCTCCCGTTTCAAATAACACAGGGTTTCCAAAACCGGTGCCAGGCGGCCACCGCAGACCTTGCGATAGAACGCATCGGTAAACGCCTTCAGGTCGACATTGGCCGCATCCATCTGCGCAAAGAATTCGCGGCGGGGCGCGTCATTGACATAGCCGGCCGTCACTGCGACCGATCGAATGCCCGCTTCGCGGCAGGCCTCGGCGGTGTCGACCGCGTACTCGAGAAAGATCACCGGGTCGTTGTAGGTAAACGCGACACTGCGGCAGCCGAGTTCTCGCGCAGCGCTCGCGATCTGGGTCGGAGAAGCGGCGTCGGACAATGTGTCGAACTCTCTCGACTTGCTGATGTCCCAGTTCTGGCAGAACCGACACGACAGGTTGCAACCGGCCGTTCCGAACGACAACACCGGCGTACCCGGAAGGAAATGATTCAGCGGTTTCTTCTCGATCGGGTCCACGCAGTAGCCGCTCGATCGCCCGTATGTCGTCAGCACCATCTCGTCGCCCGCGCGAGCCCTTACGAAACACAGGCCACGTTGGCCATCGTTCAGCCGGCACTCGCGCGGGCACAGATCACACTGCAGCCGCCCGTCGTCGAGAGCGTGGAAGTAACGCCCAGAAACCTGTCCGCTGTCGTCGGGGAATGCGGCCACAAGCCCTCCTTCGGTGGAACAGTGGGAAGCGGCGCGAATGCCACACGCCAGTTCGCTGATGAATGCTCTGTGATAAGGATGCAGCGCGACCAGAACCTGTCAAATCGGTACCTTCAGGCACTGTGCGACACCCAGCGACACCCAGCGACACCCAGCGACGCCCAGCGACGCCCAGCGACACCCAGCGACACCCAGCGGCACCCAGCGACGCCCAGGAGAAACGTCCGCCATGAAAATCCGCCGTTCCGCCGTCGCCGGCCTCTTCTATCCCGAAGATCGCGCCGAACTCGAACGCTCGCTTGCGGGATATCTGGCCGGCGCGCCGATCGATCCACCTGGCATCCCAGCTCCCAAGGCGCTGATCGTGCCGCACGCCGGGTTCGTGTACTCGGGACCGGTTGCGGCGACCGCATACGCGCGCATCGCGCGGTTGCGTGGCATCGTCACCCGAGTCGTCTTGCTGGGCCCCTCTCATCGGGTCCCGCTGCGCGGGCTCGCGGCTTCGAGCGCCGACGCATTCGAAACGCCACTCGGCGAAGTGCGGCTGGATCGCGACGCGATCGATCGGATTCTCGCGTTCCCGCAAGTTCGCATCTTCGACGCCGCGCACGAGGCCGAGCACAGCCTCGAAGTCCAGTTGCCGTTCCTGCAGTATCTCCTCGGCGATTTTCTTCTCGTCCCTCTGTCGGTCGGCGATAGCGCGCCCGAACAGGTCAGCGAAGTGCTCGAAGCACTCTGGGGTACTGCGGAAACACAAATCGTGGTGAGTTCGGATTTGAGCCACTACTACCCCTATGAAATCGCGCGGACTCGCGATGCCGCCACCAGTCGAGCGATCGAAGCACTCGACGAGCGCGGACTCGATGCCGAATCTGCCTGCGGGCGCGTTCCGACCCGCGGCTTGCTGCTGGCGGCCAAACGCCATGGACTCAGCGCGAAGACGGTCGACCTGCGCAACTCGGGCGACACAGCGGGCGGCAAGCGGGAGGTCGTCGGGTATGGATCCTACGTCTTCTGCTGAACACTCTCTGCTCGAAATCGCCAGACGATCGATCGAACACGGTGTCGCGACGCGCGATTTGCTCCGGTTGGACGTGAAAGATTTCCCTGCCCCCCTGAGGGAGCGGCGTGCCACTTTCGTCACGCTGCACCGCGAAGGCGAACTGCGCGGCTGCATGGGTGCGCTCGAAGCCAGCCGCCCGCTGGTATCCGACGTCGCACACAACGCCCACGCCGCGGCGTTTCGCGACCCGCGCTTTGCCCCTCTATCCAACGCGGAACTGATCCATCTCGAGATCCACGTGTCGATCCTCAGCCCGCTCGAGCCGCTTCCAGTCGCAGACGAATCGGACCTGTTGCGCCAATTGCGACCCGGAATCGATGGGTTGGTTCTCCGCGACAGAACTCACGGCGGAACTTTTCTGCCTTGCGTCTGGGAGAGTCTCGCCGAGCCGGCCGAATTCGTTCGGCAGCTCAAGCGCAAGGCCGGTCTGCCGCCGGACAGCTGGTCGCGTGACTGGGAAGTGCTCCGGTATACCGTCGATTCGATTCCGCAGGAGCCAGGTGATGCATCTGACGGCGGCGGCGACCGAGTGGCTGACACGGTGAGCCGATCGTGATTGCCTTCGCACTGCTGTGCTTACTCGCGTGTGGCGGACTGGTGGCTGCAGAACGCACGAACCATCGGGCGGGGATCTGGGTGTGCAAGACGACTGCTGCCAGTGCGTACATCGCAGCGGCCGTCGCGGGTGGAGCGCTCGAGTCCGATTACGGCCGTCTGGTCGTCGCGGCACTGTGTTTGTGCTGGCTTGGAGATGTGCTGTTGATCCCCGAGAGACGTCCCACCTGCTTTCTGTTCGGGATTGGGGGATTTTTTCTGGGACATCTCGCTTTCGCCGTGGCGTTCTCGAACCTGGGCGTGTCATGGCGCGCATTGGCCCTTTGCGCGACGATCACCGCCGCTGCAGGTGTGCTGCTACACCGGTGGCTCCGGCCCCATTTGACCGGGTTGTTTCGCAACGCCGTACCGGCCTACATCATTGCGATCGCTGCGATGCTCAGCTTCGCCGGATCTGCCTCGATCGAAACCGGATCGGCCGCGATCGCAGCCGGTGCGCTGTTGTTTGCGGTATCGGATCTTTCGGTTGCGCGAAATCGCTTCATCGAAGCCAGCTTCGTCAACAGCGCGTGGGGATTGCCAATGTACTTTGTGGCGCAGTTGGTTCTGGCCAGTACCGCGGTTGGATAATCGCTGGCCCCCTCTTCGCGACAGCCATCGCGCATGTCGCCGAGTTCGCGATGTTTTTTGGGCTGTTTCGGGAATCCGGCGACAGCCTCGGTGTCCACTTCGCCAAGACGATGACGTTTGGCCTGTTCCACATCCGCGAAGTACGAGCGCAGCTCAGCCCATCGTCCGAAACGTAGAAGGCCCCGCCGCAACGCCTGGATATCGCGCGATCGGTTGCTCTAGCGCACTCGCGGCAGGGTGATCCCGGTCTGGCTCTGGTACTGGCCCGCGCGATCGGCGTAGCTCGTTTCGCAGCGCTCCTCGCCCCGGAAGAACAACACCTGTGCGATGCCTTCGCCGGCGTAGATCTTTGCCGGAAGCGGGGTGGTATTCGAGATCTCGAGCGTCACCGTGCCCTGCCAGCCCGGCTCGAACGGCGTGACGTTGACGATGATTCCACAGCGCGCGTAGGTGCTCTTGCCGACGCAAATGGTGAGCACGTCTTCGGGGATCCGGAAGTATTCAATCGTGCGCGCCAGCGCGAATGAGTTGGGCGGTACAACGCAGACATCGCCTTTGACATCGACGAACGCATCGTCGCGGAACGCCTTGGGGTCGACAATCGAATTGTAGACGTTGGTGAAGACCTTGAATTCGTTGCTCACCCGCACGTCGTAGCCGTAGCTCGAAAGCCCGAAGCTGATCACGCCGTTACCATCGCTGCGCTCGCAGAACGGTTCGATCATCCCATTCTGCTGCGCCATCTGACGAATCCACCTGTCGCTCTGGATACTCATGCCACCACTTCGCTGTTCCCGTTTCGCTTCGCTGTCGCTTTGCGGTAGAAAGAGCAGGTTACCACGGGGATGGTGTTCCTCCCGCGGATTTCGTCAGGTAAGCTCCGCTTCCTCGATTGCCTCTAACTCTCTAACTCTCTAGCTCTCTCTCTGTAGATATATATATCGATGCCTCGCACACCTCCTCACGCGCACCCAAATCAGCTTTTGACACGGCACTCCTCATCGAGCGCTCTGGAACAAAGCTCTCCCAAGAAGGTACGGCGACCATGAGCCAGCAGACCTCCTCCAAGATCACTGATGGGAACTTCTTCGAAGATTTCACCCCCGGCCAACTCTTCCGCAACGCGATTCCACGCACAATCAGCGAAGGGGATATCGCGCTCTACATCGCGCTGACCGGCGACCGGCGACCCCTACACTGTTCGACGGAACTGGCTCGAACGCTGGGCTTTCGCCGAGAGATCGCCCACGACCTGCTGGTCTTCCACATCGTGTTCGGTCGCGCGGTGCCCGACGTCTCGCTGAACTCGCCCGCCAATCTCGGCTACGCCGATGTGCGCTTCGGTGTTCCGGTTCTGCCGGGCGACACATTGCACGCGCGCACCGAAGTCCTCGGCAAACGCGAAACGTCACGCGGCGATGTCGGCATCGTCTGGGTTCGCACAGAGGGTTTCAACCAGCGTGACGAAAGGGTGCTGCATTTTTATCGCTGGGCGATGGTGAACAAGCGCAAGCCCGACGTGAAGACCGGAGCCAGTGACTCGCCCGATCTGCCCGACCGCGTCACGGCCGCGAACCTGCACGTGCCGGACGAACTCGATGTTTCGAATTTCGACCCGATTGCAACCGGCGGTGCGTTCTTCTGGCAAGATTACGAACCGGGAGAAAGGATCGCGCACCCGCAGGGCATCACGATCGAGGACGCCGAGCACCAGATGGCCACGCGCCTGTACCAGAACAACGCGCGCGTGCACTTCAACCATCACACCCAGAAAGACGCGCGCCTCGGCAAACGCATTGTCTACGGCGGGCACATCATTTCATTGGCCCACGCGATCTCTTATGACGGCCTCGAAAACGCGCTGAGGGTGCTGGCCTTCAACGCCGGAACACATGCGAACCCAACCGTCGCCGGCGATACCCTGTACGCACTCACCGAAGTCATCGAACGCATCGATCTGGGACGCGACGATCTCGGCGCGCTGCGTCTGCGCCTGATCGGCGTCAAGAACGAGGACCCTTCCGGTCCCGACTTCGAGCCCAAAACGGCGCAGGACGGCAAGGAGCGCTACCGCGACAATGTCGTACTGGATCTCGACTACACCGTGCTGATGCCAAAGCGGCGCTAACGCAAGGCGCTACGACCCGCTGAGTAGCGAGCGGCCTCCCAGGCCGGGCGCCGGGCCCGATTCCGACGCAGAACTTTCTCGACTGCACGAACGTCGACCCCTCCCAGATCGGCGCGATGGAAGAGGCGATCGGTATTCCAGCCGACATCGGAGCCGCCGTCGTCTTCATGGCCTCACCGGCCGCAAGCTGGATCACCGGTCAGTGTCTGTATGCAACGGGCGGACTGTAGGAACCCAAGCCTCCTTCGGGAGCCGCTTGTCCGTTTTCTGGCTCCAGGTGGTTTGATCGTGCCTCGGCGTTGCGAAGCCCCATCAGGACCGCGCCTGGAGATCATCCGATCAGCTGCCCTATGCTTCGGCGGCCGGCCCCGGCCCTCAGTCGGGACCCTCGGCAAGGAGGCAACATGACCACTCTGTTCGTGCTCATCGGCATCGTCGTCGTACTGGCTGTCGTCGTCGTCGGGATCTACAACCGCCTCGTTGCGCTGAAGAACCGCTACCAAAACGGCTTCGCACAGATCGAGGTGCAGCTCAAGCGACGCTACGACCTGATCCCGAACCTGGTCGAGACCGTCAAGGGCTACATGTCCCACGAGCGGGAGACCCTCGAGGCCGTCGTCGAGGCCCGCAACCAGGCTGCCTCGGGGTTGGCCGCCGCAGCCGGTGACCCGGGAAACCCCGACGCGATGAAGCAACTCGGCGCAGCTGAAGGCGTGCTTGGCGGTGCCGTGGGTCGCCTGTTGGCGCTGTCGGAGGCCTACCCGGATCTGAAGGCCAGCCAGAACATGCAGCAGCTCACCGAGGAGCTGACCTCGACGGAGAACAAGGTCTCCTTCGCCCGGCAAGCGTTCAACGACGGAGTGACCGCCTACAACACTTACCGCCAGAGCTTCCCGGCGGTGCTGTTCGCCGCGGCGTTCGGTCACCCGACCAACGCATCGCTGCTCGAATTCGACAGCCAGGCGATTGCCGAAGCTCCCAAGGTCTCGTTCTCTTAGCGGTTGACGAAGCCGGTGTCGACGAATTTTTTCGAGAACCAGGAAGCGGCTCGCCGTCAGACGTCGTGGCTCGTCTTCCTATTCGGGTGCGCGGTGGTGGGAATCGTCGCGCTGCTGTACGCGCTGGCCGTGGCAATCACTGGACAGCCGGCGACCGACGAGTATGGTCGCATCGTCGGAATGCACCCGGAGTTCTGGCAACCCGATCTTCTCATCCAGGTCGGCCTGGCGACGCTTGCGGTCGTTTCGGCCGGCAGCCTCTACAAGATCGCGCAGCTACGCGGCGGTGGTGTAGTTGTCGCGGAATCGCTGGGCGGCCAGCTCGTACCCACCGACACGCGAGACCCCGATGCCCGAAAGCTTCTCAACGTCGTCGAGGAGATGGCGATTGCCAGCGGAACGCCGACGCCGCCGGTGTACCTGATGGCGGATGAAGACGCTATCAATGCATTCGCCGCCGGCTTCACGACGAGCGATGCCGTCATCGGCGTTACACGCGGATGCGTCCATCGCCTCAGCCGCGACGAGCTGCAGGGTGTGATCGCACATGAATTCAGCCACATCTTGAGCGGCGACATGCGCTTGAACATTCGGCTGATGGGCGCCATCCACGGAATCCTGCTGATCGGACTCATCGGCTACTTCCTGCTGCGATCGTCGATGTTCGGTGGTGGCCGGCGCGGCGGCCGGGACAACAACGGCGCGGTGATGCTGGCGGCAGGCTTCGGGTTGATGATCGTCGGCTTCTTGGGGACGTTCTTCGGCAACCTCATCAAGGCTTCCGTCAGCCGCCAACGCGAGTTCCTGGCCGACGCTTCGGCGGTACAATTCACCCGCAACCCCGACGGCATCGCTGGTGCGCTCAAGAAGATCGCAGGCTTCGATGCGGGATCGATTCTGATGAGCCCGTCGGCTCCAGCGGCGAGTCACCTCTTGTTCAGCCAGGGACTGCGCGGCGGGCTGCAATCGCTGTTCGCAACGCATCCGCCCCTCGAAGAGCGCATCCGGCGGCTCGACCCGTCCTTCCAAGGCGGCAGCAGAGCGCCGGCCGAAGGCGGCGGGATGCAACCCGCGCGCGCAGCCGGATTCGCGGCGAGCGGCACGGTCGCGCCGACCCGGACTCTCCCAGCGCAGCCCACAGGGTCGGCGATCGATCAGGTCGGCTTGCCCACGGCTGCGCACCTCGCGTATGCGGCCAGCCTGGTCGCGAGTCTGCCCGAGTCGGTCGTCACGGCCTGCCACGAACCCCACGGTGCGCGTGCGATCCTGTATGCGTTGCTGATCGGGCGCGACGATGAAGTGCGGCGGCGGCAGCTCGAACGGCTCACTCGCGCAAGCGAAGCGGGAATCGCGGAAGAGACGCTTCGGCTGCTGCCAGACGTCGAACGTCTCGATGCCCGGCTCCGTCTTCCGCTGATCGACATCGCGCTACCGACACTACAGCGCCTGTCGCCGGGGCAGTTCGCCGCGTTCGACGCCAACGTAGCAGCGCTCATCGAGGCGGATGGCCGCATCGACCTGTTCGAGTGGACGCTCCAGCGCATGCTGTTCGCTCACCTGCGGCCCCACTTCGAGCGCACCGGCTCGCGAGCGAGACGCAACCTGTCGCTCTCGCGGGTGGCGCCTGAGTGCGGCGTCGTGTTGTCAGCGCTCTCGCGTTTCGGAAGCGCCGACGAAGATTCAGCGCAGGAGTCGTTCAGTCAGGGCGCGGCAAGGCTCCGCGGGACTTCACTGCAGCTCCTGCCGCGGGATCGCTCCGGCCTGGACGCTCTCGATCAGGCGCTCACGGTCCTCGCTCGAGCCGACGCGCGCACGGTCGAGCAGCTCTTGCCCGCGTGCGCCGCATCCATCGCTTCGGACGGTATCGTCTCCCAGGCACAGGGGGAGCTAATGCGCGCCATCGCCGACTCGCTCGGCGCCCCGATGCCTCCACTGTTGCCGGGCCAAAGGCTGGCCTAGGTCGCGCGTTCGCCGCTGTGGGGCGAACGCTTCCACATCGTGGTTGCGACCCAGCTTGGGTCGGGCATCTGGCCACACGGGTGCCATCCCGCGCGCCCCACGCATTGCTTTTGGTGCGTCTCGCGCGATCAAGCGACCGCGCTAACCGGAGGGCTGATCTCCTCGAGCAGCCCGTCTTGAAGGTCGTAGATCCAGCCGTGTATCGACAGGGCTTGGTTGCGTTTCCAAGCTGCACGCACGCTCGTCGCTTGGGTGACGCTGCGCACCTGGGCGAGGACGTTCAACTCACAAAGGTGGCGAACGCGCGCTTGCGGGTTTGCCAGTCGGTCGATCTCGACCCGATTGGCTTCGTAGACCCGCTCGATGTTGTCCAGCCAGTGTCCGAGCGCGCCGCTCGGATGGTCTTCCATCGCTGCCGCCACCCCCCCGCAACCGTAGTGGCCGCAGACGATGACGTGCCGCACGTTGAGGACATCGACAGCGTACTGGAGAACCGACAAGCTGTTCGCGTCTCCCGGTGGCATGACGTTGGCAATATTGCGGTGCACGAACAACTCGCCCGGTTGAAGCCCCACGATTTCGTTCGCCGGGACTCGGCTATCGGCGCAACCAATCCACAGGAATTCAGGTTTTTGCAGACCGCAAAGCTGCTCGAAGAAAGCCGGGTTCGTTTGCCTGCGGCTTGCCGACCAGCTTCGATTGTTTTCCAGAAGACGCTGAATGGTTAGTTGTGCCATCGCGGCTAAGTAACACGTCCTTGCGCGCCGATCGACCCGTGCCAGGCTCTGTTCTTCACGATTTCTCGCCTCCGGATTTGAAATCGGGTGGGGGCGGTGTCCCGATCCAGCCCTTATGCCGAAAGTAGAGCGTCATTCCGACACCGAGCGTGATCATCACGCCCCAGACAAGAAAGTATCCGTTGCGCGAATGGAGTTCCGGCATGTTCTCGAAATTCATGCCGTAGATTCCT
The DNA here is from genome assembly GCA_032128375.1 of Deltaproteobacteria bacterium. GTDB lineage: Bacteria > Myxococcota_A > UBA9160 > UBA9160 > SMWR01 > JAJDAM01. The sequence goes on along the minus strand of JAQBGU010000002.1, from coordinate 30,348 downwards.
GCAACGAACGTGAGCGGAATGAAGATGCTCGCCATCAGTGTCAACACTTTCGTGATCTCGTTCGTACGATGGCTCACGTTCGATAGATACGATTCCGACAGGTCCGAAGCCATTTCGCGCGACGAGTCGATGAGTTCGACGATCTGGGCGATGTGATCATATGTGTCGCGCAGATAGACTTTCTCCTGGTCGCCAAAAAAGGGCGTCTGTTCGCGGAGCATCGCACTGATGGCCTCCCTTTGCGGCCACCCGATCCGTCGGAGAACTACCAGCTGGCGGCGCAAAGCCTGGATCCGCGCGAGCACTTCGGGGTGGGGATACTCGATGATGATGTCCTCGAGTTCCTCGAGGTTCTCGGCCAGCCGCTGTGCGACGGGGTAATACCGATCGATCATCGCGTCGATCAACGCGTACGCGAGATAGTCGGGCCCCTGGTTCCGGATCGCACCGATACCGGCCTGGATTCGCTCTCGAACAGAGTCGAAGAAGCCGTAGTAGCGCTCCTGAAACGTCAGCAAATACTGTTTACCGACAATGAAGCACACCTGCGGTGTCAACACCTTTCCGTCGTCGTCGATCTGCGGCGTACGCGCGATGATGAGTTGGTAGTGCTCGTGAAGATCCGTCTTGGCCCGCTGCGGCACATTGACGGCGTTTTCGAGCGCAACAGGATGAAGTCCGAAGATTTCGCCGACTGCTCGAATCGTCGCCTCATCTCCGAGCCCCTGGATATCAACCCAGCTGACGCTCTCCATTTCGCGAAATGCGCGAAGCTCTTCCACATCCTCAATTTGATGACGCGTGACTGACTGAGCGTCGTACTGCACAACGCTGATCTTCGGAAACGGGGAGCCAGGCGGGATTGCGAGTGTCCCGGGGCGCGAACCCACTGCGGGGTTGTGTTTCTGAAACATGTCGGATTCTCCTTATCGAGGGTCGCGATCGGGTCCCGGCTACGAAGCCAGTGAGCCCCTACCGTTGACAACGCCGACCTCAGCTAGTGAACCTCCCGCGGCTCGAACGAGCGTACGATCCATGCTCAGAAAAAATTCTCTCGCCGCCGTCGAATGCGTCACGGTCCAACGGGAATCGCAGCGCGGCCGTGTTCGTTTTTGGAACAGAACCGGCGCGCGCTGAACTCGTGCGATTCCAAGAGCGGTCGGGAGGCCGACCCCACGGTCCTTTCCTCGCGTCGAAAAAAGCGGTTCGATAGCGCGCTCCCCGGTTTCCGGATCCATACCACCGCCGGAATCAAGGACCCGGACGTACGCGTAGTCGCCAACGGGTTCGTGGCCGCCCGGGACTACCGACGCAGGTTCGGTCACTGGGAGTGTTCGCGCCACGCGTGGATGGGGTGGTACATACTGATGTAACCCGATTTTTCCGACGGAAGGCGCCCGAGAGTAGCGACGCTAGCTGAGAAGGTTTCAGGCGGTTGAGTTCGTACTCCTCGCGATTCCGAAACCAAAATCGCCTTTGGCGACGATCGCTCTCCGGGATTGATTCGAGAATAGCGGCGGGCGGTGCACCAGCGTCCGAGTCGATGTCGACGCCGTGCGCATCCCCTTGTATCGATCAGCTGATCGCAGTCCCGGTGGCGTCCTCTCGAAATCGATCGTTGACAAATGGGCGAACCCATATTCCTACGCGGCGGCCCTCCCCAATGGGCCGATCCATATCTTTGCAGCGGAACTCCGCGAGGACCGGAACGTAGGCAGTCAATGAGTCGCGGACCCGAACTCTAGCAGCCTGTCAGCTCGGCCGGTGATTGCAGGAAGAATCGGGCGTGACGGCACGGCGAGATCGACGCCCGCGTTGATGGAGATTGCGGCCGCTTGACCGGCACGCCGCCACCCGTGGGGTGTGGGCAGAAACCACTTTTTTTCAACGATATCCATAACGTACAGCTCAGCCACCGATCTGGTACATCTCGATCTTCGATCCGGTGCCTCGACCGCTCGACGACGAAGCCAGACCGGCGCGCAGTTCGGAGTAGCGGTCGTTGCGCGCCGACCAGATGCTTTGGATCTGTTCGGTCAACTCCGCGTCGCTGTTGCCCGATCGCAGCGGCGTGCGCAGGTCGACACCGGATTCCGCGAACAGGCACGTCACCAGCTTGCCCTCGATGGTGAGTCGGGCGCGGGTACAGCTGGCACAAAACGGTGTGCTGACGCTTGGGATGATGCCGATCTCTCCGCCGCCATCTCGGTATCGGTAGCGGGTGGCGACTTCACCGGCGTAGTTGGGCGCAATGGGTTCGATGGGGAACTCGCCGTCGATGCGTTCTGCGATCTCGGCGGCGGTTACGACCTGGCTGAGATCCCAACCGTTCAGTGTACCCACGTCCATGAACTCGATGAAGCGAACGATGTGGCCGCGCTCGCGGAAGAACCCTGCGAGGTCCACCAATGTATGGTCGTTGACGCCGCGCTGGACGACGCAATTGATCTTGATCGGGCTCATTCCGGCGCGCGCCGCCGCATCGATGCCATCGAGCACGCGCTGTGGGCCGAAATTTCGTCCGCTCATCTTCTTGAAAATCTCTTCGTCATGGCTGTCGAGACTGACGGTGATTCTCGACAGACCCGCCTGTGCGATTGCATCGGCCTGGCGCCCGAGCAGGTATCCGTTCGTGGTCAGCGCCAGATCCGCGAGCCCTTCGATCGCGACCAGCCGCTCGAGCAGCTGGGGCAACTCGTGGCGCAGCAGCGGTTCGCCACCGGTAATCCGCAACTTCTCGACACCGATTCCGACGAATAGGCGCGCCAGTCGCTCGATCTCTTCGAACGTAAGCAATTCCGGCTTCGCGAGAAATTGGTAGCTATCGCCGTAGACTTCGGCCGGCATGCAGTACGGACAGCGAAAATTGCAGCGATCCGTCACCGAGATGCGCAGATCGCGCAGCGGCCGACCGAGTTGGTCGAGCGGTCCGCGTCCAGGCTCGAGCGCGCTGTGATCAGGAAGTTTCGAGGGGGACAATGGGGTCGCCGGCTGATTGACTACCAAAAACAGTACCGTATCCTGCCTCCCGTGCAGCGGGCGCGACTTGCCACCGCGCCCTTCCCCGGGGTCTTGTTCACTGCAGAATCGCGAAATGGTGATGATAGGGCACGTGGAGCCAGCTGCATTTCTCGCTCGAACCGGCCTCTGTGCTGACCGATTCGCATGGCTGCTGGCACCCGCTGTTTGGAAGCGAAACTCTGAAATTTACGAGGAGCCTCGAATCAGCCTCAGCGATGAAGTGCGAGCGCAAATGGGTGAGTTGCTCGCCGAGCAACCCGTCGTCTTGTTCATGAAGGGCACCGCGGCCGTACCGGAGTGCGGCTTCTCGGCGACGGTCGTAGGCATCCTCCAATCGTACGGCGTCGATTTCGGCAGCGTCGATGTGATGCAGGCACCCGAGATTCGCGCGGGCATCCAGGAATTCTCCGGGTGGCCGACGATTCCCCAGATCTACGTGCGCGGAGAATTCGTCGGCGGCTGCGACATCATTCGTGAGATGCACGAATCCGGCGAATTGAAAGCTCTTTTCTAGGCGCCTTCGGGTCGCGCATCCGCTCCGCGCAGGCACCAGACGTCGCGTGGGCGACCAGCCGGGAGTTGGCCTGGACGTCGTCCCCGGTCGAATTGCGTCTCCTGTTCGCCGACTGCAGATCTCCGTTTTCGATCGATATTGACAGAACGTACAAGATATATTAAATGTTCTAAACAAACAGTCAGTTCGGAAAGGAGAATCAATCGTGGACCCCACAACCACTCTGGCCCTACTGTGGACTTCGTTTGGAGCAGTGCACATTGGACTCACTACGAAGCATTTGCGTGCAAAGGCAGTAGAAACATTCGGAGAGGCAGGCTTCACGTTGCTCTTCTCGCTGATCTCTGCGCTTGTGTTCAGTGGATTGGTGGCCTACTACGCGGTACACCGAGCCGAAGGGCCGGCCGGACTCGCGATCGCCCAATTCGACTCGCTGCGGCCGATTGGGATCGGGCTCATCGGCACAGGCGTATCGCTGATCGCGGCCAGCCTGGTCGCGTACCGCAGCTCTCCGATGGCGTTGGCATCGAACGACGTACGTCAGCCAGAAGGCTTGGCTCGCATTTCTCGACACGCATTCTTCGTCGGACTCAGCCTGTTCGCGCTCGCGCACGCGCTGCTGGCCAGCCGCTTGATCGGAGCGGTTTTCTTCGGCGGTTTCGCTGCCGTCTCGATCCTGGGCGCGCTGCACCAGGATCGGAAGCTCGCGGCCCGATACGGGCGCTCTTACATCGACTACCTTGCGACCACATCCTTCGTACCGTTCGTAGCGGTCTATTCCAAGCGTCAATACATCGTTTGGCGCGAGCTCCCATGGTTGGGGTTTGCGACCGGTATCGCGATCGCGATCGCTCTGCGCGCTATACACGGCTCGATCCTCAGCAATGGTGGCGCCTGGTTCATCGCAGCGGTAGTGGGTGGCGCGGGCGTGGAAGTGCTGAAGTACGTCGGTCGCCGGCGCCGCGACCCGGCCGAGTCTGTGCCCGCGCGGACCTGACGTCCCTCCAGATGAGCGAAAACCGAACTCGGCACGTAGCGCAACCAAGACGCGATCGGACACCGGCATTCTCTGCGCAGTCGAAACGGAGGCACACACTGGACCGCAAGACCGCCAGCTTTGTAGACGGGATGGGAGCAGCCGCGGCGACCTCGGGCATTCTCACGCAGCAGCAGGCGAGAATCTTCGCGCTGCTGTATCTGCAGCTCGAACCGCTGAGTCTCGAAGATATCGCCGAACAACTCGATCAGAGCAAGAGCAATATCTCGATCAACGTCCGCGTTCTTGTCGAGTGGCACCTGGTGCGACGCAAACCTGTGCCGGGTTCGCGTAAGGATCACTACATCGCAGCGACGGATTTTTTCCGTGCGATGCAGGAAATTTTTGAGCGCCGCTTTCGTTGGACCGTGCGCCAGGTCTTGTCTGCTGTTTCTGAGACCGAGCAAGCCAGCGAACGCGGCACTGGACGCGCAACGGGTCGCTCCACTGTGAAGAACGACAACAACGCAATCCTGCAGGCGCGTCTCGACGCGCTGAAAAGCTTCTTCTCGCTGATCGACACGGGAATCGGTTCGTTCCTACAAGGCGAGCCGTTCCCTGCTGAACAGTTGCGAAACATTGTGCCGCTTGCGCGCAAGTAGCGGAACGGATCCACCCGACCGATATTCAATCCGTGTCCTCTGCAGGTTGTGCCGAATTCGAACACCTCATCGGCGCGGAACTCCTTGCCGGCTGCCCGATAACTCCCGCTAAGCTTTTCCCGAGCGCCGCTGCGCCCAGGCGCGAACCAGATGATGCGCGACCGCGAACGGTGGCGGAATGAACAACTCGCTCGATTGGCCATCGAGTGCGGCCTGAATCGTTTTCAACGAGAACCATTTCACATCTTCGAGTTCACCGAAATCCACGCTGATCTCATCGCTTTCGCCCTCGCCGATGCATCCGATCATCAGAGAAGACGGAAACGGCCACGGTTGACTCTTGACATAGTGCACATCGCCGACGCGGATGCCGCTCTCTTCCTGCACCTCGCGGCGCACGGCCTCTTCCAACGTCTCGCCGGGCTCGATGAAGCCGGCAAGCGCCGAATACATCGTGTTCGGCCAGCCGGAGCCGCGGCCGAGCAGACACTGGTCACCGCGCCCCACGACCGCGATGGCGACCGGGTCGGTGCGCGGGAAGTGCTCGACCGAGCAGTCGGGACAGCGCCGGTTGGCACCGCATGATTCGGGAACCGTCGCGCTACCACACGCCGCGCAATAGCCGTGGCGCGCATGCCAATCGGTAAGCGAGCGCGCGTGGGCGGCAATCGAGGCTTCTGCATGCGACAGCTGCGGAACGACGCCGCGCAACTCCTCGAATTTGGCCACTTCGTCGACTCCAAAGGCAACCTCTGGGTCTTCGACCGAGGAGACATCGACCGCGAAATGGGCCACGTCGCCATCGATTCCGAGCAGCATCGGCGTCGGCGCGGGCTTGATGTCATCGAACATCTCGAATTTCGCCCAGGCCAGCGAGCGCTGTTCGCCCAGCTTGACCAATGGGTTGAGTTTCCACATCGGCAGAAAGCGGGCGGCGTCATCGTCGAGGTGACGCGCGATCCACTCCGCATCGCGGCGCTGGTTCGAAGAGCGGTTGAGGGTACTACCGGAGAACGTAATCGATTCAGACATTGCCCGAGCGTAGCTCGCTCGGCCGACGAGAGTCGGCTGGAGCGGGTCGGCATATGAAACCGAGTCAGCTGTCGACGAGTGCGAGCACCTCTTGGATGCTCGAGATCGTTGGCCCCTGCCATTCGGCCGCATCGTCGAACCAGCCTTCCTCCTCGATCTCCGAATCGACCCGAATCAGCACCGCTTTCATGCCGGCCCGATTCGCGCCCGTGAGTTCGCGGCTGCCACCGTCGCCGACAAAGAGGCAGCTTTCCGCCGGTACGCCGAGCTCGGTTGTGGACTTCGCGTAGATCGTGGGTTCGGGTTTTTCGACACCGACCTCATTGGAGAAAATCAGGCTCCGAAACTGTCCGGCGATCGGGAGCGCGCGAAACACGTCGGGTCCAGGCGCGCTGATGTTGCTGAGTAGCCCCAGACACAGCCCGCGCGCGCGCAGCGCCACCAGCGTAGGTTCGACATCGACGCGCGGAACGATCCGGCTGCGATGAAGCAGAAGGCTCCGTTCCGCCGCCGCCTGCAATTGCTCTTCGCCGGCTTCGATTCCCAGCTGCGGAAGCATGGAGCGAATCGCGTCGGGCACCGAGGCAAGCCTGCCGCACTCACGATGCGAGAAAGTCGTCTGCCAGGCGACTTCGAAGTCTTTGGCCGATACCCCGAGGTCATCTGCAATCGACGCGTTGCGCGCGGCCGCAAGCTCGCTGGACCATTTCGGCACGAGCGTTCCGAACAAGTCGAAGACCACTGCACGGATCGCTGACGTCAACCGGACATCCGGTCGTATTCTGCTGCCACGGCGTCGCAGAACTCCGTCGTCGTAGCGCCTCCACCCTGGTCCGGGGTCAGCGCCTTTCCCTGCTCGTAAACCTTCGCGAGCGAGGATTCGAGACGCTCGGCCTCGGCAACGAACTCCAGGTACTCGAGCATCATCGCCGCCGACAGGAGCGTCGCGGTGGGGTTGATGATGTTCTGGCCGGCGATGTCGGGCGCGGTTCCGTGTGCCGACTCGAAGTACGCGTAGTGGGTGCCATAACATCCGCTCGCCGCCAACCCCAAACCGCCGATCAGGCCGGCGGCCGCGTCGGAAAGAATGTCACCGTAGAGGTTCGGAAGCACGATCACATCGAATGCGTCTGAATCGATCACCAACTTGTGGGCCAGGTCGTCGACGATCAGGCAATTGTATTCGACATCGGGGTAGTCAGCCGCGACGCGTTCGGTCACCTCCCGGAAATAGCCATCGCTGTACGGCAACATGTTGTGCTTGGTTCCACAGGTCAAACGGCCCGGCCGGCCGCGCTCGCGACGCTTCCGCGCGAGTTCGAACGCGTAGCGCGCGACGCGCTCGGTTCCGGCTTCGGTAATCAACTTGAGCGCGTAGCGGCCCGGTTCGAAATCGGAAAGGGGTCTCCTGGCGGTCGTACTGTGAAGCTTCAGTTCGCTCAAAGCCTCGATATCGCCCTCGATACCCATGTACATGTCTTCCAGGTTTTCACGCACGATCACCAGGTCGACATTTTCTGGGTGCGCGAGCGGGCTCTTGTAGCCGGGTCGATAGCGCGCCGGGCGAACGTTCGCGTAGGTCTGGCGCCCCCAGCGCAAGTACATCAACGCCGGCGCGCTCGGTCCGCTGGTGGACCCGAACAACGTCGCATCGGAGGCATCGATCGCTTCACGCGCCTGGGTTGGAAACAGCGAGCCGTGGACCTGCTTGCCGCGCTCGCCGACCGCCGGATGGATCCACTCGATATCGGGGATCCAGTTCTCGAGCAGGGCGACACACGGACGCATCGCTTCGGGGGCGGCGTCCTCTCCTTCGATCACCACGACTCGTTTTCGTGTCATGTGCTCTCCCACGCAAATTTGGACGAATTACGAAATTGCTTCGCCGGCGCGTGTCACTTCGTTGCGCAACGGTTCGCCCCGGACATATCGACCCAGGTTGTCGATGAAGATCTCAGTGGCGCGGAAGAAATTGCCCGGGTTGTTGCCGGAACTGTGTGGGGTCACGATCACGTTTGGCAGATTCCAAAGCGGGTTACCTTCGGGAAGCGGCTCTTGTTCGAACACATCGAGCGCGGCGCCGCCGATCCAGCCCTGCGTCAGCGCCTCGACGAGCGAAGTCTGTTCGACGAGCTCGCCGCGCGCGATGTTGACCAGCACCGCGTCGCTCTTCATCGCCCGCAGTGCGGCGGCGTCGATCACACACCGTGTCTCATCGGAAAGTGGCGCCGCGAGCACCAGGTAGTCGAGCGAGCCCAGTGCAGCGGCCAGTTCGCCGGAGGTTCGAGTTTCGCACGGTTCGTCGCCGCGCGGATTGCGCCGAAACCCGACGACGTCCATCCCGAACGCACGACCCAGCCTGGCGATCTCGAGGCCAATCGGCCCGAGACCGAAGACACCGAGCCGGCGGCCCTGCAAGTCACGAACCTCGCGCGGTGCCCAGACCTGCTCGTGCTGGTCGCTGAACCACCCTCGCAGGTCCCGCGAAAAAGCCAGGATGTACAGAAACACCGTGTGAGCAATGGGTGCGGCCATGGCTCCCGACGAGGTGCTCAGCCGAATTCCACGCTCGAGCAGACCCTGAAAAAAGGGGCTGTCGACGCCGGCGCTGAAACTGTGAAACCATCGCAGCCGCTTGGCGCGAATCACCGTCCGCAAGAAGTCGACAGTTCGGTCAGGGAACACATCGCCGGAAAAATACGCGACGGTCACGTCTTCGAGCGCGCCTGCGTGCCCGTCCAGCGAGACCACCACGCGCGGCATCTCCGGCGCCGCCTGCTCCAGCCGCGCGGCGAAGCGGCGCTCGACCGCATCGCTGACCAACAGCGCCTCCTTCATTCTGGCTGGCATTCTGGATGCTAGACGGCTCACTGCGATCGTTCCTGTCACCGTCACGGCTTTCGCCTCCTCGACACACGAGTGGCCCAAGCCTAGCAGCCCGTTGGCGAACCTTCTGGGTTGCTAGCGGCGTCGGTGCGGAGCAACATCATCCGCGCGAATTCGGTATCACCGCCGATTTCACGCCGGGAGCCTCGAATGATCTCCGCCGAAGAACGCTATCCGAAACAGCGCGTCAGCGTGAAGGGTCGCTCGATGGCCTATCTCGAAGTCGGATCCGGCGATCCGATCGTCTTCTTGCATGGAAACCCGACATCTTCGTACTTGTGGCGCAACGTGATTCCGCACCTCGAAGGCCTCGGCCGCTGCATTGCCCCGGACCTGATTGGCATGGGAGATTCCGAAAAGCTCGAGTATTCCGGTCCGGACAGCTACCGCTTCGTCGAACACCGGGAGTACCTCGACGGGTTGCTGGATGCGATTGGAGTCGATTCGAACGCGACCCACGTCACATGGGTGATCCACGATTGGGGTTCAGCGCTGGGTTTCGATTGGGCGAACCGACACCGGGACCAGGTCAAGGGCATCGCTTACATGGAGGCCATCGTCCGACCCATGAGTTGGGACGAGTGGCCCGAAGCCGCTCGCTCGCTGTTCAAGAATTTTCGGTCCGCTGCGGGCGAATCGATGGTGCTCGACAAGAACATTTTCGTCGAGAACGTGTTGCCCGCGTCGATCCTGCGCGGCCTGACTGACGCCGAAAAGAAATTTTATGGCCGGCCCTACACCGAAGCGGGCGAAAGCCGGCGCCCCACACTGACATGGCCGCGACAGATCCCGCTCGCAGGCGAGCCCGCAGATGTCGTTGAGATCGCGCAACGATATGCAGATTGGCTGAGTCGTTCCGATCTGCCCAAACTCTTCATCAACGCAGAACCCGGAACCATCCTTACCGGCCCGCAGCGCGAGTTCTGCCGCAGCTGGCCCAACCAAACCGAAGTGACCGTCAAGGGAAGTCACTTTGTTCAAGAAGACTCTCCCGACGAAATCGGCCAAGCCATTGCCGAATGGCTCGGGAAGATCGCCTGAACATCCACGCGACGACGCGGCGAGCTTTCGCCACCGGCGGCAGACGCGCAACTAGCAGGAAACCCGAAACTGGGTGAGGCTATTCGCCTCGATGGCTCGCCGCCCGTCAACGCAGCTCCTACTCGTCGCAGCTGGCTTCACCGCGATAGCAATCGCCGTGCGGCTATTCAACGCGATCTCGTACCCGCCGGACTGGGGTTTCGACTCCAGTTTCAACTTGCGATACATCCTTCGGATGAGCGAGGACTGGGTACTGCCCAGTCCCGAAGTCGGCTGGTCGACGTCTGACCCGCCGCTCTACTTCACGATCATTGCGGCGATCTGGGCGCTAGTGGGTCGCAACCTCGTAGTCATTCCGCTTGTGAACACCGCTTTCGGGTTGGGATGTGCGGCCCTCGCACTGGTGGCAGTACACCGCCTCGAACCCGACCAGCCCGAGCGAGCACTGCTCGCTGGCGGCCTACTGCTGTTCCTTCCGGCCAACATCCACATGAGCCTGATGGTCAACGAGGAAATTCTGGTCTCGCTGCTCGCATCGATCACACTGTTCTGGCTCGCGTTCCCCAGGCATGGGCGCCCGATTGCCAATGCGGCCCGTGTGGGTCTTGCGGCGGGGCTCGCCACCCTGACCAAACTCCCCGGAGTGTTGGCCGCAGCTACCGCGGCGGCCAGTTACGCACTCGCTGGGCTGCGCGAACGAACCTTTCTTCGCGCCAGTCAGCAAGTCGCCGTTGCGCTGCTGGTCGCCGGACTCGCCGGTGGATGGTTCTATGCGCGCAATCGGCTGATTTACGGCTATTTCCAACCCGCGAGGCTACCCATCCACGCATCCATGTTCGACATGCCACCGGGTGAACGCTCGGTTCGCGACTATTTCTACGTTCCGCTCGCGACTTTTAGCGACCCGACGTTGACACACCCCGACTTGCTCCACTCGGTCTGGGGAAGCACCTATGCGACCGCATGGTTCGACGGACACCGGTTCTTGTTGCCGCGCAACGACCCGGCTGTCACGTCACTGGGCTGTGCGACGCTGCTGCTGGCGCTGCTTCCCACTGGCGCTTTCGCGATGGGCCTGCTGCGCGGGGCGCGCCGCCTGCTGCGCGACAAGAGCGGCCCGGACGCGCCATTGTTGATCTACACGGCTCTCACCTTGACCGGCTATGCCTATTTCACCTGGGTGAACCCGTACTTCGCGGTCGTCAAAGGAACATCACTGTTGTCGCTCTCGTTGCCATTCGGCATCTACGCGAGCGAGACGCTGGCGATTTGGATGCAACGCGGTCGCGTTGCAGCGTTCAGCATCACCGCAGTGCTCACCGCGCTGGCAGCTTGTGTGGTGCTCGGATCCACCTTCAACTTTGCGTTCGAGAAGACCGAGGTCTCGGGTCTACCGTGGACAGCCGTCAGCGCCAGGCCGTAATGGGCAAGCTGGCTTCCGCCTCGGATTCGAACTCGACAGGTTCTTGTTTGACACCCGCGCCTTCGGCGGTCGCTGGACGACTGTGTCCCTAGCCAATCTCTCACTGGCGTTATTCAGCATCCTGTTGACGATGGGCGCGATCGAGCTGGCGCTGCGATGGCTCGCCCCGGTCCCCTACGCGACCGAAAGGAACATGTACTACATCGCCGACCCGTTCACGGGCTACCGACTCAACCCATTCGGGAAGGGGCAGTTCTCGGGTGGCATTCCGGCAAACGCCAACCTGCACGGTCACCGCAGCGACGACGTGTCGCTGTTCAAGGAGCCAGGTGTATTTCGCATCCTGGTCTTGGGGGATTCCTTCACGGTTGGCGCTTCGGTCGAGCAGCGCGACAGTTATCCCGCCCAGCTCCAGCGACTCCTTCAGCGTCGCACGCGGCGCCGCATCGAGGTGATGAACACCGCAGTGGGCGGGTGGGGACCTTTTCAATATGCGCAGTACTTCGCCCACTACGGTCTCGAATTCGATCCGGATATGGTGATCGTCGGACTCTTCGTGGGAAACGACATCACCGATTCGGTGGACTCGATCGCGCGGCTGCCCACTGCAGCCCTGGGGCGCCGCATTTCGCGCAAGGCGTCGCGTGACCCTCTCATTTCTCTGAAGGTCGCACTCCACGAATCGTCTCACCTGGCGCGACTCGTTCTCCACCAGGCGCGCCCGCTGCTCGACTTCCGCCGCGAGCGCTGCGACGAGTTCCCGCCGGTGTTCATTCAGATTCAACGCCACAGGACGAAAATCTATCGGACCGACTGGCAGCAGCGCGACGTGAAACTGGCGCGACTGACCCGCCAGATTGCTCGCATCGAGACCCATGCGCGAGAGGTCGGGATCCCATTGCTCGTGGTGCTGATCGCGGACGAGACCCAGATCAATCCCGCGCTACAACGGCTGCTATTCAACGATGGGGAGCCCATCGATATCGATCAGCCGCAGCGCCTGCTCGCTGAGCGCTTTGCCAACCAGGGCATCGAAACCCTCGACCTGCTGCCCGCCTTCCGAGCCTACCCGGGCTGCCTGCACCAGAACGACACCCACTGGACGCGAGACGGGCACCGGCTTGCTGCCCAGCAGATCCTGCGCGCGATCGCGCCGCGCTCGAGCGCTGGTCTCCGCGATCGACGCGGCGTTCGCGTCAGATCGGGCGGGTCGGGGGGTCGGGAGTCGGAATAGGGGAACGCGAACGGCGAGCCAACCGCGTGCTCACGCGGTGCGGGGAGGTGATTCCGTCGTCTCCGCCAGCAGACCGAATCCATCCGGGTTGCGGAAGTAGCGGTTGTATTCCGGGCATGGACCGAGATGCAATCGATCGCGGACTTCGTCGAGAGGTCGCGCCAGTAGCGCCTCCCAGTCCTGCACTGGCAGCCACTTTGCAGCGTTTCCGCGCCGCCACGCACCGCGCAGCAGTGCGCGCGCACCGGGAGCTTGTCGTTCGTTGAACGCGTATGCGAACGGCAGGATCAGCGCAAACGCCCGGGTGCGCAGCTGTGTGTAACTGAATGCGATCAGTGCCAGTTCGCCGAGCAGGTCTCGGCAATAGCCGGTCGTCACGTGCCAGAGGTCGTGCATGTCGCGAATGCGATCAGCGACGAAACGCCGATCGGGATCCGAATCGGCAAGTTCGTTCTCGACGACCGAAACCGCGGCCGCGAGCCCTGCGGCGCTGAGTCCCTCGCGCGTCACAAACTCGAGATAGGATTGGCCCAGGCTGCCCGCGGGAAGCGTCGCCAGGTGATCGCGGTCGCTCAACTCTGCTAGCAGCGAGGGCCGCGCAGCGAGCAGGCGTGCGCCGCGTGGGTCGGCGCAGAAGCGTTGGTAGGTGCGTTCGCTCGCACTCCCCTGTAGGGCCAGCACGAAGCGAGCACCGTTTTCGGTGTCCTCGGGATTGCGGGCAGAGCGCACGAACGCTTTCAGCGCGATGAGAGGTCGGACTCGCGGCGAACGGTGCGATTCGTGGACCGTGGGTATTGTCGTGTTCATGGCTTCCTCCGGGGCGCGCGATCCATAGGGTGATCGAGAGCCGGGCGGATTGCTTGTCCCAGCCAGATGCCGTGTTTGTCGATTTCGGTCAACTGTCTGGCGGTGTCCACGATGTCGGCGGTACGTTTGCGGTATGGCCGCGTCTATCCAGGCCTCGCGATGCGCAATCGAGACGCTCTTGCCGGTGATCTTTGCCCTCCGCGTGCGCGGAATCGATCCGACCTCCACGCTCGCCACTGTCGGGCTGTCGGAAGCTCAGCTGCACGATCCCACGCTTCGCATTCCAAACCAGCAGGCCCAGGCGTTCTGGACGGCCGCCTACTTGGCGTCCGGTGATCCGGCCTTTGGCTTGCACGTCGCAGAAGGCATCAGCCCGGCGATGTTGCACCTGTTCACGTACCTCGCCTCGACCAGCGCAACACCCCGCGAAGCCTACCAACGCGCATCCCGCTATCTGCGTCTGGTCGACGATGCGCTGGCCGTCGAGCTTCGCATCGATGGTTCGCGCACGCTCTGCACCTACGAACTAAACGGGTTTCCTGCAACTCGGTCGTCGTCGGACTACTGCATCGCGCTGATGGTGCGCACTGCGCCCATCGTCATGGGTGGGCCCGCTCCACTGGAGGCGTGGTTCACACACGCTGAGCCTGAGTACGTAGGCGAGTATCGGTCAATGAGATAGCGTTTCTGCTCGGTTTCTCCGACGCATCCGCATTTCACAAAGCACTGCGGCGCTGGACGGGTCGCGCGCCAGGCGAGTATGTGCGCGAACTGCGCAAGCGCGGTCGCGAATCTGCGGTCGCGACCGGCCTCGGGGGAAATAGCTGAGACGGCCACCGCTCGAGAGCTTCGAGTTCGGTTGCTGAATGCAACGGCTGTACCTTCAGCTACCAGCCAGGCCTCTCAGGTGCGCCGATTCGTTCAGGCTGACGACCATGCGTTCACCGCTGCTCGCGGCGAGAGACCGGTTGATGCTGGTGTAGGTGGGCTCGAAAAACAGCGGTGTGTCGATGCCGAGGATGTGGGCCGCCCAGCTGTTGATCACGCCGCCGTGGCATACGACGGCAACCGTTTTCGAGGGATTCTCGGCGATGATCCGCTCGAGGCTGCTGACGACCGTTCGCCGAAACAGATCAAAATCGATCTCCCCGTACAGGCCGCCTTGTACCATCGCCCGCCACGCTTCGGGGTCGGTGGCCTTGAGCTCTTCGAGAGGAACATAGGACTCCGCATCCGGGTCGAACTCTACGATGCCAGGCTCCGTCTGAATCGGTAGCCCCTTCGCGGCCGCGAGTGGCATGGCGGTCTGTTGCGCCCGAATCAGCGGACTCGCATAGATCGCGTCGATCGGCTCGTCCTTCAACCAGTCGGCGACACGTTGCGCTTGGCGGTGACCCAACTCACTGAGTGCCGGGTCGGCAGGTTTGCCGTCGTCTCGCTCGATTCGCAGCGGTAGCCCGTGCCGGATCACCAGTAGTTCCATTGTCGTTACTCCTGTCGGATACCCGCGAGTCGCCGGGGGGGCGGGGCAGAACCGGGCTCCGATGATAGGATCGCTTTCATGGCCGACCACTCCCACGACGCGTCCCTGAACGAAAAACTTTCCGTCCTCCCGATCGACTGGGATGAACTCGAAGACGAGGCTACCTCCCTTCTGCAGCGCTACCTGCGCATCGATACCACCAACCCGCCGGGTGGTGAGGAGGCCGGCGTCGAATTACTGGCACAGATCCTGCGATCAGAGGGGTTCGACCCAACAACCTACGACGCCGGCGATGGACGCGTTTCGGTCTCTGCGCGGCGCCCCGGCACCAACAGTGCGGGCACCAAGCCGCTCGTGCTGCTGTCGCACATCGACGTCGTTCCGGTCGAACGCGACTATTGGAGCGTCGATCCGTATGCGGGTCTGCTCAAAGACGGCGTCCTGTGGGGACGCGGTGCACTGGATATGAAAGGCATGGGGATCATGGAGCTGCTGGCATTCGTGCTGCTGCAGCGCCAGAAGGTCGAGCATCGCCGAGACATCCTGTTCCTGGCGGTGGCCGACGAAGAGGAAGCCAGCCAGTTTGGAATGGATTGGCTCGCCGTCAACCACCCGGAGCTGCTGGTGGCGGACGGCGTGATCAACGAGGGCGCGTACGGTTTCGGCGAATTGCTCGGCAAGCGCGGCTTGATCTTCGGCGTCGCCCCGACTGAAAAGGCGCCGTTGTGGTTGCGGCTCACCGCGAAGGGCAGACCGGGTCACGGCGCGATCCCGCACGGCGACAATGCGCCACTTCGGCTGATCCAGGCCCTCGGGAGGATCGCCGATATCGAAACCTCGGTGGTGTTGCGGCCGGAGACGGAGCTCACGTTGCAGACGCTGGTCGATAATGGGATGCTGCCCGCCGACCTCGACTTTCGCGACCCGCAGGCACTCAAGGGCCTGGCGTCAGCCAGCGATCTGGTGCGCGCGTTGGTGAGCAATACCGTGAGCCTCACCACGCTAGGCGGGGGCAAGAAGCACAACGTGATTCCGGCTGCAGCCAGTGCCACATTGGATTGTCGCCTGCTTCCGGCTCAGGATGTCGATCGATATCTCGAGGATCTGCGCGCCATCATCAATGACGAGAAGGTCGAAATCGAGGTCAGCTATCGCTGCCTACCGCTCGTCTCCGAAGTGCGCACCGAATTGCTCGATCACATCGAGGCGACGATTCGCCACGAGACGAACGGCGGTGTCGTGATGCCGATGATCTCTCCCGGCTTCACCGACAGCCGGATCTATCGCAAGCACGGCGTGCCGGCGATCGGCTACACGCCGGTACTGCTCACGACAGAAGAAGTCGGTGGTGTGCATGGCCACGACGAGCGGATTTCGACACAGAACCTCCGGCTCGGGACGCAACTACTGCTCGATACCGTGCGGCGGGCTGCTGGGATTCCCTGAGTGTCCGCTTGCGAGGGAAAGCGAACCGTGAGGTGAGCCCATGGGGGTGCGGGCTTGAGAGGTCGGAAGAAGCGAAGGTCGTCTTGTAACGGGACGGATACGGGTTTGGAGATTACCCGGCCCCAGATGGGTCGGGCGACGACGGGGAAGCTTTCGCCGCAGCGGCGAACGCGCAACTCATCGCGTTCCCGCAGCCATCACGGCGCGGCCGGGGGTTCAGGACGAGCCAGAACTCGCGCGCGCGACGACGACGAACGAAGTCGCTTCGGCGCCGAACGGTGTTCCGTCGAAATCGCCGTACAGCTCGAATTGATCGAATCCTGCGCGTTTCAGCAGGTGCTCGAGTTCATAGCGGTAGAAGTGGCGCATCTGGAACTCGACGGTCTCGTTGCCGACCACCTGACCACCGCGACGGCGTTCGTAGCGCATACACAATTTCGTCAGTTGCTCCAGAAGATCGCGACGCACGGACGCGTAGCGGACGATCTCGTCTCCTCGCTGTTCGAAGCGCGCGTCCTCTGCTTCCGGCTCTTCCAGGATCCACATCCTTTCGAGACGCGGGACGAACGCGTCGAAAGCCAAAGCGCCACCGGGCGCGAGGTGGCTTCGAACGCGCGCGAGGCAGGCGAGTTGATCGTCGATCGTGTAGAGGTGCTGAAACACGCGGAATGCCGAAAAAATCAGCGCGAAGCGCTCCTCGCCCAGATCGAAGTTCTGCAGCGCCCCCTCGACCAGACGCAGGTTGTCCGGCGGGTTCTTTTGGCGAAAGACATCGAGCATCGCAGGCGATGCATCGAGGCCGGTGCAGACAATCCCCTCCCGAGCGACCGGCAACAGCACACGGCCGGTCCCGCAGCCCAGCTCGAGCACGGGGCCCTTCGCCGCTCGCGCCAACCCGAGGTACCAGTTCGCATCGCCGCTCGAATCGCGGAGCGCCGCGTAGGTGTCATCGTAGTAGCGTGAGGTGACGGGACCGTATTCGTCGGCGAATTCGGGCGACATGGCGCACCACTCCTGGCCGGGCGCGAGGTGGAGTCAGACGCGCGCTTCTACCCATGCGTCGAGGTCATCGGGAAGATCGCCTTGCAGATTCATCTTGTTCGCGCGCTCTTCGCCAAAGTTGGCGGTGAACATCTCGCGAAAATTCTTCTCCATGCGATCACTGAACAACCCGATGCTGCGCAGCGTCGGGATCACGAAACCGCGAATCGGTCCAGCGGAATCCTGGCCGACTTGCGCGAACATCTCGCGCTCCTTTAGCAACTCGCCGAAGACTGTCTGCGGATCCATACCGGCATCGGACCAGATCTGCAGCGCGGATTGGCGCATCGAGCCGCCGGTTCGCGAGTCCACCAACATACGCGCCGCCTCGAACCCGAAATCTTCGAGCCGCTCGCGCTCTGCGACGCTCAGATCACCGACCACTTGGCGCAGGTATTTGATGCCGAACGCGGTGTGACGCGCCTCGTCGCGGGATACCAGCGTCAGCAGCTGTTCGAGAAGCGGTTCCTCGGTCGTGTTGCGCATGTCGCGGAACACATACAGCGCCAGACCCTCCACGACGATCTGCATGCCGACAGCCTTTTGCATCCAACAATCGGTTGAGAGCGTGCGGTCGAGCAGGCTTTTCAAAGACGGCATGATCGGATGGACTTCGTCGAGTTGGCGAATGAACGCCGCGAACACTTCAACGTGACGCGCCTCGTCGATCGTCTGGGTGGCCGCGTAGAACTTCGCATCCATGTGCGGCACGGCCGAGACCATCTGAGACGCAGCCATCAGTGCGCCCTGCTCCCCGTGCAGAAAATTAGACAGCATGAAGGCCGCCGTGCGGCGCGAAATCTGCCACTGCAGATCCGGGTCGAGGTTCTTCCAGAACTGCGTCTGCTGGATCGGGAACCCGGCCAGCGAGAAACTTCGCGCGAATGCGTCCCGGTCGACGCCGCGCTCCCAGTCGAGGTCGCGCACTGAGATCCACTGGCGATCGAGCGCGTTCGCGTACAGCGTCCTCAGTTCGTCGATTTCAGGTTCGTAGTTCCAGTTGTAGACCGCGTCGATGGCGGTCGCTGTCGATTCGGTGGATAGGGGTTGGCGCTCGGGGAGTGCCTCGATCATGGGGAATCCTGTGTCTGGGTGCTGAACCCGTATCGGCTCTGTAAGCGGTTGACGATCGCGTAACTGGTTGTAACCCATTGGCAATCTCCGGGGCAAGCAGATCGTCCGCGAAACTGCCGCCGGGCTCTTTGCTGTTGCCGATCTGTTCGGCTGACGATACTGTCAGTGACTGACATGTCCGTCACTTCGACTGCGGTGGAAACTTCCGAAACCGAACCGAGCGAGCGCCGGTCGGCTGGCTCACGCAGCCGGGCTGCGACCCGCGAACGGTTATTTTCGAGCGGCGTCGCGTTGTTCGCCGCCAAGGGCCTGCACCGGGTTACCAGCCATGACGTCGCACATCACGCCGGCATGGCAGCCGGCACCTTCTACCTGCACTTCCAGGACAAGGGCGCGCTGTTTCGAGAGATCGCGTTCGAGGCGCTCGGCGACCTGCAACAACGGCTCGACGCTGCATCCGATTCCGGCGATCTGCGCGACAGCGTGCCGCGAATCGCCGAGGCGCTCGTCTGCTATGCCGAGGAAAATCGCGAGCGGGTCCGCATCATCTTCAGCGTCGATCGGGCCTCTGACGGCGACCGCGAGCATGCCGACGTACAAACCGATCTGCTGAGCACACTCGCGGCCGGTATCGCACAGGGAAGGCGCCAGCGGATCGCGAGCGGCGAAATGCCTGCCGAACTGGACCCGGTCATTCTCTCGCAAGCCCTCGTCGGCATGTGGGCGCGGGTGATCGCGTGGTGGGTCGAAGATCCGAGCCGCGCGTCGCGTGACACATTGATTCAAACCCTGACTGGGATTCAACTAGCGGGAACTCATCCCGCCCAGCTCGGAATCGAAAAATAGACCTTCTCTCAACTGCAACTACTCGCAACTACACGCAACTACACGCAACTACAACTGCTCGCAATCGCAACTGCGCCCATACCAGGAGACAGTACCCGTGGCCGAAAACATCACCTATGACAAAGCCTACAACGCCGTCGATCGCGACGACTTCATGTCGATGATCGAAGTCGATCGCTACGCCGACCGCTGCGATGCATTCGATTCGATCATCTCTTCCACCGTCGACCACTTCTGGGACCCGCTCGACCCCCGATACATCGACTACAAAAACGCTCCGTTCGACCTGACCCAGGACACGATCTTGCCCCCCCAGATGGTGGTCGAACTGCATTGCGCCGTCGGAGAAAAGCTCGACGAAGGCCAGAAGATTCGCATGGTGAACCAGAACGCGCGGTTCATGCTCTCGAGTATCCTTCACGGCGAACAGGGCGCGTTGGCGCTCTCGGCGAGCCTCTGCCAGGTGCTGCGCGATCCGGGCGCGCAGGAATACGCGGCCAACCAGACGCGCGAAGAAGCCCGCCATGTCACGGCATTTTCGAAGTACATCGAAACCCGATGGGGCAAGCCGCTGAAGGTCGGCGCAACGCTCGGGAGCCTGATGGACGACATCGTGCGGTCGCCGATCGTCTACAAGAAGCTGATCGGTATGCAAATGCTGATCGAGGGCCTGGCGATGGGCGCGTTTGCGACGCTGAACATGCAAACCAACGACCCGCTGTTGCGCCGGATGATCCAATTCGTCATGAGCGACGAGGCCTTCCACCACAAGTTCGGAAAAATCTGGGCCGACAGGACTGTCCCGCACCTCACCGAACAGGAGCACGAGGAAGTCGAGCTATGGGCCGCGCAGTGCTTCCAAACGCTGCTGTTGAACCTGATCAACGCCGAGCAGAAGCAGGAGATCTACCACGAGTTCGGACTCGACTGGCAGTGGGTGCGCGCGGCGGTACTCGAGGCGTTTACCGACGGCGAGCGGCGCCAGTCGATGACCGAGGGAACGAACATCTTCCGTGTGCTCATCAAGACTCTGCTCAAGGCCGGCATCATCACGGAACGCACGCGTTCCATTTACGGCGCGTGGGTCGATATGGATGAACTCGCGGGAGAAGAAGACGAAGTCGTCGGTACTGACGTCGCCGAAAACGCCATCATCGAACTGCGCGAGATCAACGGTACCCGCAAGCGCGTCGGTCGGGGGCTGCGCATCTAGCGCGCGTCGAACAGGGTGCTGGGATCACGCGCGGCCGTGTAGTCGGCTATCCCGGCCCCACTATCCCGGCCCCACTACGTGAGTTCGGGTACCTGTTCGCCCCGGTTTCGAGCCTGATGGCGGTCGCGAAGGATCTCCGCTGCCCGAACCAGCGTTTCTCGTCTCGGGCCCTCCCTTTCGATGGCCTCGAGTTCGTCGACTTCTTCGTCGGTAAAGCCCGCTTCGACGCGCTCCTCCCGAGCGATCTGGCGACCACCGCCGAATGAGAAACTCCGATCGGTCTCGTTCTGGTACTCCTTGGCTCGTCGCGCGTGCTCGGGGTCTCCCTCGGTGAACTGCTTGACCCAGTCGCTTCCGAAGCGGACATGGGTGAGTTCATCAGCCAACACGTAGTCGACGGCCTGCGCGATGACCTCGTCGCCGACCGACTTCCCGTAGTCGATGAGCGATCGAAACGCATCGCAGGCCAGGCCTTCGAGGCATCGGTTTACACCCGTCACGCGCAGTACCGGGTCGTCGTGACATGAAGTCTCGAACAGGAAGGTGCTCTCGGGAAACTCGCCGATTTCGCCGCCGACGTGATCAATCAGCTTTTCGAAAATCTGCACGTGGCGGGCCTCGTCCCAGCACTGGCGCGCCATGTTCATTTTGAATTCCCACGGCGCATCCGGGAAATCCCAGATCGTTCGGCCGGCCGCTTCGAGCGCCTGCAATTCGCCGACGAAGATCCCGTGCAGCTGCACCCGCATCTGGACTTCACTGCGCCGCTCCTTCGATTGGCGCCCACCTCCTGCGGTCAGAAAGGTGAAACCGGGACCGAGTTCGTCATAGGCTTTCTCCAGCGGAGTTCCCGCGACTCGCTTGCGGATTTTTGGGCCGATTTTTTCGAGCACCTTCACGATCGCATCCACATCGTCGGGAAGCGATCGGAACAATTGATTGCGCGACCGAAGCCGCGAAAAGCGGCTATCGCGGGCGAGTTCGTCGTGTGAGATAAAGCGCTTCACGTCCGTCTTCCTCCGGGTTCCGGGGCAGCTCGATAACTCGCATGCGAGACTCTGCAGGTCCGAGTGCAGGCGAAAGTATAGGTCTTTGGACGGATTCCGTGATATCTGGTGGAGCCGCCAACTACTCGATCATGGGATACCAGGGAAACGACTCCAGCGAGTTGGAAACCGTCAGCGCGCCACAGATCGCGAGGAGCATGCAAAACCAGGAGGTCGACCTCGCGTTGCTCGCGCCGGTCTGACCGGATTGTTGCCGGCTCGTGGGACTGGTCGCACGCACGATCGAAGCAGCGGGAATTCCGACCGTGACGCTGAACATGATCTGGCCGTATCAGCGACTGGTGGGAATGCCGCGCGTGGCCGCAATCGAACATCCCTTCGGTCGGCCGTATGGCGACGTCGAGACGCAGCGCGCAGTGCTAGAGGCCGCGCTCGCGGTGGCGGCGACTGCGACCGAACCGGGCGAGGTCGTGCACCTGCCGTTCGTCTGGCCACAGGATCCAAAGGAAACCCAGTGGCACCCGGCCGAGGCGTCGCCGATCATCGCGATGATGAAGAAGGCCCGAAAGGGTTGAGCTTGGGTGCTGAGCCAGCTGAAGAGCCTGACTCGCAGACGAGTCATGCGCGACCAGGCGATCGAGCGCAGGCAGCGCTTAGAAATGCGAAACCCCGATCTATCGATCGGGGCTTCGTTCGAAATGGCCGTGATTCGAGCTACGCGGGGCGTACGTTCGTCGCCTCGGGACCCTTTCGACCCTGACCGGCTTCGTACTCGACCTTTTGGCCGTCCTGCAGGGACTTGAATCCCTCACCACCAATATTCGAGAAGTGAACGAACAGATCGTCACCACCGTCATCCGGTGTAATGAATCCAAAACCCTTCTCGTCGCTGAACCACTTCACGGTACCTACTGCCAACTGTCGTACTCCTTAGCTCGCTGCATTATGTTGCTGCGATAATGTGTTGCAATCATTCCCGATTCAGAACAATCCTGAATCGGCGCGCAGAGCCTACAGAACCGTCCGCGTGTTCGTCAGTGGCAACCCACCTTTGAGTCACGGTTTTCGGCCCGGTGCTGGAATTGCCTATCGGGTGCGAACCCTCCCCCCTGAAGGCGTACAATCGCGGCGTGACCGTGGCCAAATCTTCTGGAGGCGCCCTGCTGGCGGGCGAATCGCACCCCGCTGCCCCAACAGTTCCAAACTGCCGGCGATTTGCGCCATTACTGCTTGCGGTTTGTCTCGGTTGCATGGCTCTGTCGTGTAGCGAAAACGACCCGCCAATGGCTGTGATTCAGCCGCAGCTCCAATCTGAGGTGAGACACGCGGCGCCAAACGAGGTCGAGGCCATCCTGCGCGCGGTCTCTGGCGATGAACTCGAACCTGCGCGCAACGCAGTAAAAACCATTGTCTCCCTGGGAGATCAACGTTTCGCTTCGGTGTTGATCGAGTTGATGCGTGCGAGCCAGCTACAGATTCTGCACGCCGATGGCAGAACCGCGTATTCACGCGCCCTCGAAGCGATCACCGGAGAATTGCATGGCGAAGACTGGCGTTCGTGGGTCGAGTGGTATGACTCCACCGACCTCGAGCCGCCTCCCGGATTCATGCGCTGGAAGGGCGAGCTACTCGGCCGGCTCGATCCAGCCTTCGATCAGTTGCTCCGCGAAGGGGTCGCAACGGCGATTCGCATCGAAGAGATCATCTGGGGCGGTGTCGCATTCGACGGAATCCCGGCACTCGACCAACCGAAGTTCATCGACGCAAGCAGCGCCGACTACCTCGAACCCGACGAGGCGGTCTTCGGAATCGAGATCAATGGTGACGCGCGCGCCTACCCGCTGCGCATTCTCGACTGGCATGAAATGGCCAACGACGTTGTTGGCGGCACACCGATCTCGCTCGCCTACTGCACGCTGTGTGGCTCGGGTATCGCGTACAAGGGTCAGGTCGGTGATGGGACCGTGTTCGAGTTCGGGTCGTCCGGGCTACTCATGCGCAGCAACAAGCTGATGTATGACCGAAAGACCCATTCGTTGTGGAATCAGTTCACCGGCAGACCGGTCGTCGGTCCGTTGGTGGAGCGCAATATCCGACTCGAGCGCGTGCCTATCGTGGTCGCCCGCTGGAAGGATTGGAAGGCCTCACACCCAGCGACGCGCGTGCTCGACATCGCGACGGGTTACGAGCGCGACTACAGCCAGGGCGCCGCCTATGCGGGTTATTTCGCCACGCCCGAGTTGATGTTCCCGGCCCGCCAACGCAGCACGCTACTCGCGCCGAAAGCGCGTGTGTTCGGTGTGGAGATCAACGGCGTACCCAAAGCCTACTCGCTCGACCGCCTCGTCGAGTCCCAAGTGACAAACGACAAAGTCGCCATGACCAACATCGTGTTGGTGGCAACCCGTGGCGTCATTGCGGTCGAGGGGCGCAGCGTTCGAACGGGTCCGGCCACGTATCGCGCCGGCGGAGAAGTGCGCGCATACGATCGGGGCACGCGGCAGTTCGGCCCGGGGCCCGATCCCCAAACCGTCACCGATGCGGACGGCGGTTCGTGGCGCGTCACAGAAGAGTCTCTCGAGGGCCCGGGTGGCGAGCGGATCCCTCGAATCGCGGGCTCGCTGGCATACTGGTTCGGCTGGAACGCCTTCCATCCCGAAACCCAGCTCTACCAGGATCCGTGAGCGGCGGGCAACGTGGCCTGTGTCCGGTCTCGCTTCCGACACAAACCGATACGATCTATTTTCTTCACCTCACGGCGACACACGCAAAGCATTGTGAGGCGGCGGAGGAAGCGTGGCAGCAAGGATCCGGTATGGAATCATCGGGACGGGGATGATGGGGATCGAGCACATGCTCAATGTGCGGATCATTCCAGACGCCGTCGTCACCGCAATTGCCGACACGAACGAGACCTCCCGCAGTTGGGCGCGCGACACCGCCCCCGAGATCGAAGTCTATTCGGACTACCGCGAGATGATCGAGCGGGCCCCGATAGATGCGGTGGTCGTCGCGACACCCAACTTCACGCACGCCGAAGTGCTCGGCCACCTGTTGAAAACCGATCACCACATTCTGGTCGAAAAACCGCTGTGCACCACGCTGGAAGACTGCCTGCTCGTCGAGAGGGCCGCGTCGGATCACGCTGGGGTGATCTGGGTCGGTATGGAATACCGCTATATGCCGTTGGTCGCCCGGCTGATCGATGAAGTCCGGGGGGGTGCAGTCGGCCAGGTGCGGATGCTCTCGATTCGCGAACATCGCTTTCCCTTCTTGAGGAAAGTCGATGACTGGAACCGCTTTTCCCGCAATACCGGCGGAACACTGGTCGAGAAATGCTGCCACTTCTTCGACCTGATGACTTACATCCTCGAATCGCGACCGACGGCTCTGTTTGCTTCCGGCGCCCAGGACGTGAACCACCTCGACGAAACATACGACGGGAACGTCCCGGATATTCTCGACAACGCGTTTGTCATCGTCGATTTCGAAAACGGCTGCAGAGCCATGCTGGACCTGTGCATGTTTGCTGAGGGATCACGCACTCAGCAGGAAATCGCCGTCACCGGTGACATCGGCAAGGTCGAGTGCCTGCTACCGGAATCCACGCTGATCATCGGCGAACGCAGCCACGGCAGTGTCGACCAGGTGACGATCAACGTCGACGAGCAGGTGGAAAAGGCCGGCTTCCACCACGGGGCCACGTATTTTCAACACCTCGCGTTCCTCGATGCGATTCGCCGGGGCAGCGCTCCGGGCGTGAGCTTGGCTGACGGTCTGCTCGCGGTCGCGATGGGCGTAGCCGCGCAGATGTCCATAACAGACAACCGCCGCGTCGAAATGAAAGAACTGGGCATCTGACTCGGCCCGACACGTTCTGCGTCTTTCGGAGCGGCACGCAAAGAGAGCAACTTGACAGCGGCCCCATCGAGCAATCAGGCTACGACAAGCAGCCCGCGTCCTGAATCGCCGGTTGCTAGTAGTACCGGAGTAGTACCGGAAGTAGTACCGGAGTCGTTCCGGAGTAATGCTGGAGTCGTTCGGGAGTCGTTCCGGAGTCGTTCCTGAGTAGTGCTGGAGTCGTGCTGGAGTCGTTCCGGAGTCGTGCTGGAGCGGTACCGGAGTGCTATCAGTGTCGTGTCGGAATGAACCCAGACACAGAGGAAAAACCCATATGGCAGCGTTCATGCGGAAATATGAGAGCGAAATGTACGCGTTGATGCGAATCGTCGTCGGGTTGCTCTTCGTGTGCCACGGCACTTCGAAGTTGTTTGGATTTCCGCAAGCTCCACCGAACGCACCGGCCTTCATCATTTACGTCGCTGGCAGCATCGAATTCGTCGGCGGTGTGATGGTGGCCATTGGGTTGTTCACGAGCTGGGCCGCGTTTTTGTGTTCGGGGTTGATGGCGGCCGCCTATTGGATCGCACACGGGAGCAAGGGCCTCATCCCACTGCTCAACGGTGGGGAACTCGCAGTGCTGTACTGCTTCGTCTTCCTGTACATCACGGCGCACGGCGCGGGCCAGTGGAGCGCTGATCGGGCGCGCGGGTAGTCGTTCGGGTTACCAGAAGCGATGGCACCGGTGCCAGAGGATCGCGGCCGATGATCTTCGGTAGTTGCCTGTGTGCCGCGGTCCGATATGAAACGCGTGCGACCATCGGGCCGCTGGGCCACTGCCACTGCCAAATGTGCCGCAAGGCGCACGGCTCGGCGTTTTCGAGCAGCGTGGCCACCGATCGAGCCGGCTTTCGTTGGAGCAGAGGCGAGAACCTGCTGTCGAAATTCGAGTCGTCGCCCGGAAAGTGGCGCTGGTTTTGCAGCCGTTGCGGTTCGCAACTGATCTCGACGCGAGACGCGAATGTCGACTCGGTGTTGCTGCGAGCGGGCTGCATCGACACTGGCGTATCCGAGCTGGGCGTCGCGCACTGTTGGGTCGGCTCCAAGGCCCCCTGGCACGCAATCACCGACGCGCTACCCCAATTCGAACGCGGGTTTCCCGGCGCGCCACCGGGCGGCGAGGAGTCGTGATTCCCCGCCGAACCGCAGGTGCCCTATGCCGACCGCATTCGTTGTTGATCGCAGTGCTGCTGTGTTGCGCGGGCCAACCTGTCGAGCGGCCGCAGTGGACGGCCGACTGGAACACCCGGGTCGACGCGTCCGCAGACCTGATGAGCCACCCTTGCGGCGATTTCGCATTCGATCCGTGGGCCGACGCATTCCTCGAAGGCTGTGGCGAAGCGCAAGCGGAGCCGCATTCTGAATGCAACTCCCGCCGCGATTGGGTCTGGGAACGCTCCCGGCAGTGCAAAGCCTGGCAATCATGGCTGCTCCGAAATCACAACCAACAACAGCGAAGTACGGCGGCCGCGCCCGAGACCAGGGCTGAGTGAGACCGCCATGACCGCGACAGACAAGCGCGACACAACACTCGCAACGATTGAATCGGTGAGTTGCAGCGCGACACACAGCATGTCCAAACCGAACCAGGACCGGATCCAGCTGCGCTGCGGATTGGGCGTCGAAGGTGACGCCCACTGCGGCGCGCAAGTCCAACACCGCTCTCGGGTCGCGCGCGATCCAAGCCAGCCGAACCTGCGCCAGGTTCACCTGCTACACGCAGAGCTCCACGACGAGCTGCGAGCCGCGGGCTTCGATATCGCGCAAGGACAGATGGGTGAGAACATCACCACGCGCGGCATCGACCTGCTCGCGCTGCCGAAAGGCGCCCGGCTACATCTGGGCAATAGCGCAGTGGTCGAAGTTACCGGGCTGCGAAACCCGTGTGGACAGCTCAACGGAATCCAGTCCGGATTGATGGATGCCACGCTGGATCACGCCCCGAACGGCGACCTCATCCGCAAGGCCGGCATCATGGCAATCGTTGCGGTCGATGGCGTGGTTCGACCAGGCGACCCCATCCGCGCCGAACTCCCGGCTGGGCCGAAGCGGCCACTCGAGCCCGTCTGAGGAGCCACCGCGGTCGCGTATCTCCGCGCTCCTGATACGAATCTGGACGACCTCGCTACGCACCCTCTCAACGAATCAGGGATTTCTTCGCTCGAACATTCAGGGATTCGACCTTCGTGTCGAGTCGCACATCGGCATCGAGGTCAGCGGTGAGTGCTTCGATCAAACTGCCGCGGTGAACGCCGAGCGTCGGACCGAACCGCTCGGCGAGACGCCCGAGTTCGATGGCCCCAGCTCGACACCATTTGGTGACAACGTCACCGCGCGCTCGAGGTGTGACCCGGTTTTCGAAATTCGAGACGCCAGACCGATCCGTTCGAGCGCCCGCATGCCGTTCGGCATGATCGCAAGGCCGAGGCCGCGTGGCTGCAAGGTAGACGCCAGCTCGACGAGCGACGGGCGAAAGCCGCGACGCTCGAGTCCGTTCGCCGATGTGAGGCCGGCGATACCGGCCCCAACAATCAGAATCCGGCTCTCTTCGTTCATGCCCGGATTGTACTGCGACGAGGCGATCGAGCTGTTCAGGCCCGCGGCGCACCCCGCCCCGTCACGGCATCTCGAAGCTGAACAGGTCGACGACGTCGTTCGGGTCGTTGGCGCCCGCCAGATAGTCGGGGTTGCCGCGAGCCGTGAAGCGCAGGCGTACATCGGGCCCGTCCTCGAAGACCTCGACCAACCCGTACGAGAAGGCGTCAGGCGCGGATCCGAGGATCGCACCCGGACCGCCGTTGCCCAGGTCGACGACACCGTCGAACAGGTCGAGGAACACACCCTCGAAAACCGGCGGAAGACCGAGATTCGCAAGGATGCCGCGCACGGTGCCGCCGAAGGTCGTCTGGCCGATGGGGCCGACGATCACTTCAGTCAACTCCGGGCGCCCGATGGCGAGGTTCGTGTGGAAATCCGTGGTGAGGACCAATACGTGCCCCGGATCGAAATTGGCGCCGATGAATGCGAGCAGATCCTGTTGCTCCGCCACGTAGCCATCCCAGCGGTCGTAGGGCGAGACGAACAGTGACGACAACGGGACGTCGTTGATGATGATCTTGAAGGTCGCAGTCGACGCGAGCAGCGCCTGCTTCAGAGACGCGAGTTGCGCTGCACCGAGCAGCCCGCGCGACGGATCAGCGAGAATCGTATCGACACAGTCCGGATCACTCGGGGTCAGCAGCAGCGCGGCTGCGAGGGGACCGATCACCGGGTCGACCTGCACCGCGAACGCCTCGTCTTCGACGAATGGCGAAAACAGCGTATCCGGTGTCTCCGGGCCGTCGGCGATCGGGTCGGGGTTACAGAACTGTTCGGCGCTGCGGAACTGACGCCCGTCCAGGAAGAAGAGTTCGACGTGCTTGCCCCAGCGCACGTTGCGATCGGTGCGGAACGCCGGTCCGGCGGGATTCTGCCGCAACGGCAGGTACTCGAAGAAAGCCTGGGCGCCGTTTTCGAACTGCTCCGGATCCACGGTCTCTCCGTCGTAGTCGTTGCGCACTTCGTGATCGTCCCAGCCGCTGAAGGTTCCGGTCGCAGCGATCAACTCCTGCATGTGTGGATCGGCACGGGTCCGGCGATGGACCTCCCGGTACTCGTCCAGCGTGAAGGCGTCGCCGGTCGGCAGCACTCCGGAGTCCGCATAGATGGTGTCGCCGTAGAAGATGAAAAAGTCCGGGTCTTCGGCCGCCGCCGCGCTGAGGACGTGGAAGTCGAGGCCCCGCGGCGCCGTGTAGCCGAGATTCGAGTCACCGGAGATGACGAACCGCACTGGCGCAGCGTCGTTTTCGACGGGCTGGGTGCGGAAGGCTCCAGTGGGACTCACGACCCCGGAAGCCACCGCGATGAATCGGTAGTAGTACTGGGTCGCTGGGTCGAGGCCGGTGATCAGCACCTGCGCGGTGAAGTCGTGCTTCGCTTTCGCGATGGCCGTCCACCGGCGCTCGATCTGCGTGAAGGCCTCGTCGGTGGCGACTTCCACGCGGAACCACACGCCGTTCTGACCTGGATCCGCCGGGACGGCATGCGTCCAGAGGATCGCCCGGTCCTGTCCGATCTCGAAGGCGCCGACGCCGAGATCGAAGTCGATGATGGCGCAAGGCCCCATGCCCGAGACGAGCAGCGCGAGAAGCCCGACGAAAAAGACGGAGAAGATGCTGCGCTTGTGCATGCTGGTTCTCCTACCCTACCCCCCGACACCATCTTACGCACTGATTCGAGCCGTCGGGAAAAAAATTACAGCGCCGGCTGGACGAGCGGGCGATCCTGCAGGGCCTCGTGAGGGCTGCGTCCGCGCACCTTGCTGCGGTGAAAGGGACGCAGAGTAGAGTCCGGGGTCATGAGGAATTGCCCCAGCGTCATCTCCTACACCGACGGGCTCGCGGTTCGCGAACTCGAACACTTCGCGCGACGCATCGAGGAACTCGGATACGATTCCCTCTGGGTCACCGAGTTCAGCGGTCGCGAACGGGCCCCAGTTGGCGCGCCGCAGCGTCGCGCTGGCGGACCCGGGCGCTACTGTGAGCGCGGTGTGGCCTCCCGGCGGCGCGACCGCTATTGCGCGGCTCGTGCCTACGACGTAGGAGCCTCCCCCAGATCCCACGCACAAACGCCGTTCGGGAAGATCTCCTCCAGCCGCGCTTGCTCCGCAGAGCTCGGCGACCAGGAGCCGTAGTCACCGTCCG
>JAQBGU010000001.1:0-3326 GCA_032128375.1 Deltaproteobacteria bacterium | reverse complement strand
AGTTGATCGGGCCGCCCGCGAATGAGCCGCTCAATCCCGGGTCGTATACGCCGCCGAGGTCCGGAGTTTTTTCTACAAGCACGGAGTTCGCATACTCCGCACCGCCGATGACGCCGTCCAGGACGGGCGCGGCCCAGGTCGACGCGACGGCGGCAAGAATCAGTGCCGACGCGAATCCGAGAAATCTGATCGCGGTTCTATTCATGTTCCCCCCCCCCGGAGGTCGAAGAGGCGGCACAGTCGTTGACTATGCACATCAACAACCCCCCCCCGGAGATTCGGACGGATTTCTGCTAGTTCGTATACAGGGAAATCGACCCGCAGTCAAGCTCGATTTCTTTCCGGGCCGCGTGGGTGTGGCTACCAGAAACCCCGTCCGCGGTGCAGGTTCATGCACTTCGGCTGTGACAAGTAAACTCCGGCACCGACTCCCTGTGCCTTCCGTTTACTGTATCCGCGGTGGATTAAGGGACGACGACGGCCATTTACTCGAGCGGTCGGTGGCGATCGAGGAATGGACTAGAGTGCGTGCTCGCAGTTTCGCCCACCGCCCTCAGGCACGCTCTGGACAGGGGCACAGATCGGGACCGAGCAAGCGCGCGTCTCCGGCGAACGCAGTAGGCAAGTACTCCGAGTTGCGGGGAAGAGTTCAGGCAGCCAGACGTGAGTAGCGGTGATGAAGCCCGCCAACCATCGGGAACTCGACGATCTTCCCTTGGTCCGGCGGTTCCACCTTTCTCGGCACCGGGGAGTCCTTCTCCAGCGACAAGTGCGTCCGGCAACTGTGATAGTAGGCGAGATAATCTCGAAGAATCCGGCGCAAGTGATTCTCGTTGATGACGACAACATGATCGACGCAGTCTCGGCGTAGGGTTCCGATCAGGCGCTCCACGTAAGGACTTTGCC
The DNA here is from genome assembly GCA_032128375.1 of Deltaproteobacteria bacterium. GTDB lineage: Bacteria > Myxococcota_A > UBA9160 > UBA9160 > SMWR01 > JAJDAM01. Next base: position 2,420 of record JAQBGU010000001.1, on the reverse strand, counting down.
AGGGGGATCGCGGAGCTGTCTTGACTTCCTCGATGCCCATGTGATCGACGCGGCTGGTGAACCCGTGACCATTGATGCCGTCGCGGTCACGAAGGAGATACCGCGGCGCAGTGTTCCAGGGAAACGCTTCCGCGATCTGTTGCGCGGTCCATCTCGCACCGGGAGACTGGGTCACGTTGAAATGGATCACGCGTCTCCGGTCGTGGGCCAGGACGACAAAGACGAACAGCACCCTGAACGTCACCGTGGGCACCGTGAAGAAATCAATCGAGACCAAATTTCCAACGTGGTTGTCGCGAAACGTCTTCCAGTTCTGCGACGGTGGCTTTCGGTGCCGGAACATGTACTTGGAGACCGTGGCCTGCGCCAATTCGATGCCCAGCTTCTGAAGTTCTCCGTGAATCCTCGGTGCGCCCCAACGCGGGTTGGCCCTCGACATCTTGCGAATGAGATCGCGGATTTCCCGAGGCACCGCTGGTCGACCGCCCCTGTGTCGGCTCTTCCAGGTCCAGTACAGCCTGAATCCCTTCCCGTGCCAGGCGATGACCGTTGCCGGCTTGACCACGACGAGGGAGGCTCGCCAATCCGGCCAGAGCCTGGATAGCCAGACCCAGAAGATGCGGTCCCGCTTCCGGAGCCGCGGACGTTTGACCGAGCGGCCGAGTACGCCGAGCTGTTGCCGTAGCGCGAGGTTTTCGGCAGCGAGCTTGGCCCGAGAGGCAAACAGGATCGTCACAAGGCAGCGAACAAGGTGCAGCATCCCAATGTCTCCCCGAAACCGCAACCAGATCCACCGATTCTATTCCATCACGAATCTGCTACCCCAGATCGGAAGTCCTGTAGAATCAAGGAAGACGAAGTTTTCGGGAGGGACAGGCGCGAGCGTCCCTCGCCACCCACTCGCCGACGTTCACCGCGCAGATGACCGGAGCCGGCATGCTGATGGGCACCGCCGCGTACATGAGTCCCGAGCAAGCCCGCGGCGACGTCAACTCCGACCAAGAAAGTCGACGCGGACGACTCAGGGAGGATTCGGTAGGAAGCGAATCAACCGGCGATGAGTCTCCCTGGGGCCCCGCGCAACCACGGCGCCCATGACGCATCTCCCGCGGTTCGCGGTCGCTGTCCGTATCCGGCGACGTTCGATTCCGAGGAACGACCCGGTCGCGACAACTCGCCGCCGGGGCCAGAATTCCGTGGTAACGAACAGTGTTGAACCGTGGCGGTGGCACTAATGCTGCGAGTCGTTCGATCAACTCGACACCCTCGAACAGCATGTGTGTGGTGCCATCGCGCCAGCGATGCCGCAAGCGGTACTGCAATCGACCGTCCTCTCGCAGCGACAGCCGCTCGGTGGACAATGGCGGTCGAGCGGCATATCTGCACGAACGTTCAAGCCTTCGACGGTCCCGCGCTGGAACGCAGACGTTGGCATGCAGACTAATGCCGGCTAGGTTGACACAGCGCGGTCCCTCGAAGTCCGCGGCGTTGGTCGCAGCGATCCGATCGCCCAGTCGGCGCAGGGGTCGTCCAGCGTTCGGGCCCGTGGCTACTCGACCGAGCGCCGACGCGCAGTACTTCTTCGTCGTCGGGTGGCGGCAACAGGATGAATCTCGGCCCTCCGCAGTCGTCGAAGTCGAAGACGCCGTCGAGCACCAGCGCATGAAAGTGCACGTTCAGATTCAACGCGTCGCCTGCACGCTGTACAAACGTCACCGAGCCGCACTGCGGATAGCGAATTCGTCTGCCGGCTCGAGCACGTCGGCGCAATGAACCAAAGATCGCGCGCAGGAACTCGCGCAGCACGGCCGAGGTCAATTCTGCGTCGTAGGCCATGCGATAACGCAAAACGATGGGCAATGTCAGCACCCATTGCCGGACCGGCACTTCGGGCAAGACGCGATCGACCAGGTGCGCCGCCGTGTCCGCCATGCGCCTTGCACCGCCGGACGGGCAAAAAGCCCTTCCCTTACAAGAGAATGGCAGCAGCCGATCAAGCCCACAACCGTCGCAGTGCAACCGAAGAAATCCAAACTCGAGCACGTCGCACTCGAGATAGGCGCGCAACTCGCGCTCGACGAATCGCGGCACGCACCGATCCGCCAAGTCGGCTTGGGTGAGGAACGGTTCCAGCGCTGCCGACACGACCTGATGCAGAACTGTCGATTCCGGACAGCGTGGAGCGTAGTCGTTTCCTCCCGAACGACGACATGGATCGGGCGACGACTCATCGGTCGTAAAAAGCACAAGCAGCCGCAGACGAGGCGCGAAAGGCGGGACTCGACCAAGGGAACACCTGGTGCCGTCACGAGGGCAACATGGGGACGCCAGGAGCGGTGCGTGACGGCAATGCTGAGTCGATTGCACAGGAAAACAAAAGCGCGAGACTCGCTTGCGAACAGGCGTTCGAAAAGAAGATC